>NZ_JAMXRV010000009.1:0-127514 GCF_024124625.1 Cobetia sp. Dlab-2-AX | reverse complement strand
GAACTCGGAAGTGAAACCGCTTAGCGCCGATGGTAGTGTGGAGTTTCTCCATGTGAGAGTAGGTCATCGTCAGGCACTTATCCCGAACCGCCCCTGTAGCCTTGCTGCAGGGGCGGTTCTCTTTGTGCTCAGGAAAAATTGGCGCAAAAGAAAAGTCGCACACGGGAGAGTTGTGCTGGGCTCTATCGAGGGTGGTCTCCACCGGCAGGCATTCCACGCTATCGAGAGATATCTTTGCTGTTGCAGCACCTGCTCGGTGTCTGCGCTGTCATTGAAAATCACTCATTGGAATCTATCCGTGTACAGGCGCAAGGAGGCGACATGTCGAGGGACTTTTCATGTTCTTCATCAAGACTTCTATTGGCAGGAATGATGGCTCTTTTGATGGGGCTTATGTCATCAGAAATGGTATCTGCCGGGGAGCGAGAGAGGAAGATAGAGCACTGTCAGTTCATCAAGGACAAGATCGAATATTATACCGATAGGCGTCGCGGCGGCGGGTCGTCGGGCCAGATGCGAAGTTGGCAGTCACAGCGTAATGACTACAAACAACGCTATCGAGATGAAAACTGCACGCGTGTCAGGACAGCACTGAAGTGACCCCCTATTGACGCGATAATAGTGAATCGCAGTGCGCTACTCTTAGTGCTGTAGATTGTAGGTTGTAGAGAAACGCAGGCAAACATGACAATGCCCCTCCTGAGAATGTCTCAGGAGGGGCATTGTTGTTCGGACAATTCGCACAGAGCGATTCGTTCAGGGACGTTTGCGTAGGCGGGTCAGGCCTTCCTGGGCGCTTGATGCCACCAGCTCGCCGTACCGGTTATACAGACTGCCGCGAGCGAAGCTGCGTGCCCCTCCTGCCCATGGGCTGTCCATCTCATAGAGTAGCCAATCATTGACGCGTACATCGCGGTGGAACCATAGCGAGTGATCCAAGCTCGCCATTTGCAGTTCGGGCGAACCGAACCGCACACCATGTCCGCCGAGGCCTGTCGCCAGCAGGTTGAAGTCGGAGCTGTATGTCAGCAGGTAGCGATGCAGGGCATCATCTTCCGGCAGCTCGCCTGCCAGTCGGAACCACAGCCGCTGACGTGGTGGGGGGCAGGCATCATCATCACTCGCCGTGATCGGCGCCTTCAGGCGTAGGAACTCGATGGGGTGACCTTCGTAGCGCTCGATGCGTGCCCCCTGCTCGATCAACTGCTCTGGCGATTCGATGTCGGGCATGGCGAGCTGATGCTCGAATCCCGCCTCCTTGCCATGGAAGGAGGCGCTGCAGAAGAAGATGGTCTTGCCATTCTGGATGGCACTGATGCGGCGGGTCGTGAAGCTGCCGCCATCACGCACGCCATCAACCTGATAGATGACAGGCTTGTGGGCATCGCCCGGGCGCAGGAAGTAGCCATGCAGTGAGTGGACCTGGCGTTCGACCGGCACCGTGCGTGTCGCTGCGGACAGCGCTTGTCCGAGTACCTGTCCGCCAAACAGTTGAGGGAAGCCGAGGTCCTGACTGTGCCCTCTGAACAGATTCTCTTCCAGGGTCTCAAGACCCAGCAGGGTGACCAGAGCCTCAAGAGGCGCAGTAGCTGTTTGGGTCATGAATCTATCCTTGTGCTGAGGGGCAGGCGCTCGGAGCACTGCCATCCCGCGCGGGGCGGCAATGCAGGAGGAAGCGCGAGCGCCAAGCCGTTATCATGGTGAGCGAAACAATGGCCTCAGGATACCGGAGAACTACGGTGAGTGACGAGTTGGCGATAGCGCCGCAGGCCCGGAGTGGGCCACGTGGGGATCATTACTATATGCACCGCGCGCTGGACCAGGCGCGGCTGGCATTCGAGGCTGGCGAGGTGCCTGTCGGCGCGGTGGTGGTCAATCCCCAGGGCGACATCATCGGCACTGGCTACAATGCGCCAGTCAGCACCCCCGACCCGACAGCACATGCCGAGGTGCAGGCCTTGCGCGCGGCGGCGGCCCGACTCGGCAACTATCGTCTCGACGATTGCACGCTGTATGTGACGCTGGAACCCTGCATGATGTGCAGTGGTGCCTTGATCCACGCGCGGGTGAAGCGGGTCGTCTACGGGGCTGCCGAGCCCAAGACCGGCATGGTGGAATCGCGTGCCAACCTGTTTGCACAGCCCTGGCACAACCATCACGTCGAGGTGGAAGGGGGGCTATTGGCCGCGCACGCCAAGCGCTTGCTCAAGTCCTTCTTCGCGGAGCGGCGCGGTGAGCTTCCTCGCTGAACCTTTCATGCTGATCCTTTCGCTCAGATCCGCCCGCGCAGGGTCCTCTCGCGCTGAACCTTCCGTTCAGATCTCTTCGCGTTGCCATCGTGTTGGCCTCAGCATGGATCGTCAGGCAGCGACCTGAACCTGATTGCGACCACTGGACTTGGCGCGATACAGCGCCTCATCCGCTGCCTGCAGCAGTGCATCCAGCCGCAACGGAGCGCGCGCCACGCATGCCATCCCCACGGATACCGTGACGACGCTGTCCGTGGCAGGTTGCGGCAGCCCTGCGGCCTGCACGGCACGCCGCAGCTCTTCTGCCAGCGTGCGGCCGACCGCACGCGGACATTCCGGGATGCAGACCACGAATTCCTCACCACCGAAGCGCGCCAGTATGCCGCCGGCAGACTCCACGGGCGCCCGTGAGACGGCGGCAACTTTCTGCAGGTAGCGATCTCCCTCCAAGTGTCCCAGTTTGTCATTGACCGTCTTGAAGAAGTCGATATCCAGGATCATGACCGTCAGAGGCATCTTGCCGCTGAAGCTCTGCACCTGCTCGAGGAAATAGCGACGATTGGGCAGCTGGGTCAGCTCGTCGTGGCGCGCCAGCCACTGGATCTCGTTCTGCAGTCGCTCTCGCCGCACCATCTCTTCGCGTAGTGCATCGTTGGCATTCTTGACGATGCCGTGCTCCTGCGAGACGCGGCGATACATGTAGATCACGAGAAAGAGCAGGTAAGCCAACAGAATCCCCGTCAGCAATGTCACTTCCGGCAGACGACCACGAGTGGCTGCCAGGAAGTGCTGTGTCGGCTGCAGGCCCAGTGTCAGGTCGGTGGCGGGTAGCTCGATGGGAATGCGATGTCCCCAGGGCGCCAGACGGCTTTCGGGGCCGACATGGATATAGATGTTGCCACGCTCTGACAGGGTGACCGCAAATGCCTCATTGCGTGCCGTGTCCATGGCTCTGTCGAGGAGAGGGGCCAGGTCCACCACCATGGCGATCGCCCCCAGGATGGTGCCATCACGAGGGTCACGCACCGGCAGGTAGGACACCATGCCCTTGCCGCCCTGAATCAGGTCGATGATGCCGGTATGGCCCTCGATGCCGAGTTCCAGCGGATTGCGCAGCGGCGTGTCCGGTTGAGCATCCAGCAGGCGTACGCCCAGCACGTCATGATTGCGCCCTTTGTCCGGGAAGACGCGCGAAACCACGCTGTCCGGATCGATGAAGGCGATGTTCTGGAAGTAATCGAAATCCTTGTAATAGCTGCGTGCCAGACGCTGCCATTCTCCGCGCGTCGGTGTCTGCCCCATCAGGCTCCAGAAACCGGCGAAGCGCCGCATCGCATTGAGCTGGTCGTTGATCTCGCGAGACAGTTCCGTGGCGATCTTGTCGCCCAGTACGTAGGTCGACTGGTTGATGCGATCGTTCTCGTCCTGGCTCTGCTGTTGCCAGGCGAGCAGGCATATCAGGGTGATCATGGAGGAGATGACCAATGGTACGATAGTACGGCGCCACATATGCATGAGTGCCGGCTGCACATCGATCCATTGTGCGAGCAATAGCAGACTGACAAAACTGGTCAGCGTGATGCGCTCCGGACCTGCCAGTACCATGCTGGCGACGGAAAGGCTGGCGTCTGTCGTCATGGCAAACAGCAGCAACAGCGTGACTTGCGTCAGTTGGATGGCAGAGCCGAATCCCAGTCGCATGCGCAACAGGGCGCAGGTCGTGAGGCCGAAACAGGCAAACAGGATCAGGATAGGCGGGCGGATATTGGCGATATGCCAATCGCCCGGCAGATTGATCAGCAGGCCTCCCCAGTGGTCCACCCCCACCCAGCTCTCCGGTAGCAGGAAGGTACAGATCAGCAGGATGTTGAGGATCAATGAGGCGCTGAGAAACAGCTGACTGAGGAAGGTATTTCGCCAGTGCCAGGCAGTCTGGCCGGCGGCTTGCAGGGTCAACATCATCAGCAGTAGCGCATTGGCTTCATTGCCGGCAGACGGCCAGAGCCCCAGCAAGGCGATGCCGAACGCGATCAGGCTTAGCGACATCAAGACGAGTCTGCGTGTCATTCCCTGTCCTTAGAGGCTCTTGATGTGTGGTGAAGATGCGTGCACTTGAGGCACCGGAGTGCTGACGGTCCGAACTCCATCCTCAGAGAATCGGAGGCACTGTATCGAAGGGATTGCTGTCGCCTTCGTCGTCGGTAATCGGACGCTCATCCAGCTGATAGAACTGCTGCTGGCTACGGTAAACATAATTCAGTATTTCATAATAACGTCGGATATTGCGTACATAGATGACAGGTTCTCCGCCGCGTGCATAACCATAACGGACTTTCTGGTACCACTCACGATTCTGAAGCAAGGGCAGGGCTTCGCGGACATCCTTCCAGCGATTCGGGTCGCCGCCCTTCATCTTCACGATCCGTCTGGCGTCAAACAGGTGACCCAGGCCGACATTGTAGGCTGCCAGCGTCATCCAGGTGCGATCCGGTTCCTTGATCTCGTCCGGCAAGCGTCCCTTTATACTCACAAGATAGCGTGAGCCACCATCGATGCTCTGAACGGGGTCCAAACGGTTGGCGATCTTCATTTCGCGTGCCGTCACATTGGTCAGCATCATCAGACCGCGCACCCCTGTAGGAGAGGTGGCCTCGGGTTGCCAGTGCGATTCCTGATAGCCTGTGGCGGCCAGCAGCTTCCAGTCGATACCGGTTTCGCGTGCGGCTTCCTTGAAGGTATCGATATAGCGCGGCAGGCGATCGCGTGCCTGGCGGATGAAGGTACGGGCGCCGACATACTCGAGATAATCATCATGGCCAAAATAGCGCTCGACCAGTCGATCGAGGGTGCCATCCTGGCGGCGTGTCTCGAGAAAATCATTGGCGGCGGTCAGCAATGAGATGTCGCCATGCGCAGGGAAGGCCCAGGCCAGCGTCAGAGGATCGCCCACGTCGAAGCCGTTCTCCACATTGGGGAAGAACAGGCGGTTGAGCTTGAATTGATGGGCATAGACGACCGCCGCATCCAGCTTGTCTTCCTCGATGCGTTGCAGCAGATCCGCCACCTCAAGCTCGCCGGTTTCCTTCCAGCTGAGCTCGGGGATGTCCTGCTGGACTTCCCTCAGTACCAGGCTGGTGCCGGCGCCCTTGATGACGCCGATGCGCTTGCCGACCAGATCCTTCAATTCCTTGGGCGGGTGCATGCCGCGTCGATAGACCACCATCGCCTGCAATTCGAGGATGGGGCGTGAGAAGCGCAGGCCCTGTTCGGAGAGATCCAGCGGTAGGGTCGCGGCCGCGAGATCGGCCTGATCATTGAGCACGCTCTGGGTCAGGCTCTCGATATTGTGCTCGGAATCCATCGACAGACTCACGCCAAGATAATCGGCGAAGTCACGTGCCAGTTCGTATTCGAAACCGGTAGGCCCCTGACGGCCACGATAGAAGGTCGTGGGGGTGTTGCGTGTGGCGACCTGAATGAAGTCGCGCGCACGGACATCGTCCAGCCGCGTAGGCATCTCGATGAGGGTGCGCTCGGGCAGTATCAGCAAGGCGAGGGCCAGTGCCGTGACGAAAAAACGCCGCGCGTGGCGCAGCAGCTGTCGCACGGGCGGAATGAGAGAAAAGGGCGAGGTCTTGAGCATGCGTCAGCATCATTCACGGCAGGGCTTCCACCATACCGGCAGCTCAACACACTGTCATCCAACGCATGTCGCCTGCGGGCTTCGTTAAGGCTCGCCTTTCACGTATGATATGCGCTTGCTGCCGCCGTTTGGCGGTTGTCCGTTCACGCTGCTTCAGAGGCTTTCCCTGACCATGCTCGAACTGCGAGGCGCGCCTGCCCTTTCCGCCTTCCGTCACACCCGTCTACTGGCTTCGTTACGCGAGCTGGTGCCGGAGGTGGAATCTCTTCATGCCGAGTACCTGCATCTGGCCGAGGTCGATGGTGAACTGAGCAGTACTGACCGGACAACACTGGAGCGCCTGCTGGACTACGGCCCCAGTCGTGACGAGAGCGCTCCAGAAGGACATCTCTTCCTCGTCATCCCCCGCCTCGGCACGCTCTCCCCCTGGTCTTCCAAGGCCACTGATATCGCCACCAACTGCGGCCTGCCGCAAGTCCGCCGCCTCGAGCGTGGCATCGCCTACCGCATCAAGCTGAACGCGGCCCTCAGCGAAGAGCTCTTCGCCACGCTGTCCTCCCGACTGCACGACCGCATGACCGAGACGGTGCTGACCCGAACCCAGGACGCCGCACGTCTCTTCCAGCATCAGGCACCCGCCAGGCTTGCCCATGTCGATATCCTCGGCGGCGGCCGCGACGCCCTGGTCACGGCCAACGGTAGCCTGGGTCTGGCGCTGGCTGATGACGAGATCGATTATCTGGTCGAGTCCTTCAAGACTCTGGGCCGCAATCCTGCCGACATCGAACTGATGATGTTCGCTCAGGCGAACTCCGAGCATTGCCGCCACAAGATCTTCAATGCGGACTGGACCATTGATGGCGAGGCGCAGACGCATTCGCTGTTCAAGATGATCAAGAACACCTACCAGCATCATCCGGATGGCGTGCTGTCAGCCTACAGTGATAACGCCGCCGTGATGGAAGGTCCGACTGCCGGGCGTTACTTCCCGACAGGCGAAGACCACATCTATACCTACCATCAGGAACCGATCAACATCCTGATGAAGGTCGAGACCCACAACCACCCGACCGCCATCGCCCCCTATCCGGGCGCCGCGACCGGTGCCGGTGGCGAGATTCGTGACGAAGGCGCGACCGGTGTCGGCTCCAAGCCGAAAGCGGGTCTGACCGGCTTCAGCGTCTCCAACCTGCGTATCCCGGGCTTCGAACAGCCGTGGGAGCACGATTACGGCAAGCCGGAGCGAATCAAGACCGCCTACGACATCATGCTCGAGGGCCCGATCGGGGGCGCTGCGTTCAACAATGAATTCGGCCGTCCCAACCTCAACGGCTACTTCCGTACCTATGAGCAGGATGCCTTCGGTGCCGGCGGCATCGAGCGTCGCGGTTATCACAAGCCGATCATGCTCGCCGGCGGTTACGGCAACATCCGCAGTCAGCATGTCGAGAAGGGCGATATTCCGGTCGGCGCCAAGCTGATCGTGATGGGCGGCCCGGCGATGCTGATCGGCCTGGGCGGCGGTGCTGCCTCTTCCATGGCCTCAGGCAGCTCCAGCGAAGACCTCGATTTCGCCTCCGTGCAGCGTGACAACGCCGAGATGGAGCGTCGCGTGCAGGAAGTCATCGATCGCTGCTGGGCGCTGGATGACAAGAACCCGATCTGCTTCATCCACGACGTCGGCGCGGGCGGTCTGTCCAATGCACTGCCGGAGCTGGTCAAGGATGGTGGCCGCGGCGGCCTGTTCGACCTGCGCGCCGTACCAAGCGCCGAGTCCGGCATGAGCCCGCTGGAAATCTGGTGCAACGAATCCCAGGAGCGTTACGTGCTGGCGGTGGCGCCGGAGAATCTGGCCACCTTCGAAGCCCTGTGCAAGCGTGAGCGTTGCCTGTACGCCGTGGTCGGTGAAGCCCTCGAGGAGCACGAGCTGATCGTCAAGGATGGTCACTTCGATACACGTCCAGTCGATCTGCCGATGGGCGTGCTGTTCGGCAAGCCGCCCAGGATGTCACGCAGCTTCGAGCGCCAGACGCTGGAGCTGCCGGCGCTGGGTCTCGATAACCTCGACCCGCGCGAAGCGATGACCCGTGTGCTGCAGCTGCCCACCGTCGCCTCCAAGAAATTCCTGATCACCATCGGCGACCGCTCGATCACCGGCATGGTTGCGCGCGACCAGATGGTCGGTCCCTGGCAAGTGCCGGTGGCCGATTGTGCCGTCACCACCAGCTCCCTCGACAGCCATGTCGGTGAAGCGATGGCGATGGGCGAGCGTACGCCGGTCGCGCTGATCTCGCCGGCGGCCTCCGCGCGTCTGGCCGTGGCCGAGGTGATCACCAACCTGGCTGCCGCGCCGATCGCCAAGCTGTCTGACATCAAGCTGTCCGCCAACTGGATGAGCGCTGCCGATCACGCCGGCGAGAATCAGGCGCTGTTCGATGCCGTCCACGCCGTCGGCATGGAACTGTGCCCGGCGCTGGACCTGACCATTCCGGTCGGCAAGGACTCCATGTCCATGCGCACCGCCTGGCAGGACGAGAACGGCGAAGACAAGTCGATCACCGCGCCGCTGTCGCTGGTGATGACAGGCTTCGCGCCGGTCACCGATGCCATGCGTACCCTCACGCCGCAGCTGCGTCGCACGCTGAATGGCGAGGCCGTGGAGACAGACCTGATCCTGATCGATCTCGGCCATGGCGCTCACCGCCTCGGTGGCTCCGCGCTGGCGCAGGTCTATGGTCAGGTCGGCAACGAAGCGCCGGATCTCGCCAGGCCGGAAGACCTCAAGCACTTCTTCGAGGCCATCCAGCGCTTCAACCTCGAAGGCAAGCTGCTGGCCTATCACGACCGCAGCGACGGGGGGCTGTTGACCACCCTGATGGAAATGTCCTTCGCCGGACGCGTCGGTCTCGATATCTCCCTCGACTGGACCGCCGCCGAGCCGGGCCAGGCGACTGGCGCACTGTTTGCCGAAGAGCTGGGCGCCGTGGTGCAGGTGCGTCGCGAGCATACCGAGTCCATCCTCGCCGAGCTCAAGGCCGTGGGCCTCGAGCACAGTGGCGTGATCGCCACGCCGCGGGCCGATGAGCAGATCAACATCACGCTGCTGGGCCAGAACCTGCTCTCCACCACCCGCGCCAGCGCTGAGCGCCTGTGGGCCGAGACCAGCTATCGCATGCAGGCCGCGCGTGACAACGCCGATTGCGCCAAGAGCGAATTCGAGTCCATCAACGATGTGCGTGACCCGGGCCTCTCCGTCCAGGCCACCTTCGACGTCAACGAGGACATCGCGGCGCCGTACCTGAACACCGGCGCACGTCCGCGCATGGCGATCCTGCGCGAGCAGGGCGTCAATGGTCAGCTCGAGATGGCGGCAAGCTTCGACCGCGCCGGTTTCGAGGCCGTCGATGTCCACATGAGTGACATCCTCGAAGGGCGTGTCGATCTGGACACCATGCGGGGGCTGGTCGCCTGTGGCGGCTTCTCCTACGGTGACGTGCTGGGCGCCGGCGGTGGCTGGGCCAAGTCAGTGCTGTTCAATGCGCGTGCGCGTGAGCAGTTCGAGCGCTTCTTCAACCGTGACGACAGCTTCGCGCTGGGCGTCTGCAACGGTTGCCAGATGCTCTCCCAGCTCAAGGAGCTGATTCCGGGTGCCGAGGCCTGGCCGCGCTTCGTGCGCAACGAGTCCGAGCAGTTCGAGGCCCGTGTCGCGATGGTCGAAGTCGAGAAGAGCGCCTCGCTGTTCCTCGATGGCATGGAAGGCTCGCGCCTGCCGATCGCCATCGCGCATGGCGAAGGGCGTGCCGAGTTCCGCGACAGCGCTCACCTGCGCAAGATGCAGAGCAGCGGCCAGGTCGCACTGCGTTACGTCGACAACTACGGCCAGATCACCACGCGTTATCCGGCCAACCCGAATGGCTCGCCGTCCGGTATCACCGGTCTGACCACCGATGATGGTCGCGTGACCATCATGATGCCGCACCCGGAACGCGTGGCGCGTGCCGTCACCAACTCCTGGCGTCCGGATGACTGGGAACAGGACGGTGCCTGGTTGCGCATGTTCCGCAATGCCCGTCGTTGGGTCGATTGATCCCTCGGTCGGTCATCACGGGATGACAGCATGAGAGACGCCCCCATGGCAAAGGCCATGGGGGCGTCTTGCGTTGGGGCCGAAGCAAGGCGAGTGATACGGGAGTCGCGTCTGGCTTGCTCAACGTGGCGTTCCATGGTGGGAGCTGGGTGACGGACGCCGGGTAGCTTAAGGTGGAGGCCAGGCCTCATGCCCGAGGTCGTGAATGTCTGCCTGACACATTACAAGGATGTCGTGATGAAGCTGAGATGGTCGCTGTTGCCTCGTTATTCCGTGTTTCTGCTCTGTCTCCTGGGGGCGCTCATCTGCCTTCCACTGGCGATGCAGAATGCCTGGTTGTGGCCGTTGGCCATCCTCTTTGCGCTGCTGGTCGCGGTTGGCCTCAATGACTTGCGGCAAGCGGATTACGCCGTGCGTCGCAACTATCCGGTGATCGGCAACATGCGCTATCTGTTCAAGGCGCTGCGTCCGGAGATGCGTCAGTATCTGATCGAGTCGGACACCGATCAGCTGCCGTTTTCCCACAAGCAGCGCGAGCTGGTCTATGCGCGTGGCCGTCAGCACAATTCCTCCCAGCCGTTCGGCACCTTGCTCGATGTCTATTCCGACAGCTACGAGTTCATCGGTCACTCCATGCAGACTTCGAGCGTGCCGGACCCCAAGGGCTTTCGTCTCAACGTCGGCAACTCCCAGTGCTCGCATCCTTACAATGCCTCGCTGTTCAACATCTCGGCGATGAGCTTCGGCTCCTTGAGCGCCAACGCCATCCGCGCCCTGAACAAGGGGGCCAGGCTGGGCAACTTTGCCCATGACACCGGCGAAGGCAGCATCAGTCCCTACCACCGCGAATTCGGGGGCGATCTGATCTGGGAGCTGGGCAGTGGCTACTTCGGCTGTCGCGACGAGGAAGGGCGCTTCGATGGCGAGAAGTTCGCCCGTCAGGCGGCCAGCGAGCAGGTCAAGATGATCGAGATCAAGCTCAGTCAGGGCGCCAAGCCCGGTCACGGGGGCGTGTTGCCGGCCAGCAAGATCAGCGAGGAGATCGCCGAGACGCGCGGGATCCCGATGGGCAAGGATTGCATCTCGCCCTCCAACCACGGTGAGTTCTCCACACCGCTTGAGCTGTTGAGCTTCATCCAGCGCCTGCGCGAGCTGTCGGGTGGCAAGCCGGTGGGCTTCAAGCTGTGCCTCGGTCAGCCGTGGGAGTTCATGGCCATCGTCAAGGCGATGATCGAGACGGGAATCGTGCCCGATTTCATCGTCGTCGATGGCAGTGAGGGCGGCACCGGTGCCGCGCCGACCGAATTCACCGACCACCTCGGCACCCCGCTGCGTGAAGGGCTGCAGTTCGTCCACAACTCGCTGGTGGGCGCAGGGCTGCGTGATGAGGTGCGCATCGGGGTCAGCGGCAAGATCATCAGTGCCTTCGATATCGCCTGCGTGATGGCGCTGGGGGCGGACTGGGTCAATGCCGCCCGCGGTTACATGTTCGCGCTGGGCTGCATCCAGTCACTGAGCTGTCACACCAACAAGTGCCCGACGGGGATCGCCACCCAGGATGATCTGCGCCAGAAATCGCTGGTTGTGGAAGACAAGGCCGATCAGGTGCGTCACTTCCACCACAACACCCTGCATGCGCTGGCCGAGATCCTGTCGGCGGCGGGCCTGCACACGCCCTGGCAGATCACCCCGGACCACCTGGTGCATCGTGTCTCCGAGAATGAGGTCAAGCTGTTCTCGCACCTGCATCCCTTCCTGACCAAGGGCGCGCTGCTGACGCAAGGGGATGACTATCCCTTCTATCGTCGTGTCTGGGCGATGGCCCAGGCCGAGAGTTTCCAGCCGCGATCGCTGTCAGAGGTGTCGGGGGCCAAGCGCGAGTAGACCATCGTCACCTCTGCGACCAAACGACCGTTCAACAACCGGGCGCAGGCAGTCACACTGAAACGTAACGAGTCATGCCCGCGGGCAGCTCGACGAACGCAGTGTGGTTGCCTGCGCCTTTTGGGTTTATCACTGGATGAGTGCCATCGCTCGGCACTGTCGTGAAGTCGTTCGAGCGCGTGCTTGCTCGTTATCCGTCCCAGGGAGACCGCCATGTCTGACGCTACCCACCTCACGCCTGAACGTTATGTGACCCTCTCGATCAGTGAGCATGTCGCCGACGTGCGCCTCAATCGCCCTGACAAGCACAACGGCATCGACTGGAAGATGATCGATGCCTTGCTGGCGGTTCAGCAGGAGCTGCATGCCCGCGCTCGGGAATCAGGCCTGCGCGCCGTTGTGCTATCGGGCGAGGGGCCCAGTTTCTGTGCGGGGCTGGATATCGCCGCCATCATGGGCGACGCCGCCCGCGTGCCGCAGTTGCTGGTCGCGGGGGCCAACGGCTGTGCGCCACAGCGCAATACCGTGCAGCAGCTGGCGCTGGGCTGGCGAGATGTCGGGGCGCCGGTCATCGCCGCCTTGCATGGCAACGTCTTCGGGGGCGGCCTGCAGATCGCGCTGGGGGCCGACATTCGCCTGTGTGATCCTGATGCGCGTCTGGCGGTGCTCGAGATCGACTGGGGCATCATTCCCGACATGGGCATCAGTGTCAGTGCGCGCGGCGTACGACCGGACTGGCTGCACGAGTTGACGTGGAGCGGGCGCAAGGTCGAGGCCAACGAGGCGCAGAGCGCTGGCCTGGTCACGCGTGTCATCTCCAGTCCGCAGGAGGAGGCGTTGGCCCTGGCGCGCCAGATTGCCGGGCGCTCTCCCAGCGCCATCCGCGCGATCACGCGTCTCTATGACGAGGCCCTTGATGCGCCGGAAGCCGAGGCACTGGCGCTTGAGGCAGAGCTGCAGTCCTCGCTGCTGGGACGCGCTGAGCAGACCGAATGCATCAAGGCCAAGCTAGAGGGGCGCGCGCCGCGCTTCTGCCCCTGACTGGCCGGGAGAGATGGTCTTGACTTGACGGGCGAAGGTTGGCGGGCTCAGGTTATCCACACCCACTTTGCCGCTGCGGTCGCTGATGCGGATAATGGGGACATTGTCCACCCCTGCGATTCGGCGGCCCCTTGATGTCAATGTTCCTGTCAGCCATCACTTCCCTGTCAGCCCTCACGCCCCTGTCAGCCATCTCTTCCCTGGGCCTGCCTGCCGGCAGCGCGCCCACTCGCGTGTCTCGCTGGGCGGCGCTGAATGTTTGAGCTGCGCCCGTACCAGCAGGAGGCCGTGCGGCGTACCGTCGAGCACTTTCGCCGCAGTGATGAGGCGGCGGTGGTCGTGCTGCCCACCGGCAGCGGCAAGTCACTGGTGATCGCGGAGCTTGCGCGTATCGCGCGTGGGCGTGTGCTGGTGCTGGCGCATGTGCGCGAGCTGGTCGAGCAGAACCACGCCAAGTACGAATCCTATGGCAAGGACGCCGACATCTTCAGTGCCGGCCTCAAGCGCAAGCAGGCCTCGCGTCAGGTGGTGTTCGGCTCGGTGCAGTCAGTGGTGCGCAACCTCGATGCCTTCACGCCGGCTGAGCAGGCGACTGATGCTCAGGCGGCGCCCTTCACGCTGCTGGTGATCGATGAGTGCCACCGGGTCTCGCTGGAGAAGGACGCCAGCTATCGCAAGGTCATCAATCATCTGCGCGAGCACAATCCGCGCCTCAAGGTGCTGGGACTGACGGCGACGCCGTATCGTCTCGGTCAGGGCTTCATCTTCCATCGTCACTATCACGGCATGGTGCGCGGGGATGATGACTGCTTCTTCCGTGATTGCGTCTTCGAGCAGCCGCTGCGCCTGATGGTGCGGCAAGGCTTTCTGAGTGAGCCGCGGCGCGTCGATGTGGCGGTGGCGCGCTATGACTTCTCGCAGCTGGCGCCCGGCATCGGCGGCAGCTTCCAGGAGGCGGAGCTCAACGAGGTGGTGCAGGGCTCGCGCGCGACGCCGGGCATCGTGCTGGATATCGTCGCCCAGGCACGCGAGCGGCGCGGCGTGATGGTGTTCTGCTCCACCGTCGAGCATGCCGAGGAAGTCACCGCACTCCTGCCTGACGGCGAGGCGGCGCTGATCACCGGCGAGACCCCCGGCGAGGAGCGCGAGCGGCTGATCAATGCCTTCAAGGCCCAGCAGCTCAAGTATCTGGTCAATGTCGCGGTGCTCACCACCGGCTTCGATGCGCCGCATGTCGACCTGATCGCCATCCTGCGGCCCACGGAATCCGTCAGTCTCTATCAGCAGATCGTCGGGCGTGGCCTGCGTCTGAGTCCCGGCAAGACGGACTGTCTGATTCTCGACTACGCCGGCAATCCCTGGGACCTCTACGCGCCGGAGGTAGCGACGCCAAAACCGGCCGGTGACACCGAGATCGTCCAGGTCGAGTGCCCGGTATGCGGCAATGCCAATCTGTTCTGGGGACGCAAGGATGGCGAGCTGGTGGTCGAGCACTTCGGGCGCCGGTGTCAGGGACTGGTCGAGTCGCCGGAGGGCGAGGGCAGGCCGCTGGTGCAGTGTGACTTCCGCTATCGCGCCAAGGCCTGCCCGCAGTGTGGCGAGGCCAACGACATCGCCGCCCGCCATTGCTACGCCTGTCAGGCGCGACTGGTCGACCCGGATGACAAGCTGCGCGATGCGCTCAAGCTGCGTGATGCGCGGGTGCTGCGCGTCAGCGGCTGGCAGCTGGAAGAGGCGCGCAATGGGCGCGGTCTGCCACGCTTGAAGGTGACCTATTACGACGAGGATGGCACCGATCTGTCCGAGTGGTTCGCGCTCGAGACCCCCGCCCAGCGCCATGCCTTTCGCTTGAGCTTTCTCGCGCGCCATCTGCGCGCGCCGGGCAGTGACTGGGCACCGAAGGACATCGCCGAGGTGCTGGCAGGCGAGGAGCGTCTCAAGGCGCCGGACTTCGTCATCGGGCGCAAGAGCGGTCGTTACTGGCAGATCCGCGACAAGCTGTTCGACTACGCCGGGCGCTATCGCACAGGTATCGCCGCCGGCTGACAGGCGCGCTGGCCGCTGCGTGATCCGGTCGCGTGGCGCATGTTGTCAGGGACACGACGTCGCGGGGATGCTGATCGGGGCCTCGGGTTGCTAGACTGGCGGCTTCATACGCCTCAGGGAGAACTCACAAGGTGAGTGCCACCGATACCTCGGCCAGGCTGGTGTCCGGCTTACGCCCCACCGGACACCTGCAACTCGGACACTATCAATCCGTGATCCGGCGCTGGACCGAGCTGCAATACCATCACGATGCCTATTTTCTGGTCGCCGACTGGAACGCGCTGGCGGTCAGCGGTCACGCGCCTCACGAGATCGAGCAATACAGCTGGGCGATGGTGATCGACTGTCTCGCCTGTGGGGTCAACCCCAAGGTCGCTACCCTGTTCATCCAGTCCTGGGTGCCGGAGCTGACCGATGTGCACATGATCCTGGCCAGCGTCACGCCCAAGGCATGGCTGGAGCGTCTGCCCAGCTACCGCGAGATGGTCGCCGGGCTCGGTGAGCAGCAGGGCGCCAGTCTGGCCATGCTCGGTGCGCCCCTGATGCAGGCGGCCGACATCCTGGCGCTGCGGGGGCAGGTGGTGCCCGCCGGCCCCGAGCAGCGTGCGCATATCGAGTTCACCCGTGAGGTCGCCCGGCGCTTCAATCATCGCTATGGCCGCGACGCCGGCTTCGAGGAGCAGGCCGAACGCGCCATCGCGCGCCTGGGCAAGAAGAGCGGCCGCCTGTACCGCGAATGGTTGAGCGACTATCAGGAAGAGGGCGATCTCGAGGCCTTCGAGCGCGCGCGTGGCCTGCTGGCCGAGACCAGCAAGCTCAACCGCAACCAGCAGGAGCGCCTGCTCGGCTATCTGGAAGGTGGCGGGCGCCGCATCCTCGGCGAGCCGGAACACTGGCAGGGGGAGGTCGAGCCGCTGCTGGGCATGGAGCTCAAGACACACAAGGCCGCACGGGAAGACGCCATCTTCCTGCGCAGCGGGCGCGACGATATCGCGGCCTGCGTGCGCGAGATGCCCACCGACCCTGCGCGCGTGCGCCGCAAGGACCCCGGCGACCCGCAGCGCTGCCCGCTGTGGACACTGCATGAAAGCTTCACGCCCGCCTCGGACCGCCAGTGGGCGGAGGAGGGCTGCCGTGATGCCAGCATCGGCTGCCTGGACTGCAAGGGCTGTCTGATCGAGCATGTCGACGCGGCGCTGACGCCGATTCGTGAGCGTGCCGAGGCGTTGGAAGGGGAGCATGGCAAGGTGCGCACCATGATGACAGAAGGCGCCGAGCGGGCCCGCGACACCGTGCGTGACACCCTGGATGAGCTGCGGCGCGTGATTGGCCTGACCTATCGCTAGACGCGGGCGGCGTCGAGCGCGGCTCCGGCGTCTTACCGGCGGCGCAAAGACTTGGGGGATGGGGCGCGAGCCGCTAGAATGCCCGTCCCCCAGACCCACCTTCACCCGCCTCCTGCAGGAGATGTCATGAGCGACCTGCTCGATGGCGCCAGTTTTGCCCTCACTGATGGGCTTAAGCCCGCACCTCTCGTCACGCCCACGACAGTGGCGTCGACGGTGCTGGCGCGCGTCAATGACACCGCGCTCACCGAGATGCCGCAGGACCTGTACATCCCGCCGGAGGCGCTGCGTGTCTTTCTCGAGACCTTCGAGGGCCCGCTGGATCTGCTGCTCTACCTCATCCGTCGCCAGAACCTCGATATCCTCGCCATCAATGTCGCGGCCATCACCCATCAGTACATCGAGTATGTCGAGCTGATGCATGCCATGCAGATCGATCTGGCAGGGGAATACCTGCTGATGGCCGCGATGCTGGCGGAGATCAAGTCGCGCAGTCTGCTGCCGCGTCAGCCGAAGGAGAGTGATGACGACGAGGAAGAGGATCCGCGCGCCGAGCTGATTCGTCGTCTGCAGGAATACGAGCAGACCAAGCTGGCTGCCGAAGGGCTGGATGAGATGCCGCGCCAGGGCCGCGACTGGTTCGTGGCCACGGCAGACCTCCCTGAACTCGAGACGCGCGTGGTGCACCCTGATGTCGACCTGTCGGAATTGCTCGGCGCGCTGTCCGGCCTCTTGCGTCAGGCGGACCTCGTCCAGGCGCACACCATCTCGCGTGAGGTGATGTCGACCCGCGAGCGCATGCTGGCGATCATGAATCTGTTGACCCATGAGCACTTCACGCCCTTCGAGAAGCTGTTCACGCTCGAGGAAGGGCGTGCCGGTGTGGTGGTCAGTTTCATGGCGATTCTGGAGCTGGCCAAGGAATCGATGATCGAGATCGTCCAGAACGCGCCGCTGTCACCGATTCATGTGCGCGCCCGCACGCCGGAACCGGACCCCGAGGATGACGAGGACTGGCTGGCGCTGGAATTCGCCGACGAAGACGAGGTGGCGGCCGATCAGGGGGCGTTCGATGACGCAACGTACGATGACGCAGCGTCCGATGATGCGCAGACGTCACCTTCCTTACCCCCATCCGACGAGCAGGAGAACGCGGCGTCATGAGTTTGCGCGATGTCCCGCTGGACCAGATCATCGAAGCGGCCCTGCTGGCCGCTGGCGAGCCATTGACGCTAGAGCGCCTGGCCGGTCTGTTCGATGAGTATTCAAGCCCGACCAGGCCCGCGCTGCGTGAGGCCTTGAGCAAGCTGGAGGCGCGTCACCCGGCCGACAAGAGCGCGCTGGAGCTGATCGAGACCGCCAGTGGCTGGCGGCTGCGCGTTCGCCAGCAGTACTCCCCCTGGGTATCGCGGCTGTGGGAAGAGCGTCCGCAACGTTATTCACGCGCCTTGCTGGAGACCCTGGCGCTGGTGGCCTATCGTCAACCGGTGACCCGCGGCGATATCGAGCAGGTGCGTGGCGTGACGGTCAGCTCCTCGATCATGCGCACCCTGGTCGAGCGCGGCTGGGTGAGAGTGGTCGGCCACCGTGATGTGCCGGGGCGTCCGGCGGTCTTCGCCACCACGCGTCAGTTCCTTGATGACTTCGGTCTCAAGACGCTGGAAGAACTGCCGCCGGTGCATGAACTGAAAGGCTTCGAAGGACTCGAACAGCTCGAGGCAGACCTGTATGATGTGCCGCCCTCTCAGACCTTGCCGCTGCCGGACGACCCGGACGGCGAGACGGAGGAGGCACCGGCAGACGGCGCTGATCCAGAGCATGAGACAGCGGCTGAGTCAGCACCTGACGCAGAGGCTGGGGAAAAGACTGAATCAGGCGCTGAGACAGGTCTTGAATCAGGTCTTGAGTCAGAGGGTGAGACCGACACCGGCACCCCGGTGCCCGACGACTGGCAACCGCCGGACGTCACCGCCGAGCAGCTGGAAGAGGCGCTGAAGACGCGCGCACTCGATACCGCCGGTGCCTCGGCTGACACACCGAACACAGCAGCACCCTCCGCCTCACAGGCGGAAGATAACCACGCCGGGATGGCGTCCACCGGCTCGGGGTTCGACTTCGCCACACTTGAAGCGCGCCTCAGCCAACGTTTGCGCGGTGCAGACGAGGATGACGACGCTGCCGATGCGCAGCCGCACGACTCCTCCGCTGCCGGGACCGTCGATGATGACGACCCTGCGTAGGCGAAACTCCTATAGATGAAATGGTTCATGTCATGAGCAAGACAGACTCTGATAAGCGCAAGACCTCTCGCCCTGGCAGCGGCCAGGCAGGCAACAAGCACGCTGGTGGCAAGGCCGCGACCGGCAAGTCCACGCGCGGCAGCAAGGCCAATGTCGGCAAGAAGCCGGCTGCCGGCGATGCGCCGGAGCTGCGTCCGCTGCCGCCGCAGGCCAAGGGCGACAAGCTGGTCGAGGACGAGAAGCTGCAGAAGGTGCTGGCGCGCTCCGGTTTCGGCTCCCGCCGTGAGATGGAAGCCGCCATCAGCGCCGGTCGCGTCAAGGTCAACGGCAAGGTCGCCCAGCTGGGTGACCGCGTCGGCCCGCGTGACCAGGTCAGCCTCGATGATCGCCCGCAGAGCCTGAAAGGCGCGGAAGAGACGGCGCGTCGCGTCATCATGTACAACAAGCCGGAAGGTGAGCTGTGCACGCGCAAGGACCCGGAAGGCCGCCGCACCGTCTTCGAGCGCCTGCCGCGTCTGAAAGGCGAGCGCTGGATCGCGATCGGTCGTCTCGACATCAACACCAGCGGTCTGTTGCTGTTCACCACCGATGGTGAGCTGGCCAACCGTCTGATGCACCCCTCGACCCAGATCGAGCGTGAATACGCCGTACGTGTCATGGGTGAGGTCAAGCGCGAGCACGTCGTCAACATGGTCAATGGCGTGATGCTCGAAGATGGCCCGGCGCGTTTCACCGATGTGCAGGAATTCGGTGGTGAAGGTATCAACAGCTGGTTCCACGTGGTGATCATGGAAGGCCGCAACCGTGAGGTGCGTCGTCTGTGGGATTCCCAGGGGCTGACCGTCAGCCGCCTGAAGCGCGTGCGCTACGGCAACATCTTCCTCGACAAGCGCGCTCGCGCCGGTGAGTGGGTGGAGATGGAGCAGAGCGAGATCGATGAACTGTCCACGCTGGCAGGTCTCGAGCATCGCAAGGCGCCGGCCCTGACGCCGGACGAGCAGAATCGCTGGAGCCGCGACAAGCAGAAGCGTCGTCCGGTGCGTGCCATGAAGAAGCCGCCGCAGCGTATACGCAAGCCGCGCTGATGGCGTAGTCGGTGAGGACGGCGATGCGCCGTCATTCACTGACATGGCATGAGCTCGTGGACATGCCACAAGCTCGTGCGACCTAAGTGGTAGCCCGCAAGCCCGCGCCCATCGCGGGCTTGCGTGTCTTTGTCACAGGGGCTGGCCCACGCGCTGGCGCGGGCGTTTCACGAGGCGCCAGCGGACAAGCTGGTCATTTACTTGAAGTTTTTTTGCAAAAGGCTTGCGTCGAAACGGGATCGGCGGTATCTTACGTCCCGCTTCGCAAGGGTCGTTAGCTCAGTGGTAGAGCAGTTGGCTTTTAACCAATTGGTCGAAGGTTCGAATCCCTCACGACCCACCATTCTCTGGAATGGTCTCTTGCAAAGCACCCGGCGGCGGGTCGTTAGCTCAGTGGTAGAGCAGTTGGCTTTTAACCAATTGGTCGAAGGTTCGAATCCCTCACGACCCACCATCCGCCACCCAGTTTTGGGTCGTTAGCTCAGTGGTAGAGCAGTTGGCTTTTAACCAATTGGTCGAAGGTTCGAATCCCTCACGACCCACCAGATCTTGCCCCGTGCCTTCATTGGTGCGGGGCAATTTTTGTTACGCGAGAGGAAAGAGTCCGTTGCCCCCAAGTCGACTGGAGCCGCGATCGCGCCAGGCGTATCCTTGTGGGCGAGCCAAGGCTCATGTCCGCTCAGTGCGGACGACGCTGCGGGCGATAGACGCCCAAGGCACACGCCGCAGTCTGGGGAGCCCAGCTGCAGCGCTGGCAGGGCCGCCACGGGCCGTTCGTGTCCGGGCCGAGTCCTGACCCACTCAGCACAGGGGGAGCCCCTGTGGGCTAGGTGAGAGACACATGAACAGCCTGACTAATGCCATGCCGGGTCGTGAGGCCCACAATGCCGTCCGTGAGCAGGTGCGCGAGCATCTGGCCCGCGCTTACTGCCCGACACGCCCTGCCGCCGAAGATGTCGCGCTGATCGACGAGATCAAGCGGCTGCTCATCGAGCGTGATGCCGCACTGGTCGCGCATTACTATTGTGACGACGCCATCCAGCAGCTGGCCGAGGAAACCGGTGGCTGCGTCGCCGACTCGCTCGAGATGGCGCGCTTCGGCGCCCGCCATGAGGCTTCGACACTGATCGTCGCCGGCGTGCGCTTCATGGGCGAGACCTCCAAGATCCTGTCGCCGGAGAAGCGCGTACTGATGCCGACGCTGGAGGCGACCTGCTCGCTGGACCTCGGCTGCCCGGAAGACGAGTTCGCGGCCTTCTGTGATGCTCATCCCGACCGCACCGTGGTGGTGTACGCCAATACCTCGGCGGCCGTGAAGGCGCGTGCCGACTGGGTAGTGACTTCCTCGATCGCTGTCGATGTCATCGAGCACCTGCATGCCCGGGGCGAGAAGCTGATCTGGGCGCCGGACAAGCATCTGGGCGCCTACGTGCAGAAGCAGACCGGTGCCGACATGCTGCTGTGGGACGGCGCCTGTATCGTCCACGACGAGTTCCGTGCCCAGGGCATCAGTGACCTGCTCAAGGTCTACCCGGACGCCGCGGTGCTGGTGCACCCGGAATCACCGCAGTCGGTGGTCGAGCTGGCCGATGAGGTCGGTTCCACCTCGCAGCTGATCAAGGCCGCCGTCGAGCTCGAGAATCAGCAGCTGATCGTCGCGACCGATCGTGGCATCTTCTTCAAGATGCAGCAGGCCGCGCCGCACAAGCAGCTGTACGAGGCGCCGACCGCCGGCAATGGCGCGACCTGCAAGAGTTGTGCGCACTGCCCGTGGATGGCGATGAACGGCCTGGAGAATCTGGCCGCCGTGCTGCGTCGCGATCCGGCGGAAGCCAATGCCGAGGAAGTCTTCGTCGATGATGACCTGCGTGAGCGCGCCCTGAAGCCGTTGACGCGGATGTTGGAATTCAATCGCGGCTGAGCGCTGACGCTGATCGCCACCGATTGCTGCCTGCATGAACCAGGACCGCCGCTCCCGATTCCCCGGGGCGGCGGTTTTTGTTTGCCTGGTGCTTCGAGAGGGAGGGTGCCTCAGAACTCCTCGATGGCGTTGCGATAGCGCTTGAAGTCCTCCCGGCGTGAACTGATACGGTTGGCCATGCTGAAGTCGCCGTTCTTGCGTGCGGCCTCGTCGGCCAGCTTGAGCTGAGCGAAGGCCTTGTCCATGCGGCCCTCCAGCTGATCGAATTCGGCGCGATACAGGAAGGCCTCGGCGGTGTGGCCGCTGCGCCCACTGGCCTCGGAGGCCAGACTCCAGACCTTGGGGTCATCGGGATGATCGCGGCGCATGTCCTCCAGCTGCTGGCGCGCAGCGGCGGGGTCCTGTTGCAGCGCGACTTCCGCCATGGCCAGGCGGGTCGGCAGGTAGTCGGGTTGCAGGCGCAGCAGGCGTCTGGCGCGGCGGGTCGCCTCCTCATAACGCCGGGCATCCCGCGCGACCTCGACCGCACTGGCGCTGATCAGGGTCAGGTCAGGATGCTTGTCATGCAGGCGGTCCAGTGCGGCCAGTGCCTTGTCGACCTGGTTGTGCTCCGCCGCGGCCAGCGCCTGATAGTAGGCAATCGCGTCGGGGTCGGGGTTGTCTTCGCGCAGTGTCGTCAGTCCCTGCTCGGGCTGGCGCAGATTGAGCGCCAGCAGGGCGCGGGCACGGATCATCGCGTAGGCGAGTTGCGCGAGCGGGTCGGGTGTTACCTTCTGCATGGCGTCGGCACGCGCCTGGGTGTCGCCGATACGTGCCTCGGTCACCGGGTGCGTGAGCAGAAATTCCGGTGCGTTGCCGCCCTGCAGGCTGGCCATGCGTTGCATGGCGCGGAACATGCGCGGCATGGCCTCGGGGTCGAAGCCGGCGCGTGACAGCGCATCGATACCGACGCGGTCGGCCTCCTGTTCGAAGCGGCGCGAATAGGCCAGCTGGTCGGAAATGGCAGCGGCCTGGGTGCCGGCCATGGTCGCGATGCCCGCTGAGCCGCCACCGCCCGCCGCGATCACCATGCCGGCGAGGAAGCCGGCCAGCGTCGGCAGGCGTGTCTCGGCCTGGCGCTCCATGTTGCGCGCGAAGTGATGCTGGGAGAGGTGGCCCAGCTCGTGGGCGAGCACCGAGGCGAAGGCGTCGCGGTCCGGCGCGAAGGCGAACAGCCCTGTATTGACGCCGACCACGCCGCCGGGCACGGCGAAGGCATTCAGCTGGCTGCTGGCGACCAGCGTGATGATGAAATCGCGGTCATCCAGCTCGCTCCACGGCGCCAGTTGACGCACGATGCTACCGATCCAGTCCAGAGTGATGGGATCATCCCATTCACGCACATGGGCGCGGAACTGACGTAGCCAGGCGCGACCGATACGATATTCATCGTTGCTGGAGATGCCGCCACTCGCACTCCCCAGGTCCGGCAGTCCATAGTCGTTCTGGGATGCGGCTGGTGCACTGGCGACCGGCGCGCCCATCAGCAACAGGCCGAGCAGGGCGCTCGACAGGGTGGCAAGCCCGCGGCGTCCGATGCGAACGCGTCCGCTCAAGGGGGGCAGCAACGACATGCAGGCAATCCTCTTCGATATGGCGCAAGGTGCGGTCGGCTCGCAGGATTGCCGGGCGCCGCACTGGCGTTGACGACCCTGCGTGAGTCCGGGCAAGACGCAGCCGCGCAGGGCGGAAAGTTGCTTTGTCAGGCAAGGTGCCCTTAAATCGGGGCGTTTTCAAGCTGCACTCTCCACGGCGTGCGGCAGAACATCATAACGAGAACGGAAGGGCAGATGGCATTCGAACGACCTGGCGCTGAGACTGCGAATCCGATGGTTGACTCCACGGCCGATACCCACCTGCAGACGCTGGATGCGCGCGGCCTGCACTGTCCGTTGCCGCTGCTGCGCACCAAGCTCACACTGGCTGGCATGGGTGCCGGCGAGCAACTCGAGGTCCTCGCCAGCGACGCCGGCGCCTGGGGCGACATCCCTGCCTATCTGGCGCTGAGCGATCACGCGCTGGTCTCGCGTGAAGAGACGCCAGAGGGCGATTACCGCTTCGTGATCAAGGCGCTGTGCGAGGAAGATCCGTCATGACCATGAAGACGTTGTTGCGTGGCTGGATCGAGCGCTATTTCTCCGACGAAGAAGCGGTGGTGCTGTTTCTGGTGCTGGTGCTGGTGTTCGCCGCCGTCATCTGGCTGGGCAGCATGCTGGCGCCATTCTTCACCGCCCTGATCGTCGCCTTCCTGCTGCAGAGCGGCGTGAGCTGGATGGAGCGCCGTGGCCTGCCACGTCTGGCGGCGGTCAGCCTGATGACGCTGGTGTTCATGGGCATCATGCTGGCCAGTGCGCTGATCCTGCTGCCGCTGGTCTGGCATCAGCTTGCCAATCTGATCCAGGAGATTCCCGGCATGTTCGCCTCCGGGCAGCGCTGGCTGGGCGAGCTGCAGGAGCGCTTCCCCGGCCTGATCACGCCGGAGCAGGTCCAGCAGTGGGTCGGCGCCGCCGGGCGTGAGCTGACCCAGTTCGGGCAGCGCGCGGTATCGCTGTCGCTGGCGTCGCTGGGCAACCTGATGGGGGTGGTGATCTACCTGGTGCTGGTGCCGATCCTGGTGTTCTTCATGCTCAAGGACCGCGAGCGGCTGGTGGACTTCACGCTGGCGCTGCTGCCACGCAAGCGTCTGCTGATGAACCGGGTCTGGAACGAGATGGATGATCAGATCGCCAATTTCGTGCGTGGCAAGGTGATCGAGATCGTCATCGTCGGTGGCGTCAGCTACGTCACCTTCGTCGCCTTCGGGTTGCCGTATTCAGCGCTGCTGGCGATCGTGGTCGGCTTCTCAGTGCTGATCCCCTACATCGGCGCGGCAGGGGCGACCTTGCCGGTCGCCGCCGTCGCCGGTTTTCATTACGGGCTGGGCGATACCTTCATGTACGTGATGATCGCCTACGGCATCATCCAGGCGCTGGATGGCAACGTGCTGGTGCCGCTGCTGTTCTCGGAGGCGGTCAATCTGCACCCGGTGGCGATCATCCTCGCGGTGCTGTTCTTCGGCGGCATCTGGGGCTTCTGGGGGGTGTTCTTCGCCATCCCGCTGGCGACCCTGATGAAGTCGCTGCTCTACGCCTGGCCGCGCCGGGCACGCGCCGAGGAGAATCGGGTCGCGGACAAGAGCGCCTGATCGAAAAAGCCCCGCCAATCGGCGGGGCTTTTTTCATGGCTGAGGCGGCTGGCACACAGGCTCTCTCTACCCAACTGCTTCCAGACGAGCTGCTGCCACTCGAGACTAGCGGGCAGCGTTGAGCTCGCGGGCGGCTTCCAGCACTTCCTCGACATGGCCCTTGACCTTCACGCCACGCCATTCGCGCGCCAGATTGCCATCGGCGTCGATCAGAAAGGTGGAGCGCACCACGCCGAGACTTTCCTTGCCCATGAATTTCTTCATGTGAATGACGTCAAAGATCTTGCACAGGGTCTCGTCCGGGTCGCTGATCAGCTCGAACGGGTAGCCCTGCTTGGCCCGGAAGTTCTCGTGGGTGCGCAGGCTGTCGCGGGAAACGCCGAGAATCACGGTGTTGGCCGCGTCGAATGCCTCGAGGTTGTCGCGGAAGTCACCGCCTTCGGTGGTGCAGCCCGGCGTGTGGTCCTTCGGGTAGAAATAGATGACGGCTTGCTTGCCCTTGAGGCTGGCCGGAGTGACTTCGGTATCACTGGTGGCCTGGGCGGTAAAGTCGGGAATTGGCTGACCGAGGCTGACGCTCATCGTGCTCTCCTGGCGATGACTGACGGCCATGTGGCGGCTGACAGTGCTGAATGATGAAAGAAACCGGCAGTGATGGGCATCGCGCTTGCCCGCTTCTGCGGTGTGTCCTGCATTACACGCAGGGCGTCCTGACTTGTCAAAGACGGGGCAGAACTCTTGTGTTTCACCGTCTTGGCGACCAACGCCATCGTGGCCATCCACCGTGCATCTGCCCCGCGGACAGGCGAGGGAATCCACCGCTTTGCACAACGGGTGCAGATGGCGTCTGTACAGGCTTCGATGGTCTTTGTAACATCATCACCCTTGACGCGACTCGCGTGTCGGCGTGCCCACGCAATCAGAGTCCTGCGTCAACCAATTTATGTCAGATGTCTGTCCCCGGGATCCGTTGTTTCAACAGCGCAGGGACACGCCTGGCACATCAGGCACCAGAGGAGAATTCGAGGGATGATCACAGGTAGCATTGTCGCACTGGCGACCCCGATGAAGGCCACCGGCGAGATCGACTGGGACGCCCTGCGCCAGCTGGTCGCCTTCCACCTCGAAAATGGCACCGATGCCATCGTCGCCGCCGGCACTACCGGCGAGCCGACCACCATGTCCTTCGCGGAGCACTTCGATGTCATCCGCTGCGTGGTCGAGACGGTCGCCGGCAAGATTCCGGTCATCGCCGGCACGGGCGCCAACGCCACCTCCGAAGCGGTCGAACTGGCTCGCTACGCCAAGGAAGTCGGTGCGGATTACTGCCTCTCCGTGGCGCCGTACTACAACAAGCCGACCCAGGAAGGGCTCTACCAGCACTTCAAGGCCGTCGCCGAGCAGGCCGGTATTCCGGTCATTCTCTACAACGTGCCGGGTCGTACCTGCTCCGATATCTACAACGAGACGGTCTTCCGCCTCGCCGAGCTCGACAACATCGTCGGCTTGAAGGATGCCACCGGCAACCTGGAGCGTGGTCAGGAACTGATCGACCGTCTCAAGGGCACCGACTTCGCGCTCTACTCCGGCGACGACCCCACGGCCTGTGACTTCATCCTGATGGGCGGCCACGGCGATATCTCCGTGACGGCCAACGTCGCGCCGCGCCTGATGCACGAGATGTGTGAAGCCGCCGTGGCCGGCGATGCCGAGCGCGCTCACCAGATCAACACGCGCCTGATGCCGCTGCACTCCGCGATGGGCGTCGAGTCCAACCCGATCCCGGTCAAGTTCGCCATGCACCGCATGGGCCTGTCGCCGGAATCCGGCGTGCGTCTGCCGCTGACCTGGCTGTCCGAGCAGTACCACTCCACGGTCGAGGAAGCACTGCAACTGGCCGAGGTGCTCAACTGATGAGTCAGCGTTTCGTGCCACTGGCCCTGCTGACGGCGCTCGCGGTCGCAGGCTGTTCCAGTGATGGCTACTACTACGATCGCAACAGCGAGTATGCCGATGCCAGCATCGCACCGCCGCTGGAGCTGCCGGACACGATCAATCGTGGTGATTACCAGGATTCCATGCCGGTACCGCAGGCCAGCAGTGACTTCCTGGCCAGCGACGACTTCGAGGCGCCGCGTCCCCAGCCACTGGCGACCAGCGAGCAGGGCGGGCGAGAGTTCGTCGCCATGCGGCAGAGCGGCGATGCCCGCTGGCTGGCCGTGAACGCCGCGCCGGCAGCGGTGTGGACACGTCTGCAGTCCTTCGTGCGCGACCAGGGCCTCGATGTGCAGAGCATCGATGCCGGCAAGGGCGAGATCACCACGGCCCAGGGCATCATCAGCGTCAGCCAGGGGCTGCGTGCCGATGCCTCCGAAGTGCGTTGTCAGCAGGGCGACGATGTCGCCGGCAGCTGCCTGAACGCGCTGAGCGGCTATCTGGCCGCGTCTTCCGCCGATAGCGGTGTCTCGCTGGCAGCCCAGTCGCTCAGTCGTGATGACCGCGTGCGCCTGGAAGGCCGCGATGGCACCTGGCAGGTCGATCTGGCGCTGGACATCGAGCGCAGCTGGGCCGAGCTGCTCTATCAGCTGCAGAAGAACTTCAACACCGACTACCAGACGCTGACCGATCAGGACCGCTCGCGTGGCGAGTTCATGGTCGATTACATCCCGCGTGAAGAGCGTGATGGCGGCTGGTTGGGTATCGGGGGCGATGGTGATCCGGTGCCGATGATACTCAAGCTGCGCGCCGAGAATGACCACACCCTGGTCACGGCGACCCGTGCCGATGGTGAAGAGACCACGCCGGCACTGGCGCGTGAGCTGCTCGACGCCGTGGCGTCGACACTGCGCTGAGCATGTGGCTCGACACGCCTTGCGCCGCCTCATCTGACGACTCGTCGGGTGAGGCGGCTGCGTCGTTTCAGATCCCCCTCCCGGTGGCAGGTAGTGGGGCGCTGGCGGATGGCCTGACGGCCGCCCTTGGGCCGAGTGGCGACGCTCAGGGCGTGCTGGCGATGGCTTCGCTGGGCAGCGGCAGCAAGGGCAACGGCACGCTGATCCGCACTCGCGAGGCACTGGTGCTGGTCGATTGCGGCTTCACCCTTAAGGAGACCGAGGCCCGTCTGGCGCGCCTTGGCGTGCATCCCTCGCAGCTGGACGCCGTGCTGGTCACCCATGAACATGGTGATCATCTGAGCGGCGTGGGGCCGTTGGCGCGTCGCCACGCTGTGCCGGTGCATCTGACCACCGGCACCTGGCTTGCCGGGCGCGCGAAGAAGCTGGGCACGTTGCCGAGTCGCCATCTGATCACGCCGCAGCAGGAATTCGCGATCAAGGATCTCGAGATTCTGCCGGTCACGGTGCCCCACGATGCGCGCGAGCCGGTGCAGTTCGTGTTCAACCGACGCGGTGAGACGGCCGCGCGTCGCCTCGGCGTGCTGACCGATCTCGGCCATGTCAGCGAGCATGTGCTGCAGTGCTTTGCCGATTGCGATGCGCTGGTGATGGAGTTCAATCACGATCCGCAGATGCTGGCCAGCGGGCCGTATCCGCCCAGCCTCAAGCGGCGGGTCGGAGGGCGGCTCGGTCACCTGGCCAATGCCCAGGCGTGCGCCGCCTTGCCCTATCTGGGGCTGGCGCGCCTGCAGCGGCTGGTGGCCTCGCACCTGTCGGAGAGCAACAACCATCCGACATTGGCCCGGGAAGCACTGGCCCCCTGGCTTGCGGATGACGATAGTCGCCTGATCATCGCCGCGCAGGACAGCGGCTTTGGCTGGCAGGCCATCGCCTGATTTTCATGACGCCCGGTCGCTTCGCGATCGGGCGTTCGTGATTCTGGACGAGCTGACCAGATGGACAGCTCTCGAATCACGTTATACACCAACGCCACAGTCCCTCTCGGCTGGGCGTGACAGACTCAAGCGTGATCGATTCATCGTCGACCGCCTCAACACTCGACGCGTCTAGCGTCATCAGGGGGAATCTCATGGAAAAGCGTGAAGAGCTCTACGCTGGCAAGGCCAAATCCGTCTTCGTCACTGACGACCCGGATCTTCTGCTGCTGGAATTCCGCGACGATACCAGCGCCTTCGACGGCAAGCGTATCGAGCAGCTCGACCGCAAGGGCATGGTCAACAACAAGTTCAATGCCTTCATCATGGAGAAACTCAAGGCGGCCGGTATCCCGACCCACTTCGAGCGTCTGGTCAGCGACAACGAGTGCCTGGTCAAGCGTCTCGACATGATGGCGGTGGAGTGCGTGGTGCGTAACATCTCCGCCGGTTCGCTGGTGCGTCGTCTGGGGGTCGAGGAAGGCCTCGAGCTCAATCCGCCGACCTTCGAGCTGTTCCTCAAGAACGACGAGAAGGGCGACCCGATGATCAACGAGTCGCTGGTCGAGACCTTCGGCTGGGCAGAGCCCAAGCACCTGGCGCGCGCCAAGGAACTGACCTTCCAGGTCAACGACATCCTCAAGCAGCTGTTCCTCGACGGCGGCATCCTGCTGGTCGACTACAAGCTCGAGTTCGGCGTCTTCAAGGGTGAGGTCGTGCTGGGTGACGAATTCTCGCCGGACGGCTGCCGTCTGTGGGATGCCGAGACGCGCGAGAAGCTCGACAAGGACCGTTTCCGCCAGGGGCTGGGCGGCGTGATCGAAGCCTACGAGGAAGTCGGTCGCCGTATCGGTATCGATTTCTCGGCCTGAGCCTGAGCCTGGGTGACAGACAGGGGCCCTGAGGTCCTGACGT
Organism: Cobetia sp. Dlab-2-AX; assembly: GCF_024124625.1. Classification (NCBI taxonomy): domain Bacteria; kingdom Pseudomonadati; phylum Pseudomonadota; class Gammaproteobacteria; order Oceanospirillales; family Halomonadaceae; genus Cobetia; species Cobetia sp. Dlab-2-AX. Next base: position 98,005 of record NZ_JAMXRV010000009.1, on the reverse strand, counting down.
CACGCAGACAGCGCATCAAGGAACGGCCCCCTGCCATCGGCAGGGGGCCGTTCCTGTTGTTCGGGCGGCAATCAGGAAGGCGCCATGAACGAGGGTCGCTTACGACGCGCGCAGGCTGGCCAGATCGATCACCTGGCGGGCGACAGCCGCGAGGGCGTGGTCCTGGCCTTCGTCATCCAGGCTGCCATCCTCGTGGAAGGCGCTGGCGGCACGCGAGACCGCGATCTGCTGGGGCGCGACCAGCATGCCGAGGTTGTTCAGGTACAGGCGCACGAAGGGCAACGCCCGCATGCCGCCCATGGCACCGGGGGAGGCCGAGACGATGCCGACCGGCATGCCGCGCAGGGCATCCATGCCGCTCTGGCCATCCGCCGCCGGGCGTGACAGCCAGTCGAAGGTGTTCTTGAGCAGCGGACTGAAGAAGCCGTTGTATTCCGGCGTCGCCAGCAACAGCCCCTGATGGCTGGCCAGCATCCCCTGCAGGCGGTCGGCGCTGGCGGGACGGCCATTGGCCTCTTCGTTGTCGCCATCGTAGAGCGGCATCGGGAAGTCGTTGAGATCGAGCAGGCTGACCTCGGCACCTTCCTGTCGGGCGTGGTGCGCCAGGCGCTCGATCAGGCGTCGATTGACGGAGGCCTTGCGGGTACTGGCGGCAAAGGCAAGCAGACGGATACTCATGCGGCGGACTCCCGGTGAAACGAGTGGAGATGAAGGAACGCACGCCCAGTATGGTCGGGTCTCGTGACGGTTCGCCAATCCAATCTGGCATTGTCTTGATCTGGCGCGCGCAATCCTTCGATCCGCTTCATGCAAGGCGTGGCCCCCCCCCCACTGGACAAGGCGTTGCTCTGACCCGCGCAGGGGCTTGATCAGACGGCCACGATGGCCGCGACCTCCATCGTCAAGGAGCCATCGGGTTGCGTGCGGGCCGTGAAGCGCACATCCACGTCCACCAGCCGTACGCCATACTGGCGCTTGCCATCGGCGGACCTGGCGGCGTGATAGGCGGGGCGCGGGTCCTGGGCGAGCACTTCCTCGATCAGCGCGCGCAGCGTGGCGCTGTCGGCCCGCGTTGCCAGTGTCTGCTCGGCCTGAGCGCAGAAGACGACGGCGTGGCGCGGCGGTGGCGCAGGCGCATAGCCGGCACGCGCTTCGGGCACCGCATCGACCCACGGCAGATAGGGCTTGATGTCCATTACCGGTGTGCCATCGAGCAGGTCGTGGCCGCGCAGCAGCAGGCGCACGCCGTTGCGCTTGCCCGGCTGCCTGTCATCCGGCGTGGTATTGGCCGCCGTCTCGACGCCTGCCAGTTCGACCACCGACTGCCCCAGTCGATTGGGACGGTGGGTGCTGCGCGAGGCGAAGACGCCGGTGCGCGCATTCCCCCCCAGGCGCGGCGGGCGGATCAAGGGCGTCCAGCGTGTGGGGCTGGCGTGGAACAGGAAGTGGATCCACAGATGGCTGAAGCCCTCGATGTCGCGCACGCAGTCCGGGTCATCGAAGGGTGGCAGCAGGTGCAGGATGGCACTCGCATGACGCGCCAGCCCCGGCTGGCGGGGAATGCCGAACTTGTCCGGGTAGCAGCTTTCGATGATGCCCACCGGCTGCATGGCCTGTTGCCCCAGCGCCGCGGCCTGCTCACGCAGATGAGGGGGCAGCAGCGGCAGGCGCCTGGCCAGTGCGACGTCGCTCATCGGGCGCTCGGCCGTGTCGGCGGTCGGGTGGGGGCTGGCGGGCTGATCGGAAGAGGACATGGCAGGACCGTGGCAGAGGCTGAAGTGATGATGGCGCAGAATGTCGTGTGACATTCCAGGCCGCCATGATGCCATGCTCGTCGTCGCACGGCATGACTGGTCTCGTCGGGTCGGCTTGTGTAGTCTGCCGCGATGGCAGCGCCGCGTGGCGCTGAATCGTGATGCTGGTGACGGGGCGTGAAGGTCCCGCGCGACTCTTGAGGGCAATCTTGATCATGTCAGACCCCATCGCCATTGCCACTGCCGACGGCCTGTTATCGACATTGGACCTCGACCGCCTTGCACTGGCGAGCCAACAGTTGATCGAGGCCGGTCAGGCGCTGGACGCTGCCGGACAGGTGCCGGCCACCGGCGGCAACTTCTCCTGTCGTCTCAGTGATCGTCTGATGGCGGTCACCGCCTCGGGCTGCCACAAGGGCCGCCTGACCAGCGGCGACATTCTGGTCAGCGATTTTGCCGTCAGGCTGCAGGGCACTTCCCGCAAGGCCTCTGACGAGGCGCGCCTGCATGGCCAGCTCTACGAAGACCTGCCCCACGCGCAGGCGATTCTGCATACCCACTCCCGGGCCGCCACCGTGCTGTCGCTGTGCCATGAGGGCGACACCCTGAGCCTGGAGGGTTTCGAACTCAACAAGGCGCTGGAAGGCGTCAAGAGTCATGAGACGGCGGTACGTCTGGCCGTCTTCGACAATACTCAGGATATCGAGGCGCTGGCGCTGGATGTGCGTGCCCGACTGGCCGCCGATGCCGGTCTGCACGGCTACCTGATCCGCGGCCATGGCCTCTATACCTGGGCCAGCAGCATGGCGGCCTGCCGCCGCCACGTCGAAGCGCTCGACTTCCTGATGGGTTGTGAACTGGAACTGAGGAGACAGCGATGAGCTTTCTGGCCATCTACGCCGAGCAGGACGCCTCGCGTCCGCAGTTGATCACCAATGATGGCGCGCAGATCGCCAGCGAACTCGAGGCTGAAGGCATCCGCTTCGAGCGCTGGACGGCGGGCTGCGAGATGCGTGATCCCACCGACCAGGCCCAGGTGCTGGCGGCCTACGCCGACGACGTCGCACGTCTCAAGTCCGAGAGCGGTTTCGTCACCGCCGACGTGATCGGCCTGACGCCGGATCACCCTGACCGCGATGCCCTGCGCGGCAAGTTCCTCGATGAGCACCGCCACGCGGAGCACGAGGTGCGTTTCTTCGTGCGTGGCAGCGGCATCTTCTATCTGCATCTGGGCGAGCGCGTGCTGGCGGTTGGTTGCGAGAAGGATGACCTGATCGCCGTGCCCGCCGGCACGCCGCACTGGTTCGACATGGGGCCGACGCCGGACTTCACCGCCATCCGTCTGTTCACCAATCCGGAAGGCTGGATCGCCAACTTCACCGACAATGACATCGCTGCCCGCTTCCCGCGTCATGAAGCGCTGGCCGAGCACTTTACCCAGACCGCAGCCCCGCATTCCCAGGAGTCCGCATGATTCGCGCCATCGTCACTGACATCGAGGGCACGACCGGCTCGATTCGCTTCGTGCATCAGGTGCTGTTCCCCTATGCGCGCGCCAATCTGGGCGATTTCGTGCGTGCCAACGCCGAGCGTGAGGATGTCGCCGAGCAGCTGTCCGCCACCCGCGAGCTGGCCGAGGCACCGAAGGCCGATCTCGAGGCCGTGATCGCCATTCTGGAAGGCTGGATCGATGCCGACCGCAAGGCCACGCCGCTCAAGGCGCTGCAGGGCATGGTCTGGGCGCAGGGCTACGCGGACGGTGACTTCACCGGCCATGTCTATCCTGATGCCGTGAAGGGATTGCGTGACTGGAAGGAGCGCGGCCTGTCCTTGTATGTCTACTCTTCAGGCTCCATCCAGGCCCAGAAGCTGCTGTTCGGGCATTCCGATGTCGGCGATCTGACTCCGCTGTTTGCCGGCTACTTCGACACCACCACGGGCCCCAAGCAGGAAGCCGAGAGCTATCGCCGCATCGCCGGTCAGCTGGGCATTCCTGGCGCGGAGATCCTGTTCCTGTCGGATGTCGTCGCCGAGCTGGACGCCGCCGCAGCCGCCGGTTTCCATACCTGGCAGCTGGTGCGGGAGCCGGACATGATCACCGGAGATCATCCCCGGGCCAGCCGCTTCGATGAGGTGTCCTTCAGCGGCTGAGCAGGACGTTTCTGTGGCAGGTGTCAGCCGTGGGCCTGTCAGATATTCCATGAATACAGCGTCCTCGTTCGAGGACACAAGGAGGACGAACGATTGCACAGCCAGACCGATAGCCGTGAAGTGGCCAGGGAGCGTGTTCATATCGTGGCGGCGCAGCCGGAGCATGCCGCGGATCAGGCCGAGGTGTTCTATCAGGCCGTCATGCAGGGCCGCTCGTCAGCATCGCTTCGAGGTGCTGGTGGCGGAGCGTGATGGTCGCTGTATCGGCTTCTGCGAGTACGCCCCCGAATGGCCGCTGGCACGCATCGAGATGCTTTACGTCTACCCGAGTCTGATGGGGCAGGGCATCGGCAGCCAGTTGCTGGCGGCGGCCGAGCGCGACCTGCGCGAGCGCAAGGTGCGCGTGATGAGCCTGGATGCCAGTCTGACGCTGTCACCGGGCCTGGCCCGCCGTGGCTGGCAGAGTCTGGGGCTTGAGCACGTCAAGCGCGATGGCGTATGCCTCAAGCGCGAGCGCTTCGAGAAACGTCTCGATCAGTGAGCGTCGCCTCTTATGGAGGTGGACTTCAGACATGCCCCCGCCGGGGCTCCGGCGGGGGCATGTGTCTTGATGGGGGGGATGTGTCTTGATCGGGGCCACATGGCCGGTCGATGCCTCAGCGCTTGCACAGATGCATGTGGCGCAGTACGCCACCGGGGCCGAGGTCACGATCCTCGAGTCGCTGCAGTGCATGGCCTTCCAGCAGACCATCCAGCGGCACATTGAGGTTGGTGGCTACCAGCTGTGCCAGCGGGTTGAGCAGGCGCCGCAGCCGCCCGGCCGGGCGCTTGCCGCGCAGGCCCTTGTCGAGCAGTGACAGCTCGCCATCACTGGCCAGCACGCGCAGCGCTTCATCGAAGGCGCGCTGGGGTCGGGGTACCACGGCGATGATCAGGTGGGCGATGACGACATCGAAATAGCCATCGGGGAATTCGAGCGCCATGGCGTCGCCCGGCTTGACGTTGGCATCGAAGCCCAGCGTCTCGGCACGCTCGCGACAGCGGCGCAGCATGGCGGGGGAGGCGTCGATCACCTCGAGTTCGATGTCACGGGGCAGGAAGGGCAGGTCGAGCCCGGTGCCGCCGCCGAGCAGCAGCACGCGGGTGCCCGCCTGGATATCGAGAGTCGCGATGGCCTCGCGCCGCGCGGAGCGCAGGATACGGGCGGCCACACGGTCATAGATCGGCGCGTAGAGACTCCAGCGGCGCGTCTGCCAGCCGCCGCCTGATGCCCTGGGGACTTCAGGCGGATGCTGATGAGGAGATGGCGGGGACATGGGGCGCCTCCCTGGCGGCATGGCAATGTGTCGTGACAGAGGGGCCGGCGTCAGCGGCGACCTCTGCAGGACAGGAGCTGGCCAGCAGGAAGGCATTCACCTGTCGTTGGCTAGCGGGTCTCGACAGTGTAGATGCGCATCGACAGGTCGATGGAGGTCACGTCCTTGGTCAGCGCGCCGATCGAGATGCAATCCACTCCGGTGGCCGCGATGCCCGGCAAGGTGACCTCACTGACGTTGCCCGAGGCTTCCAGCACGGCTGGCTTGGCATGCGCCTTGTTGCGCGCCACGGCCTCGATGAGCTGATCGTTGTCGAAGTTGTCGAGCATGATGACGTCGGCGCCGGCATCCAGTGCCTGGGCCAGCTCCTCGAAGTTCTCGACTTCCACTTCACAGGTGACGTCGGAGGCGATGTCGCGTGCCTCACGCACTGCCGCCGCGATGCCGCCACAGGCAGCGATATGGTTTTCCTTGATCAGGAAGGCGTCATAGAGGCCGATGCGATGATTGTGGCCACCGCCGCAGCTGACGGCGTACTTCTGGGCGACCCGCATGCCCGGCAGGGTCTTGCGGGTATCGAGCAGGCGCACGCCAGTGCCCTCGACTAGCGAGGTGTAGTGGTTGGCGCGGGTCGCGGTGCCGGAGAGCGTCTGCAGCAGGTTGAGCGCTGCACGCTCGCCGGTCAGCAGCGAGCGGGCTGGGCCTTCCAGCTCCAGGAAGGGCGCGTCGGCCTCGAGGCGATCGCCATCGCTGGCCAGCCACTTGAGGCTGACGCGCGGGTCGAGACGACGAAACAGCTCGTCGACCCAAGCCACACCGCACAGGATGGCCGGCTCGCGGCTGATCACGCGTGCCTTGGCCCACTGGCGCTCCGGAATCAATTCGGCGGTGATATCGCCACCGCCGACATCCTCGGCGAGCAGGCGGGCGGCGCTGGTACGGATATCCTCGGCGAGGGCGTCGTGGAAGTTCATGCGCGTCTGATCCTTGTACGAAGAGTGCTGCCGGAGCCGGGGTCTGTGCGTGTGCCGGGGCAGTGGCACAGACCCGTGGCTGCCGAGCATGCCATAATGTGCGCCATTATAGGAAAAGCCACGCGAGCGGTCAGTCCCCGCGTGCGATGACCTTCCCGTCTGGAGTCTTCGATGCCCCCCTTGTCCTCTTCCCCGCGCTCGGGTCACCTGACGCGTCTGGCGGTCACCCCTGAGCACTGGCTGGAGAGCGCCCGTCAGGTACCGTCTCCCAATCACAATGCGCGTCCCGAAGGAGAAATCTCGGCGCTGGTGCTGCACTCCATCAGCCTGCCGCCCGGCCGCTTTGGCGGGCCGGCCATCGAGCAGCTGTTCACCAATCAGCTCGATCCCGGTGCCCATCCCTATTTTGCCGATATCCATCAGCTGCGCGTCTCGGCCCATGTGCTGATCCAGCGCGACGGTCGACTGGTGCAGTTCGTACCCTTCGATCGTCGGGCCTGGCACGCCGGTCGCTCGCGCTGGCATGACGGTCAGCGTGAACGTGTCGAGCTCAATGACTTCACCATCGGCATCGAGCTCGAAGGCGATGAGGTGCATCCCTATCGCGATGTCCAGTACCGCACCCTGGCACGCACCGTGGCCGGCCTGATGGCGAGCTATCCCGCGCTGACACGCGAGCGCATCACCTCGCATGCGCGGATTGCGCCGTTGCGCAAGACGGATCCAGGTCCAGCCTTCGATTGGGCTTACTTCGATCGCCTGCTCGGCGGCATTCAGGACTAAGGTCGCAGGCGCCTCGCGATGGTGCGTTGCAGCATCATGCGGCGTCGCCGAGCAGGAAACGCCCAGTGGCGGGCCGCGTTGGTAGTTTTACTACATCATGGCTGTCGAGGTCGGCTCAGTCTGGCGCATGAGTCCCGACCGCAAGGCGCATGAGGCCAGTGCTGCCGCGGGGCAGCCAAGCGTTGCACCTGCCCGATGAGTCTTGCTGCCCTGAATTGGCACGCGGGGGTGTTTGCGGTATCTTTCACGCCAAATGACTGCATCTTGTGCCCTGCTTTGGCGCAGGATGCGCGTCGAGATTGACGGCCGGCAAGACCCGGTCATGACAGGTCTATCGGAGATGCGACCCACCCAGAAGGTCGTGCCCACACTGAAGAGCGCCACTGGTTTCGATATCGCTGTTCGTCGAAACGTCTGACAAAAAATTTCTTCACTCGGAGAGACGTCTATGAGTCTGGAGGCAAGAGAAGATCTCGATCCGATCGAAACCACGGAATGGTTGGACTCCCTGGAATCGGTTCTGGATCGTGAGGGTGAGGATCGTGCCCAGTACCTGATGACACGCCTGGCCGACCGCCTGCGTCGTGATGGCCATCAGGTGCCCTTCTCGGTGACCACGCCCCATCGCAACAGTATCCCCGTGCACCGCGAAGCGCGCATGCCGGGCGACCTGTTCATGGAGCGTCGTATCCGTTCGCTTATCCGTTACAACGCCATCGCTCAGGTGATCCGCAACAACCGTGCCCACAAGGGCCTGGGCGGTCACATCTCGAGCTTCATGTCCAGTGCGACGCTTTACGACGTAGGTTTCAACCACTTCTTCCGTGCACCGGAAGGAGATTTCGAGGGCGATCTGCTCTACATCCAGGGCCACGTGGCGCCGGGCATCTACGCCCGTTCCTTCCTGGAAGGTCGTCTCAGCCAGGAGCAGATGGACAGCTTCCGTCAGGAAGTCGACGGCAATGGCCTGTCTTCCTACCCGCACCCGTGGCTGATGCCGGATTACTGGCAGTTCCCGACCGTCTCCATGGGTCTGGGCCCGATCCAGGCGATCTACCAGGCGCACGTCATGAAGTACCTCAACTCGCGTGAGTTGAAGTCCATGTACGACCGCAAGGTGTGGTGCTTCATGGGTGACGGCGAGTGTGACGAGCCGGAATCCCTGGGTGCCATCTCGCTGGCGGGTCGCGAGAACCTCGACAACCTGATCTTCGTCATCAACTGCAACCTGCAGCGTCTTGACGGTCCGGTGCGCGGCAACGGCCGCATCATGGACGAGCTGGAAGGCGTCTTCCGTGGTGCCGACTGGAACGTGCTCAAGGTCACCTGGGGTCGCTTCTGGGATCCGCTCTTCGAGCAGGACAAGAAAGGCATCCTGCAGAAGCGCATGGACGAGGCGGTCGACGGCGACTACCAGAACTACAAGGCCAATGGCGGCGCTTACACCCGTGAGCACTTCTTCGGCAAGTATCCGGAGACGGCCGAACTGGTCAAGGACATGTCAGATGACGACATCTGGCGTCTGAACCGCGGTGGCCACGATCCGTACAAGGTCTATGCGGCGTACCACGAGGCGGTCAACAACGCCAATGGTCGTCCGACCGTCATCCTGGCGCACACCGTCAAGGGTTACGGCATGGGCATGGGCGATGGCGAAGCCGCCAACGAAGCCCACCAGGTCAAGACCATGGAGCACGAAGCGCTGAAGAAATTCCGCGACCGCTTCGGCATCCCGCTGACCGACGAGCAGCTCGAGGAAGTGCCGTACTACAAGCCGGCGGATGACAGCCCGGAAATGAAGTACATGCACCTCATGCGCGAACGTCTGAACGGCTACCTGCCGCAGCGTCGCACCGAGTATGAAACGCTGGAAATCCCGCCGCTGGACGACAAGATCTTCGCGTCCCAGCTCAAGGGCTCCAACGGCCGCGAAGTGTCCACCACCATGGCCTTCGTGCGCGTGCTCAACGGTCTGGTCAAGCACAAGACCCTCGGCGAGCGTGTCGTGCCGATCATTCCTGACGAAGCGCGTACCTTCGGCATGGAAGGCATGTTCCGTCAGCTGGGTATCTATACCGCGGCAGGCCAGAAGTACGAGCCGGTCGACAAGGGCCAGATCATGTATTACCGCGAGGACCAGAAGGGTCAGGTCCTCGAGGAAGGCATCTCCGAGGCAGGCGCCATGTCTGCGTGGGTGGCGGCGGCAACGTCCTATGCCAACCACAACCTGCCGCTGATGCCGTTCTACGTCTACTACTCGATGTTCGGTTTCCAGCGCATCGGTGATCTGGCGTGGGCCGCAGGTGACCTGCAGGCACGTGGCTTCCTGGTCGGCGGTACTGCCGGTCGTACCACCCTGAACGGTGAAGGTCTGCAGCACCAGGATGGCCACAGCCATATCCTGGCCTCGACCATCCCGAACTGCCGTACCTATGACCCGACCTACGCTCACGAAGTGGCGGTGATCGTGCAGGACGGCATGAAGCGCATGTTCGAGCAGCACGAGCCGGTCTTCTACTACCTGGCGGTGATGAACGAGAACTACGAGCAGCCGGAACTCGAGACGGTGCCCGCAGAGGACATCATCAAGGGGATGTACCTGCTCAAGGAAGGTGGCAAGGACGGCAAGGCACGCGTTCAGCTGCTGGGTTCCGGCACCATCCTGCGTGAAGTCGAGGCAGCCGCCGAGATGCTCAAGCAGGACTACGGTGTCGATGCCGACATCTGGAGCGTCACCAGCTTCAACGAGCTGCGTCGTGAAGCGCTGGAACTGGATCGCCAGGCCTTCCTCAAGCCGGAAGAGACTCCGGCCAAGCCGCACGTCACCCAGTGTCTGGAAGGTCGTGACGGCCCGGTCGTGGCTGCCACCGACTACATGAAGCTGTTCGCTGACCAGGTTCGCGCCTGGGTCCCGACTGACTATCACGTGCTCGGTACCGACGGTTTCGGTCGTTCCGATACCCGCGAGAAGCTGCGTCACTTCTTCGAAGTCGACCGCAACTTCGTCACCGTCCAGGCCCTGAAGGCGCTGGCGGATCGTGGTGAGATCGACCGCAAGGTGGTCGCGGAAGCGATCAAGACCTACGGCATCGACCCCAACAAGCCGAATCCGCTGAACGTCTGAGCGGAGATCGCGGAACAGGCGAGCGGCACTCCCTCCTCGACATCATGATGATGCGCAGGTGATTCGGGTGTCGCTCCCCGTGCACGTTTTGGAAGGAGCACGATCTTGAGCAGCGAAATCATCAAGGTTCCCGACATTGGCGGTAGTTCCGATGTCGAGATCATCGAGATAGCGGTGGCGGTGGGAGATGTCATCTCCGCCGAAGACACCATGATCACTCTTGAGTCCGACAAGGCCAGCATGGATGTGCCGGCACCGAAGGGCGGCAAGGTGGTGAAGATTCTCGTCAAGGAAGGCGACACCGTCTCCGAAGGCGACGATATCCTGGAGCTGGAAGCCGAAGGCGGTGGTGACACCTCCTCTGACGCTTCTGACGAGCAGCAAGCGCCGAAGGAAGAGGCTCCCAAGCAGGAAGCCTCTGAGCAAGCGCCGAAGGAAGACGCTTCTGCACCGAAGGCCGCTTCCGGTGGCACCCAGACCGTCGACATCGTCGTGCCGGACCTGGGCGACTCCGAAGCCGTGCCGATCATCGAGATGGCCGTCTCCGAAGGCGACGAAGTCGACGCCGAAGATGCGCTGATCACGCTGGAATCCGACAAGGCCAGCATGGACGTCCCGAGCCCGCACAAGGGCAAGATCGTCAAGCTGACCGTCAAGGAGGGCGACAGTGTCTCCTCCGGTGATGTCATCGGTCAGATGGAAATCGCCGGTGAAGGCGGTGACAGCGCGTCTGATTCTGCGCCGGCCGAGCAGGCCTCTTCTTCCGAGTCCGCCTCTGAGGATGCGTCTTCCGAGGCACCGGCTGCTGAAGAAGCGCCGGCCTCCGGTGAGCCGGAGCGCAAGGAAGTGCGTGTCCCGGATCTGTCCGGCAGCGACAGCGTGCCGATCATCGAGATGGCCGTGGCCGTCGGTGACGAGGTCAACGAGGAAGACGCCCTGATCACGCTCGAGTCCGACAAGGCGACCATGGACATCCCGAGCCCCTACAAGGGCAAGGTGGTGGAGCTTTCCGTCAAGGAAGGTGACACCGTCTCCGAGGGTGACCTGATCGGTTACATCGAGGTCGCGGGTGCCGCGCCTGCGCCGAAGGCTGCCAAGTCCGAAGCGCCGGCTGCGCCCAAGGCGGAAAAGAGCGAGCAGAAGCCGGCTCCGACACCGGCCGGTGCGCCGAGTCCGGAAGCCCAGATGGCCGCTCACAAGCCGAGCAAGGGTGCCAAGGTCCACGCAGGGCCGGCGGTTCGCCTGCTGGCACGTGAGTTCGGTGTCGACCTGGCGGATGTCTCCGGCAGCGGTCCGAAGGGCCGTGTGGTGAAGGAAGATGTCCAGGCCTACGTCAAGCAGATGATGCAGAAGGCCAAGTCCGCACCGGCAGCCCCTGCCGCGCAGGCCACCGGCGGTGCCGGTATCCCGCAGGTGCCGGATCAGGACTTCAGCCAGTTCGGTGAGATCGAAGAGAAGAAGATGGGCCGCCTGATGAAGGCCGGTGCCACCAATCTGCATCGCAGCTGGCTCAACGTCCCGCACGTGACCCAGTTCGATGAAGCCGATATCACCGAGCTCGAGGCCTTCCGCAAGTCCATGAAGGCCGAGGCGGAAGCGGCAGGTGCCAAGCTCACGCCGCTGCCGTTCATGATCAAGGCGGCGGCTCACGCGCTGGCCAAGTATCCGCAGTTCAACGTCAGCCTCAAGGCCGACGGCGAGACCCTGGTGCACAAGAAGTACGTGCACATCGGTATCGCGGTGGACACGCCGGACGGCCTGATGGTGCCGGTGATCCGCAATGCGGATCAGAAGAGCCTGCTGGAGCTGGCCAAGGAGTCCGTGGAACTAGCCAAGAAGGCGCAGACCAAGAAGCTCAAGCGCGAAGAGATGACCGGTGGTTGCTTCACCATCTCGAGCCTTGGCTCCATTGGCGGTACTGCCTTCACCCCGATCGTCAACACGCCGGAAGTCGCCATCCTGGGCGTCTCCAAGGCGCAGATGAAGCCGGTGTGGGACGGCGCTGCCTTCCAGCCGCGTCTGATGATGCCGCTGTCACTGTCCTACGATCACCGTGCGGTGAACGGGGCGGATGCAGCACGCTTCACGGCGTATCTGGCTCAGGTGCTGACCGACGTGCGTCGCATGCTGCTCTGATGATGCCTGTGGTATGAAGCGCGGGTGCCGTGACCTTCCTGGAAGGTTTCGGCATCCGTCGCTGACAGGCCTGGCTGACAGGTCTGGCTGAAATAACGGCCTCCTTCGGGAGGCCGTTTTTTTGTGCATGTCCGTTGGCGTGGCAGGGCGGCGACCGCTGTTGCTGCTCTGCACAACATGCGATGCTTCACGCCAACCTGCCGCGATCTGCCGCAGCGTGCTGGCACCACCCGGGAAGGCCGGTTCTCGCAACACACAAGGAGCAAGACAATGGAATGGTTGATGGACCCTTCGGCATGGGTGGCTCTGGCGACCCTGACCGCGCTTGAGATCGTGCTGGGCATCGACAACATCATCTTCCTGTCGATTCTGGTCGCGCGGCTGCCTGAGTCCCAGCGTCAGCGCGGGCGCATGATCGGCCTGGGCCTGGCGATGGGCATGCGCATCGTGCTGTTGATGTCGCTGTCGTGGCTGATGTCGCTGACTGCCCCCTGTTCAGCGTGGCCGACTTCAGCTTCTCGGGACGTGATCTGATTCTGATCTTCGGGGGCCTGTTCCTGCTCGGCAAGAGCACCCACGAGATCCACGCCAACCTGGAAGGCGAAGACCCCGCCGAAGAGGGCGCGAAGAAGGGCAGCGCCAGCTTCATGGCGATCATGGTCCAGATCGCCTTGATCGATATCGTCTTCTCGCTGGATTCGGTGATCACGGCGGTGGGCATGGTCGATCACCTGATGGTGATGGTCATCGCCATCGTCATCTCGGTGGGCATCATGATGGTGGCTGCCAAGCCCATCGGCGATTTCGTTGATCGTCACCCGACCATCAAGATGCTGGCGCTGTCCTTCCTGATCATGGTCGGCATGATGCTGATGGTCGAAGGCTTCGGTGTTCACGTGCCCAAGGGCTACATCTACGTGGCGATGGCCTTCTCGCTGGCGGTGGAAATGCTCAACATCCGTCTGCGCAGCAAGCGCGCCAAGGCCGTGCGCCTGCGTCGCAGCAGCCAGGCGGAAGACGTGACCGAGTGAGACATTGGCACACCAACGACTGACATGACTCAGCCTGATCACGCCATGGCAACCGAGCAAGGTGGCCCGGCGTGAGTGGAAAGACGCCCTCTGCGACCGCGTGCCGCAGGGGGCGTTTTCGTGTCATGACAGCCGTGTATGGCAGGTCGGCAACCGGCGAGGAGGGCGACAGGCCCTCCTGCGCGCCAAGACAGTGCCAAAGGGCGGCATACGCGCCTTTGGTGTGCTTGTGCCGGCGTCGTGTGAACGGTATCGTCAGCTCTACATTGCATGGCGATGACATAATGAGATCATCCGTGCGCGCCGTCGTTTCGCGCAGCATATATTGATCCGCTGCCCATATTCATCCTGGTCATCGATACGCTCGATGCGTTCGGCCCTCATGAGGTAGTCGAGCGTCTCGACGCCGCGAGTTTCGCCGCTTCACCTCGATCATGTCGACGACCAGAGCGCCTTGGATGGCTATCTGCCGCCGAGGGCAAGGTGCACCAGCGCCAGATGACCCTTTACACCCGTTTGATGCTTTTCATTTGCACACTCAAGGAGCAGTACCGATGCGTTTGATCCTGTTGGGCGCCCCCGGCGCCGGCAAGGGCACCCAGGCCCAGTTCATCTGCGAGCGTTTCAACATCCCGCAGATCTCTACCGGAGATATGCTGCGCGCCGCGGTCAAGGCCGGCAGCGAGCTGGGACTCAAGGTCAAGGAGATCATGAATACCGGCGGACTGGTGTCCGACGAGATCATCATCGCCCTGGTCAAGGAGCGCATCAGCCAGCCCGATTGCGAGAATGGCTTCCTGTTCGACGGCTTCCCGCGCACCATTCCGCAGGCTGACGCCATGAAGGAAGCGGGCGTGAAGCTGGACCACGTGGTCGAGATCGCCGTCGCTGACGAAGAGATCGTCAAGCGTCTGTCCGGTCGTCGTGTGCACCCGGACTCCGGTCGTGTCTACCACATCGAGTACAACCCGCCGCGCGAAGAAGGTAAGGACGACGTCACCGGCGAAGCCCTGATCCAGCGTGAAGACGACCGCGAAGCCACCGTGCGCAATCGTCTGTCCGTCTATCACGAGCAGACGGAACCGCTGGTCGAGTACTACTCCAGCTGGTCTGCCACTGGCGATGCCCAGGCACCGGCCTACCACCGCATCGAAGGCGTCGGCTCCGTCGACGACATTCGTGCCCAGCTGGTCAGCGCGCTGGAGCACTGATTGCCCGGCACGCCTCAGGTGGCTCAGCTGGAACAGCTCGGATCGCGCTGGTGAAGCCGGCCGCCTGACGAGAAACGCCCGTAGACATTGTCTGCGGGCGTTTTTTGTTCTTCGCATACTGGCGCGAATCAGGAATGAGGCGTTGCGGCAGGCCGCTCGACGGCGTTGGAGCGGGGGTTGCAGCAGGAGTGACGCCCGCGGCCGACACCAGCCGTGGACAGCCTGCGTCTTTTGCTGCCCGCGGGGGACGGGTAGAATCGCGTCACATTTTTCTGACGACGAACCGCCCATGACCACGCTTCTGGCCATCGATGCATCCTCTTCCGCCTGTTCCGTTGCCCTGTGGCAAGACGGCATTGTTACTGCCGAGCGCTGTGAGGCTCCCCGTCAGCACACCAAGCGCATGATGCCGATGATCGAGACGCTGCTGAGTGCCGCCGATCTGACCCTCAATGACCTCGATGCCCTGGCCTATGGCCACGGACCGGGTTCGTTCACCGGATTGCGCATCGCCGCCGGCACCATCCAGGGGCTAGCCTTCGGTCTCGATGTGCCGGTGATCGGCGTCTCGACGCTGGCGGCCCTGTCACTGCAGGCCCACCGCCTGCATCACGCGCGTTTCGTGCTGCCGATGCTGGATGCACGCATGGGCGAGCTCTACACCGGCGCCTATCGCGTCGTGACGCGCGCTGACGGCGAGATCGCGGTCGAGCAGGTGCTACCCGAGCAGGTCTGCGCGCCGGGCCTGCTGGAGCTGCCTGCGGCGCTGCGTGAGCATGACTGGCTTGCAGTCGGTTCGGGGCTGGTGATGCACGACGAGCTGCCCCAGAGCGTGCGTGCCAGCCTGGCATTGCAACTGCCCGAGCCGCAACCGGATGCCGAGGCCATGGTGATGCTGGCCGCCCAGGCGTATGCGCGCGGTGAAGCGGTGTCGGCGGTCGAGGCCCAGCCGGTCTATCTGCGCAACGAGGTGGCATGGCGCTGATGGCGCCAGGGATCGCCATCTCGTTGCGTCATCGTTGGGTTCAGCCAAGGCTGACATAAGGTTCGCGCATCATCATGTTGCGCCCGACACTCGCGGCGCGGCTTGACGCAAAGCGTTGTTATGTCACTACGGCACGTGCAGTGCCACAGACGATGTCTGTCGTCCGTGTGGGCCACTGAGGCCCGTCTCTCTTAAAAGGATGTTTCATGGAACTCATGCATGTGGTGGCGTTGGCCGTCATTCAAGGTCTGACGGAATTTCTGCCGATTTCCTCCTCCGCCCACCTGATTCTGCCCTCCCAGGTGTTCGGCTGGCCGGACCAGGGGCTGGCGTTTGATGTCGCGGTACACGTCGGTACCTTGTTGGCCGTGGTGATGGCCTTTCGCAAGGATGTCGCCAATATTCTCGCTGGCTGGTTTGGCCAGTTCAGTGGCGGCGGCACGCTGGCGGCGCGCCAGACCGAAGACAGCCGTCTGGGCTGGGCAGTGCTGCTGGCGACGCTGCCGGCCGTGGTCTTCGGCGGCCTGCTGGGCGATGTGGTGGAAACGGCCGGGCGCTCGATCGCGGTGATCGGTACCACCACCATCGTCTTCGGTCTGCTGCTGTGGTGGGCGGACGTCAAGGGCGCACGCACGCGTGACCTGGCGACGCTGACGCTCAAGGGGGCGCTGATCATCGGCCTGTTCCAGGCACTGGCCCTGATTCCCGGTACCTCGCGTTCGGGCATCACCATCACCGCCGCGCTGCTGCTGGGCTTCGAGCGTCAGAGCGCCGCGCGCTTCTCCTTCCTGCTGTCGATTCCGCTGATCGTCGCGGCCGGCCTGCTCAAGGGTCTGGAGCTGATCGAGACCGGCAGTGAGGCGCAGCTGTTCGATGTCGCTCTCGGCGTGGTGCTGTCCTTCGTCTCCGCGCTGGTGTGCATCAAGCTGTTCCTCAAGGCCATCGACAGCATCGGCATGCTGCCCTTCGTCATCTACCGTCTGCTGCTGGGCATGATGCTGTTCGGCATGCTGGCGTTCCTGTAAGCCCTGCCATTGCTGTAAGCCCTGCCATTGCTGTAAGCCATGCGCGCGATGACGTAAGCTTGCCCCCTGACGGCGCCGCTCTTGTGGCGCCGTCGGCGTTTGTCAGCCTGATCGCATGCCATGCGAGTTTCCCTTTTCCTGCGTTCACCGTTTCTCATAGAGCCCATCCATGCTGCCACCCGAAGACTCTCTCGCTGCCCATGATGCAGCCGACGATGCCGCTCCCGTGATCGCCATTGCCCGTTCACGGCTGCAGACGCGCCCGGAACTCGCCATGCTGGCGGCACATTTCGGTATCGCACTGCGGGAAGATGACGAGATGCCGGCGCTCAAACTTGAGGTGGTGCTGGACGAGCAGGGCGCGCCGCGGCTGGTGATCGCCGGAGACGAGCGCGAATACGGCAAGCCGCTGTGCGTCGATTTCGTCGCCGGTCGTGCCGATCATCGCCGTCGTTTCGGCGGGGGGCGCAATCAGCTGATCGCACGCGCCTGTGGCCTGAACCGAGGCGCACTGCCGAGCATCGTCGATGCCACCGCAGGGCTCGGGCGTGATGCCTTCGTGCTGGCGAGTCTCGGGGCACCGGTATTGATGATCGAGCGCGTGGCGGCCACGGCGGCGATTCTGGTCGATGGGCTGACCCGGGCACAGGGCTGTGCGGATGACGAGATTCGCGACATCGCGCTGCGCATGCAGGCGCTGCACGGTGATGCCACGCGGGAGCTCGGGGAGCTGGTGACGCAGTGGGATCAGCCGCCTCAGGTGGTGCATCTCGACCCGATGTACCCGCACCGTGACAAGTCGGCCCTGGTCAAGAAGGAGATGCGCGTCTTCCGCGCCCTGGCCGGTGATGATGCGGATGCCCCGGCGCTGCTCGAGGCGGCGCTGGAGGTCGCGACGCATCGAGTGGTGGTCAAGCGGCCACGCAAGGCCGAACCGATCGGCGGGCTCGCGCCGAGTCATGTGGTGGAGGAGAAGACCAGCCGCTACGACGTCTATGTGAAGCAGGCGCTGCGCTGACGCCTGACGATAGCATCAGCGATGTAACAGTCTCCGCCAAACGCAA
Source organism: Cobetia sp. Dlab-2-AX (assembly GCF_024124625.1). Lineage (NCBI taxonomy): Bacteria > Pseudomonadati > Pseudomonadota > Gammaproteobacteria > Oceanospirillales > Halomonadaceae > Cobetia > Cobetia sp. Dlab-2-AX. The sequence goes on along the minus strand of NZ_JAMXRV010000009.1, from coordinate 80,451 downwards.
AAGCCCCCGCTCGCGATCTGATCGCGGCGGGGGCTTTTGTGCCAGGGGCCTCGGCCCATCATCTCATTCGCGCTGAGAAGAGGCGTTGGACGACTTGTGGCCTGCTGGCACGGCTCCGTCAGCGGCCTCATGGTCGTCGAGGGCTGGAGTCTGCTCCTCGGCCATGCCTTCAGACGGGGCGCCGCTCTCTTGCTCGCTCTCGGCCTCGTTCTCGCTGTCGCGCAGGCGTACATGCTGCAGGCGGTGGCGCAGGGCGGGGTCGAACAGATCGCGGCCATGTACCTGCAGGTCTTCCAGCGCTTCGCCGAAGCATAGCTGGCCGCTCTCCAGCCAGATGAAATCCAGTTCCAGCAGGGTATCAAGCAGGCCGCTGAACAGACGCTTGTCGAAGAACTCCGGTGCATTGAGGCCCGACAGCAGGGTCAGGCGTTCGGCCAGGGCGCCGGAATGGCTCTCGAGGGACTCGCGGTCCAGCGTGCCGCTGCCGTGCTGCAACAGGGCGGCGATCAACAGATAGCCGCGTTCCAGCGTCGGTTGTACCGGCTGAGCCAGCAGATGTAGCTGCTCGGAAGGCTTTTGGCTGGCCATCGGACGTGACCAGCGCTCCGGAGTGTCGCCAGTCGCCGCTTGATGCTCCAGCAGGCCTTCCTCGCTCATCAGAGCCAGCGTGGCGGCGATATCTGCTTTCAGCTCAGGGGCCTCGGGGACGAACAGCTCGCGCACCAGCAACGGCCAGGCGGGACTGATCTGATCTTCCAGTGCCTCGAGGGTGTACTGGGCCGTATTGCGGAAGGCGAAGGCGATCAGCGCGGGCAGCGCCAGCAGGTGCAGCACGTTGTTGCGATACCAGGTCAGCAGACTGGCCTGCTCCGGAGTGGCGATCACCAGCTCGCCAAGGCTCTGCGGACGCAGGGTGATGAGCCCCAGATGCGCGCAGTGAGCGACCCACTCGTCTGGCGTGCCCTCGGGCAGGCTGTGGTCATGACGGCCCGGCAGCTTGTCGGCGATACGCACCAGCATCGCCAGCTGGCGTTGCAGCAGGCTGGCCTCGATGGCGTGGTGGGCGGTGGACAGCAGCACCAGCGCCGTCAGCGAGACCGGATTGAGCGCGGCGGCGGCATTGATGCGCGTGGCGATTTCATGCCCGAGTTGCGGCACCGCCCGGGTCAGCCATTCTGGGCGGCGCTGATGGCGGCTGGCCTTCCAGTCCGGCGCGGTCTCATCCAGCCATTCGCCCAGCTTGAGCGGCTCGCCGATGTTCAGGTAGACCTTGCCGAAGGGCTGCTTGAGCTGGCCGAGCACGCGGATGAGGTCCAGCGGTGATTCCTTCTTCTTGCTGGCTCCCGACAGTTCGCGCTGATAGCTCAGGCTCTCGAAGACCTTCTCGTAGCCGATGTAGACCGGCACGAAGGCCACTTCGCGGCGCGTATCACGCAGGAAGGAGCGCAGGGTCATCGCCAGCATGCCCGGGCGCGGGGGCAGCATGCGGCCGGTGCGTGAACGCCCCCCCTCGATGAAGTACTCCAGCGGGTGGCCACGGGTGATCAACTGGTGCACGTACTCGTCGAAGACGGTGGCGTACAGGCGATTGCCGCGGAAGCTTCTGCGCAGGAAGAAGGCGCCGCCACGGCGCAGGATCGGGCCGATGATCGGCATGTCGAGGTTCTTGCCTGCAGCGACGTGGGGCGTCATCAGGCCCTCGTGGAACAGCACGTAGGACAGCAGCAGGTAGTCGATATGGCTGCGATGACAGGGCACGTAGATCAGCTCGCAGTCGCCGGCAATGGCCTTGACCTGCGACATGCCACGTACCTCGACACCGTCGTAGAGCTTGTGCCACAGCCGCTTGAGGGCATGCGCCAGAAAGCGCTGCACCGGATAGCCCATGTTGGAGGCGATCTCGCGACCGTACTGCAGGGCGCGCTTTTCCAAGCGTGCCGGCGCTTGATTCTGCTCGCGCGCCAGCTCACTGATCACGTCCTGCACGGCGGGTGCCTTCTGCAGGTTGCGAATCATGGTGTGGCGGTGGGAGAGGTCTGGCCCCAGCAGGCGGGTTCGCATGCGACGGAAGTGCACGCGCAACAGGCGCGAGATGCGGCGATGCGCCAGCGCCGTGTCCTGCGGGCCTTCCCTGAGCGCTTCGTGCAGCCTGAGCGGCTGGCCGAAATGCACATCCACCGAGCGCCCATGGGCCAGAATCGCGATGGCGCGGCGCAGCACGCCCGTCACCCGCCAGCTATCGGCGGAGATGAACTTCCAGAAGCCGAATTCCTTGCCCGGTGCACGCCCCCAGAACACGCTGACCGGCACCAGCTGCACCTCGACGTCGGCCGGGGCGTCTTCCAGCGCGGCGATCAACTTGGCCAAGCGACGTGACAGCAGGCTCCTGTCGCTGCGCGAGCGCCGCAACAGGCGGAGACGAGAGTGGCTCAGGCGCAGGTCGCCTATGCTCAGGGACAGGGTCGGAGAGGGCAGGCCACGTGCCTCGCACAGCTGCTCGACCACCAGCTCGTCGGACAATGCCTGGTACGGGAAGACGTAGACCACCGGCAGCGCCGGGTCGAGGTTCAAGGCGCTGTGGTCCAACGCATTGATGTCGGGCTCCACCGCGCGCAGTTCCACCCACTTGTCCAGCAGACGGCGACTGACATTGCGCAACGGGCGCAGGGCTAAGGTGACTGGCGACATGGTGAGGCTCTCGCAGGTGTGGACAAGGACGGACTACCGGAAACGACAATCTGTCGGCGTTCACGAATAAAGCATCGGGACGATGAATGAGGGTTGATTACGACGTTTTCATGGTCTGGCTGGTAGTGCTCAGCGCGAGCATGATATTGAACATTATACGCATTCTGCCCGCAGACGCCGTGGCAGGGTGCTTGGTGACTGAGTACGTAGCGACTGAGTGCGCAGTGACGAAGCGCACAGTGGCAGCATCTGGTGGTGCACCGTCATGGGCATCGCCATCGGTATCGTGCCGTGCAGGGAAATGACGGGAGGCAAGGCATGCTGGGAATGTGGCGATCAGGCAATCGATTCACCTTGCTGCCGGAAGGTGCGCGGTTTCTGCCCAGCATGCTGGAGGCGGTGGAAACCGCACGCCATTCCATCCTGTTGGAGCTGTATCTGGCCGAGAGCGGCCACCTCAGTCGCGTACTGATCGATGCGCTGTGTGGCGCGCGCCGCCGCGGCGTGACGGTGCTGGTGCTGCTGGATGGCTTTGGCTCGCTGGGCCTCGAGGAGGCTGACCGCCAGCGCATGATCGAGGCCGATATACAGCTGCGGATCTACAACCCGCTTGCCTGGTGGCGGCTGGGGCGCAACCTGACGCGTGACCATCGCAAGCTGCTGGTGGTCGACGGGGAGGTGGGCTTCACTGGCGGCTTCGGGGCGGTGGATGTCTTCGCCGAGGCCTGGTCGGAAGTCGCGATACGCATCGAGGGGCCGTGCATCAGTGACTGGGTGCGCCTGTTCGCACGCGTGTGGGACTCCGCGGCCAGTCGTGGCCATGGCAGCCGGCTGGCGGTACGCAGCATCAATGTGTGGGCGTGCCGGGTCGAGGGCTATCTGGGTATGCGTGGGCGGGTAGTCTGGGGGCATGGTTTCCGCTATCAGGCCATCCGTCATTCCCTGCAGCATCAGGCCAGCAGCTCACGCAAGCGGCTGTGGGTCTGCACGCCATACTTCGTGCCGACCTTCAGCATGCGGCGGCGTCTCAAGCGCGCGGCGCGCCGAGGTGTCGATGTCCGTTTGCTGATCGCCGGTCAGCATCATGATCACCCGGGCGTGCGCTCGGCGGGGCAGCGCTTCTACGCCGGGCTGCTCAAGGCGGGCGTGCGTATCCATGAATTCCAGCCACGCTTTCTGCACGCCAAGTTCTCGCTGGCGGATGACTGGGTGACGCTGGGATCGTGCAACTTCGATCATTGGAGCCTGCAGTGGAATCTGGAGGCCAATCAGGAGGTGCAGGACCATCGCTTCGCCGCCGACGTCGCCACGCTGTTCGAGCATCATTTCGCCCACAGCGTCGAGATCACCCAGGCCGCCTGGCAGCGTCGGCCATTGATGCAGCGCTGTCGCGAGTGGGGGTATGGCACCCTGGATAGCCTGGTGACGCGGCTACGCTAAGCGGCTCGCAGCTCTCAGACATTGCTTCAACTGGCATTGCCTGAACAGACGCGGCTGCGTGGAACCAAAACGCCGGACGACCCATGAGGTCGCCCGGCGTTGTCATTTTCAAGGCTGCATGGCGCACAGTGCGCCATGGCGAGCTCAGCGCTTCTTGCCGCCGCCCTTGCCACCGCTCTTGTTGCCACCCTTGCCACTGCCCTTGTTGCCGGCATGCTTGCTGCGCGGAATGCCGGCTGCACCCGGCGCGGCGGACCCCTTGCGACGCGGCGACGGCTTGGGGCTTTCCGGCGGGACACGGTAGAGCAGGTAGAGATCCAGCAGCAGTTCCGGCAGCTGGTTGACGAAGCGCTGGGCACCGATCGGGTCGGCGATCAGCTCACCGATCTCCGGGTCTTCATCCTCGAAGACGCCGGAGATGGCCATGAACGGCAGCAGCAGTTCGGCGGCAGTCTCTTCCTGGGTGCCGAACCAGGCCTCCTCGTCCATGAACACGCCTTCCATGAAGCCGGCACACCAGTCGCCGATCGGTGTCTCGACGGGGTCGGCACCGCCCAGCTCCAGCTCGAACAGCAGTTCCGGCAGCACGCCGTGCTCGAGGGCATCGATGGCGTTGGCACGCATCTGCTCGAACAGGGAGACGACTTCCGCTTCCTGCTGCGGGCTTTCGTAGCTTGGCTGCCCCTGGAAGAGTTCCGGCAGCCACAGGCTGGAGGGCACTTCGCGCGGCGCGATGGCCAGTGCCAGCATGAAGCCATGCGCACTGATGATATCGAGAGCTTCCGGGCCGACGATGTCGGACTCGAGGAATTCGTCGAGGATGTCGAGGGATTCATCATCCAGCAGCGGCTGGGTCTGGACAGGCTCGGCCATGGGGGAGTCTCGCGTGCGATAAGGGGAGAAGTCGAACAGTGCCGCCTGGCTACCTGGGTGAACCAAGAGGAACCGGGCAGGCGTGAATGGCGCTAGTGTATCATTTCACGCCTCGAGGAGTGGTACGCTCGCTCGTCATCAGCTCATCCGTTCCTTCGCTCTGCTGTCTGGTCATCGTGTCATGTCATCATCCACTCGTCGTGTCGTCAGTCGCCACCGCTTTGCGCCCGATCATCCCCTGGCCTGCCTGGGGGAGACCCCCGCGACGCCGTTGCCGCTGGCCGATGCCGCCGCGCTCGAGACGCTGACGGCGCCTGCCCTGCACGCGACGCTGGAGGCGCAGGTGCTGGCATGTCTGGCACGCGCGCGTGCCCTGTTCCCAGAGCTGCGGATGCCGTCAGTCTCCTGCCGCCTCAAGGGGCGCACGGCGGGCACGGCGGATTCGGCGCGCCAGCGGCTGCGCTTCAATTGGCAACTGCTCAGCGAGAATTGCCATCTCTTTCTCAGCCAGACCGTCCCCCACGAGGTCGCGCACTGGGTGGTGATGGAGGTGGTTGAGCGCGCCGGCAAGACGCGTGTCAAACCCCATGGCCCCGAGTGGCAGCAGGTGATGACCAACCTCTACGGCATCCCGCCGGAGGTGACGCATCGCATGGATGTCTCGACTGCCAGTCCGACGCCCTGGGCCTATGGCTGTGGCTGCGATACCGCGCACTATTTCAGCTCGCGACGCCATGCCAATGCCCAGCGCGGCCACCGCTATCGCTGTCGGCGCTGTGGCCAGGAATTGAACGGGCCCTTGAATGACCCGGCGTGCAATGCGTCGACTACGCGTTGAGGCGCATTTCGCTCGCTGGCGCGTCATTGCAAAGTGCGAGTCGCGCCAGAGGGTGTCTTTTCAGGCGGTTTCTGTCCTCCGAACGTCGCTGTGACCTTGGTGTAATTTGTTGATAAACAGTTGAAATAATTAGTAAAAATTTATCTACCAAGGTCTAGTGTGTGGCCCCCCCATGCTTGGGTTTAAGCTGAAATGGACTTGCCTCGGCTCGCCTGCGCTTCACGCATGCCGCGTGGGACAGCGAGTCGCCAGCCAATCCGTCAGAGGTCACGCCACATGAGCGAACATGCCAAGGTCCATCCGGTCACTCCCGATGCCGCCGCCCACGCCTGGGCAGACCGCGAGCGCTATCAGGCCATGTATCAGCAGTCCGTCGAGGCACCGGAGACATTCTGGGCCGAGCAGGCCCAGTCACTGGACTGGTTCGATGCGCCCTCGGTGATCCGCAATACCAACTTCGGTCCCGGTGACGTCGATGTGCGCTGGTTCGAGGATGGCAAGCTCAACGTGGCGCACAACTGCCTCGATCGCCACCTCGCCGAGCGTGGCGATCAGGTTGCCATCATCTGGGAGGGAGACGACCCTAACGAGTCCCAGTCGATCACCTATCGCGAGCTGCACGCGCGTGTCAGCCAGTTTGCCAATGGCCTCAAGGAGTTGGGCGTCGAGCGGGGCGATGTGGTCACGCTGTACATGCCGATGATTCCCGAAGCCGCGATGGCGATGCTGGCCTGTACACGTATTGGTGCCGTGCACTCGGTGGTATTCGGTGGCTTCTCGCCGGACGCGCTGGCGGGGCGTATCGTCGATTCCAGCTCGCGCATCGTGATCACCGCCGATGAGTCACTGCGGGGTGGCAAGCGCGTACCGCTCAAGGAAAACGTCGACGAGGCGCTGGAGCGTGATGGCACCGACTGTGTCGACCACGTGCTGGTGGTGCGGCGTACCGGCGGTGAGGTGAACTGGGGCAGCCGCGATGCCTGGTTCCATGAGCTGGTGGACCGTCAGTCCAGTGACTGTCCGGCCGAGGCGATGGGCGCCGAAGACCCGCTGTTCATCCTCTACACCTCCGGTTCCACCGGCACACCCAAGGGCCTGAAGCACACCACGGGCGGTTATCTGCTCTATGCCGCGATGACCCATCGCTACGTGTTCGATTACCACGATGGCGATATCTATTGGTGCACGGCGGATGTCGGCTGGGTGACGGGCCACAGCTACATCGTCTACGGACCGCTGGCCAATGGCGCGACCACGCTGATGTTCGAGGGTGTGCCCAGCTATCCGACCCACGGGCGCATCGGCGAGATCGTCGACAAGCACCAGGTCAACATTCTCTATACCGCCCCGACCGCCGTGCGTGCGCTGATGGCACACGGTGACAGCGTGATGGACTCAAGCTCGCGCAAGAGCCTGCGGCTGCTCGGCTCGGTGGGCGAGCCGATCAACCCCGAGGCTTGGGAGTGGTTCCACCGCGTGATCGGCAATGGCAATTGCCCGCTGGTGGACACCTGGTGGCAGACCGAGACCGGCGGCATCATGATCGCGCCGCTGCCGGGCGCGACCGACCTCAAGCCGGGCTCCGCCACGCTGCCGTTCTTCGGTGTGCAGCCGGCGCTGGTCGACAACGAGGGCAACATTCTCGAGGGTGCGACCGAAGGCAATCTGGTGATTCTCGACAGCTGGCCGGGGCAGGCACGTTCGATCTGGGGCAATCACGAACGCTACGTGCAGACCTACTTCTCCACCTATGCGGGCATGTACTTCACCGGTGATGGCTGTCGTCGTGACGAGGATGGCTACTACTGGATCACCGGACGCGTCGATGATGTGCTCAACGTCTCTGGCCACCGCATGGGCACCGCCGAGATCGAGTCCTCGCTGGTCGCGCATGAGGCGGTCGCCGAGGCCGCCGTGGTCGGCTATCCCCATGACATCAAGGGTCAGGGCATCTACATCTACGTGACGCTCAATGATGGCATTGAAGCCAGTGATGAGCTCAAGAAGACGCTGACCCAGTGGGTGCGCAAGGACATCGGCCCGATCGCCTCGCCGGATGTCATCCAGTGGGCGCCGGGGCTGCCCAAGACGCGTTCCGGCAAGATCATGCGCCGTATCCTGAGGAAGATCGCCGCCAACGAGACCGACGGCCTCGGCGATACCTCGACACTGGCAGACCCGTCAGTGGTGGATGACCTGATCGAGCAGCGCGCCAACCGCTGAACGCGGCGAGTGACGGTCGTCGCGGCCTGACAAGACACGCAGCGACAGCAAAGCGCGGGAGCCTGGCTCCCGCGCTTTTTTGTGTCTATCTGTGGGCATCTGTCTGTTCGTATTCCTGGCCCACGCTTTTGCGCTGTGCGAGACGTGAAAGGTTGGCCATCGAGGAGGCGCTGGCTTGATAATGACATGGAAGCTCATTTACCCAATCAATTCATGATCAAGGCCGCCCCCATGTCAGCAGGCAAGTCGGATGCATCCTGCCCCGCCTCTCAGCCAGCCAGTTCTCCCGCCAGTTCTCCCGCCGCCGCGTCGTCCAATGAGGGCGAGAATCGTCCTCGCGCCGTCATCCTGATGTGCTTGTCGGCGATCTCGTTCGCGCTGATGGGAGCGATGGTCAAGCTGAGCGGCGACCTGCCGCTGTTCGAGAAGGTCTTCGTGCGCAACCTGGTCAGTCTCGGCGTGGCGGTGGTGATGGTGCGCATGGCGGGCGCGCGTCTGCTGGGCCACTGGCACCACCAGCCGATGCTGATGGCGCGGTCACTGATCGGACTCGGCGGCGTGATGAGCTTCTTCTACGCCATCGATCATCTTCTGCTGGCAGATGCGACTATTCTGAATAAGCTATCGCCGTTCTTCGTCAGCCTGTTCGCCGGCCTCTTCCTGGCCGAGCGCCTTGGTGGCTGGCGGCTGGCCGGCATGCTGGTCGCCTTCTCTGGCGCAGCGCTGGTCATCAAGCCGCAACTGGCATTTGCCGCGGGCGGGGTGGAGGCATTGTTGCCCGCCATGGTCGGGCTGGGTTCGGCAATGCTGGCGGGGGCGGCCTATACGCTCATCCGTGCGATGAGAGGGCGCGAGGCCTCGGCGACCATCGTGCTGCATTTCTCGCTGGTCTCCAGTGTGGTGACATTGGTGCCGATGTTGATGAATCCGGTGATGCCGAGCGGCCCTCAGGCGCTGGCCTTGCTGGGCATCGGCGTCTTTGCGGCCGGCGGTCAGATTCTGATGACCACGGCTTATCGTCTCGCACCGGCGGGGGAAGTATCGATCTATTCCTATCTGACCATCGTGTTTTCGGCACTGGCGGGCTGGGCCATCTGGGGCGAGGTGCCGGATATCGCCAGTCTGATCGGCTTCGTGCTGATTGCCGGTGTCGCATTGATCGGCTGGCATGCCAGTCGCGTTGCGGGTAGGGTTGTCTGACTCACCATCCCCAGGATGCTGTCAGAATCAGCGCACGGATTGTTCGCTCGCCGGGCATCAATCCGTGCGATACTCGTGTTCCCCGAGCGAAACATCAGTACATCTTCCGATGGTGGGCTGCTTTGTTAAACGTGCGTTTTATGGGGTAACATGCCAGAAAATAACGGCGATTGTTGACCGGCCAGGAAGGTCGGTGATGATCACCATCGGGGTTTTGGAGGAGACTCAATGGCCTTTGCCCAGAAGTTCATCGTTGCAGACGATCACCCGCTCTTTCGTGCCGCACTGACCCAGGCGCTTAGACAAGTCGCCTCTCAGGCAGAGATCGTCGAGGCTGACAGCATGGAAGCGACCAACGAAGTCGTTGCCCGCCATCCCGATGCCGACCTGATCCTGTTGGACCTGCACATGCCGGGAGCCCACGGCTTCTCCGGTCTGATCCAGTTGCGTGGCCAGACACCGGACATCCCGGTGGCGGTCGTGTCCGGTAGCGAGGAGCCCTACGTGGTGCGCCGCGCCATCGATTATGGCGCCTCCGGCTTCATTCCCAAGTCCGCCAGCCTCGACGTCATCGCCGAAGCCATCGGCGAGATCCTCGAAGGTGAGGTCTGGCTGCCGGCAGATATCGCCGAGGCCATGGGCGAGTCTTCCGAGGATGAATCGCGCTTCGCCGAGGCGATCGCGTCACTGACGCCGCAGCAGTTCCGCGTGCTCAACATGCTGACGGAAGGTCTGCTCAACAAGCAGATCGCCTATGAGCTGAATGTGTCCGAGGCCACCATCAAGGCCCACGTGACCGCCATTCTGCGCAAGCTGGGCGTGCATTCGCGCACCCAGGCCGTCATCGCGGCCCAGCGTCTGGAAGTCGAGCCGCCGAAAGTCCGCTCCTGATCCCGCGTCAGCGCTTGAGCTGTGGCTCTCCTCGAGAGTCGCATCTTCACGCCACAAAAAGCCCGCCCTGTCGCTGACAGGGCGGGCTTTTTGCTTCTACCAGGTCTAAAGATCGACAGGCCAGCCCGACTGATCAGGGGGCTGGGTCATCCGTCGCGGCGTCGGAGGCATCACTCGCGCCACTGGTGTGCTTCTCGGCGCGATTGGCCTGCAGGGTGCGCGTCAGCAGCGCACGCAGCGCGGCGGGTCGCACCGGCTTGAGCAGCAGGTGATAGCCCGCACGGCGCACTTCCTCGGCGACTTCATCGGTGCGGTCGGCGGTGATCACGATGCCCGGCACCGAGCCCGCCAGACGCTCATCCAGCGCATCCAGTGCCATCAGGCCAGTCACCTCGTTGTCGAGGTGGTAGTCGGCGAGGATGGCATCCGGATCACCATCCAGGTTGCGGATCACCGACTTGGCGCCGCCGATCGAGGTCGCCGTGAACACCTCGCAGCCCCAGCCGGACAGCATCGCCTTCATGCCTTCGAGAATCAGGCTCTCGTTGTCGATGCACAGGACGCGAGTACCGGTCAGCTTGTTGCCGGCGCGCTTGCGAGCCGGCACGGCATCCGGCAGCTCGGCCGCCGGCAGCTCCTTGCTGATTGGCACGCTGACGGCGAAGACGGTGCCGATGCCGACCCAGCTGCGCACCGTGATCGGGTGGTCGAGCACCCGGCTCATGCGTTCGGCGATCGACAGCCCCAGGCCGAGGCCCTTCTCGCTCTCCTTGTGACGCTCGGTCTGATCGAGACGCCGGAATTCCTGGAAGATCTCGGTCAGCTTCGACTCGGGAATGCCGGGGCCGGTGTCCCAGACCTCGATGCGAATGCGATCGCCCAGACGGCGGCAGCCCAGCAGCACATGGCCCTGACGGGTATAGCGCACCGCGTTGGAGAGGAAGTTCTGCACGATGCGTCTGAGCATCTGGCCATCGGAATCCACTGCCAGCTGGGTCATCACCACCTTCAGGTCAAGTCCGCGATCTTCCGCCATCACCTCGAACTCGGCCTTGAGCGGCTTGAGGATGTCGGAGAGGCGGAACACGCTGCGCCGCGGTGCCAGGGCGCCTGCGTCCAGCTTGGAAATGTCGAGCAGGGTGCTGAGCAGCTCCTCGGCGGCCTGCAATGAGTTGTCGATGTGATTGGTGGTGGTCTTCATCTCGCCTTCGACCTGCTGGGCGAGGGCGGAGGTGAACAGACGCGCCGCATTCAGTGGCTGCAGCAGGTCGTGGCTGGCCGCGGCCAGAAAGCGTGTCTTGGAGGCATTGGCATCCTCGGCCAGCTGCTTAGCCTGACGCAGTGCCTGCTCGGCCTCGGCGCGCACGCGGTTCTCGGTGCGCAGGGCCTCGTTGACCTGTGACAGCTCCTGGGTACGCACGCGCACGCGCTCTTCCAGGTTCTCGTTGGTCTCCTTGAGGGCGATCTCCGCCAGACGTCGCTCGGTGATGTCCTGATAGAGCGCGAAGAAGCCGAGGATGTTGCCCTTGGTACTGAAGTGCGGCGTATAGGTGACCAGCATGTAACGCACGCCGCCTTCCGAGGCTTCCAGCGAGATCTCGAAGGAGACGCGCTCACCGGACAGCGCGCGCGTCATCCACGGTGCACGCTGGCGATAGATGTCTTCCGGCATCGCCTCTTCGGCGGGCTCGCCGATCACGGCGGTACGGTCGATGCCCATCACCGCTTCATAGGCACGGTTGGTGAAGAGGTAGCGGCACTCCTTGTCGAAGTAGGCGATCAGCGCCGGCACGTTGTCGGTGTAGATGCGGATGTTGTTTTCCGAGCGGATCAGCGCCTCTTCGGTGCGCTTCTGCTGGGTGATGTCCTGATAGGTGTAGACGAAGCCGCCACCGGGCATCGGATTGCCCTGGATCTCCATCACGCTGTCATCCTGGCGATAGCGCACGTAGCGGTGCGGCTCGCCGTTGCGGATGGCATCCAGTAGCTGGTCGACGTGCTCTTCGGGGTCGCCCGGTCCGTATTCGCCGTTGTGGGCGTTGTAGCGGAAGATGCGATCGATGGGCGCGCCGACCCGGATCAGGTTGTCGGGGAAGCGGAACATGTCCAGGTAACGCTGATTCCACACCACCAGGCGCATGTGCTGGTCGACCACGCTGATGCCCTGGTGGATGTTCTCGATGGTTGCCTGCAGCAGGGCGCGGTTGAATTCGAGCACCTGCGAGGCTTCATCGACGATGGAGATGACATCCGAGATGCCGATGCCGCGACCCTGCAGCGCCGAGTTGACGACGATGCGTGCCGAGGAGGCCCCGAGCACCGAGGCCAGGAAGCGTTCGGTGAACTGGATCAGGTCGATGGAGGCGCGTGCATGCAGCTCCAGCGGCTGGCCACTGCGGCGCGCGTAGTCCTCGAAGGCGCGCTCGACCTGCTCGTGGCTCAGGAAGCGCTCACACAGGACGCGCAGGTCCGAGACGGAGGTGGAACCGGTCCAGGGGCGCGAGACGCTGGTCTGACGGGTCTCGACGCTGTCGACGAACAGTGAGGCCTGGATGCGCTCGACCACGCGCTGCGGCGTCATCTGCGAGACGAAGATGTAGCAGAACAGGTTCAGGCCGAGTGACAGCATCACGCCGTGGGTCAACGGGTCGTTGAAGCGGAAGCCGAACAGGCCATGCGGCGACAGCCAGTCGATGCCCAACGGGCCTTGATTGACGATCTCGGCCGGCATTAGACCCGCCTGTGCCAGTGCCGGGATGAGCAGGGTCCAGGCCCAGACCGCGAAGCCGACATTAAGGCCGACGATGACACCAAGACGGTTGCCACGCTTCCAGTAGAGGCCGCCCATCAGCGAGGGCGCGAACTGGGCGACGGCGGCAAACGACAGCAGGCCGATGGCCGAGAGGGTGCTGTATTCGGCGATCAGCAGATAGAAGCCGTAGGCCAGCGCCAGGATCATCACGATGGTCAGGCGGCGCGCCAGCAACACGATATGGCTGTAGTCGCGTGCTTCGGTATCGAACCAGCGCAGGCGGAACAATAGCGGAATCACGATCTCGTTGGAGATCATGATCGAGACCGCGACGGCGGCGACGATCACCATGCCGGTGGCGGCGGAGAAGCCGCCGATGAAGGTCAGCAGGGTCAGCCAGGTCTGGTCCGCCGCCATTGGCAGTGCCAGCACGAAGCTGTCCGGTGACACCGAACCATCGGGGAACATGGTCAGGCCGGCGGCGGCGATCGGCAGCACGAAGAAGGAGATGGCGACCAGGTAGATCGGGAACATCCAGCGCGCACGGCGGGCGTCATCGTGGTGGGTGTTCTCGACCACCGCGACGTGGAACTGACGCGGCAGGCAGAAGATCGCCAGCATCGCCAGCAGCGTCTGGGCCCAGAAGCCGGTGCCGAAGGTCTGAGTCTCCAGCTGCTGTTGCAGCTCCAGATAGGTGTCGGCCTTGGTGAACAGATCGCCCAGGCCATTGAACATGCCCCAGGTGACATAGACGCCCAGGGTCAGGAAGGCGACCAGCTTGACCAGCGATTCGAAGGCGATCGCCTGCAACAGGCCGACATGGTGCTCGGTGGCGTCGGTGTGGCGGGTGCCGAACAGGATGGCGAACAGCGCCATGATCGCCGCGACATAGAAGGCGGTATCGCCCAGCCAGGCGGTTCGCGTGACGTCGCTGGTGTCGGTGAGTACCTGATAGGCGCTCGAGACGGCCTTCAACTGCAGGGCGATGTAGGGCAGGGTGCCGACCAGGGCCACCAGCGAGGCGAACACCGCCAGCGACTGTGTCTTGCCGTAGCGCGAGGCGATGAAGTCGGCGATCGAGGTGATGTTCTGGCGCTTGGCGACCCGAATCATCTTGAGCAGGATCGGCCAGAACAGCAGACAGGCCAGAATCGGCCCGATGAAGATGCTCAGATAACTCCAGCCGCTGGTCGCGGCCTGTCCGACGCTGCCGTAGAAGGTCCAGCTGGTGCAGTAGACCGCAAGCCCCAGACTGTAGACCGCTGGGCGCCGATTCGGCGACCCGTGTTTCTTGGCGTTGCGATCACCCCGCCATGCAATCGTGAACAGCACCGCGATATATGCGAGTGCCACTGCGATCAGCCACCAACCCTGGAACATGTCGCTCTCCTCTCTGGAAGCGCCATTCTACGCAGCCCCGCCACGAGTCCCAAGCACTGTGCATGACAGACTCGGCGTCTTGAGAGTCGTGAGGGAGATGCTCCGTCATCCATTGATACGCAGAGGCCTCGATGATCGGCGTCAAGAAGCCGTAATTGGCGTCTGCACAACGGGCTTATTTTTCGGTATCGGCCAATGTCATGCGCGCAACGCGCGGAAGATTTCGTCGTTCATCCTTCGCCCATTTGGCCAATAGACCAAGGGATTGCATCTTTAGGATATGAATCAACTTGTTGATTTGAAATGAATTGCATCGTTCTCAACCTTGCTCCATCAGGGGTGGCTGACATTCTCGACTAAAGTCAGCCTGCAACGTTGCAGGGCCTTGTCTACTGTCAGATTCGAGTCGCCAAGTTTCCTGTCATGGCTTGAAAAGCGCAGGAAATACCCATCAACCGCTGAGGAAGGATCATCCACTGATGGGTGGCCATCGATCTCTGGATCACCAATCACTCCACTTCGCCAATCACAATAACAATGCGAGAACACCATCATGAAGGAAGCGAATGCCAAGGCGTATTGGTCCGCCAATATCAAACTGATCATGGGCTATCTCGTGGTCTGGTTCGTGGTGTCCTATGGATGCGGGATATTGCTGGTGGACGTGCTGAACAACATCCAGTTCTTCGGTTTCAAACTGGGCTTCTGGTTTGCGCAACAGGGGGCGATCTACTTCTTCCTCGCGCTGATCATTCTGTATGCCCGTTCGATGAACAAGCTCGATGAGCGCTTCGATGTTCACGAGCAATGAGTCAGTGACACGCCGGGCATAGGCCGCTCGTCGTGACGCGCCGTTGTGTGAATAAGAACAATATGATCGACATCGCCAAGGACACTGCCAATGGATGTTCAACTGCTGACCTATCTCTTCGTGGGCGCATCATTTGCGCTCTATATCGGGATCGCGGTGTGGTCGCGAGCCGGTTCCACCAAGGAATTCTATGTCGCCGGGGGTGGCGTTCACCCCATCGCCAACGGGGCAGCGACCGCCGCTGACTGGATGTCGGCGGCCTCGTTCATCTCGATGGCGGGCATCATCGCCTATGTCGGCTATGACGCCTCCGTCTACCTGATGGGCTGGACCGGCGGCTACGTGTTGCTGGCCATGCTGCTGGCGCCGTATCTGCGCAAGTTCGGCAAGTTCACGGTGCCGGACTTCGTCGGTGACCGTTACTACTCCAGTGTCGCACGCACCGTGGCGGTGATCTGCGTCATCTTCATTTCCTTCACCTATGTCGCCGGCCAGATGCGCGGTACCGGTATCGTCTTCGCGCGTTTCCTCGAGGTGGACGTGAATGTCGGTGTCGTCATCGGCATGGCAATCGTCTTCTTCTATGCCGTTCTGGGGGGCATGAAGGGCATCACCTACACCCAGGTGGCGCAGTACTGCGTGTTGATCTTCGCTTTCCTGGTACCGGCCGTCTTCCTGTCGATCATGATGACGGGCCATGTGCTGCCGCAGACCGGCTTCGGCGGCACCCTGGTGGACGCACAAGGCAACGATACTGGTGTCTATCTGTTGCACAAGCTTGATCAGGTGGTGACCGATCTCGGCTTCCGTGAGTACACCGAGGGTTCCAAATCCACTATCGATGTCTTCTTCATCACCGCCGCGCTGATGTGCGGTACCGCTGGCCTGCCCCACGTCATCGTGCGCTTCTTCACGGTGCCGACGGTCAAGGATGCGCGTATCTCCGCCGGTTGGGCGCTGTTCTTCATCGCCTTGCTCTACACCACTGCGCCGGCCGTGGGCGCCTTCGCGCGAGTGAACCTGGTCGAGACCGTCAATGACACCGCCTATGAGGAGCTGCCGGGCTGGTTCTACAACTGGGAGAACACAGGGTTGATCGGCTGGGTCGACAAGAATGGCGACGGCATCATCCAGATGCGTGGCGGTGATCCCTTCGCGGGCAAGCCGAGCTATGAAGGCAGCGCTGACAGCCAGGCAGCACGCGGTGAGCACGGTCAGCGTCTGGTGAGCAACACGCCCACCGACAACGAGAGCGAGGTCTACATCGACCGCGACATCATCGTGCTGGCCAACCCGGAGATCGGCAACCTGCCAGCATGGGTCATCGCACTGGTAGCGGCGGGTGGGGTGGCGGCAGCACTCTCGACGGCGGCCGGTCTGTTGCTGGTCATCTCGTCGGCCATCTCGCATGACCTGCTCAAGAAGACCTTCAAGCCTGATATCAGCGAGAAGCAGGAGCTGATCGCGGCACGTCTGGCGGCGGCAGTGGCCATCGTGATCGCCGGTTACTTCGGCATCAATCCGCCAGGCTTCGTGGCGCAGGTAGTGGCCTTTGCCTTCGGGCTTGCGGCATCGAGCTTCTTCCCGGTCATCCTGCTGGGGATCTTCTCCAAGCGCATGAACAAGGAAGGTGCTATCGCGGGCATGTTGGTCGGCCTGGTGTTCACCTTCAGTTACATCGTCTACTTCAAGTTCATCTCGCCGGAACTCAACAGTGCCGAGAACTGGTTGCTGGGTGTGTCGCCGGAGGGGATCGGCTCACTGGGCATGGTGCTCAACTTCGTCGTCGCAGTCATCGTCTGCAAGATGACCCCGCCGCCGCCCGAGCACATCCAGCATATCGTCGAGGACATTCGTGTTCCGCGCGGGGCCGGGACAGCAGTGGATCACTGATTCAGGCAGCAGGGCCTGTTCGCGCAGCACGCAGCATCGGCGCGAACAGGCCCCCGTTTCCCGAAGCCCCGTCTTGCAATTGCAGGCGGGGCCTCGTGGTTTGAGGGCTCGTGCATCGATCAGCGATGCACGCGCAGAGGGGAGTCGCTGTCATGCAAGCGTCACTGGTGGATATCGCGTTCGAGGAGCCGCCGTTCAGTCTGCTGGATGAGCGACTTCGGCAACGACTGGCCGAAGGGGTGGATCTTCACTATTTCGAGGCACTGGCACAGCCGCTGGTGCCGGGGGCCGTCGGTGAGGCGGTCTACATCATTCACAAGGGCGAGGTGGCGGAACTGGCCGCTGATTCGGCACTGCCGGACGCCGCCACGCTCGACAAGGCGCAGCGCGAGGGGCTGGATGCCTGGGGCAGTCTGCGCATCGGTCATTACACCGCGGGAGACCTGTTCGGGGCGCTGACGCTGCTCAATGGCCATTGCCGTACCCGTTTCGTCTGCGAGCAGGAGACGCTGTGCTACCAGCTACCCGCTCAGCTGTTCTTCTCGCTGTGCCATGAGTGTCCTGCCTTCGGTGAGTACTTCCAGCACAGCCTGAGTGACAAGGCGCGGCTGCTGGCGGCGCAGCGTGATACCCGTCAGGGCGCGAGTCGCGACCAGGCGGGCTTCATGCTGGCGCGGGTGATGGACTGCATGCGTCCGCCGCTCAAGCTGGCGGCCAGCGCCAGTATCGAGCAGGGCGTCAAGGCCATGCAGACGGCGGGGGCGGACAGCCTGATCATCTCTGTCGAAGGGCGTCAGGGCGTGGTGACACGCACAGACCTGCTCAATGCGCTGGTGATTCAGGGCTTGGCTCCCAACCATCCGCTCGCCTCGCTGGGCAGCTTTGCGCTGGTGGCGGTCACGGCGGAGGAGTATCTGTTCCAGGCGCTGGTGCAGATGACTCGCCATCGGGTCGCGCGAGTCGTGGTCAAGGAGCGCCTGACGCCTGACGCGGCGGTCGTCGGGGTCATCGAGCTGACCGACGTGCTGGGGTTCTTCTCCAATCGCAGTCAGCTGGTGAGTCTCGAGATCGAGCGCGCCTCTGACATGGCGGCGCTTGAGCAGGCCAGTGCGCGTCTGCCGGAAATGGTCAGGGCGCTGGCGATGCAGGGAGTCCACATACGCCATGCGATGGGGCTGTTGAGTGCGCTCAACGGGCGCCTGATCGAGCGCACCTTCGCCATGCTGGTGGCGGAGGAACACCGAGCCTCCAGTTGCCTGATGCTGATGGGTAGCGAAGGTCGCGGCGAACAGATCCTCAAGACCGATCAGGACAATGGGCTGATCATCGCCGATGGCCACCAGTGGCCCGAAAACGAGGACATCCTGCAGCGCTTCAGTGACGCCCTGGCAGGTCTCGGCTATCCACCATGCCCGGGCAACATCATGGTCTCCAATCCGGAGTGGGTCGCTACCGAGTCGCGCTGGCGCGGCAAGATCGCACGCTGGTGCGCCGGGCGCGATGGCGAGGCGCTGATGAATCTGGCCATCGTCTTCGATGCGCGCGCCAGCGGCGGCAATGAAGCGCTGGTCGACAGCTTGCGCGGCCATCTGGTGCGCCACGCCAGGCGCAATGAACTGCTGCTGTCGCACTTCGCGCGCCCGGCGCTGCATTTCTCGACCCCGCTGACGCTGTTCGGCTCTTTGCGCTCGCCGCGCCACGGCATCGATATCAAGAAGGGCGGCATCTTCCCCATCGTGCATGGCGTTCGCACCATGGCGCTGGAACGTGGAGTGATGGCCACCGGTACCTTCGCGCGGCTTGAGGCGCTGGTCAGTGATGGGCGTATCGAGGCCAGCGACAGCGCCGACCTTGCCGAGGCACTGTCGCTGTTTGCCGAGTTGCGTCTGCGCCAGCAGCTGCGCCATCTGGAAGAGGCCGAACACGGCGCTGCCGTCGGCAGGGCTGGCGACTCGCGAAGGGATGGCCAGGACACGACCTCGGCGGCGCGGGAGGCGGGGAGTCGCAACCTGATCATCACCCAGTCGTTGTCCTCGTTGGAGCGTGATCTATTGCGCGATGCCCTGAGTCGGGTCAAGGACTTCAAGCAGCGCCTGTCACATCGTTATCACCTGGAATACTGAACCGGCCTCAAGGCCGAGGGGAGGTGGCATGTTCGAACAACTGAGACGCGCCAGTGATCGTCGTCGTCATGCCCAGGGCGAGTTCGCCGAGCTCTTTCGTCCCTGGCATGCCTCCGAGCGGGGCGGGGAGCGTGTGGCGCTGGACTGCGAGACCACCAGTCTCGATGTCGGTCACGCCGAGCTGGTCTCGCTGGCAGCGGTGCGTTTCGATGCGCGCCATATTCATACCTCCAGCGCCTTGTCGCTCTACCTGCAATGCCCGCAAGGGCTGCAGGGCGACTCGATCCGTATCCATCTTCTGCGCGGTATCGATCTGCATGGTGGAGAAGCGCTGGGGGATGCACTGCGGCAGCTGCTGGAGTTCATCGGCAATCGCCCGCTGGTGGGCTGGTGCATCGACTTCGATGTCGCGGTGATCAACCGTCACCTGCGGCCACGCTTCGGCTTTGATCTGCCCAACCAGCGTCATGATCTGGCGCGTGATTACGCTAGGCGCTGCAAGCATGAGCAGCCGGATGCCGCCCCGGACCTGCGTTTCGAGGCGATGGCTGACGCCCTGGGCGTACCGGTGATCGGTCGCCACAGTGCGTTGGGGGACGCCGTGACCAGTGCGCTGATGGCGCAACGCCTGATGCAGGCACCGCTGTCGCCCTCGCTGGCCAGTCAGGCCTGAGTCAGTCGACATCATCCTCAAGGCTATTATGCCAAGGTCTGTTGCCGGAATGTCCAATGGCCCGGCGCACTGCCTTTGTCCACACTGGCAGCCATACGACACGCCCGCTGCGGCGATATGTCGACACGAATTGCACGCCAGTGCACTACCGGCCAGCAGGACGGCCAAGCCATGCAGGATGCAAGACCGAGCAGCTTTGATAACCATAATGAAGCGGCGACAGCGAGCAAAGGCCATGTGTGACAAGGACCTGCTGTCAGCCAGCCTCTGTCAGGCCTGAGGACGGCATCATTCTCTTCAGGATCGTCATCACTGCGCCAGGTGATGACTGTCGGGCCCCGGGCATCTGCTCGGGGCCCGGCTTCAGATAAGGCATCCGCCCACGATTGCCTTCCTTGTGACTCAGGGGTACTTGCCCACGAGGTGCGACATGCTGATCGCGACCAACACGCTGTTGATTCTTGGCCTGGCCATCGTGCTGTTTGCCTACGGCCTCTATATTCGCCGGACACAGGACATGCGCGGTGTGCTGATGTTCTGGTCACGCAAGCTTGCGCTCACTGCGCTTGAATTCAGACTGCAACGCTTCGGTATCCTCGTGATGCTGGGCGGGGTGGTGATCCGCTATCTGGAAGTGCTACGCCTGTTCTAGCCTGCGCCCGCTCTAGCTTGCGCCTGTTCTAACTTGCGCCTGTTCTAGCTTGCGCGGCCTTCCTGCAAGCGCCGCTGTTCCCCACGGTGCATGCCACACGCCAACGCCCGCTGATTGCGGGCGTTGGCGTATCTTGCGTCGGCGCCACGCCACCTTCCCCGACAGGTGGCAGGCCCCCCCGCCTGAAGCACGCTGCCTCTGTGACCGTCTACTGGCCAATGCTAGACTGTGCGCCCTTCCAAACTGTCAGCCTGATGCCCCATGTTCACACCCGATAGCGAGCTTTCGTCCAGCCCCACTGATGCGGCCACTGCCAAGCGCGAATTGAACAAGTTGCAGAAGCGCCTGCGGCGCAATGTCGGTACCGCCATCACCGATTACGGCATGATCCGTGATGGCGACAAGGTGATGGTGTGTCTGTCCGGGGGCAAGGATTCCTACACCATGCTGGATATCCTGATGAACCTGCAGCGCAATGCGCCGGTGCAGTTCACGCTGGTGGCAGTGAATCTTGATCAGAAACAGCCCGGCTTCCCGGAGCATGTGCTGCCGGCATGGCTCGAGTCGGTGGGCGTCGAGTATCACATCCTTGAGCGCGACACCTATTCCATCGTCAAGGAGAAGGTGCCGGAGGGCAAGACGACCTGCGGGCTGTGCTCGCGTCTGCGTCGCGGCTCGCTGTATGGCTTCGCCACCGAGATCGGTGCGACCAAGATCGCCCTCGGTCACCACCGCGACGACATCCTCGAGACGCTGTTCCTGAACATGTTCTTCGGTGGCAAGCTCAAGACGATGCCGCCCAAGCTGCTTTCCGATGACCAGCGTCATATCGTGATTCGTCCGCTGGCCTACTGCCGTGAGTCCGATATCGAGGCCTATTCCAACGCCCGCGAGTTTCCGATCATTCCCTGCAACCTGTGCGGCTCGCAGGAGAATCTGCAGCGTCAGGTGGTTAAGGAGATGCTGCAGGACTGGGAGAAGAAGCATCCGGGGCGTCTGGAAACCATGTTCCATGCCGTCACCTCGGTGGCGCCATCACATCTGGCAGACCGCGACCTGTTCGATTTCGCCGGCCTGGATGAGCACCGTGACCGCTTCCAGGCATCGCGTATCGATGCGCTGGACATGAGTTCCGAGCAGGCCGGCATGGCCGATGATCTGTTCGAGGCCGAGCGCCGCGTCAAGCCGCTGGCCGACTCGGCGGCCTCGCTGGGGCATGAGCTGTAAGCCACACTCGACTGGCCATCGTCAGACATCATGAACGCCACCTCGCTTGCGGGGTGGCGTTCTGCATTTCAGGCGTTCACTTTCCCTCTCGGCGTTGAGGGCTGGCACACCTGGCGTGAGTCAGGGTTGAAGGCCCGCGACCATTGTCGTCTCGCTTGCTGGCGCGACAGTCCGCATGCTTTGGTCATGTCAGGTGACTGAAGGGCAGGGAGGCGGCGATGGGCAATGATGTGGATAGTGACGAGCGCGGCAATGGCCAGCAGGGCCAGCGACTGGCGGCGACCGTGTTGCATGGCTTCGATGAATATCGATCACGCTTCAAGCAGATCTCCAGTGATGCGCGGCGACGCTTCATCGAGGCCGACTGGCGTGAAGCCCAGCAGGCCTCCGCCGCGCGCATCAACCTCTACGATGAGAAGGTCGCCGCCACCATGGAGCGGCTGGAGCGTGCCTTCGAGCCTGACCGCCTGTGCGAGTGCACCCTGTGGGGCGAGGCCAAGCGGCAGTATATGGCGCTGATCGATCAACGCCTCGACTACAAGCTGGCCGAGACCTTCTACAACTCCATCTTCTGCAGCGTGTTTTCCCATCGTCACATCCGCGACGACTGGATGTTCGTCTCGCCATCCCGCCAGAGGCCGGCACGCCATTCCGGCTTGAGCATCAGTCATCGTGTGCCGGTCGAGGGTGACTGGGCCGGGGCACTCGACTCCGTGCTCAACGAGGCACCGCTGGGGATCGCCTTCGAGCATCAGGGGCGCGATGTGACGCTGGGTGCCGAGATGTTGCTCGCGACGCTGCCTGAGGCGGTGCGCGATGCGCCGGACGCTGCCTTCGAGATGCTGCGCAGCGTCTTCTATCGCAACAAGGGCGCCTATCTGGTCGGGCGCATCGAGGGAGGTGGCCAGACCCTGCCATTGGTGTTGCCGGTGCTGCATACCGAACGCGATGGCGTCTATCTGGACACCGTGATCATCGAGCCGGAGGAGGTCTCGATCATCTTCTCCTTCACGCGGGCCTACTTCCAGGTCGAGATCGAAGTGCCCAGCGAGGTGGTCGGGTTCCTGCAGACCCTGATGCCCGAGAAGCCCATCGGCGAGCTGTACGCCGCCATCGGCTTCTACAAGCATGGCAAGACCGAACTGTTCCGCGGCCTCAACCAGCATGTGGCGAGTCGCTCCGATCGGTTCATCATCGCGCCCGGCGTGCGCGGCATGGTGATGGCGGTCTTCGTGCTGCCCAGTTACCGGCTGGTGTTCAAGCTGATCAAGGACCGCTTCGCCCCCGGCAAGGACATGAGTCGTGATCAGGTGCGCGAGAAATACCGTCTGGTCAAACGCCATGATCGCGTCGGGCGACTGGCAGACACGCAGGAATTCTCGAACTTCACCGTCGGCAAGGACCACTTCGACCCGGCCTGTCTCGAAGAGCTGCTGGAGGTGTGCAGTTCCTCGATCAGCCTGCGCGGCAACAAGGTGCTGATCCGTCACTGCTATACCGAGCGCATGATGACGCCGCTCAACCTGTATCTCGAGGAGTGTGACGCCGAGGAAACCCGCGCGGTGCTCAATGATTATGGCAACGCGATCAAGCAGCTGGCTGCCGCTGATATCTTCCCCGGCGACATGTTGCTCAAGAACTTCGGCGTCACGCGCCACGGGCGGGTGGTCTTCTATGACTACGACGAGATCAGCTACCTGACCGAGTGCAACTTCCGTGAGATTCCCGAGGCACGTTACCCCGAGCAGGAACTGGCCAGCGAGCCCTGGTATTCGGTGGGGCCCAACGACATCTTCCCCGAGGAGTTCGGCCCCTTCCTGTTTGCCGACCTCCAGCTGCGCAAGCTGTTCTACGAGCTGCATCCCGAGATCTTCCAGGCCAGCTGGTGGCGTGGCCTGCAGGACGCCATCGCGCAAGGGCGCGTGATCGATGTCTATCCCTATCGCAACAAGCGTCGCTTCGGTGTCGATCGCAGTCAGGACTTCATCGATGACTGAGTGTGATCGCCATGCCCGCTGTTCGAACCTGTCCAATGCCAGAGAGAGTGCTAGATGAGTGAAGGCTTCAAGGACCCCGGTGCACGCCATGGACGCCATCTGGTCGTGTTGAGTGGCGCCGGCATCAGTGCCGAGAGCGGCCTGCGCACCTTCCGCGCCGAGGATGGCCTGTGGGAAGAGCATCGTCTGGAAGACATCGCGACGCCGCAGGCCTTCCGACGTGACCCTCAGCAGGTGCTGCGCTTCTACGATGATCGCCGCACCCAGGTGCGGCGTGCCAGGCCCAACGCGGCCCACAAGGCGCTGGCGGAGCTTGAGCAGCACGGCTTTCGCGTCTCGGTCATCACCCAGAACATCGACGATCTCCATGAGCGTGCAGGCTCGCGCGAGGTCGTGCACCTGCATGGCGAGATTCTCAAGGCGCGCTCCAGCGTCGACCACGGCCTGCGCTATCCCTTGCCGCGTGGCGGCATTCGCCTCGGGGATCTGTGTGACAAGGGCAGTCAGCTGCGCCCGGACGTGGTGTGGTTCGGTGAGGCGGTGCCGCTCTATGCGGTCGCCGAGGAGATCGCCGCCGAGGCGGATCTGCTGTTGATCGTCGGTACCTCGCTCAAGGTCATGCCGGCCTCCAACCTCTATGCAGCAGCACCGCTGGACGCCCCCATCGTGCTGGTTGACCCGAATGCCGATGAACTGGCCGAGCCCGGCGTGCTGCCGCTGGCCGAAAGTGCCGGTCAGGCGGTACCGAGGCTTGTGCGCCATTGGTTGTATCAGGGCCACCTGGGACTGCCTGATACGTTATGATGCGCGCCTTCAGGCCTGCCATGGGAGGCGGGCCAGCAATTTCCGGGAAATCGATGCCCCGGGCGACCGAAAAGTGAAAAGCATGTTCGAGACGCTGAATCGTTTCTTCCCCTTGTGGGCGCTGGTCTTTGCCGGCATCGCCGTGGTGGCTCCGACGCCGTTCGTGGCGCTCAAGGGCACCATTCAGCCTCTGCTGGCGCTGATCATGTTCGCCATGGGCCTGACCCTGTCGCGTGACGACTTCATACGCGTGGCACGTCGCCCCGGCCCGATCGCGCTCGGGTTGCTGCTGCAATATAGCGTGATGCCACTGGCCGCCTTCCTGATTGCGCGTCTGCTGGGGCTGGACCCGGCGCTGACGGTGGGCATGGTGCTGGTCGGCGCCACGGCAGGGGGAACCTCCTCCAACGTGATGACCTGGCTTGCCGGCGGACACGTGGCGCTATCGGTCTCGATGACCATGGCTTCGACGCTGCTCTCCATCGTGATGACGCCGCTGCTGACCTGGTGGCTGCTGGGCACCGATATCGACGTGCCGGTCAGCGGCATGCTGCTGAGCATCGCCAAGCTGGTGGTCGCACCCATCGTGCTCGGCGTGGTCGTCCACCACTTCGCGCGAGATCTGATCCGCGAGTGGGAGTCGGCATTGGCGAGTCTGGCCATGCTGGCCATCGTGCTGATCATCGCCATCGTGGTCTCGCTCAACGTCGGGCGCCTCGCCACGCTGGGCCCGCTGGTCGCGTTGGCGGTCGTGGCACACAATGCCATCGGCCTGAGCGCAGGCTATGGCCTGTCGCGTCTGTTCGGACTGGATGAACGCACTTCGCGCACCATCGCCATCGAGGTCGGCATGCAGAATTCTGGTCTGGCGGCGTCACTGGCCAGTCAGTTCTTCTCCGCCACGGCGGCGCTGCCGGGGGCGATCTTCTCCATCTGGCACAACGTCTCGGGGTCGCTGCTGGCAGGCTACTGGAAGCGTCGTCCGCCCAAGTTCGTGACCGGCAGCAAGCACCGCTACGAGGTCTGATCCCGCGAGTTGATAGCTTGAACTGTGATAGAGGAATAGGAGAGAGGGACACGCATGCTAGAATGCGCGTCCCTTTTTCTTGGTTCTGACTGCTCATCATGTGTGATTCCCGCCCCCCGCCGGCTGATGGCGACGATATCGCCGCCTGTGCGCCTCACTCTGCCTCTGCTGCCGCCTCCAGTGTCGATGGCGACACTGTGGCAACCGATACCGTCGCGCCAGGCGAAGGCAGTGGCATCACCACGCTGCCCAGTGGCGAGCCGGAGGCGTGGCACGGGCGGCATCCGCGCCGCGAGTTCAAGGCACGTGGCAGTCAGGTGATTCGCTGTGAGGCGTGCCGCCTGCCCAGACTCAATTGCCTGTGTCCCTATCAGGTCACCGCCGAATCGCGGATCAAGTTCTGGCTGATCACCCATCCGCTGGAACATTACAAGCCGACCAATACCGGGCGTCTGATCTCGGATGTGCTGGCGGGCACCGAGGTCTTCAGCTGGTATCGCGTCGAGCCGGACCCGCGCCTGCTGGCGCTGCTGGAAGATGAGCGCTATCAGCCCTTCATCATCTTCCCGGATGACCAGTCCGATTACGCCGACCGCGTGGTCGACGTGAATGCCATCGCCGGCGTCGGCGCCGATGTGGCGACGCATACTGCCAGCGGCGAGGCGCGCGTTCCGGTGTTCATCCTGCTGGATGGTACCTGGCGTCAGGCACGGCGCATCTTCCGCAAGAGTCCGTATCTGGACGGCTTGCCGGTGTTGCCATTGCACACCACGCGTCTGACGCGCTATCACCTGCGCAAACCGGCGTCCCAATCACATCTGTGTACGGCGGAGGTGGCGGCGGAGCTGTTGCGTCAGGCCGGAGAGGAGGCGGCGGCCAGCGTGCTGGATGATTACTTCGATGCCTTCAACGACTGCTATCGTGCCAGTCGTATCCACTATGTGCTGGAGCCGACCGCGCCGATGCGACGCCTGCTGGCGCGCCGTGACGCCACTACCGACGAGTCATAGTCGAAGCAATACAATACAAAACGCCCCCGTCGGAGTGCTCCGACGGGGGCGTTTGCTTTCAAGGTGATGCTCCTGGCGCGTTGGGGGTTATCGTCACGGCTGTCAGCGCCGCCAGAAGGCCGGCGTGAACAGCACCAGGATGGTGAAGATCTCCAGACGCCCCAGCAGCATGGCGAGGATCAGGATACCCTTGGCGGCCCCCGGGATATCGCCGTAGTGGGTCGCGACCTCGCCCAGTCCCGGCCCCAGGTTGTTGAGCGCCGAGCCGACCGCAGACCACGCCGTCACCTGGTCAAGCCCGGTGGCCAGCATGCCCAGCATCATCAGCACGAACAGCATCAGGTACACGGAGAAGAAGCCCCATACCGCCTCAGCCACCCCCTCGGAGATGCGCATCTTGCCGACCTTGACCGACAGGATGGCATTGGGGTGGATCAGACGATGGATCTCGCGCACGCCCTGCTTGAGGATCAGCAGGATGCGGATGACCTTCATGCCGCCACCGGCGGACCCGGAACAGGCGCCGATGAAGGCGGCGATGAACAGCATCATCGGCAAGACGCCCGGCCAGCCGGTGAAATCGGCGACGCCGAAGCCGGTGGTGGTGGCGACCGAGACGGCCTCGAACAGGCCGTGGCGCAGCGCCTTGCTGTCATCGTAGCTGCCGGTGAGCAGCAGGCCGGCGATGGTGACGCAGGCCAGGATCAGCAGCAGGATCAGGAAGAAGCGCGTCTCCGGGTCGCGCAGATAATGGCTGATGCGACCCTCGCGCCAGGCGGCGAAGTGCAGGCCGAAGCTGATCGAGGATACCACCATGAAGAACACGCAGATCATCTCGATGCTGGCGGAATCGAAGTAGCCGATGCTGGCATCGTGGGTCGAGAAGCCGCCGACCGCGACGGTCGAGAAGCTGTGGCCCAGGGCATCGAACCAGCTCATGCCGGCCGCCCAGTAACTGGCGAAGCACACCAGTGTCAGCGCGGCGTAGATGTACCACAGCGCCTTGGCCGTCTCGGTGATGCGCGGCGTCAATTTGGAGTCCTTCAGCGGGCCGGGGATCTCGGTGCGGTAGAGCTGCATGCCGCCGATGCCGAGTGTCGGCAGGATCGCCACCGCCAGCACCACGATCCCCATGCCGCCCAGCCATTGCAGCTGCTGGCGATAGTAGAGGATGGAGTGAGGCAGCAGATCGAGTCCCGTCATCACCGTGGCGCCGGTGGTGGTGAGTCCCGAGAACGACTCGAACATGGCATCGATGATGGTCAGGTTCGGGTCTTCGGCGAGCAGGAAGGGCAGCGAGCCGAAGGCCCCCAGCACGGTCCAGAACAGCACCGTGATCAGGAAACCATCGCGGTTGCGCAATTCCTTGCGGGCGTGCCGATTGGGGTAGAAGAGCGCGAAACCGGTCAGCAGGGTGATGCCCATCGCCACGGCGAAGGCGCTCAGGGTGTCGTCCTCGAAGACCCTCGAGATCAGCATCGGCGGCACCAGCGTCAGGCTGAACAGCATCAGCAGGATACCGAGGATGCGAGAGATCACGCGTAGACTCATGCGGCGCCTCCCTGAAAGAGGCGCAGCGTGGCGAGGCCACCGAGTGACAGTCGGTGCGGGCGCGGGGCGGTAGTCATTGAGGCCGGCATCAGAAGAAGGTTAACCCGACCTGGAACAGGCGCTCCACCTCGCGGATGCGACGCTTGTCGACCACGAACAGGATGACGTGGTCGTTGGACTCCACCACCAGGTCATGATGCGCCACCAGCACTTCCTTGCCGCGTACCACGGCACCGATGGTGGTGCCCTCCGGCAGATTGATATCCTCGATGCGTCGGCCTACCACCTTGGAGGAGCGCTCATCGCCGTGGGCGATGGCCTCGATGGCCTCCGCCGCACCACGGCGCAGCGAGTGGACATTGACGATGTCACCCTTGCGCACGTGGGTCAGCAGGCCGCCGATGGTCGCCTGCTGGGGCGAGATGGCGATGTCGATCTCGCCGCCCTGCACCAGGTCCACGTAGGCCGCGTTGTTGATCAGCGTCAGCACCTTCTTGGCGCCGAGTCGCTTGGCCAGCATCGACGACATGATGTTGACCTCGTCGTCGTTGGTCAGCGCGCAGAAGATGTCGCAATCCTCGATGTTCTCCTCCAGCAGCAGACGCTTGGAGGTGGCGCTGCCGTGCAGGACCACGGTGCGATCGAGGCGCTCGGAGAGGTTGGTGCAACGCGCCAGCGAGTGCTCGATGATCTTGACCTGATGGCTGTGCTCCAGCGTCTCGGCCAGACGCTCACCGATATGGCCGCCACCGGCGATCACTACACGGCGGAAGTTGCGATCGACGCGTCGCAGCTCGCCCATCACGGTACGGATGTCCTTGCGTGCCGCGATGAAGAACACCTCATCATCGGCTTCGATCACGGTGTCACCGCGCGGGATGATCGGACGGTTGCGACGATAGATGGCGGCGACGCGGGTATCCACGTTGGGCATGTGACGCCGCAGGAAACCGAGCTCCTGACCGACCAGCGGCCCGCCGTAATAGGCCTTTACCGCGACCAGCTGGGCGACGCCATTGGCGAAGTCGAGCACCTGCAGGGCGCCGGGGTACTCGATCAGGCGGCGGATGTGGTCTGTCACCACCTGCTCGGGGCTGATCAGCACGTCGACCGGGATGGCGTCATGCGAGAACAGGCCCTTGCGGGTCAGATAGGCGGTCGAGCGTACGCGCGCGATCTTGGTCGGCGTGTGGAACAGGCTATGGGCGATCTGACAGGCGATCATGTTGACCTCGTCAGAGTTGGTCACCGCGATCAGCATGTCGGCATCCTCGCCACCCGCCTGCCGCAGGATCTGCGGATAGCTCGCCGGCCCCGTGACCGTGCGGATGTCGAGTCGGTTGTGCAGCTCGCGCAGCCGTTCGCTGTCGGTATCCACCACCGTGATGTCATTTTCTTCATGGGCCAGGTGTTCGGCGAGCGTTCCGCCGACCTGACCTGCGCCCAGAATGATGATTTTCATGTCCGGCTCGTCCGCTGTTGCTCAGTCGGCACAGGATAAACCAGTGCCAAGACGGAAGACAGCCGCGCCCCGAGAGTCGGGGCGCGGCTGTCCGGGAATGTCAGGCGTGGCGTCTCATGTCATCACGGACGTCGCGCCGACACGGCTCGCCTGGCTGTGATCAGGCGCTGGCCTTGGTGATGTGGGCCAGGTAGAAGCCGTCGTGGCCATTGACCTGCGGCAGCATCTGACGGCCAGCACCGGAGACACGCCCCCAGTCGGCCTTGATGGTCTCGGCCTTGGCGTCCGGCGTCGCGGCCAGGAAGCGGTCCATCACGCGGGCGTTTTCTTGGGTGATGATGGAGCAGGTGCCGTAGACCAGGGTGCCGCCGGGCTTGAGCATGCCCCACAGATTGGCCAGCAGCTTGCCCTGCAGGCGTGCCAGATCGCCGATGTCGTTCGGGCGACGCAGCAGCTTGATGTCCGGGTGACGGCGGATGACGCCACTGCCGGAACAGGGCGCGTCGAGCAGGATGACGTCGAAGGCTTCGCCGTCCCACCAGTCGCGTTCGCTGGCATCGGCACACACGACGCCGGCACCCAGCTCCAGACGCTCCAGCGTCTCTTCCACGCGCTCGAGGCGCTCGCCGTCGATGTCGATGGCGGTGGCGTCCAGGCCCGGGAAGCGCTCCAGCATGTCCGCCAGCTTGCCGCCCGGCGCGGTGCAGGCATCCAGCAGACGCACGCCTTCTCCCTCGGCGTTGATGGCCGTCACGGCCGGCGCCAGCAGCTGACCGGCCAGCTGGGCCGCTTCATCCTGCACACTGACCAGGCCTTCCTCGAAGCCCGGCAGGGCGCTGACGTCGCAGGCGCTGGTCAGGGTGATGCCGTGCTCGGCGAACGGGCAGGCCACGCCTTCGATCTCGGCTTCCGCCAGCTGGGCGAGGTAGTCATCGCGGCTGATGGCGGCGACATTGACGCGCAGCGTCATCGGCGCCTGGGCGTTGTTGGCCTCGGCGATGGCCTGCCAGTCGTCCGGCCAGTTGCGCTGGAAGGTATCCAGCAGCCACTGGGGATGGGACAGGGCGACGGCGGGGTCCTTGTCGACCTCGGCTTCCAGCGCTTCCTGCTCACGCTGGAAACGACGCAGACAGGCGTTGAGCACGCCGGTGGCCCAGCCCTTGCCAAGGCCACGGGCGGCGCCAGCGGTCTCACCGACGGCGGCGTGCGGGGCGATGCGCATGTACAGCAGCTGATAGAGGCCGAGCAGCAGCAGGGCGTGGATGTCCTGATCCTGCGACTTGAAGGACGACTTCAAAAGCTTGCCCGCCAAGGCATCCAGACGCGGCAGCTGACGGCAGACGCCGAAGCACAGTGCCTTGTAGAGGCCCTGGTCACGCCCGGCGACGCCAGACGGCAGGCTGTCCAGATTCAGCGAGGTGCGCGCGGCCAGCACCGGGGCCAGCGTGCGCGCAGCCGCGACACGCACCGCAGCGCCCGGCGAGGCCGGTGCATTGTCAGGCTTGCGACGGGCGCCGCCGTGCTTCTGACCGCCGCCCTTGCTGCGGGCCGGCGGCAGGGAGTTGCGCTTCTTGCCGTTGCCCTTGGAGGACGGGTTGTCTGACTGGCTCATGCGGAAGTCTCGGTCTGGGAATCGGTATCAGGGGCGTGATCTGCGCCGAGGACGAGGCCCTCGGGGAAGCGCGCAGCACGGGAGTTGAGCAGGTCCTTGACGGACAGCGGCTTGGCGCCGGGCAGCTGGGCCCGGGTGATCTCGAGCACCTCATGGCCGTCACCGCAGGCGATGCGCAGGCAATCCTTGCCGGGCGCCAGCAGGGTGCCGGGCGTCACGCTGTCGGTGAGGCGTTGCTCGCCGGTGCGCGACATCCACAGGCGCAGCGGCTCGCCTTCAAGGCGGGTCCAGGCCACCGGCCACGGATTGAAGGCGCGGATGCGCGCGTCCAGCTCGGCGGCAGGGCGGGTGAAGTCGAGTTCGGCCTCGGCCTTGGAGAGCTTGGCGGCGTAGGTCACGCCGCCTTCCGGCTGGCGGGTCGCGGGCAGGTCGCCTGTGGCGATGGCGTCGAGGGCCGTGACGATGGCCTCGCCACCCTGGGCCGCCAGCGCATCGTGCAGCTCGCCACCGGTGGTGCTGGCGGTGATCGGGGTGCGGCGGGTCAGCAGCATGTCACCGGTGTCCAGGCCGGCATCCATCTGCATGATGGTGACGCCGGATTCGCTGTCACCGGCTTCGATGGCACGCTGGATCGGCGCGGCACCGCGCCAGCGCGGCAGCAGAGAGGCGTGGATGTTCAGACAGCCCAGACGCGGGATATCGAGCACCGCCTGCGGCAGGATCAGCCCGTAGGCCACCACCACCATGATGTCGGCCTCGAGGTCGCGCAGAATCTGGCGATCGGCCTCGTCCTTGAAGTTGAGCGGCTGATGGACAGGGATATCATGCTGGAGTGCCAGCTGCTTGACGGGGCCCGGGGTCAGCTTGCGACCACGCCCGGAGGGGCGATCAGGCTGGGTGTGGACACTGATGATCTCGTGGCGACTGCCCAGCAGGGCCGACAGACACTCGGCGGCGAAATCGGGGGTGCCGGCAAAGGCGATGCGCAGGGCTTTCGACATGTGCTATGACTCATATAGGAGCACGGAGGCGGCCGTGCTCAAGGTGCTGACGGTTGCGGCAGGACAGCCAGCGCGACAGGCGCGGCTGATGGACCCGTAACCGCACGAAGGCCGAGGGCATCCCCTCGGCCTTCGTGCGGTGCCGCCATGCGCTCAATATCGGCCGTGTGGCCGAGCGTGAGGGATCAGGCTTCTTGCAGCTTGTGGCGTTTCTGCATCTTCTTCATCACCCGATCACGCTTGAGCGGGGAGAGGTAGTCGACGAACAGCTTGCCTTGCAGGTGGTCGTGCTCGTGCTGGATGCAATGCGCCAGCAGGCCATCGGCTTCCAGTTCGTAGGCATCGCCGTTGCGGTCCTGAGCCTTGAGTCGTACCTTCAGATAGCGCGGGACTTCGGCATAATATTCAGGAATCGACAGGCAGCCTTCCTGCATCGGTTGCTGTTCATCACCGATCGGGGTGTATTCCGGGTTGATCAGCACCAGCGGCTGGGACTGATCTTCGCTGACGTCGATGACGATGAGACGGCGATGCTCGTCGACCTGTGACGCGGCGAGGCCGATGCCGCGGGCGTCATACATGGTCTCGATCATGTCGTCGATCAGGGTCTGCAGCTCGGCGTCGATCGTGTCGATCGGGGCGGCAACGTTGCGCAGACGCTCATCAGGGAATTCAAGGATTTCGCGTTTGGCCATGGCTGGTGTAATTACCGTTGTGCTGTCAGAAAGGATTTGCCTGATATTGTAGTGTGCGCAAGCGAGGAACGGAACCGAATGCCGTCAATGCTGCTACTATCGCGGCAATAGTCAGGATTGATCTGGCATGGCGATGGACAGGGGGCAGCAGCCACCAGGCGCGGGGCAGAGCGGGTCTGCGCGGTGCGGAGTTCAGAACAAGACCATCACCACCGAGCGATGGGTGGCAATAACGCAAGGGACGCAGGAATGGGCATGAAACGACTGGTCGGCAATGCCGTCTTCACGGCACTCCTCGGCATGGCGACGCTGGGGGCAAGCGCAGGGATGTCGCTGGCACAGGCAGCAACCGTGCGTGATGACGTACCTTCCACCTATGTGGTGGTGCGTGGCGATACGCTCTGGGACATCTCCGGACGCTTTCTGCGTGAGCCCTGGCTGTGGCCGGAAGTCTGGCGCGCCAATCCGCAGATAAAGAATCCGCACCTGATCTATCCGGGCGATCGCATCTCGCTCTACTACGAGAATGGTGAGCCACGTCTGCGCCTGGAGCGCGGCCAGGGTGGTGTCGTCAAGCTGTCTCCCCAGATCCGCAAGATTCCCAAGCGCGAGGCGGTGCCACCGATTCCGCTGGAGAAGATCTCGGCCTTCCTGAAAGAGCATCGCGTGATTGACCCGGCGCTGCTCACCGATGCGCCCTATATCGTGGCCGGGGATGACACCCGCCTGATCAGCGGCGCCGGCGATACCATCTATGCCCGTGGCAACTGGTCCGCCAATGACACCTACAGCGTCTACCGCAAGGGCCAGCGCTATCTGGACCCGGATACTCAGGAGTTTCTGGGGCTGGAGATGATCAGCATCGGCGACATCAAGCTTGAGCGCCGCGAAGGCGATATCGGTGTGCTGCGTGTGCTGTCGGCCAATCGCGAGATTCTCAATGGTGATCTGTTGCTGCCGGCGGACGGTGGTGCGATCACCACCAGCTTCCAGCCGCAGCCGCCCGAAGAAGATGTGGGCGGCGTCATTCTCGCGGCCCCCGATGGACTGCGCAACATCGGTCGCAATGACATCGTGGCGCTCAATCGCGGCAGCCGTGAAGGCATCCAGCCGGGATACGTCTTCGGTATCGAGCGCCGTGGCGAGACGATCACCGACCCCGTGACCGGTGAGCCGATCACCCTGCCCGGTGAGGAAGGTGGTCTGGTGATGGTATTTCGCATCTACGACAAGGTCAGCTACGCGCTGGTGATGCAGGCAGCACGCCCCTTGAGCGTCGGTGACAAGCTGTTGGAGCCCCACGGCTGATCGAAAGCCTCTGTCACCCGCAAGCATCGGCGTGGTGAAACGACTCATCGTGCTGAAGTGAACAACCAGGGTAAGTCATTAATCCGCCCGGGAGGTGTGGCGTGTCGATCGATGTCGAACAGCGCGGCCCCTCGCGGGCGGATTTCGTCTTTCTGGCGCGCCTGCCGGGCTTTGGCACGCATATCGCGGCCAAGCTGCGTGAGCGTGCCGACTGGCCGCAGGGCTGGCTGGCCATACTGCCGCCACGCCTGGCGGCACCGCTGCGCCTTTGGTGCGAGCGCCCCGAATCCTCGCCGCTCTATCAGCAGGTGATGACAGACCTAGCCTGGCATGCGCCGGCGCAGGGCTATCATCTGCTCACCCCCGCTGACCCCGAGTGGCCCGCCATGCTTGATACCCTGCCGGACCCGCCGTTGGCGCTCTGGGCGCTGGGGCGTCAGTCGCTGCTTGAGTTGCCCATGCTGGCCATCGTCGGCGCACGCAAGGCCAGTCATGCAGGCCTGCGGCATGCACATGACTTCGCGGCTGAGCTGGTCTCTCGTGGCTGGAGTGTTGCCAGTGGGCTGGCGCTGGGAGTCGATGCCGCGGCGCATCAGGGAGCCCTGGCGGCGTCAGCGCGTCTCGGCGCACATGACTATGCGGCCAACCCCTCGACGCTGGCGGTGCTTGGCTGTGGGGTCGATGTGGTCTATCCCGCTCAGCATCATCATCTTCGCCAACGGCTGTTGGAGGGTGGCGGCCTGCTGCTCTCGGAGCATCCGCCAGGCACCGGCGCGCATGCGCGTCATTTCCCACGCCGCAATCGGCTGATCACCGGTCTGTCACTTGGCGTGCTGGTGGTCGAAGCCACGCTGCGCAGTGGCTCACTGGTCAGTGCCCGGCTGGCGATGGAGCAGAATCGCGAGGTGTTCGCGCTGCCGGGACGCATCGATGACATCACCGCCAGCGGTTGTCTGGAGCTGATTCGTCAGGGGGCGACGCTGGTACGCGACGTCGATGACATGCTGGCGGAGCTCAAGCACCTGCTGCCGGCGCACTCGACCGAGCAGTCGTCAGCGCAGGCCCGGGTGGCGTCGTCCACACAGCCCGCTGCCGTCTTTACGGGCTCTCTCTCAACCCCTCGCTCAGCTAATCGTTCAGCCACCCGCGACGCTGCATCGTCACTGCCCCTGCCATCGCTCGAGATGCCAGTCTCACAGGCAGTCACACCCCCTGTCAGTCAGGAGGCGGCACCGTTGTGCTTTCTGGGGGCGGTGCCGCTGGCGCTGGACAAGCTGGTCGAGCTGAGCGGCACCTCGGTCAGCGAGCTGAGCATGCAGTTGCTGGAACTGGAGCTCGAGGGGCGAGTCATGCAGGCGCCGGGTGGCTGGAAGCGGCTCTGAGGTTCTGAGCCAAGGTCGCCGTCCTGACAGTGATGATCGGAGGTTGCCGACCTGGCAGTGATGATCCGAGAGGCCGGCACCCTGAACTCATTTGCCCTGGTTGATCGTGCCGCTCTCGGGCTGCCAGGCATTGAGCGCCGCATCACGCATGGCACGCTTCTCGTGCTCACTGGCACCCCAGTTGCCATCGTAGAGCACGCCTTCCCACTCGCCGTAGGTCGGGTTTGGCAGCAGCACGAAGCGACGGCCGAACTGATCCGCCTGGCGGGCAACTTCGGCATTGCGTGCGCGGGTGGTGGACTGCTGGAAGGCCTGATCGAAATCGCCGAGGTTATCGCCCATCAGCAGCGCGATGTCATGCTCGGCCGTGACCCGCGCGCGGCGCGCGGTCTTGTCGGAGCTGTCGGTGCGCGGCATCACGTGCTCGGCATTGGCCTGCGGGAAGCCGAGCGCGGCAAGATTGGCGATGGTGGCCTGCTTGCCGGCCGCCTTGCGGTTGGTGATGTAGTAGACATCGACGCCGCTTTCGTGAGCGTAGTTGAGGAACGCCACGGCGCCCGGTGAAGCCGTGGAGACGGCATCATCCACCCAGTCAGCCCAGCTCTGGCTGTCGTAGGTACGACCTTCACGCAGTGCCCAGCCGCCGTAGCTGGTGGTGTCGAGCACGGTGTCATCGACATCGACGACCACCGCCAGCGGCTTGTCCTGTGCGTGACGACGTGCCAGCGCCAGATTCAGGCGGTCGTGGGCCACGTTGAAGGCCTGCAGTGACAGGGCATGAAACTCTGCGCTGCGCTGTATCCACAGGGTCGCCAGCATGGCCTGGTCGCTCAAGGGCGCCTGCGTTGCGGCATCCTGCAGCGGGGCAGGGCGTGGCGCCGGCGCTGTGGGTGTCTGGGTGCCAGAGCTGGCACAGCCTGACAATGCCAGCAGTAGAGCGGCTGAGGTGGTCAGTGAGAAAGCGCGACGCATGGATCACATCCTTGTCTGAAGAAAAGAGGGAGGGAAAGTGGCGGAACGCCACAGGCCCGGCGCTGAAGACTGTCCAGCAAAGTGTCCAAATGACCTCGATAGTCTTTTGAAACAAGCCTTTGCGTCAGTTTCGCAATACCCTGAGGGCGATGGACCCCTTCATCATGCCGTGAACCGGTCGGTGCGCCTATGCCACCCCGGCGCGACGCCGTGTTGCGTCGATGTGCAGCGTCGGTCTCGCGCCGGTGAGCGTGCTAGAATCGCCGCCATCGTGTTGCCGCAGCTAGGAGTTCGAGCAGATCATGAATGTCAGTGATGTTTCGCTGGATCAGCGTGCCCTCGACGGCGCCGCTGCCTGTCTTCGCAATGGGGGCATCGTTGCCTATCCCACCGAGGCCGTCTGGGGGCTGGGGTGTGATCCCGACGATGGTGAGGCCTTGGCACGGTTGATCAAGCTCAAGTCCCGTGACGCCGCCAAGGGCCTGATCCTGATCGCCGGTGATATCGCTCAGCTGGAACCCTGGTTGGCGGGAGTTACCGTCGAGCAGCGTGGGCAGCTGCTGGCCAGCTGGCCAGGACCTTATACCTGGTTGGTGCCTGACAATGGCCGTGCGCACCCCTTGCTGCGCGGTGAACACGTCAGCCTGGCCGTGCGCGTGACCGATCATCCGCTGGTCCAGGCATTGTGCGCCGCCTTCGGTGGCCCGCTGGTGTCGACCTCGGCCAACCGCGCCGGCGAGTCGCCTGCCATGACTGCAGACGAGGTGCGTGATGCCTTCGGCGACGCGCTGGTCAATGACGTGATCCTCGAGGGGCCGCTCGGTGGCAACCCGCGTCCCAGCACCATTCGTGATCTCGCGACCGGCAAGGTACTGCGCGCCTGAGCAGCAGGATCGCCGCTCGGGTTGATCCAGATCAGTGCCGCGTCATCCAGGTGCCCAAGAGGGGCATTTTCCGATCTGCCGAGCGCAGCGTGTCGCGGTAAGCTGGCAGTTCACCGCCAGCAGCGGCCAACGACGGGTGTCGCCCCGTCATCATTCATTCCCGTTCTACCGGAGGCATCGTGGCCCACGCCAATCTCGAAGACGTCAAGGTCTACCTGCTCGATCTGCAAGATCGCCTGTGTGAGGCGCTGCAAGCCTGCGATGGCCAGGCAAGTTTCCGTGAAGACAGCTGGGAACGCGCCGAGGGCGGCGGTGGTCGCTCACGGGTCATCGAGAATGGCGGCGTCTTCGAGAAGGGTGGCGTCAATTTCTCGCATGTCTTCGGACATGAATTGCCGGCTTCCGCGACGGCGGTACGTCCGGAGCTGGCCGGTCGCAGCTTCCACGCCGTCGGGGTCAGCTGGGTGCTGCATCCGCACAACCCGCACGTGCCGACCAGCCATGGCAATGTGCGCTTCTTCATCGCCGAGAAGGAGGGCGAAGCGCCGGTATGGTGGTTCGGGGGCGGCTACGATCTGACGCCGTTCTACCCGCATGAAGAAGACGCGCGTCACTGGCACCAGACGGCCTATGATGCCTGCATCGCCTTCGGCAGTGATGTCTATCCGCGTTACAAGGCCTGGTGTGACGAGTACTTCTACCTCAAGCATCGCGACGAGACGCGGGGCGTGGGTGGCCTGTTCTTCGATGACCTCAACGAGTGGGGCTTCGAGCGCTGTTTCGCCTTCCAGCAATCCGTCGGCGACAGCTTCCTTGAGGCGTATCTGCCTATCGTCGAGCGCCGCCGCGAGACGGCCTATGGCGAGCGTGAACGCAACTTCCAGCTCTATCGCCGCGGGCGCTACGTGGAGTTCAACCTGGTCTGGGACCGCGGCACGCTGTTTGGCCTGCAGAGCGGCGGACGCACCGAATCGATCCTGATGTCGATGCCGCCGGTGGTGCACTGGGAGTACGGCTACGAGCCCGAGGAAGGCAGTGCCGAAGCGGTGCTGTATCGCGACTTCCTGCATGCCCGCGACTGGCTGGGCGAAGAAGCCTGATCGCCGCATTGACCTGACGCTTTTCTGTGATTGTCCCGGAGTCCTGATGTCCCGTTACGCTGTATTCGGCAACCCGATTGCCCACTCGAAATCCCCGTTGATTCATCGCACCTTCGCTGAGCAGCTCAAGGATTCGCTGAGCTATGAGGCACGACTGGCGCCGGTCGGTGACTTCGCGGCCGGTTGGGCCGAGTTCGTCGCCGAAGGTGGCCAGGGGGCGAATGTTACCGTGCCCTTCAAGGAGCAGGCCTTCCGGCTGGTCGATGTGCTGAGCCCGCGTGCCCGACGCGCCGGCGCCGTCAATACGCTGATGCTTGGCAAGACGGGTCAGCTATACGGCGATACCACCGATGGTGTCGGCCTGACCCGTGATCTCGAACGTCTCGAGGCGCCGCTCAAAGGTGCGCGCATCCTGATTCTCGGCGCGGGTGGCGCCGTGCGTGGTGTGCTGGAACCTCTGCTGGCCAGGCAGCCGGCGGCCTTGGTGATCGCCAATCGCACCGTTGCCAAGGCCAGTGCGCTGGCCGAGGACTTCGCCGACCTGGCGGGGGGAGGCTGCCTGCTGTCCGGCGGCAGCTATGCGGCCATCGAGGGCCAGTTCGATCTGGTCATCAATGGCACCAGCGCATCGCTGGGCGGCGAGCTGCCGCCGTTGCCGGATTCGCTGTTCTCTCCGCAGGCGCTCGCCTACGACATGATGTATGCCGCCGAGCCGACCGTCTTCATGCGCTGGGCCAGCGAGCGCGGTGCGCGGGTCGAGGATGGTCTCGGCATGCTGGTGGAGCAGGCGGCCGAGTCCTACTTCCTGTGGCGTCACAAGCGACCGGAGACAGAGCCCGTGGCAAACATGTTGCGCAGGATGCTGGCGGAGGGGTGATCCGCGGGAGCTTGCCGGGCATGCACGTCGATTCAGATGGCCGCCAGACGGGCAGCTAGCCGACCAGTCAGACGAAAGGCGATGAAAAGGAGCGGGGGACTCGACAGAGTCCCCCGCTCCTTTTTGGTTGGCCACGGTCCAGCGTGCTCACACCCTCGCTGTTGGCGCTCAGCTGCTCTTGACGGGGGCCGTGGCACAGGATTCGAGCCGATATCCGTACTGATAGACGCTTTTCAGCCTGAGCCCACGGCTGCCGTTCAGTCCCAACTTGCGCCGCAAGCGGCTGACGTGGGTGTCGACCGTGCGGGTCGAGATGTCTCCGTTGACTCCCCAGATCATCTCCAGCAGGTAGGCGCGTGAGTAAAGCTCTCCGACGTGGCGCAGCAGCAGGGAGGCCAGCTGATATTCGCGCTGGGTCAGGGCGACCGGCTCCTCGCCGCACCAGATGGTGTGTTCATCCGGCTCGATCCGATATTGATCGCTGATGGCCACCTTGGGCTGCAGGTAATGGGTGTCGGAGGTGACGAAACGCCTGCCCAGCGCTTCCACACGCGCCGTGAGCTCGGCAGGGCGGATAGGCTTGGCCAGGAAGTCATCGGCGCCGTGCTGAAGCGCATGCACGACATCCTCCTCTCCCTGGCTTGCGGTGATGAACAGGATCAGCCCTCGCCAGCCGTGCTCGCTGCGCAGCGTGCGTGTCAGCTCCATGCCGCAGGCATCCGGCAGTTGCCAGTCGATGATCAGCAGGTCGAAGCTGCGCTCGCGCAGCGCGCGCAACAACTGGCTGGCGCGCTCGAAGCCTGCCAGCTCATGTCCCTGGGCCTCGAGACACAGGGTCAGGTAATCACGTTGATCATGATCATCTTCCAGAATGCCGATTTGCATGTCGCTGCCTCCCCGGGTGGGTATCGCAAGCAGTCTACGCGTCTCTTGCGTGAGACCGCGTCACAATGGTTCACGTTTGGCAGGACGAAGGCGACATATACTCGTGTTCATCCCCCTTCGCTACTTTATGACACGTTGCCGCTGTTGGCGCGTGAGTGGTGAGGATGAAACGAGACGGTGAATCTCCGGCCGTCATCCATGGCTGTCCATGCCCCCTGGAGTCTTCTTATGCCGCTTCTCATTCTCCTGCGCTGCCTCACCACGGCGTTGCCTCGCATACGCCACTGGCTTCTGCTGCTGACACTGTCGTTTTCCCCCTTCGCCATGGCCCTAGAGGCTCCGCAGGGGCCGGTGGTGTTGCGCGTCACCGGGGATATTACCCATACCAACGCCGGAGGCGAGGCGCATTTCGATCGCGCCATGCTCATGGCGCTGACGCAGCGGGAAACCGTGACCACCACCCCCTGGCATGACGGCGAAGTGAGCTTCAGCGGTCCGCTCGGTTCAGCGTTGATGGAGGCGGTAGGCGTCGAGGATGGCACCATGCGTATCGTGGCGCTCAATGACTACTCCGCCAGCGCGCCGGTGCAGGACTATTTCGATTATCCGGTGATACTGGCCATGGAAGTCGATGGCAAGCGACTGCGTGTGCGCGACAATGGCCCCATCTTCATCATCTACCCCTTCAGTGAGCAGCCGGATCTCCTCAACGAGGAAATCATGACCCGCTCTGTCTGGCAGGTGAAGCGCATTGAAATTGAACGCTGACCCCGCTTTTACCGCTCAACGTCATGAGCTCTGGCAGGATGTCCGTGCATGAACCCACTCCGTTCCCTGCATTTCAGAGCCGCCATCGCCATTGCCGCGACGTTGTTCTTCGTCTC
Source organism: Cobetia sp. Dlab-2-AX (assembly GCF_024124625.1). Taxonomy (NCBI): domain Bacteria; kingdom Pseudomonadati; phylum Pseudomonadota; class Gammaproteobacteria; order Oceanospirillales; family Halomonadaceae; genus Cobetia; species Cobetia sp. Dlab-2-AX. The sequence continues at coordinate 39,336 of NZ_JAMXRV010000009.1, read as the reverse complement.
GGCATTGGTGACTGGCGTTCTGGTCTATCAGCGTCAGCAGGCACTCGAGCACAAGCTGCGTGAGAATCTGATCTGGGCGGTCTATCAGTTCGACAGGGAAGTGCGCGAGCTGCGCATGGTGGTGGCCGAGGAACAGAAGACCCCGACGCCGCCCGCCTTGATGGATGACAGCGAGCTGCTGTTGCGGCTCGACATCCTCTATAGCCGGGTGCAGTTGCTGCAGAGCGGCCAACTGGGCAGCATGCTGGCGGGGATGCCCGATCTGCATTCCCGGCTGATGGCCATGTTGCCCAGAATCGAGGTGCTGGACAGCGCCATCATGGACCTGGCGAGTCGTCAGGCGCGTGATGCGTCCCTCTATGTGCAGATACTCAGCCGGCTTGCCTCGCTTCAGGAGCAGGCCGGCGAGCTGCTGCTCAACATCAATGCCGAGGCCGCTATCCAGCGCACCAGGGAGCGCTCGGAGCTCCTCAACCTGTATGCCCTCGCGCTGTCGCTGGTGCTGCTGATGACGTTGAGCGGCATCGTGCTGGTGGTCGCGCTGATCGTCGAGAGTCGCGGACGGGCCTCAAAGACCCGCAAGCTGGAGGAGCGCACCCGGGAGCTGGATGGCATGGTGCAGCTGGCGCAGGCGGCCAGTCGTGCCAAGTCGGAATTCATGGCGATCATGAGCCATGAGATTCGCACCCCGCTCAATGGCATGGTCGGTGTGTCGGACCTCATCGGCGAGGAAGTCTCGACCCGGCGTGGCCAGCAATATCTGGCGATGCTGCGCCAGAGTGCCGAGAGCCTGCAGGCCGTCATCAATGATGTGCTGGATTATTCCAAGATCGAAGCCGGCAAGCTGGAGCTGGATCAGCGCTGCTTCTCACTGCCCGAATTCCTCGATTCCCTGGCCGCGCATTACCATCGCCAGACAGGCAGTGCCGGCAAGGGATGCTCGCGCATCTTCCTCGAAGAACGTGCCGATGATCTGCCTGTCTGGGTCAAGGGGGATGTCAATCGCCTGCGTCAGGTACTGACCAACCTGCTCAACAACGCCTTCAAGTTCTGTCCCCAGGGCACCATCCGGCTGAGGGCATCATTGGAAGACGGCGAGACGCTTCATTTCGAGGTTCACGACAGCGGTTGCGGGATCGCCGCCGACCAGGTGAGCCAGTTGTTTGCCCCCTTCACCCAGGTGGATACCTCGATTGCGCGTCGACATGAAGGCACCGGGCTCGGGCTTGCCATCTGCAAGCGACTGGTGGAGGCGATGGGCGGCGAGATCGGCGTCGAGAGCCATCTCGGGCTCGGCAGTCGCTTCTGGTGCCGCGTGCCGCTGCCGGTATTGACCGTCGCCGAGGCTTGCCCGCAGCAGGCGGTGGGAGATGCGCCCTTGCCCCATGCAAGCGTGCTGGTGGTAGAAGACAATGAGGTCAATCAGTCACTGGCGCGGGCCATGCTCGAGTATCTGGGACAGCAGGTCACGGTGGTGGAAGACGGTGAGCAGGCACTCGAATGGCTGGCGCAGGCTGGCAACGATGTCGATCTGGTGTTCATGGACATGCAGATGCCGGTACTGGATGGCGTCGAGACAACACGTCGCTGGCGTCAGCACGAGGCCGAGCAACCCGCTAGCGCTCGTCTGCCGATCATCGCGATGACCGCCAACGTGATGCAGGAGGATGCCCGCCGCTGTATCGATGCCGGCATGCAGGGGGTGCTGCACAAACCCTTCACGCGTGATGATCTGCATCGGGTGCTGCAACAGTCTCTGGCCCAGGCCTCTGATTTGCAGGCCTCTGATTCACAGAAGTCTGATTCGCAGCAGAAGGCGCTCGAGCCAGACAAGCCAGAGGCTTCGGCTGGCGAGCGGACTACCGTCATGCAGGCACCAGGCGATGATGGCGTCAGCTCGTCAGCGGCTGAAGATCAGGACGCGCAGATCGACGCTGCTCCGGCGCCCGATGTAGCAACTGACGACTCAGTCGCGCGCGCTCTGTCTGATGCTGCGCCGTCATTGCTGCAACACGCAACCTGTCAGGAGCTGCTCAAGACCCTGAGTGGCGAGGCCTATTCACGACTGCTGAGCAATTACCTGACGCGCCTCGATGGACGCCTCGACGTGATGGTGACCTTGCTGAAGCAGAGGGATCTCACCGAGCTCAAGCGCGAGGCACATTCCCTGAAGGGGGCGTCAGCCTCGCTGGGATGCAGCGGCATAGCCAGTGGTGCCAAGGCGCTGGAGGAGGCGGTGATCAGTGAGGATCTGCCCGAGGTACACCAGCATGTCGCCACATTGCGCTCCTTGAGTATGCCGACGCGGGACAGCCTCCTCGCAGAGGGCTATCTGTTCTCCTGACGGTATTGGGACGTGATGGCGTGATAGATAGCCGACAGCATTCCACTACCGTCCCTCTGGTTCTCCCGTTCCCGCCTTCTTTCGCTCTCTTCATCCTGGCTTTCACGATTCATCCTGGCTTTCACGACACAGACGCCATCCATGGCGACATGGGTGGCGTCTGTGTCGTGGGGTGTTGTGGCATTCCCGCTGTCTGTGCTGCGCTGCGGCGGGACGCCAGCCTCCTCAATGGACTGCGGAGGTGTGGCGCTGGCTGATTGCATTGACGGCACTGGGCGGGCAGCGGCTCCAGGCATTGAAATCGGTGACGGGCATGGGGTGTGCGAACAGATAGCCCTGACCGATATTGCAGCGGGTATCGCAGAGGTAATCGCGCTGTTCCGCGGTCTCGATGCCTTCGCCGACCACGGCGAGATTCAGACGCTGGCCCAGCTCGACGATGGTACGGGTGATGGCGCGCGCTTCCGGGTGGCTGTCGCTGCGCCCGACGAAGCATTGGTCGATCTTCAATTCGTCGAACGGCAGGTTGTAGAGCTGCATCATCGAGGAGAAACCGGTGCCGAAGTCATCCAGCGCCAGGCGATAGCCGCGGTCGCGAATGGCATTGAGCAGGTGACGAGCGTAGGTGAGGCAGTCGATCCCGCAGCTCTCCGTGAGTTCCAGCGTGATGGAGTGCGGATCGACATGATGCTGACTGGCCAGCGCATCCAGCGTCTTCAGCATGTCGCGGGTGCGCAGCAGCTGGGGTGACAGATTGAGCGCGAGATCAAGGTGAAGGCCCTGGGACTGCCATTGGCCCTGCTGGCGGAAACCATGCTCGATGACCTGCCAGGTGAGTGCCTCGATACGGTTGGTGCGTTCCGCCAGGGCGATGAACTGGTTGGGCATGACCATGCCGCGCAGAGGATGCTGCCAGCGCACGAGAGCTTCCGCGCCGCTGAGCCGGCCGCTGGCGAGGTCGATCTTGGGCTGATAGACGAGATGCAGCTGGCGCTCGGTCAGAGCATCATCCAGTTCATCGAGTGACAGCGGATTGCGTTGCTTGTCCAGCTCTGCCAGCAGAGAGGCCAGGTGCATGATGTCGCAGGGCTTGCCGAGCTGGCCCAGCATCTCCAGGCCACTGCGCTTGCCCCTGGCGACCATCGCTTGCATGTCGTCGTTGTGACAGGCGCTCATCAGGATGATGCCCGCCTCGACATTGCGTTCGCGCAGATAGCTGAGCACATCATCGCCGGTGAAGTCGCCCAGTTCGTAGTCCACCAGGATGAGGTCCGTCTCCAGGCAGGCGGGATTGCAGGCGATGTCCTGCAGCCCTTCGCTCTGCGTGCAGTCGAAACCATGGGCGGAAAGCAGCCCACTGATGAGCTCACGAAAATCCGGATCGTCGTCGATGATGAGTGCGTGTCGAGTCATATAAGGCATCCTCAAGCGAGTGTCGGGAATACGCTCACACCGCTGTGCATGAAGTGTCTGCATGGGCAGTGCGCAGGCGAGCAGGTGATCCCAGATTAGCAATGCGGTTACATGATTCGCGGATATCGACACATTTGACGGCGTCTTTTTACATTCGAGCTGTCAGGTCGATGAATCAGAAAGCGGGTAGCGTGAGTCAGCCAGGGAGAGGCCGCCAGGGGGAGCCAGCAAGAGGCGGGGAGGGGGGTTATCAAACAAGGAAGAGGCGGGTAGCAGGAGGGAAGTCGTCACACGCCCGCGCAGCCCCGGGTTGCCTCCGGGACTGCGCGGGCGTGTGTTGCCTGAGACTGGTCAAGCCACGCCACACGGGCGGGGTCAGCGCAGACGATCGCAGTTGGGCTTCTCGCCGGCGGCGCGGGCCTGCTGATAGGTCGGCAGAGCGGTCTCGAGGCGCTCGTTGAGGGCCGCCATGCGCTGCTCATCACTCGGGTGCGTCGACATCCACACCGGAGGTTGCGCGCCTCCGGCAGCGTTCATGTTGGCCCACAGCTTGATGCTGGCGCGCGGGTCGAAGCCGGCTTCGGCCATCAGGTCCAGCCCCAGCAGGTCGGCTTCGGACTCGTGGGAGCGCGAGAACGGCTTGAGCACGCCGTATTCCGCGCCCATGCCCAGCAGGCCCATGAGCTGATCGCCACCGGTGCCTTCGAGGCCTGCCAGTGCCTGGGTCAGCGACAGCCCGGCGGAGGTCAGCGATTGGGTCGAGACGCGCTCGTTGGCGTGGCGCGCCAGCACGTGGGCGATCTCGTGGCCGATGACGGTCGCCAGCTGGTCCTGATTCTCGGCGACCTCCAGCAACCCGGTGTTGACGCCGATATAGCCGCCCGGCAGCGCGAAGGCATTGGCGGACTCGTCCTCGAATACCTTGACCTGCCAGCCGCTGATGCCATAGCTGGCGGGCACCTTGGCGGTCACCGCATCTGCCACGCAGCTGACGTAGGCATCCTGACGTCCTTCCACCACCGGCAGCTCCTGCTGGTACTTGCTGAAGCTGGCTTCTCCCATCTTCTCCAGTTCCTGGTCCGAGTAGAGAGTCAGCTGGCTGCGGCCCAGCGGAGAGCTGGCGCAGGCACTCAGGGTGACGGACGCCGCAAGGGCCGCCAGCGGGAGCAGACGACGCAGGGCGCGGGGAGATGAGAGATCGAGCAATCCTGGCATTGGGGCCTCCTGGCTAGATGACGTGACAATCTTCAAGCGCACGGCAGGGCGACGCTGAACGTGCAAGAAACGTGCAGACAGCATAACCGGATAGGCGAAGTGGTGCAGTCAGTGAAATGATACGTTGCTGAGATCACAGCATCGTCAGGCCAGACGGGGCCGCCGGGCATGGGATACTGGGCGTGATCTGATGGGCCTGCCACGGCCCGGACCCCATGTATCTGACAGGGAATCATCATGTCGCCAGAGTTTGAACGCCGCCTCTCGCATCTGCTGGACCGACTCGAACCGATGCTGCCGCCGACGGCTGTCGAAGTGGACTGGACACGCGATGTCGCCGCCTTGTGGACTCGCCACCCCTTGGGAGGGCGCCTGACGCCGATCGCGCCGCGTGACGCCCTGACACTCGAGGACCTGCTCGGCATCGCACGCCAGAAGCGTGAGCTGCTGGCCAACACTCGTGCCTTCCTCGCGGGCAAGCCGGCCAACCATGCGCTGCTGTGGGGCGCGCGTGGCACCGGCAAGTCATCGCTGGTCCGCGCGCTGCTCAATACCCTGGGCCGTGAGGGGCTGCGTCTGATCCAGATCGATCGCCACGACCTGCCGGCACTGCCGGCGCTGGTCGCCGAGCTGGCCCAGCAGCCGCATCGCTTCATCGTCTACTGTGATGATCTGTCCTTCGAGGGCAGTGATGACGCCTACAAGGCGCTCAAGAGCGTGTTGGATGGCACCCTGACCGGGCCGCCGGAGAACGTGCTGCTGTACGCCACCTCCAACCGTCGTCATCTGCTGCCGGAGCACATGAGCGACAACCAGGCCACCCACATCGTCGATGGCGAGCTGCATCATGGCGATGCAGTGGAAGAGAAGATCTCGCTGTCGGACCGCTTCGGCCTGTGGCTGGCCTTCCACCCCTTCAATCAGGACGCCTACCTGGAGACCTGTCAGCACTGGGTGGAATGGCGGCTCGGCGCGGGCAGCTTCGATGAGGCGGCGCGTGGCGAGGCGCTGCGCTACGCCACCCAGCGCGGGGTGCGCAGCGGGCGTGCCGCCTGGCAGTTCGCCAACCTGTGGGCGGGGCAGAAGACGCTGGAGGCGTGAGCCCGGCGCTTGAGGTGCTGGAAACATCAGTGCTCGCGACATGAAAAAGCCGCCCCTGCAGTCATCTGCAGGGGCGGCTTTTTCATGGGGCAGGCTGGCGGATCGGATTCGCTGGCCTGCCATCACCCACAGGCGCAGTTCACGCCATCAACGGCGCTGCTTGCGCTCCTTGCGAGCTTCCTTGGTACGTGCCAGTGAACGCTCTTTCGCGCGTTCGCGGTCGTCAGCCCCCTGGGCGCCATCGAAGGGGTTGTCGCCGGAGCGGAACTCGAAACGCATCGGCGTACCCTTGACCTTGAGCACCTTGCGGAAGGTGTTGGTCAGGTAGCGCTTGTAGGCTTCCGGCAGACGGTTGGTCTGGTTGCCGTGCACCACGATCAGCGGCGGATTGGCGCCACCCTGGTGAGCCATGCGCAGCTTGATGCGACGGCCGTTGACCATCGGCGGCTGGTGCGCCTGGGTGGCGTCCTGCAGCAGGGTGGTCAGACGTTTGGTCGACCAGCGGGCTACGGCGCTTTCGAAGGCGCGGTCGATGGACGGGTAGAGGTCACCCACCGCAGTGCCGTGCAGCGCGGAGATGAAGTGCAGGTCAGCGTAGTCGGCAAAGCCCAGACGACGCTTGATCTCGGAGCGCATCTTCTCCTTGGCTTCGCTTTCCAGGCCATCCCACTTGTTGACCGCCAGCACCAGCGCGCGGCCGCTGGTCAGCACGAAGTCCAGCAGGTGCAGGTCCTGCTCGACCAGCCCCTGGCGGGCATCGAGCACCATCACGGCGACGTTGCACTTCTTGATCGCTTCCAGCGTCTTGATGATGGAGAACTTCTCCACCACTTCGCGCACGTTCTTGCGACGACGGACCCCGGCGGTATCGACCAGCAGGTAAGGCTTGCCGCGACGCTCGAAGGGAATTTCCACCGCGTCGGTGGTGGTGCCGGCCTGGTCATAGACCACCACGCGCTCCTCGCCCAGCAGGCGATTGACCAGCGTCGACTTGCCGACGTTCGGGCGACCGATGATGCCGATGCGCACGCCGCGATCATCCAGCTCCGGGTGCAGGTCCTCGTCTTCGCCTTCCTCGACTTCGGGGTAGGGCGAGAGCACCTCTTCCAGCAGCGTGGTGACGTTGCGGCCGTGCTCGGCGGCGATGGCGCGCGGATCACCCAGACCCAGGGTCCAGAAGTCGGACTTGCCGATCTCCTCGTCCATGCCGTCGGTCTTGTTGACCACCAGCCAGGTCTTCTTCTGGTTGACGCGCAGGTGATTGGCGATGGCCTCGTCCGCCATGTTCAGGCCGGCGCGCGCATCGACCATGAACAGCACGATGTCGGCTTCGTCGATGGCGGCCAGTGACTGGCCGGCCATCATCAGGTCGATGCCTTCCTCGTCACCGCTGATGCCGCCGGTGTCGATGACGGTGTAGGGCTTGCCGCCGACCTTGCCGGTGCCGTACTTGCGGTCACGGGTCAGGCCGGGAAAATCGGCGACCAGAGCATCACGGGTCTTGGTGAGGCGATTGAATAGCGTCGACTTGCCGACATTCGGGCGGCCGACCAGGGCGATCACGGGGTTCATGGAATCTCACAGCATTCGCAGGGATAGCATCGATGCCGGCCCCGTACGGTCTGCTTCGAACCGGTCTGCTTCGAACCATGACGGCTGGAAAGCACCTTGTGCAGGCAGGGCGATAGCGATGATATCGGACTTGGGTCACTGGAGCGCGTCGTCGGCAGGCGCCGGACGAGGCCCGTCTCCAGTATGGCCCGCGGAGCGAGCCTTGGCACTCTCCGCGGAAATGATCTCGTGGCTGAATCCTGTGGCTCTACCGACGCGAGGGAGGCGTCAGTCGACTCACGGGATCAGCGGGGGCAGCATTCTAGCATTGACAGGGAGTTGCTACCAATGGCGCATTACGACAACGGCAGCCAGGAGGCTGCCGTTGTCGTGACGAGGGCTGACCTAGCGCGCATGTCAGCTTGCGGGGCAGGCTGACATGCGCGCTCGATCAATGGCTTACGGGGCTTCGAGGTCCAGCGCCGTCAGCTCGCCATCGTTGGTGTAGACATAGATGCGCTTGCCTTCGGTCAGCGGGGTGATGCTGATGCCATCGCCCCCCACGTCATAGCGGCCGGCCATCTCCCCGCTCTGGGCGTCGATCAGGTGCACATAGCCTTCGTAGTCACCGACCACCAGCTTGCCATCGACGAAGGCCGGAGAGGTCAGCCAGCGACCTTCCAGGTCTTCGGACTTCCACAGCACGTTACCGGTGTTGGCATCCATCGCCAGCACATGGCTAGCGTTGTCGATACTGAACAGGTAATCGCCGACCACGATGGGCGTCAGATAGCTGGAGGACGGCTTGTCCCACAGCGGCTCGCCGTTGCGAGCGTCCAGTGCGATCAGGCGACCGTTGTAGCTGGTGACGAACAGGCGACCATCCTGGGTCAGCACCGGCTGGCCATCGAGATCGACCAGCTGGTCCACCTCGGTACGCCCGGACGGCACGGCGACGCGCAGGTCCCACAGTTCCTGACCTGAGCGATTGTCGAGCGTGACCAGCTTGCCGTTGGCGAAGCCAGCGAAGGTGACCGGCTGGATGACGCGCGGCGCGCCGGTGCCCCGCAGTGTCAGGGCCGGAATCGTGGCCGAGTAGGCCCACTGCTCTTCGCCGGTGAAGCGATCAAGCGCGGTCACGGTACCATCGACGCTCTGCACCACGACCAGCTCGGCGTTGTACTGCGGCGCGGCCAGCACCTCACTGGAGACACGCGTGCTCCACTCGATGCTGCCATCTTCCTGACTGACGGCGCTGACCTTGCCATCGCGCGTACCGACGTACAGGCGGGAGGCATCGGCATTCAGTGCGCTGGTGATGCCAGCTGGCAACCGTGTCTGCCAGATGTCGTCGCCACTGTCGGCAGCGAGGGCTTCCAGTTCACCGCCTTCGGCACCGACGAACAGCTTGTCGTTGGCGAAGATCGGGGACAGCGGATAGTGGGCACGGCCAAGGCCATTGCCGACCGATTCGCTCCAGACGGAATCCAGCGCGACCTGGCGATCGAAATCGACCAGCTCCTTGGGCGCATATTCCGGTTGGGCACTGCTGGCACAACCGGCCAGCAGACTCACGGCCAGTAGCGAGGCCGGTACGCTCAGACGACGAGTGACGCTCATGAAGAAGACTCCGCAGCCAGATCGGCGAGTTTCAGGTCGAGACCGTAGACCGGCTGACCACTTTCCTGCGACAGGGTGCTGGCCTGCTGATAGGCGGCGATGGCCTCATCACGCTTGTCCTGTGCGGCCAGGGCATCGCCACGCACCGCCGCCGCCTGCGCTGCCAGCGGCGCCGGCGGGCTCTTGAGCAGGGCGAGTGCCGCGTCGTTGTCGCCGCGCTCGACATTGATGCGCGCCAGACGCAGGCTGGCCAGCCCCTGCAGGTAGTTATCATCGCTGTTGTCGATCACGCTCTGCAGCGCCGTGGCGGCTGCATCGAGATCGTTGGCCTTGACCGACATGCTGGCATCCAGCAGGTGCGCCATCTGGGTGTAGAGGCTGTCGCCGTGCTCGCTTTCCAGTTCGCCGATCAGCGTACGCGCCTGCTTGACGCCGGCGTCTTCCAGCTTGGGCTGGCTGACGAGGCTGATCAGTTGTTGGTAACGCACGGAGGCCGCTTCGGACTGGCTGGCTTCGTAGTTCTGCCAGGCCTTGAAGGCAAAGACACCGGCGCCGGCCAGTACGACACCGGCAATCAGTGACTTGCCGTTCTCGCTCCACCAACGCTTGATGGCTTCAAGCTGTTCTTCTTCGCTTCTGAGCTCTTCCGCCACGGGCGGTCTCCTTGACCTGGCCGGCATGCCGGCACTTGCATTCGAGAGGCGGAGAGCTGGCTCTCCGCCCGATATTCATTGGCAGTCTCAGGCGCCGAAGACGCTGTCGAGACGTTCGCCCAGTGCACGCTGGTTCAGCGTTTCCTGGTCGCGTTCCTCGCGCAGGAACTTGAGCGCCACCGTACCTTCGATGACTTCATTCTCACCGAGAATCAGCGCGATGCGTGCACCGCTCTTGTCGGCCTTCTTCATCTGGCTCTTGAAGCTGCCGCCACCGCAATGCAGCACCAGGCGCAGGTTGGGCAGGGCGGTGCGCAGCTCTTCGGCCAGACGCATGGCTTCGCCTTCGGCCTGCTCGCCCATCGACATCAGGTAGACATCGACGGTCTCGCGGACGTCCTGCGGTACCAGTTCCAGTGTCTCGAGCAACAGGATGAGGCGCTCGACGCCCATCGCGAAGCCGACCGCCGGTACCGGTTTGCCGCCCAGCTGTTCGAACAGGCTGTCGTAGCGGCCGCCGGCACACACGGTGCCCTGGCTGCCCAGTGCGGTGGTGGTCCATTCGAACACACTGCGCGAGTAGTAATCGAGGCCACGCACCAGACGCGGGTTGATGACGTATTCGATGCCAGCGGCGTCGAGTCGTGCCTTGAGGCCCTCGAAGTGCACGCGGGATTCTTCATCAAGGTGATCCCCCAGGCGCGGCGCGGCGTCGACGACGGCGGCCATGTCCGGGTTCTTGGTATCGAGGATGCGCAGCGGGTTGCTGTGCAGACGACGCTTGGAGTCTTCGTCGAGGACATCCAGGTGCTGTTCGAAGTATTCGACCAGCAGGTCACGATAGGCGGCACGCGCCTCAAGGCTACCCAGCGAGTTGAGCTCGAGGGTGACGTGCTCAAGAAGGCCAAGCTGACGCCATAGACGCGCGGAGAGCAGGATCATCTCGGCATCGATGTCCGGGCCTTCCATACCGTAGGCTTCGACGCCCACCTGATGGAACTGACGATAACGGCCCTTCTGCGGGCGCTCGTGGCGGAACATCGGCCCGGTGTACCACAGGCGCTGGATCTGGTTGTGGACCAGGCCATTCTCCATCGCCATGCGCACGCAGCTGGCGGTGCCTTCCGGACGCAGGGTCAGGCTGTCGCCGTTACGGTCGTCGAAGGTGTACATCTCCTTCTCGACGATGTCGGTGACTTCGCCGATGGAGCGCTTGAACAGTGCGGTCTGCTCGACGATGGGGGTGCGGATCTCGCGATAGCCGTACTGGCCCATCAGCGCTTCCACCTGGTGCTCGAAGTATTGCCATACCGGTGACTGGTCCGGCAGCAGGTCGTTCATGCCACGAATGGCCTGGATCTTGGTACTCAACGTTCTCTCCTGAATCCTTGCGCGTCTCCCCACGGCGCTCGCATGAGGTCATGCAGGCGGGTGGGGAGACGAAGGCGCGTCACTCACGACGCGCAAGCCAGCCGAGACAAGCTCAGCTCTGGCGAATGATGGTGTCGGCCTCACGGGCCTCTTTTTCCGCGACCTTGTCACGGATGAGTCGCTCAAGATCGTCAACCAGGGTGTCATTGGTCAACTTGCTGGCCGGCTTGCCGTCCAGGTAGACCAGGTTGGCGGGGCTGCCGCCGGTCAGGCCGACATCGGTCTCCTTGGCTTCGCCGGGGCCATTGACGACACAGCCGATGACCGAGACGTTCAGCGGCGTCATCACGTCTTCAAGACGTGTCTCCAGTTCGTTCATGGTCTTGATGACGTCGAAATTCTGACGCGAGCAGCTGGGACAGGCAATGAAGTTGATGCCCTTGGCGCGCAACTTGAGGCTCTTGAGCATGTCGAAGCCGACCTTGATCTCCTCGACCGGGTCCGCGGCCAGCGACACGCGGATGGTGTCACCGATGCCATCCATCAGCAGCATGCCCAGGCCGATGGAAGACTTGACGGTGCCCGAGCGCAGGCCGCCGGCTTCGGTGATGCCCAGGTGTAGCGGCTGTTCGATGCGCGCCGCCAGGTCACGATAGGCGGCGACGGCCATGAACACGTCGCTGGCCTTGACGCTGACCTTGAAGTCCTGGAAGTCGAGGCGATCCAGATGGTCGATGTGACGCATGGCAGATTCGACCAGCGCCGCCGGCGTCGGTTCGCCGTATTTCTTCTGCAGGTCCTTTTCCAGCGAGCCTGCGTTGACGCCGATGCGGATCGGGATGCCGTTGTCGCGGGCGGCGCTGACCACGGCACGCACGCGGTCTTCACGACCGATGTTGCCCGGGTTGATGCGCAGGCAGTCGACGCCAAGTTCCGCCACACGCAGGGCGATCTTGTAGTCGAAGTGGATATCGGCCACCAGCGGGATGTTGCTCTGCTGCTTGATGCGACCGAAGGCTTCGGCGGCATCCATGTCCGGCACGCTGACACGCACGATATCGGCACCGGCATCCTCGAGGCGCTTGATCTGCGCGACGGTGGCGGCGACATCGTTGGTGTCGGTGTTGGTCATGCTCTGCACGGAAATCGGTGCATCGCCGCCGACGGCCACATTGCCGACATGAATCTTGCGCGAGACGCGGCGCTTGATGGGGGAGTGACTATGCATGGGATTCCGGATCATTCACCGAGGGTAAGTTTGGCAACACTGCCGCGCGTGACGCGCGTGAGGTCGACCGCTTCATTCATGTAACGCAATTCGACGCCAGAGGCATTGCCGATGGTCAGCGTGAAGGGCGGCTTGCCTTCCAGCGTCGTGCTGGTGCCGGCCTCGTTGTTGCCGCGCAGCAGGCGCTCGCCATCGGCATCACGGATGTCGGTCCAGGAATTGATGTTGAACGTCAATTCTAGCTTGCGCGGGTCTGCCGCCGGTGCAGCATCCTCTGCTGCGCTCTCTTGTGAGGTGTCGGCACTGGCATCGGCGACTGTGCTCACGTCAGTGGTAGCGGCGCTCTCCGTGGCAGCGTCAGACGCTTGCGTACCAGTCTCTGCAGCGCCCGGCGCGCCAGCGTTCGTGTCGAGCGCGTCAGCACTCTGCGCTGTCGCCTCGGACGAGGTGGCTGCCTCGATGGCAGACGCATCACCGGTGGCAGTAGCAGTGGAGGACGGCGCCGCTTCACTGGCAGAGGACTGCGAGAGCGAAAGCTCGATGGAGCCATCGGCGTTCACGACCGGTGCGGCGCTGTCCGCATCGCTGCCGTCTTCGAGGGCGGAGGTTTCGGCCGGCGAGGTGCGGCCATAGTCGCCGCTCTGCCACCACACGTAGCTGAGGCCGATCAGGCCGGCGATGACCAGCAGGCTGACGAGGCGGAACAGGTACTTGCCCATCTTGCCCGGCGGGCGCACCGACGGTGTGGAGCTGGGAGTGTAGCGCTCGGCTTCGGTGGTACCGAACTGGGCATTGTACTGCCCGACGATCGCTTTCTCGTCCATACCCAGCAGGCGGGCATAGGCACGCAGATAGCCGCGACGGTACGCGGCAATGGGAATCTGGTCGTAGTGGTCGCGTTCCAGGTCATCGACCAGGCTGGGGCGCAGGTTGAGCTGTGTCGCCACCTCATCACGCGACAACCCCTGATGTTCGCGCTCCAGCTTGAGGCGCGTGCCAGGCAGTGCATCACTGGCGTGCTGATCAGGGGCGGGTTGATGTTCGCTCATGGCGCATCCTTGTAAGGAAAAACTGTCTACCGAACGCACATCCGGGCGCTCTTCCGGTACTGCGGGAACTGCTCCTGATACTGGAGCATGCTGACTGATGCTGTCGCGCGACTGGCCGGGTACTACACGACTCGTTGATCATCGTGCGAGCGAGCAGCGTGAAAAGCGATGACTCCCACGCCAATCGACGCGTACGAACACACGTTCGTCCGCGTCGGCACTATACCAAGCCCGCGCCGAGATTTTCACCGGCAATTCGGTCTTCTCGGCCCTGCTTGCAGCGCCCCCGCCCAAGAGGTGGCCCCATCAGCGGCGTCGTTGCGCCTTGCTCAGGGAGTGCGAATCACCGCGCGACCGGATTCCCGTGTCATGACCTGCTCCAGCTGACGGCTGTAGAGGTCTGCCAGACGGCTGTCGCCGCGAGCTGTAGCCACATCGACGGCCAGGGCAAGACTGTCGCTGTCGGTGCCTGCCAGGCGGAAGTAGCGGCTCAGGGCCGACTGGGCGGCGTCATTGTCGCCGGCGTCATGTGACATGCGTGCCACCGCCAACCAGGCCTCTGACTCACGCGGGTTGATCTTGACGGCTCGCTCGAAACTCTTCGCGGCCTCGCTGGTCTTGCCCAGCTGCATCTGACAGCGGCCCAGATTGGTATAGAGCTGACCACGATTGTCGTAGGTCAGGTCTTCCGCTGCGATCTCGAGCTGACGACAGGCCGCGACGTATTCACCGCGAGAATAGAGAAAGGCTGCGTAGTTGTTGCGCGCACGGGTGAAGGACGGATCGCTGGAAATGGCCTGGTTGAAATAGTCATCGGCGAGCACGTTCTCCCCCTGGCGCTGATAGATCATCGCCAGCCCGGCTTTGGCCTCGGCATTGCTGCTCTGCAGCTTGAGTGCCTTCTGGAAGGCATTGTCAGCGCGCTGCAGCTGATTACGACCCAGATAGGCCTCCCCGAGTTCCACATAGGCGTTCGAGGCCTTGTTGTCATCCGGCGGAGCGTAGGGGTCGTTGGTTTCCACGCGTGTCGCACAGCCTGCGAGGGTCAGGCCGGCAAATCCGAGGCACAGCAGCAGGGCTCTGGTACGGCGAGAGAGGCCGCGAGCAGCGGTGCGGATGTGGGAATCATGCTGGCAGGGGCCCTGGGCGACAGGGCCATGCGCATTGGTGCGATGACGGGGCAGACGACTCGGCATGCAATCCTCGCGTGGATGAAGGCTCATGATGTGCCTGCGGACGAGGGTCGCGGCAGGCAACAAAAGCGCCCCCATCAAAGCGCCGCACCTGCCTCAAGTCAAGGCGGCAGGGCGGCGCGTCGCCATGGCGATGGCGTCAGGTCAGTGCTGGCAGCCGCTCAGTCGGCGTCGAGCTGGATGGCGTTGATGTAACGCTCGGCACGACGGGTGCGGTCCTTGACCTGGCCGACCAGCTGGCCACAGGCGGCGTCGATGTCATCGCCACGTGTGGCGCGCACCGGTGCGGTGTAGCCCAGCTCATAGAGACGCTGCTGGAAGCGCATCACCTGGTTGCGTGACGGCTTCTCGTAACCGGAATGCGGGAACGGGTTGAACGGGATCAGGTTGATCTTGCACGGCAGCTCGTCGAGCAGCGCGGCCAGTTCCTCGGCGTGCTTGATCTGGTCATTGACGTCCTTGATCAGGGTGTACTCGATGGTGACGATACGGGCGTCGTCACACTTGGCCAGGTAGCGATGGCAGGAGTCGAGCAGCGCGCGGATGTTCCACTTGCGGTTGATCGGCACCAGCACGTTGCGCAATTCATCGTTGGCCGCGTGCAGCGAGATCGCCAGACTGACGTCCATCTCATCGCCGAGCTGGTCCAGCTTGGGCACCACACCAGAGGTGGAGAGGGTGACGCGACGCTTGGACAGGCCATAGGCGTTGTCGTCCAGCATCAGCTTCATCGCCGGCACGACATTGTCGTAGTTCATCAGCGGCTCGCCCATGCCCATCATCACCACGTTGGTGACCGGACGCTTGCGGGTGTCCTTGCGGTCTTCGGCGCCACGGGTGGCGACCCACACCTGGCCGATGATCTCGGCGGCGGTCAGGTCACGCTCGAAGCCCTGCTTGCCGGTGGAGCAGAAGCTGCAGTCCAGCGAGCAGCCTACCTGGGAAGACACGCACAGGGTGCGACGGTTGCCGTTCTCGGACGGGATCAGCACGGTCTCGACGTAGCTGCCATCGCTGACTTCCAGCACCCACTTGCGGGTGCCGTCCTTGGACTCACCTTCATAGACGATGCCCGGCGCACGGACCTCGGCGACCTGCTTGAGGCGCTCGCGCAGCGGCTTGGCAAGGTTGGTCATCTCGTCGAAGCTGTCGACGCCTTCCTGGTGAATCCATTTCATCACCTGGGTGGCGCGGAATTTCTTCTCGCCGATGCTCTCGAAGAAGGCTTCCATCGCCGGGCGCGGCAGGCCCAGCAGGTTGGTGAGCTTGACGGCGGCAGGGGCCGCGGCATCGGTGGCAGTTGCAGTGGTATCAGTCATGGTATGGGCCGGTCGTGTCAGGGATGGGCAGGCGTCTCACAAAGGATAGACGTCTGCAGGGCGACGCTGTCAGCGGAGGTGGCGATGGCTCGCAGACCTCAAGAGGCTCTCGTCATCAGCGCAGTGCGCGTGGGCGTCACATGGCGTGGGGAGAGGGCGCTGCAGCGGCTTTCAGAAAAGCGTATCGGACCTGCTCAAGCGTCGAATCTGCTTCAGGGGATGCAGGCTGTCGCGCGGCGCTTCAGCACGTCCGATACCACGACGGCCCCGCCTCGCAGGCAGGGCCGTCGTGTCATGCACGGCTGAGAGACGCGTGCCCCGAAGGGCCGGGCTTCTCAGTCGTACAAGGCGAAATCAACCGCGCGGGCAGATTTCGTTGTCGCCGAAGAAGTAGGCGATTTCGCGAGCGGCAGATTCCGGCGCGTCAGAACCGTGAACGGCGTTGGCGTCGATGGAAGTGGCGAAGTCTGCGCGGATGGTGCCGGCTTCAGCTTCCTTCGGGTTGGTAGCGCCCATCAGGTCGCGGTTCTTGGTGATGGCGTCTTCGCCTTCCAGCACCTGGATCATGACCGGGCCGGAAGTCATGAAGCCGACCAGCTCACCGAAGAAGCCACGTTCGCTGTGCTCAGCGTAGAAGCCTTCGGCCTGTTCCTTGGACAGGTGAACCATCTTGGAAGCGACGATCTGCAGACCGGCCTTCTCGAAGCGAGAGTAGATTTCGCCGATCACGTTCTTGGCAACGGCATCCGGCTTGATGATGGACAGAGTGCGCTGAGTCATGGTGAATCTCCTGAGACAAGCTTTGAAGAGCCGCACGGCAGATGCCGCACGGCGGAAAACGGGCTCTGTCGGCATGCGCGCGACAAAAGTGGGCGGCATTATAGCGGCAAGTGCCACCGGCTGCATCCATCATGCCTGAGTCGCATGACGCACAGATGGCAAGCGCCTCGTCGGCATGGGCTGGCGAGGCGCTGAGGGTCGGCTCAGACGTTGAGGTCTGGCTTGGACGCTGAAGCCTGGTCTACACGCTGAAGCCTCGTCTACACGCTGAAGCTCTCGCCACAGCCACACTCGTCCTTGACGTTGGGGTTGTTGAAGCGGAAGTAGCGGTTCAGGCCGTCCTTGACGTAATCCACTTCGGAGCCGTCGAGCACGGTGAGGGCTTCGCTGTCGACATAGACGGTGGCGCCGTGATCGACGAAGACGGCGTCTTCCTCGTTGGCCTCGTCGGCGAAGTCGAGCACGTAGCTGTAACCGGAGCAGCCGCTTGGCTTGACCGAGACACGCAGGCCAAGGCCGTGGCCGCGCTCGGCCAGCACGACACGGATCTGGTCGGCGGCGGAGGGGGAAATCGACAGGTGTGCCATGAGCAGTCTCCCGGGTCAGGCGCGCAGCGAGGTCAGGGCATGCCTGAGTTCGCCGAGCGCGGATTCAATGTCGATGGCGGTGGTGAATCGTCCGAAGCTGAAACGCAATGACGCCAGCGCCAGTGGACGGGGCACCCCGATGCCGGTGAGGACGAACGACGGTTCGACACTGGCGGAATTGCAGGCCGAACCGGTGGAAATCGCGATGCCGCGCAGCGCCATCAGCATCGCCTCGCCATCCACGCCCTCGAAGGCGAGATTGACGATGTTGGGCGCACTGACCTCTATATCGGTATTGAAGTGCACTCCTTCAAGGCCGGCAAGCCCGGCGACGAACTGATCACGCAGCGCGATGAGGTGCTGGTGATCAGCGTCGAACTGCTCGCCGCTCAGGCGGTAGGCCTCGCCCATGCCGACGATCTGATGGGTCGGCAGGGTGCCGGAACGCATACCGCGCTCATGACCACCGCCGTGGATCAGGGCATCGACCTTGATCTGCGGCTGGCGACGCACGTACAGCGCGCCGATGCCTTTGGGGCCGTAGGCCTTGTGGGCGGACAGCGACAGCATGTCGATAGGCTGACGGCTGACATCGATCTGCACCTTGCCGGGCGCCTGGGCGGCATCGACATGGAAGGCCGCGCCATGCGAATGGGCGATGTCGCCCAGCGCATCCAGGTCATTCAGGCTGCCCAGCTCGTTGTTCACCGCCATCAGCGATACCAGGAGGGTGTCGCTGCGCAGGGAGTCGCGCAGGCTGTCCGGGCTGATGCGGCCGTCAGGCTGCGGCGCGATGCGCGTGACCTCGAAGCCTTCTGCTTCCAGCGCACTGGCGGTATCCAGAATCGCCTTGTGCTCGATGGTCGAGGTGATCAGATGGCGGCCGCGCGCGGCATTGGCACGCATGTAGCCGGTCAGCGCCAGGTTGTCGGCTTCGGTGGCACCGCTGGTCCAGACGATCTCGCGCGGGTCGGCACCGATCAGTTCGGCGACCTGACGACGTGCGCCCTCGACGGCCTGCTCGGCCAGCCAGCCCGGCATGTGACTGCGCGAGGCCGGATTGGCGAAGGTGCCGTCCTGCGTCAGGTGACGCATCATCAGCTCGGCAACGCGCGGGTCGACGGGCGTGGTGGCGGCATAGTCAAGGTAGATCGGCTGGGACATGGTGACTTCCTGAAGACATGACGAACGGGTTCAGCTGCCCTGCATGACGGTGATCGGCGTCGGCTCGCACGCCTTGCGCTGGCGACTGGCGATCTGGCGAATCTCTTCGCGCGCGACCAGGTCGGCCAGGCTGATGCCGTCGAGAAAGCCGTGGATCTCGTCGGACAGATCACACCACAGATGGTGCGTCAGGCAGGTGTCACCGGCCTGACAGTCCGACATTCCCTGACAGCGTGTGGCATCGACTGACTCGTTGACGGCGTCGATGATGCACGCCACCGAGGTGGTCTCGAGTTCGGTGTCCAGCAGATAACCGCCACCGGGGCCACGCACGCTCTTGACCAGACCTGCACGCCGCAGACGCGCAAACAGTTGCTCCAGATACGACAGCGAGATGCCCTGGCGTTCGGAAATATCGGCCAGACAGGTCGGGCCGCAACTGGCATGCAGGGCCAGATCGAGCATCGCGGTGACGGCGTAGCGTCCCTTGGTGGTCAGGCGCATGACAGAGTCCGTGAGCAGATGGAGCCTGCGACGTTGAGGACGAGGCCGGGCGTAGTCGCCGCCTCTGGCGAGACGGCGTCTCAATGCGCCCCATTATGGTGGGGTGGTCTGGCGGGGTCAATCCCGACTGAATTGGTCAACTTTAGCCATGCTGACGTTCGGCGGGTTCCTGCGTATCGCTTGCCTGCTCGGTCGGTGCCTGCTGGGGAGAGGCCTGCTCGGAGCGCGGCTGGTCATCAGGGGCAGTGCCCTGCGATGCGCTGGATGCGGCGGCGTGGGCCTTGGGTGAGGTGCTGCCCTGGGCCGCGGCCACGTCAGCGACGGTCGTCTCGCCGCCGCAGGGCCCCAGTTCATCGATCAGCTGGGCGAAGTCGGCGTCATCGAGCTCGGGCAGGCGCCCAGCGCGATAGCTGGCATCCAGCTTGCGCAGCGTGCCGCACATCTGTTCGATGCGCTTGTCCACGGCATGCATGTGATCGAGCATCGCGTGCATGGAGCGCGCGACCGGGTCGGGCATGTCCTGGCCCATGCCGTAGGCATCGAAGCCGAACTTCTCCTTCATGGCCTCGCGGCTTTCCGGGTCGACCGACGGCTCCTCCGCCACATCCGGCTCGGCACGCTTGACGATCTTGCCGGGAATGCCGACGACGGTGGCGCCGGCAGGCACTTCACGCGTGACCACGGCATTGGAGCCGACCTTGGCGCCGGCACCGACGGTGAACGGGCCGAGAATCTTGGCGCCGGCACCGACGATGACACCGTCGCCGAGGGTCGGGTGGCGCTTGCCGGCGTTCCAGGTGGTGCCGCCGAGGGTGACGCCGTGATAGAGGGTCACGTCATCGCCGATCAGGGCGGTCTCGCCGATCACGACGCCCATGCCGTGGTCGATGAAGAAGCGCCGACCGATGGTGGCACCCGGGTGGATCTCGATGCCGGTCAGCCAGCGCATCAGGGTCGAGCCGGTGCGCGCCAGCCATTTGGCGTTGTGGCGCCACAGCCAGTGATTGATGCGATGGGCCACCAGTGCATGCAGGCCCGGATAGTTGGTCAGGACTTCAAAGAAGTTGCGCGCTGCCGGATCACGGGCAAACACGCTATCGATGTCTTCACGCAGTCGAGTGAACATGGCGTGTCCTCAGGAAGTGCGGTTGGCCGTGTCGGCTTGTGCCAGGCGAACCTGCTTGTCCACCGCGGAAAGAATGCCGCGCAGAATGTTGATTTCCATGCTATCTGGACGCGCGCGCAGATAGAGGCGACGCAGGCGTGCCATCAGCTGGCGCGGCTGTTCCGGATCGAGGAAGTCGACGCTGATCAGTGTCTTCTCGAGATGCTCGAACAGGCGCTCGAGGTCGGCATGGCTGGCCAGCGGGCTGTCCCAGTCGATACCGAACGGCTGGTCATCCTCGGCACGCGGCGTCTCGCCGGCGGCTTCCTGGTCGGCCAGCCACGCCTGGCGGCACTCATAGGCCAGCACCTGCACTGCTGCGGCCAGATTCAGCGAGCTGAAATCCGGATTGGTCGGGATATGCACGTGGCGGTGGCAGCGCTGCAGCTCTTCATTGGAGAGCCCGGAATCCTCGCGGCCGAAGACGATGGCCACGCGGGCATCCGGCAAGCGGGCTTCATCGGCCAGGGTGGCAGCGAAGGCGCGCGGCGTGATCATCGGCCACGGCAGGTTGCGGGAGCGTGCGCTGCAGCCGACCACCAGGCTGCAATCCGCCACGGCCTCTTCCAGCGTCTCGTGCACCGAGGCGCTGGCGACGAGTGCATCGGCACCCGAGGCGCGTGAGGCGGATTCCTGGCATTGCACCTGACATCGCGGCGCGACCAGTGCGAGATCGGCCAGGCCCATATTGAGCATGGCGCGGGCTGCACCACCAATGTTGCCGGGATGGCTGGTGCCAATCAGGACAATGCGCAGACGTTCAAGCATGAGGACTTCCAGGATAGCGATTGAAGGGCAGGGCAATCGACGCGGCCCGGCCACCGGGCTGGGCGAGACGTGCGCCAGAGCCCGATATCCTAGCATGAAGCCAGCGCAGGGAGCAGTCAGCTGCGGCGTGATCCCGCCGTCTCTCTACGGCGAAGATCGCGTGTCGCGATGGCAGCTTGAGCCGAGCTCTGATAAACTACGCCGTCCCGTCATGTCGCAACATGTGTTCGCCCTCGTTGGCGCCGCGTGCTGTGGCGGCTGGCAGCCTGCATACCTTGCACTATGCAGCGCGCCCCGCGCCGTATCAGGATTTCTGTACGGGCTACATGACCACCTGGTCCGATTGCACCCAGTTTCGCTCGATCCGTGTTGCGCCGCGTTGGTATCTCACGCGCCGTGGCACCCGTTCTTTAACAGCTCCCGACTCGTCAAGGCCTTGATCATGCATCCGATGGTCCAATTTGCGCTGCGTGCTGCACGCGGTGCCGCAGAGCAGTTCGTCCGTGCTCGTGAACGTATCGAAGTCGCCCGTGGCGACAACGATCTCGACACCTTCATTGCAGACACTGCACGTCGCGCCGAAGCGCACATCGTGCGTCAGCTGGAGCGCGGTTATCCGCAGCACGGTCTCTCCGGCCGTTATACCGACCATCGCGATGGTGAAGGTCAGGGCTCTGACTACCACTGGCGTATCGAGCCGGTGCACGGTTACTCCAACCTGGCATCCGCGGCCTCCGGCTTCGCGCTGTCCGTGGTCTGCCTGTTCAAGGGCCGTGCCGAGCACGCCGTGGTCATCGCGCCGTTCACTGACGAAGAGTACATCGTCAGCCGTGGCCGTGGCGCCCAGCACTCCGGTCACCGTATCCGCGTGACCAACGCCACCGCCATCGAAGGTGCGCGTCTGGCGATGGGTCTGCCGGAAAGCTGGCAGCGTCCGCGTCACCTGCCGACCTACCTCTCCATCGTTCAGCAGGTCGGCCCGCAGGTCGAGATGCTGCGCACCAGCGGCTGCGCGCTGCTGGACGTGCTCGAGCTGGCCTCCGGTCGCGTCGATGCCGTCTATGTGCTGGGTCTGGATGCCGGTGACAGCGAGATCGTCAGCCTGTTCCTGAAGGAATGTGGCGCACTGGCAGGCAGTGCCGACGGCACGCCGGTCGTGGTTGCCGAAGGCACCCTGATGGCCGCTGGCGCACGTCTGTACAAGGCGCTGGCGCAGACCATGCAGCCGCACCTGTAAGCCCCTGCAAGACGACGTGACCTGACAGCCCTCGGGGCCGTCTGGAGAACGAAAAAAACCCCACCTCGCATGAGGTGGGGTTTTTTTGTGCCTGGCGATCCGTGCCTGGCGGTCTGTCTCTGATGGAGGAGCGAGACGCTTACGGCGCGCCGTCCTCGAACTGCTCCTTGGGCGGGGGGATCAGATCCACACGCTTCAGGCCGACCACCAGCAATAGCGCCGCTGCCACGTAGATGGACGAGAAGGTCCCCGCGACCACACCGATGATCAGTGCGATGGCGAAGTTGTGGATCATGTCGCCGCCGAGGAAGAACAGCGCCAGCAGCACCAGCAAGGTGGTGCCGGAGGTGGACAGTGTGCGTGACAGCGTCGCGTTGATGGCGTCATTGAAGATCGACGGCATGTCATCGATACGCGATTTGCGGATGTTCTCGCGAATGCGGTCGTAGACGATGATGGTGTCGTTCAATGAGTAGCCGATCACGGCCAGCACCGCGGCCAGTACCGTCAGGTCGAAGTCGAGTCCGAACAGGGCGAAGATGCCCAGCAGGATGATGACGTCGTGACCCAGCGAGATGAGTGCGCCGAGGGCGAACTTGTACTGGAAGCGGAAGGCCACGTAGACCATCACCACGGCCAGGGCGAGCAGCATGCCGAGACCGGACTGGTCACGCAGCTGATCACCGACCTGGGCGCCGACGAACTCGGCGCGAATCAGGTTGACGCTGTCACCGGTGGCCTGCAGGTGTGCCACGATGTCATTGCCGATGCCGGCTTCGAAGCTCTGCTGCAGACGCACCAGAATCTCGTTGCTGGCACCGAAGGTCTGGACCGAGACATCCTTGTAGCCGGCGGCTTCCAGTGTCTGGCGCACGCTGTCCAGCGCCGGTGCCGCCTGGTATTTCACTTCCACCAGGGTGCCGCCGGTAAAGTCGAGGCCCAGGTTCAGGCCATGAATCACAAGGGCGCCAATGGCCACGATCGTCAGCACGATGGAGACGATGAAGGCCGCGCGCCGCTTGCTCATGAAGTCAAACTGTCGCATCACGATGGCCCCTCAGATCCAGAGTTTCTTGAGTGTCTTGCCGCCAATGGCAAGATTGATGATGCCGCGCGAGACCATGATCGCCGTGAACATCGACGTCAGGATGCCGATGGACAGCGTCACCGCGAAGCCCTTGACCGGGCCACTGCCGATGGAGAACAGGATCACCGCGACCAGCAGGGTGGTGATGTTGGCATCGACGATGGAGGTGAAGGCGCGCTCGAAGCCGGTATGCACCGCTTGATGCAGCGGCATTTTGGAACGCATTTCCTCGCGGATACGCTCGAAGATCAGCACGTTGGCATCCACCGCCATGCCCAGCGTCAGCACGATACCGGCGATACCCGGCAGGGTCAGGGTGGCGCCCAGCATCGACATCGCGGCAATCAGGATCGCCAGGTTGGCGGTCAGGGCCACGTTGGCGACGACACCGAAGGCCTTGTAGCGCGCCAGCATGAACAGCACGACCAGCAGCAGGCCCAGCTCGACGGACAGGATGCCGCGCGAGATGTTCTCGGCGCCCAGGCTCGGGCCGATGGTGCGTTCCTGCACGAAGTAGATCGGCGCGGCCAGAGAGCCGGAACGCAGCAGCAGCGAGAGCTCCTTGGCTTCCGTCGGCGAGTCGAGGCCAGTGATGCGGAAGCTGTTGCCCAGCGCGCTCTGGATGGTCGCCAGGCTGATCAGCCCCTTCTCGGTGTACGGGATGCGCTTCTCGACCTTCTCGCCGTCTTCCATCACGGTGCGCGTGCGGGTCTTGTGCTCGATGAACAGTACCGCCATGTTGCGGCCGATCGCGGCACGCGTGACGCGGTTCATGATCGAGCCACCGGTGCCGTCCAGGTTGATGTTGACCTGCGGACGGCCGCTTTCATCGAAGCTGGTGCTGGCGCTGGAGACGCTGTCACCGCTGATGATCACGTCCTTCATGATGTTGGCGGTGCGGCTCGGCTGGTTGCGGAACGCGAAGCTCTCCATCTCGCTGGCCGGCGTGTCACTGGCCGCTTCGAGACGGAATTCGAGGTTGGCGGTGGCACCCAGTACGCGCTTGGCGGCGGCCGTGTCCTGCACGCCCGGCAGCTCGACCACGATGCGGTTCGGGCCCTGGCGCTGAACCAGCGGCTCGGACACACCCAGCTCGTTGACGCGATTGCGGATCGTGGTCAGGTTCTGATTGACCGCGTAATCCTGAATCTCCTTGACGGCGGCGGCGGTCAGGGTGAGGTCCAATACGGCCCCACGCTCGACATCGCGCTCGTCGTATTCGAAGTTCTGGAAGTCGCGCGAGATCAGTGAGCGCGCCTTCGAACGGTCTTCCTCATCGGAGAACGTCAGGCTCAGGGTGCCGTCGTCGACTTCGCTGCCGCGGTAGCGAATACGCTCCTCGCGCAGGGTTTCCTTGATGGCGCTGGCGTTGACTTCCAGGCGCTGCTTGACCGCGGCGTCCATGTCGACTTCCAGCTGGAAGTGGACACCCCCACGCAGGTCAAGGCCCAGCTTCATCGGTGAGGCACCGAGGCTGGCCAGCCACGACGGCGTGGCATCGGCCAGGTTCAGCGCGACGATGGCGTCATCGCCGAGTGCCTCGCTGATCAGTTCCTTGGCGCGCAGCTGCTGGTCGTTGCTGGTAAGGCGAATCAGGCCGGTGGAACCGTTGAGTTCCCCGGACTTGGGCGTGATGCCGGCGTTTTCGAGGGCACTGGTGGCGCGATCGAGGTCTTGCTGGTCGATGGCCTCGGCGCCGCTGGCGGCACTGATCTGCACGGCCGGGTCTTCGGGGTAGAGATTCGGCAATGCGTAGATCACGCCGACGGCAAGTACCAGGCAGATCACCAGGTACTTCCAAAGCGGATAGCGGTTGAGCATGGCAGCCCTGTCCTTGGTGGAGCGGGAGAGAAAAGCATGCTGCCGGCACAGGGGCCGGCAGCAGGAGGGATCAGATGGACTTGATGGTGCCCTTCGGCAGGACTGCAGCCACGGCAGACTTCTGCACGTTGACTTCGTTGCCTTCGTTCAGCTCCATGGTGATGAACTGCTCGCTGACCTTGGTGATGCGGCCAACCAGGCCACCACCGATGACGACTTCGTCACCCTTGGCCAGATTGCTGATCAGGTTCTTGTGTTCCTTGGCGCGCTTGGACTGCGGACGCCAGAGCAGGAAATAGAAAATGACCACGAAGCCGACCAGCATGACGATCTGGCCGATGGCGCCGCCGCCGGCGACAGCCGCTTCGGCTTCCGCGTGTGCGGCAGGAATCAGGAATTCCAGCATGTGTATCTCCAGAGGTTACGAGTGAACTGTTGTTATGCAATGAGCGTGATTCAGGCTCTTCTTCACGTCTGGCTCGAGTCGAATATCAAGACGACCGGAGGATTTGGCCCCCGGTCGTCATTCGCCTCGATCAGTCGGCCAGCGGCGGCACCGGCAGGCCGCGCGCGGCATAGAACTGTTCCACGAAGTCCTGCAATGTACCCGCTTCAATTGCACCGCGCAAACCAGCCATCACGCTCTGGTAGTAGCGCAGATTGTGGATGGTGTTGAGCATCGAGCCGAGCATTTCTCCACAGCGATCAAGGTGATGCAGATAACCGCGCGAGAAATTGGTGCAGGTGTAGCAATCGCACTCCGGGTCCAGCGGTGAGGTGTCATGCTTGTGGACGGCGTTGCGGATCTTGACGGTGCCCGTCGGCGTGAACAGGTGGCCGTTGCGCGCGTTGCGGGTCGGCATCACGCAATCGAACATGTCGACGCCACGCCGCACGCCCTCGACCAGGTCTTCCGGCTTGCCGACGCCCATCAGATAGCGCGGCTTGTCCTCCGGCATCCACTCGGGAAGGTAGTCGAGGACCTTGATCATCTCGTCCTTGGGCTCGCCCACGGAAAGGCCGCCGATGGCGTAGCCGTCGAAGTCGATCTTCTTGAGGCCCTCGAGGGACTTCTCGCGCAGGTCCGGATACATGCCGCCCTGGATGATGCCGAACAGCGCCGACGGCGAGTCGCCATGCGCATCGTAGGAGCGCTGTGCCCAGCGCAGGGACATCTCCATCGACTTGCGCGCTTCATCATGGGTGGCCGGATACGGCGTGCACTCATCGAAGATCATCACGATATCGGAGCCCAGCGAGCGCTGCACCGCCATCGATTCCTCCGGGCCCATGAAGACCTTGGAGCCATCGACCGGTGAGCGGAAGTGAACGCCCTGTTCGGTGATCTTGCGCGTCTTGCCCAGCGAGAAGACCTGGAAGCCGCCGGAATCGGTCAGGATCGGCTTGTCCCACTGCGCGAAGTCATGCAGATCGCCATGCGCCTCGATGACTTCCGTGCCCGGGCGCAGCCACAGGTGGAAGGTGTTGCCGAGGATGATCTCGGCGCCGATGTCCTTGATGGACTCCGGCGTCATGCCCTTGACGGTGCCGTAGGTGCCCACCGGCATGAAGGCCGGGGTTTCCACGGTGCCGCGCGGGAAGGTCATGCGGCCACGACGTGCACGGCCATCGGTCGCGAGCTTTTCAAAGCTCATGAAGCATTCTTTACGCATGGTGCTCTCTTTGCTTGGCGGCGAAACAGGCCGCAGCTGGTGTGTCGATGCCACTATGTCATCAAGCCACTAAGTCGCTATGCCGCAGCATAGCGCGGGGCGCGTTAACTGCGCATGACACGGCCCTCGGCGAATGCCGGGACCATGTCGGAAGGGGGGGTCAGGCGCGTTCCAGCAGCATGGCATCGCCATAGCTGAAGAACTGGTAGCGCTCTTCCACCGCCGCCTGATAAGCCGCCATGGTGTGCTCGTAGCCGGCGAAGGCCGAAACCAGCATCAGCAAGGTCGATTCCGGCAGATGGAAGTTGGTGATCAACAGATCCACCACCTGCCACTCGTAGCCCGGGTAGATGAAGATGTCGGTGTCGCCGGAGTAGGGGGCCAGCTCACCAGCGTGGGCCTTGGCGGCGCTCTCGAGGCAGCGCACGCTGGTGGTGCCGACGGCGACCACGCGGCGACCGGCGGCGCGGGCACGGGCGATCTTGTCGCAGGCTTCCTGACCGACCTCGATCCATTCGCTGTGCATGTGGTGCTCGAGAATGCTGTCGACGCGCACCGGCTGGAAGGTGCCGGCGCCCACATGCAGGGTAACGAAGGCGGTCTCGATGCCTTTCTCGGCCATGGCGGCCATGATCGGCTCATCGAAGTGCAGGCCCGCCGTCGGGGCGGCCACGGCGCCATCGCGCTTGGCATAGACCGTCTGATAGCGCTCGCGATCCGACAGCTCGTCATCCCGAGTGATATAAGGCGGCAGCGGCATGTGGCCGTGCTGGTTGAGCAGCTCGATCATCGGCGTCTCGCCGTGGAAGCGCAGCTCGAACAGTGCCTCCTGACGGCCTTCGACCACGGCCGTGATGCCACCTTCGAAGATCAGCTCGGTACCCGGCTTGGGCGACTTGCTGGAGCGGATGTGCGCCAGGCCGCGATGGGCGTCCAGCGGGCGCTCCAGCAGCATCTCGATCTTGCCGCCGGAGGCTTTCTGACCATGCAGGCGCGCGGGGATCACGCGGGTGTCGTTGAAGACCACGACATCGCCGGGTTCCAGCTGCTCGAGCAGGTCCGGGAAGCGACGGTGCACGATCTCGCCGCTCTTGCCATCCAGATGCAGCAGACGGCAATCGCTGCGCTGCTCTGACGGGTAGCGGGCAATCAGCTCATCCGGCAGACTGAAATCGTAATCGCTGCGCTGCATCGGGCGCGCGTCGTTAGGTGTGGCAACGCCCGAGGCATCACCGGAATCGATACGTGACATGGCCAACCTGACACTCTGATAGCACGAGGCGCGTGGTGCGCTCCGTGGCATGCGTACATGCACAATGGGGAGATGCCGCCCGTGAGACACTATCGCTCTCGTCGCGAGCGCATGACTCCCTTTCTGCGGGTGGGGCAGTCAGGTGCGACACTCTCGAGGCCTTGGCTGTCCGGGCAGACGAAAAAGGTCGCTCATGATACCCAATGCCATCGTCCACGCGAAGACCCGTTTGCGGGCGACACGCCTCAGCCCACTGCGGCGTGGGGTGTGAGGAAGCGCTCCATGTGTCTGATCTGACGCCAAAACTCGTTGACCTTGGCGCAATGTCCCGTATAATTTCGCTCCGTTGCCGGTGTGGCGGAATTGGTAGACGCAGCGGATTCAAAATCCGCCGCTTAATAGGCGTGTCGGTTCGAGTCCGACCACCGGCACCAGAATTGAAAAAGTCGCTTTCGAGCGGCTTTTTGCGTTTCTGGCTCCCGCCGATTCATCTCCCTTGTGGTCCTTCGCTCGCGCTCAGTCTGTCTCTACCCCTGTCCCGAATACCTGTCCTTGCTTATCTCTTCACGCTTCGCCTGTCATGGCGATGGCAGCTGCTTGTCTGTGTTCTGTACGTGACGGCAGGGGTCCAGACCCAGACACAGGAAAGCCCCGAACGAATGTCGGGGCTTTCCTGTGTCTCGTGCATCCAGACGGCGACTTAGGCCTGATGTGGAATGCTCTTTACGCGTCGATAGAGGCTGTTGCTGGCGAGGGAGGGATCGAGGAGCGCGATGCGGGTGTTCTGGATCGCGAGTTCCTGGCGCAGGGTGAACCACTTGCCGACGTATTCATGGCAATCCTGGCAGTGCACCAGGTGGTCGGCTGATGGAGTGTGGTACTGATACTCCATCTTCAGGCCGGAGCATGCCGGACAACACAGTGCGGCTTTCGCTTTCCCTTCCATGTCTCCTCTCCCTCTCAGCATTCGACTGAATTCGGTTAGGTTCAGCGTAGCGGTCTCTTTCCTTGAGTGCGCAAGCCTGCCAGTCATGAGTGCCCATGAACCAATCTCTTAGGCTCGTGGATCTTGCTGGCCAGGGAGTGAAGCTTCCCATGCTTGCGTGTCATCCTTGACAGGGCCTGTCCCTGGCTGCACTTCCTGTGCACTTGGCCCGTCACTACGCTGAACCTGCCGCTCTTCCTGAGCAGCGATCGGGCGCTGCTGACCCGAAAAATCTTGGACACCTTTCAGAAACTGACTGAATTCGGTGTCATTCAGCGTAGTGATCTCTTTCCCTGAGCTCGCAGGCTGCCAGTCATGAAGATTCGTAAACCTACCCGCTCAGGCTTACGAATCTTCCTGGCCGGGAGCGAAGTCCCCAAGCCTGCGCGTCATCCTTTGACAGGGCCTGTCCCTGGCTGCACTTCCTGTGCACTTGGCCTGTCACTACGCTGAACCTGCCGCTCTTCCTGAGCAGCGGTAGAGACGTTACTGGTTATCACAAACTTGTACAACGCCTAATTTGTTGCACAAGTTTTCGAATGTGTAAAATTCTGTACTTTATTATGTTCTCATATAAATCCATGCACGACGGCCGCCTTCGAGTGCGGACTGTCCAGCCCGTGTGACACCCATCGTGAGGGGCATTTCCAGGTCGTCCATATGGCCTGCTGCCGCATCAGCACGGCGCTTGATACACTCGACTGCGTCTGCCTCAAGACTTGGTGGGAGTCGTATGTGCCCGATACTCGCATCCCATCTGCAACGCAGGATGGGGAGGGCGGGCCTCATCGCGAGCGCCGGGCTACTGTCAGGTGATCCCCCAGGTGTATGTCCGAGGCCGGCGCAGTGTCGCTTTCACCAATTGACTGGAACATGCAATGACCTTCATGCATTGGATGCCGCTGAATCTGTGGTTGTCACTGGTTGCGCTATGCGCGATGGGGGCGATGTCGCCCGGACCGAGTCTGGCGATGGTGCTGCGCCATACCCTGGGCGGCGGCAGGAGTGCGGGGGTCGCCGCCGGTATCAGTCATGCGCTGGGAGTCGGGTTGTATGCCGCGCTGACTGCCTGGGGGCTCGGCGCCTTGATCGTTCATTATCCGGGCGTCTTCCAGACGGTCATGCTGCTGGGTGCAGCCTATCTGGCCTGGTTGGGGATCAAGGCGCTGCGGGCGGGCCGCGGTGGAGCGCTGGAGGCGCAGGCCGTCACGACGTCCCGCTCCATGGCGATTCGCGATGGTTTCATGGTGGCGCTGGCCAACCCCAAGTTGATCCTGTTCTTCGTGGCGCTACTCAGTCAATTGATCACGCCGGAGATGAGCGAGATGGGCAAGTGGCTGGTCGTCGTGACGGCCATGGGTATCGACGGGCTCTGGTATGTGCTGGTGGCACTGGTGCTGTCGCATTCGCGGGTGCTGCCCTGGTTGCAGGCGCGCGCGATGTGGATCAATCGTCTGACGGGCGTGGTGTTGCTGGGGCTGGCGTTGCGGGTGGTCTGGGGGCTTTGAGACAGCCTGTCAGCCCCGTGAGGATCTGGCGCTTCTTGAGAAAACGGCCCTGGCACTTTGTGTCAGGGCCGTTTTACATGCGCGTTTTGCATGCGCGTTTTGCGGGTTGAGGCGTTTGTAGATAGAGGTGTTTGTCGATAGAGGCGTATGCACCGATGGCGTTACTCACTGAGCGACATCATCTCGGCGTAGTCCTTGATCGAGATCTCAAGGCTCGTGTCAGGTCTCGCCAGGAAATGCAGCGTCAGCGGCAGCCTGTCGCCCGCAGTGAGTGGCTGCGTCAGCCCGATCAGCATCAGGTGGGGGCCGCCACCGGGAGTCATCGTCAGCGGCGCGTCAGAGGAAATCGCCAGTTGCTCGATTCTGTGCATCTGCATGCGCTCTTGCGTGACTTGCATGCTGTGCAATTCGACCGTGGCGGCCATCGGCGTGCTGGCGCCTGTCAGCACGGCATCGCCCTTTGTGATCGAGAGAGTCAGGTAGGCGGCCCCGGTCGTGGCACCCGGTGGCGTCGGTAGTGCGAAGGCTTGCTCGACATGGGGGATGGCGGATGGAGGCTCCTGCGCAGTGGCGTGAACCGTGGCAAGGGAGAGCAGGGCCAGCGACGCCAGCCATCTGCTGGCGGTGGTGGCGATGGTGCGAAGGGCGGTCAGGCCAGCCGATATCTTTCCGGCGCGTCGCGGCGCGCCATGTCCCTGGCGAGGTTGCCTCATGCTGTGCGCATCTCCTGTCTGGGTGTGTAAAGAGAATGACCATGGGAGCGGTCCATGATGCCAGTGTGGTGTTTTCTGACGTCGATGGCCTCTAGTGTAGAGGCTATTGCAGAGAGTTCTGTTTTAGGTGATTTGCACGAATGCGAGCGTCACCTGTTGTCAGGGGGTGAAGGCAGGTGTCCGGGCCGCAGTTGAAGGCAGCCTCGTCGCATTCTGCTACCGTGGGACGCATTGGTCGATGCTATCCGGCGGTGTAGGTCGTCGCGGGTAGCTATCGAAGTGATTCAAGGACAGGCAAGGAACAGGGAACGGTGATCCAGGACGAAATCATTCAGCTGGTCGATGCGCAGAATCGCCCTTGTGGCACGGCACCGCGTCGCTTGATGCGTCGCTACCGCTATTGGCACCGTGCGACCTATGCCTTCGTGCTCAATGGCCGCGGTGAGCTGTGCATCCAGAAGCGTACCCTGAGCAAGGAAGTGTTCCCCGGCTATTTCGATCTTGCCAGCGGGGGGGTTGTCGGGGCCGGTGAGGCCGTGCAGGTGGCTGCCCGTCGCGAGCTGGAGGAAGAGATTGGCGTGCGCGGTGCGCCGCTCAAGCATTGTTTCGATTTCTGCTACACAGACGCGACCAACCATGTCTTCGGCAGTGCATTTCTGGTGCATTACGATGGCCCGCTGACCCTGCAGGCTGAAGAAGTGGCAGATGCCTTCTGGGTCACGCCTGCTGATGCGCTTGCGTTGCATCCTTCAACCCCTGATAGCCGTATGGCCCTTGAGCGCCTGATTCGTGAAGGCTTTCTGAGTGAGAGCCTGGGCCGATGATCTTCGCTTTTCCTTGTCGAGCCTGGGCAGCAACGCCGCTGGCCTTGCGTCATCTGGCGTGTGCTGCCCATCGTGATGGCCGCATCTCCTCCTCCCCACTTTGTTCTGGAGTCTTTGCATGAATGCCAAGGTATTGCCACAGCAGCTGGAAGAGGTGGAAGTCGCATTGTCGGCGGTGCTGGCGGGCAAGCCGCGCCAGATCCGTCTGGCGCTCTGTTGTCTGCTGTGTCGTGGTCATGTCCTGGTCGAGGATTTGCCCGGGCTGGGCAAGACGACCCTCGCCCAGGGGCTGGCGCGTCTGATCGGAGCGGACATGCAGCGGGTGCAGTTCACCAGCGATCTATTGCCGGCAGACATTCTGGGCGTGTCGGTATTTGATCCGCGTGAGGGCAACTTCCGCTTCCACCCCGGCCCGGTGTTCCACTCGCTGGTGCTGGCGGACGAGATCAACCGTGCCACGCCCAAGACGCAGAGCGCGTTGCTGGAGGCGATGGAGGAGCGTCAGGTCACGGTGGAGGGCGAGACCCGTCGCCTGCCAGAACCGTTCTTCGTGATCGCGACCCAGAATCCGCTCCAGCAATCCGGCACCTTCCCGCTGCCGGAGTCCCAGCTGGACCGCTTCCTGATGCGGCTGTCATTGGGCTACCCGGAACCCGCAGCCGAGCGCGAGATTCTCAAGGGCAATGCCGGGCGTCAGCATATCGAGGCGCTGCGACCCTTGTTGCCCGTCTCGGTGCTCAAGGAGTGGCAGGCCGCCGTGGACCGTGTGCGTCTGTCTGACCCGCTGCTGGATTATCTGCAGGCGCTGGTGGCGGCGACGCGCAGCTCGCCGGAAGTGGCCTATGGTCTCTCGACGCGCGGGGTGCTGGCGCTGGCCAGTGCTGCGCGTGGCTGGGCACTGCTGGCAGGACGTGACTATGTGCTGCCGGAGGATGTGCAAGCGGTCTGGGCGCCCGTCGTGGGGCACCGCCTCAGTGAAGGCAGTGTTGTCGAAGGTGAGGCCATGGCGCGCCATCTGCTCGGGCAGGTGGCGGTGGTGCCTGCATGACCCAGATGGCGAAGCCCGGGGCATGGACGCGCGTGAAAGCCCGCATGCTGCGCAAGATGTCGACTGGCGGAGGTGAGGCGCTTCATCACGCGCGCTTGATGATCTTGCCGACGCCCTTCGGGCTGTTCTGGGCAGTGCTGGTGATTCTGCTGCTGCTGTTGGGGATCAATTACGAGAACTCGCTGGCGCATGGTCTGTCCTTCTGGCTGTTCGCCGTGGCAGTGGTCAGCATCTTTCGCAGCTGGCGCAATCTGGCGGGCGTGCGAGTGCAGCTGATCGCCGATGGCGAGGCGTTTGCGGGCAATACGTTGCGCGTCATGGTGCGCCTCACCGGTCGGGCTCGCTCGCATGCCATCGATGTTCGGCTGGGAGAGGCGCGCCAGCGACTCGAGATCCATGACGGCGAAGGCAGTGCGCCGCTGGAGCTGGCTGCCTTTCAGCGTGGCCAGTTCTCATTGCCGACGCTGACGCTGGAGTCGCGCTGGCCGTTGGGACTGGTACGCCTGTGGGCCTGGGTCGCGATCGACACGCCGGTCCTCGTCTATCCACAGCCAGAGCTTCCCTCCACCCCGCAGGGCAGTCGTCGCACGCTCGAGCAGATAGAGCAGGGCGATTTCGCCGGTCTGCGCCGCTATGTACCGGGTGATGCGCCAGCGCATATCGCCTGGAAGCACTGGGGGCGCAGCGGCGAGCTGGTCACCAAGCGCTTCGAGACGCCTGCGCGTCCCTCGCTGTGGCTGGATTACGAGGCCTGTCGTGGCGATATGGAGCAGCGGCTCTCGGAACTCACGGCACGCGTACTGGCGGCGGAAGGCGCCCAGGCGACCTATGGTCTGCGGCTGCCGGGGCAGACATTGGCCATCGCCAGTGGCGGGGCGCATCGCCGTCGAGTGCTTGAGGCATTGACGCTGTTCGGCGGCGAGGGAAGGTTGCCATGGTCCGCCCAGCTGGAGGCCAGTGAGGCCGCCGAGCGAGCCGGCGCGAGTCGTCCCTTGAGCCAGGAGGGCAGCGTATGACCTTGTCGAAAGCCAGCTCCTCTGGTGCCAGACGACACTGGTGGCAGCGCAAACCGCTGACGCCTGATCAGGCATTGGGCTGGCTGGAGCTGCGCCACCTGTTCATCGGCCAGTGTCTGGTGCTGGCGCTGCATGTGCTGTGGATGCCGGTATGGCTTGCCCTGCCGGCCTTGCTGGCGGCGTTGTGGCGCTTTCAGCAACTCCGGGCGCGAGTTCCGCGCGCTGGCATCCTGTTGCGGCTGGCGGCGGTGGCCATGGTCGCGGCGGGCCTGTTTCTCGAATACGGCCAGATGCTGCGCCTGGAGGCAATGATCGGCCTGCTGGTCGGCATCTATCTGCTCAAGCTGCTGGAGACGGACAGCCTGCGCGATGGTCGCGTGGTCTGCGGGCTGGGTTTCGTGGTGCTGGCGGCGGCCTTCCTGCATGACCAGGGGCCCTTGATGGCGGCGGCCTCGGTCATGGCCGCGGCGTGGCTGGTCGGCGGGCTGGTGTTGATCGCCGGTGCACGCGAACGTCGCGAGGCCATGCGGGAGACGGCTTGGCTGATGGGGCTGTCCCTGCCGCTGATGCTGGGCTTGTTCGTGCTCTTTCCCCGCTTGCCGCCGCTATGGAACGTGCCGCAGCTCAACGAGGCCACCACGGGGCTTACCGACAGTGTCTCTCCCGGTGATATCGCCGCTCTGGGTCGCAGTGATGCCCTGGCGTTTCGGGCGCGTTTCGACACCGGACTGCCTGCGGCCTCCCAGCGCTACTGGCGTGTGTATACCCTGAGCCTGTTTGATGGCGTGCGCTGGTCGCGCGCCACGCCGGAGCGTCTTCAGGAGGCGCTGGGCGGGCCAGCCGAGCGCTACGTTCAGCGCGGGACGCGTAGGGAGGGGGAAGTCGCGCGTCATCGCTATGAGCTGCTGCTGGAGCCGGACCCGCGCCCTTGGCGGCCGAGCCTCGGCACGCCACTGACGACCAGTCGCGAGGTCCGTTACCTGGTCGACGGCACCCTTGAGGGGCTGGCGTCACTCAATACCCGCGAGCTGCTGGAGATGTCTTCCTCCGGTGCGCCACCGACAACGGCTCCGCAATGGATGCAGCGCCTTGATCAGCTATTGCCCGATGATGGCAATCCGCGTGCCCGTGAGTTCGCTCGCGATCTGATGCGGGAGTC
Source organism: Cobetia sp. Dlab-2-AX (assembly GCF_024124625.1). Classification (NCBI taxonomy): domain Bacteria; kingdom Pseudomonadati; phylum Pseudomonadota; class Gammaproteobacteria; order Oceanospirillales; family Halomonadaceae; genus Cobetia; species Cobetia sp. Dlab-2-AX. Next base: position 3,988 of record NZ_JAMXRV010000009.1, on the reverse strand, counting down.
GGGAGGAGATCCGCAGATCTTCCTGCAACGCCTTTTCCAGTATTTCAATCGCCAGCCTTTCCACTACACCTTGACGCCACCGCGTCTCGAGGGGCTCAGCCGTGTCGATGATTTCCTGTTCGACAGCTTGCGGGGCTATTGCACGCATTACGCCTCTACCAGCGTTTTTCTGGCGCGTGCTGCCGGGTTGCCGGCGCGGATGGTTGCGGGGTATCTGGGCGGCGAGGCACAAGGCGATGGCATCGGTGGGCCGCAGGAATTGAGCATTCGCCAGTATGACGCCCACGCCTGGGTCGAGGTGTTCTATGCCGGCCGCTGGCATCGATTTGATCCCACCGCGGCGGTGGCTCCCGAGCGAATCTCGCAGGGGGCGCTGAGCCTGCAGGGGCAGCCGGGCTTCATGGCCGATGCTGGCTTGCGTGCCTTCACGCTGAATAATTCGTTGCTCAGTGATCTGAGGCGGCAGTGGGAGCGTTTCGAATACCGCTGGCAACGTAGCGTGGTGGGGTTCCGTCTCGACGAGCAGCGAAATCTCTGGAAGCGACTGTTTGGTGACTTCCGCTGGGAGTGGCTTGTCTGGGGTGTGCTCGGGCTGCTGGCCAGTGTGGTGCTGGCAGGCGTGGCACTGGTGTTGTTGTCTGGCCGTGAGGTGTCAGCGCACGCAGGTGTGCGGGCCTACCGCAGGTTGGTGAAGCGGCTGGAGCGTACGGGCCATGGCCCTCACGTGGGCGAGGCGCCCGGCAGCCACTTGCGTCGTATTGCTCAGCAGCAGCCGCAGAATGTAAAAGTATTGTTACATTTGGCAGATCTGATTGAACAATGGCTCTACAACGATGCTACGGTATTAGCGAGATCTCATGATCAATCACCGCCCTTGCGTAGTATCCGGCGGCAGTGGTCTGTTCAGTCTCGCAAGATTCGCTGAGGCGCAACGACGACCTTCATGAGTGTGAGTAACTGATTGATAGAGGTTTTTGTGATTAGACATCTAATCATCATGGCGCGATGCCACTACTGAAAATTGCTAAGTTGCAGTAAGTGATTTTGTGTATCAAAATGTAAATATCCGTTCTTTTCGATCATGCCATTGTCCCCTTCGCAGCATGATGCAGCACCTTTCCCCAGCAGGAGTATGCCCCCATGGTCCAGGTCATCCGCACAGAAGGCACAGTACTTGTTGTTTCCTCCACCAACGAGGCGCAGCGTGTCGTCAATGGAATGACGCTTGAACCGACAGCCACTCTGGTCGCACCGCAGGGCGCGATCGTGGTGCTGGAAGACGGCACCCAGCTTGTGGTGCCGCAGGGGGCACCGATCGGCGTTGAGGTCTTGTTGGCCGAGTCGCGTGGGGAAGCGCCTGTTGACCCGACAGTGGAAGCGTTGCGCGAAGCGATCGCTCGTGGCGAAGACCCGACCGCGATTCAGGAAGCTCCCGCAGCGGGTGAGAGTGGCGGTGCGCCAGGCAGCAGTCGTAGTGGTTTCCTGGATGCCTCTGGGGTGGGGCGCGAAGGGCGTGTCGAACGGACCTCCTATGAATATGAGGGCGGCTTTACCGACCCGGAATTCAATGATGAGGACGAAGATGGTCTGGGGCTGGATCTTGATCCGACACTGCCGACAGAGGTCGTGCTGTCCTTGTCGGTCGACGCGCCGGCACTGACCTCCGACACCACGCCGACCATCGTCGGCACTACCGATGCCGAAGACGGCAGCACCGTCACCCTGGTCATCACTGACAGCGACGGCAACGAACAGACCGTCACCACCACCGTCGAGAATGGCGCCTACACGGTTGACGCCGAGACGCCGCTGAGCGAAGGCGAATACAGCGTCGAAGCCTCGGTCACCGATCCGGCCGGCAACACCGCGACCAGCAATGACGTGGGCGAGATCGACGCAAGCGCCCCGGCACTGACCGTCGATGCCCCCGCGCTGACCTCCGACACCACGCCGACCATCGTCGGCACCACCGATGCCGAAGACGGCAGCACCGTCACCTTGGTCATCACCGACAGCGATGGCAACGAACAGACCGTCACCACCACCGTCGAGAACGGCACCTATACGGTTGACGCTGAAACGCCGCTGAGCGAAGGCGAGTACAGCGTCGAGGCCTCGGTCACCGATCCGGCCGGCAACACCGCGACCAGCAATGACGTGGGCGAGATCGACGCAAGCGCGCCGGCGCTGACCGTCGATGCCCCCGCGCTGACCTCCGACACCACGCCGACCATCGTCGGCACTACCGATGCCCAGGACGGCAGCACCGTCACGCTCGTCATCACCGACAGCGAAGGCAACCAGCAGACGGTCACCGCGACCGTCGAGAACGGCACCTATTCTGTCGATGCCGAGACACCGCTCAGCGAAGGCGAATACAGCGTCGAGGCCTCGGTCACCGATCCGGCCGGCAACACCGCGACCAGCAATGATGTAGGCGAGATCGACGCAAGCGCGCCGGCGCTGACCGTCGATGCTCCGGCTCTGACCTCCGACACCACGCCGACCATCGTCGGCACTACCGATGCCGAAGACGGCAGCACCGTCACCCTGGTCATCACTGACAGCGATGGCAACGAACAGACCGTCACCGCCACCGTCGAAGATGGCACCTATTCCATCGATGCGGAAACGCCGCTGAGCGAAGGTGAGTACATCGTTGAGGCCTCGGTCACCGATCCGGCCGGCAATACCGCGACCAGCAACGACGTGGGTGAGATCGACGCAAGCGCCCCGGCGCTGACCGTCGATGCTCCGGCACTGACCTCCGACACCACGCCGACCATCGTCGGCACTACCGATGCCGAAGACGGCAGCACCGTCACCCTGGTCATCACTGACAGCGATGGCAATGAACAGACCGTCACCACCACCGTCGAGAACGGCACCTATACGGTTGACGCTGAAACGCCGCTGAGCGAAGGCGAGTACAGCGTTGAGGCCTCGGTCACCGATCCGGCTGGCAACACCGCGACCAGCAATGATGTAGGCGCCCTGATTGGCGGCGATTCTGGAGAGGTAACGGAGGATGGCGTTACCGAAGCTTCCGGCGCGCTTGTCGATGTCGAAAGTACTGATGTTGTCGCTAGCACGCAAAGCGATGATTACGGCACTTTTAGCGTCAACGAGGCTGGCGAGTGGACCTACACCCTCAATAACGAAGCCGCTGTCGTTCAGGGGTTGAATGAAGGTGACACTGTCAGCCAGGCGTTCGTGGTCGAGCTCAGTGATGGTTCGACCACCACGGTCGACATCCTGATCACCGGTATGCCCGATGGCGTGCCGACCATCAGCGGCATCAGCGGCGCGGACGACAACAGCGTCACCGAAGCCACCGGCGACACCGTCACCGGCAGCTTCACGGTCGCCGCCACTGCCGGGATTGCCACGGTCACCATTGCTGGCGTCGATGCGGATACGCCGGTCGACATCACGGGTGCGACCGAGGCCGATCCGGTGGTCATCGAGGGGAGCGAAGGCACCCTGAGCGTGACCGGTTACAACGCCGGGACCGGTGAGGTTACCTACTCTTACGTCGAGGATGGCGAGACCGAGGATCACTCGGGCGGCGACATCACTGACAGCTTCGCGGTCGTGGTCACCGATATCACCGGGCAGAGCAGCACTGACAGCCTGGATATCGCGATCCTCGATACCGCGCCGGAGGCCAAGGCTGACGCGCGCAACATCGGCGAAGACACCACCACGGCCCTCGACGGCAACGTCATCGACGGCGCCAACGACACCGCCGACACCATTGGCGCGGATGCCACCACGGTCACTGACGTCGACGGCAGTGCCGTCACGGCAGATGCCGCTGCGGTCGTCACCGGCAGCTACGGCACGCTGACGCTCGAAGCCGACGGCAGCTACAGCTACGTGCTCGACAATGCCAATCCGGCCGTGCAGTCGCTGGACGACGGTGAGTCACTGACCGACGTCTTCAGCTACACCATCACTGATGCCGATGGCGATGCCTCCAGCACCA
>NZ_JAMXRV010000008.1:0-208589 GCF_024124625.1 Cobetia sp. Dlab-2-AX | reverse complement strand
AGGCTTTCGCCCACGGCCAGATGATCGAAGGCTTCACCCTCGACGCTGGAACTATCGAAGGTCCAGTTCAGGGTGCCGTCGTTGTTGGCACCATCGATGATGGCGTCGGCATCGACGGAGAGCATGCTCAACAGCTGCTCGTTGGTCAGGCCATCGACATCACCGTCAGCGGTCACCACGGTGACGCTCGGCGTGACTTCGTCGGTGGTGTCCAGATCGCTGACGGACAGCGTGCCGGAGGTCACAAGCGTGTCGTCGGTCTCGGTCAGCGACTCCGCCGCGCTGTCGTCGCCCTCGATGGCGATGACCGGTGCATCGTTGGTGCCGTTGATGGTGATCTGGACGACCTGCTCGGCGGTCGCGCCCTGGCTGTCGGTGACGACCACGGTGTAGTCGAGCACTAGGCTTTCGCCCACTGCCAGATGATCGAAGGCTTCACCCTCGACGCTGGAACTATCGAAGGTCCAGTTCAGGGTGCCGTCGTTGTTGGCGCCATCGATGATGGCGTCGGCATCGACGGAGAGCATGCCCAGCAGCTCGGCATTGCTCAGGCCATCGGTGTCACCAGTGGCGTTCACCGCGGTGACACTCGGCGTGACGTCGTCAGTGGTGTCCAGATCGCTGACGGACAGCGTGCCGGAGGTCGCAAGCGTGTCGTCGCTCTCGGTCAGCGACTCCGCCGCGCTATCGTCGCCTTCGATGGCGATGACCGGCGCGTCATTGGTGCCGTTGATGGTGATGGTGAGCAGTGCCGTGTCGACACCACCCTGCCCATCGGAGACCTGATAGGTAAAGGTCTCGTTGAGGCTTTCCCCGACAGCCAGTGCCTGAACGTCAGGATTGGTGTTGTCCAGGGTGTAGGTGTAGCTGCCATCTTCCGCGACGGTGATGCTGCCATAGGTACCGGTCACGTCACTATCGACCGCACTTGCCGTACCGGCGTTGGTGCCAGCACCGATACCACTGACAATCAGTGCATCGCTGTCATTGCCGCCATCGGTGTCGGCATCCGGTTGCGCATCATCGAGGACATTGCCTGTGGCAGTGCTGGTATCGCCGGTGGCGACACCTTCTTCAAGATCCGCCACGTTGTCGAAGGCCTCGGGCGCGACGTTGGCCACGGTCCAGGTGAAGGACGTGGTGACAGAGGCCCCATTCTCGTCGGTCGCGGTCAGGATGACGGTGTAGGTGCCGTCATCGTTGTCACCGCCGATGGAGGCATCCGGCGACAAGGTGCCACTGATTTCACCGCTGGTCGGATCGATCTCGATCCCGTCCGGCAGGTTGTCAGCCGAGAAACTCAGCACGGCATCATTGTCGATGTCCGTGAAGGCATCCGCGACGCTGAAAGGCGTGATGGGGTCGCCATCATTGTCGGTCTGATCGGCGGGCTGCTCGCCGGCAACCAGTACCGGTGCATCATTGGTGCCGGTGATGGTGATGGTCACCACCTGCTCCGCCGTCTCTCCCTGACTGTCGGTCACCTGCACGGTGTAATCCAGCACCAGCGTCTCATCCTGCGCCAGATGATCAAACGCTTCCGGCAGGTTCGCGCTGTCGAATGCCCAGTTCAGAGTGCCGTCGTTCTCGGTATTGGCGATGATCGCATCGGCATCCACACTCAGCATGCTCAGCAGCTCAGCATTACTCAGACCGTCGGTGTCACCATCAGCAGCGACAGCCGTGACGCTCGGAGTGACAACATCGGTGGTGTCGAGATCACTGACGGACAGGGTGCCGTCGGCGGACAACGGTGCGTTGGTCTCGGTCAGGTCGGCGCTGTCGCTGTCGTCGCCTTCAACGGCTATGACAGGAGCATCGTTGGTGCCGTTGATGGTGATCGAGACGACCTGCTCGGCAGTGGCGCCCTGGCTGTCGGTGACGACCACGGTGTAGTCGAGCACCAGGCTTTCGCCCACTGCCAGATGATCGAAGGCTTCACCCTCGACGCTGGAACTATCAAAGGCCCAGTTCAGGGTGCCATCATTCTCGGTGTTGGCAATGATCGCATCAGCATTGACGGAGAGCATGCCCAGCAGCTCGGCATTGCTCAAGCCATCGGTGTCACCAGTGGCGTTCACTGCGGTGACGCTCGGCGTCACTTCGTCGGTGGTATCCAGATCGCTGACGGACAGCGTGCCAGAGGTGGCAAGCGTGTCGTCAGTCTCGGTCAGCGATTCGGCCGCGCTGTCATCGCCTTCAATCGCGATGACCGGAGCATCATTGCTGCCATTGATGGTAACGGTGAGCAGTGCGGTATCCGTGCCGCCCTGACCATCGGAGATCTGGTAGGTGAAGGTTTCGCTGAGTACCTCACCCTCTGCCAATGCCTGGACATCTTCGTGGGCATTGTTCAGGGCATAGGTATAGGTGCCATCTTCATTGATGGTGACGGCGCCATAATTGCCCTCGACGTCGCTGCCGGCGGCGGTGAAGGCACTCGGGACCGCCCCGAAGGCCAAGCCACTGACGACAAGCGCATCCGAGTCATTGCCGCCATCACTGTCTGCCTGGTCATTGACACCGGCTCCCGCAGCGGCAAGGACATTGCCACTGACGTCACTGCTGTCACCGGCATCAAGTCCTTCCGTCACGAAGGCAGCATCGTTCTCGGCTTGCGGGTCGACGTTGGCCACGCTCCAGGTGAAGGTCGTCGTGACCTCGGCACCGTTTTCATCCGTGGCCGTCAGGGTGACGGTATAGACACCGTCGTCTCCGCCGATGGAGGCATCCGGTGACAGGGTGCCGCTGATCTCGCCGGTGTCGGCATCGATCACCAAGCCCGGGGGCAGATTGTCAGCGGCAAAGCTCAACACCGCCTCGTTATCAACGTCAGCGAAGGCATCCGCGACGCTGAACGGCGTGATCGCATCGCCGTCATTGTCAGACTGATCTTGCGGCTGAGCGCCTGCGACCAACACCGGCGCATCATTGGTGCCGGTAATGGTCAGCGTGATGTCCTGAGTGTCGGTGCCGCCGTTGCCATCCGCGACAGCGACCTGATACGTCAGGGTCAGCACTTCCCCCTGCTCGAGATGATCAAAGGCTTCGGGAAGCGCACTGCTGTCGAAGCCCCAATTCAGGGTGCCATCGTTGGCAGTGCCGTCGATGATGGCGCCACCATCCACGCTGAACATCGCAAGCAGAGCGGCATCCGACAGGCCATTGACGTCACCGTCGGCGACCACCGCCTCGACCGTGGGCGTCACGCTGTCGGAGGTATCGACATCGGTGACCGTCAGGGTGCCATTCGCGCTCAAGCCGCTATCTGACTCTGAAAGCGCGGCGCTGATGCTGTCACCGGTCGCAATCGTGATGGCCGGCGCATCGTTGGTCCCGTTGATGGTGATGGTCAGTTCGGCGGTATCCGAACCTCCCTGGCCATCGGAAATCGCGTAGGTGAAGGTCTCGGTGACGCTTTCCCCCACTGCCAGTGCCTGAACATCCGGATTGGTGTTATCGAGGGTGTAGTCGTAATCGCCGACACTATCGAGTGAGATGGTGCCATAGGTGCCCTCGGCAGTTGTCGCCGCGTTCACCACGGTCTGGCCCGCCCCGACACCGCTGACACTCAGGGTATCGGTATCATTGCCTCCGTCTGCATCGACACTGTCATCCAGTGCCGCGTCAGTCAGGACATTGCCCTCCGTCGCGCTGGTGCTTGAGGTATCGAGCCCTTCCGACACACTCGCGATGTTGTCCTGCGCCACCGGTGCCACGTTGCTCACATTCCACACGAAGGTGGTGGTGACGGTCGCGTTCTGATCGTCGGTCGCCGTGACGGTCACGGCATGTGCGCCATCGGTGCCGCCCTGGGAGGCATCGCTGGTCAGCGTTCCGCTGATCACACCTGTTTCCGGATCGATTGTCAGGCCGTCGGGTAGGTTCGCTGCGCTATAGGTCAGCACGGCATCGCCATCGACATCCGCGAAGGCGGTGGAGACATCCACCGGCGTCACTGCATCGCCATCCGCATCGTTCTGCTCGACGGGTTGAGCGTTGTCCACCAATACCGGGGCATCATTGGTGCCGTTGATGGTGAGTGTCAGCAGAGCAGTCGCAGCGCCACCCTGGCCATCGGAGATCTCGTAGGTGAAGGTCTCGACCAGACTGTCGCCGATATCCAGCGCCTGAACCGCTGCGTTGCTGTTGTCCAGCGTGTAGGTGTAGCTGCCGTCCGCTTCGATCACGACGGCGCCATAGGTGCCGGACACCTCGGAATCAGCTGCAGACCCCGTGGCGACGTTCTCGCCGAAACCGACACCGCTGACGACGATGTCATCGTTGTCGTTGCCGCCATCACTGTCCGTGCCGGCATCATTGATCACATTGCCCTGAGCCTGGCTGACGCTGGTGTCTGCCACGCCTTCATCGAGAGAATCGCTGTTGTCCTCTGCCACCGGCACCACGTTGGCCACGGTCCAGGTGAAGGATGTGGTGATCACCCCGCCGTTGCCATCGTCTGCAGTGAGCACGACAGTATGTACCCCATCACCCTCAGTCCCGCCCTGAGAGGCATCGCTGCTCAAGGTGCCGCTGATGACACCCGTCTGCGGGTCCAGGCTCAGGCCGTCTGGCAACTGTGCGGCGGTGTAGGTGAGCTCGGCACCGTTATCGACATCCTCGAACAGGTCGGCCACCGAGAATTCGGTGATCGCCTCGCCATCTTCATGGGCCTGGTCACCCTGGGTCGCGACGACGGTCGGGGCGTCATTGGTGCCAGTCACGGTGATGGTCAAGGTGCTGCTGGATTCGGCACCGTTATCATCCTGAACCGTGTAGGCGATGGTGGTGGTGGCGCTCTCGCCGACAGCCAGGGTGTCGAAATCGGTCCCCGGCGCGAAGATATAGCTGCCATCCTCGGCGATGGTGATGCTGCCGCCCCCAGTCATGTCGACCGCGGCATCCACCCCGGCGGCGGAGCCCGCTACCTGACTGACGACGCTTGTGGAGCCTGTATCGATATCGGTGTCATTGCTGAGCACACCCTCGACGGCGTCCACCACCAGGTTGGCATTTTCAGCCGTGGTACCGGCATCCGCTTCGGCCACCGGCGCATCGTTCACGCCAGTGAGGGTGATAGTGACCGTCGTGGTGGTCACGCCATCGGCGTTGGTGACCGTGAAGGTATCGGCCAGCTCAACGCCCTGGTTGAGCTGCTGCACGGCATCCTGTGCATTGTCTGCGCTATAGGCCCAATTACCATCAGCATCGACCGTCAGCTCGCCGTACACCCCGGTGAGGGTAGCGGCGGTGAACTTGTCTTCACCTGCATCACCGCCGGCCCCTGCCGCCAGAGTGCCGGTAGCCACGAGGTCTCCCTCATTATTGACCGCAGTGTCTTCCGTGACGTCGCCGGTGGCCGGTGTCAGGGTCGGCACATCGTCAACGCCATTGATGGTCACGCTGACCGTGGCGGTGGAGACACCGCCCAGGCCATCGCTGACCTGATATGTCAGGGTGGTGACAGCGCTTTCGCCGGCCTTCAGCGCTTCGAAATCGCCGCTGGGATCGAAGCTCCAGCTGCCGTCAGCATTCAGGATGAAATCACCACCCTCACTACCGGCTACCGGCTGACCGACATTCGCACCACTGCCATTGACCTGACTGACGACACGCGCGGAGTCAGCGTCCACATCAATGTCATTGTCCAGCACATTGGTCGTGTCGGCCGTGGCCAGCTCAGTGTCTTCATCGGTGGTTGAGGCATCATCGGTCGCGACCGGAGCATCGTTGGTGCCATTGATGGTGATCGTCAGCAGCGCTGTATCGGTGCCACCCTGGCCATCGGAAATCTCGTAAGTGAAGGTGTCGGTGAGACTGTCGCCGACATCCAGTGCCTGAATGACGGGATCGGTGTTATCGAGCGTATAGGTATAGCTGCCATCCTCGGCGATGGTCACGCTGCCGTAGCTACCTGCAACCGGCGTACCGGCTGCCTCGTCCGTGCCCTGGTTGGCGCCCACCCCGACACCGCTGACGACGATGGCATCGTTGTCATTGCCCCCATCGCTGTCGGTACCTGCATCAGAAATGACATTGCCGTCGGCCGTGCTGACGGAATCAGTGGCAAGACCCTCAGAGATAGCGTCGCTATTGTCCTGCGCGACGGGGTCCACATTGGCCACGGTCCACGTGAATGTCGTGGTCACGGACGCATTGTTCTCATCCGTCGCCGTCAGCGTGACAGTGTGAACGCCCCCGCTACCGCCCTGGGAGGCATCACTGGTCAGCGTGCCACTGATCACACCAGTATTCGGGTCGATGCTCAGCCCATCCGGCAGGTCCGTTGCCGAGTAGGTCAGCACCGCACCGTCATCGGCATCCGCGAACAGGTCCACCACATCAAAGGGCGTGATGGCCTGACCGTCGACGCTGTCCTGAGCCGCCTGGATCTCCACCACGGTCGGCGCATCATTGGTGCCGGTCACGGTAATCGTCAGCGTATTGCTCGACTCAGCGCCATTGTCATCAATGACCGTATAGGCAACGGTGGTGGTGGCAGACGCGCCCTCGGCGAGATAATCGAAGTCAGTCCCCGGCGCGAAGACATAGCTGCCATCCGCGGCAATGGTGACAGTACCGCCCCCTGCCATGGCGACCGCTGCCCCAACGCCTGAGGTATCACCAGCCACCTGACTGACGGTGCTGGTGGAGCCGGTGTCGATATCCGTGTCATTGGCCAGTACGCCATCCGCAGCCGCGACGCTCAGATCGGCGTTTTCTGCAGTCGTGCCAGTATCCGCGACAGCGACCGGTGCATCATTGACACCGGTAATGGTGATGCTGACGGCGGTTTGGGTGACACCATCCGCATTGGTCACGGTCAGGGTATCCGTCAGCGTGGCGCCCTGATTGAGCTGCTGGATGACAGCCTGGGTATTGTCGGCACTGTAGGACCAGTTGCCATCAGCATCGACTGTCAGGTCGCCATAGGCGCCCGACACTGTCTCAGGCGTGAACTTGTCTTCCCCGGTGTCGCCGCCAGTGCCCGCATCAAGCGTACCGCTGGTAGTCAGGTTACCGGAGGTGACATTGGTATCTTCGATGACATTACCGGTGTCAGGAGTCAGCGTCGGGGTGTCATCGACACCATTGACGGTCACGCTGACAGTGGCGGTCGAGACGCCTCCCTCGCCATCACTGACCTGGTAGGTAATGGTGGTGACCGCGCTCTCACCATCGGTGAGGCCGTCGAAATCAGCGCCCGGATCAAAACTCCAGGTACCATCGGCATTGACCGTGAAGGAACCGCCCTCACTGCCCGAGACAGCTGAGCCAACTCCGCCAGCATTGCCATTCACCTGAGTGATGGTGAACTCGCTGGCAGGCGTATCCAGGTCGGTGTCATTGTCGAGCAGATTTGGGGTGTCAGCGGTGGTCAGCTCGACGCCTTCGTCGGTCGAATCGGCATCATCATTCGCGACAGGGTCGTCATTGGTATCCACGACTTGCAGATAGCCGGTCAGGACATTGCTATCCAGCCCGACACCATCGATTTCGGCCAGACTGTCGTTGTTGCCGTCATTGACGACTACGGTGTATGCACGCGTATCGGTGTCCGGGTCATCGCTGGTGTTCTGATAGGTCAGCGAGTCAATCAGCGCCGAGACCTGAGCCGCCGTTGCGCCGGAGCTCAGCGTCACCGTCAGGGTCCCGTCAGCAAGAGAAGCACCGGCGAAGCCCGCCAGAGAGTCATCGACGGCAAACACATCGGCAGCCGTCGCGGCATCGATGGAAACCGTGATGGTGCCACCACCGAAGTTGTCACCGACCAGGGCGGTATCGACATCCGAAAGAGACGCGCCTGATACCAAGGCCACCTCGGAACTGCCGGTACCGGCACCTGTGTTCTCCACGATAGAGATGGCAAAGGCTTGCGGCGCCGTGCTGCCGGAGAGTACCGGTGCATCATTGATCGCATTGACGGTAGTGCTGATGGTGTCGGCATCGTCGATACTGGACCAGATACCCGTCTCGTCGAAGGTGGAAACATCCACGCTGTCACCGGACGTCACCGCACCGCTGCTATCGTCGGCCACGACGTAGGTCAGGCCTGTGGGAGTACCATTGAAATCTTCAGCCGGCAGGAAGCGCACTGAGTCAGTCGTCGAAAGCACCAGCGCATTGCTGTCACTGACATCATCGGGGACGTCGATCCAGGTATCACCGCCATCGGTGGAGTATTGCCAGGTCCCCTCTGTGTCATCAGAGGGATTGGAGGTGATCGCGATGCCTGCCAGTGCATTGGCAGAACTGCCCCCCGAAACAGCCTCCTGGGCCTGATCATCAGCGGAGGCGTCATCGAAGTTGACGCCGACCAGGTCCGCGACAGTAGCACCTGCCGGGTCAGTGTCATCCTCATCGATGGCAGCCAGCGTGACGCTTTCATCAGGTGTGGTCGGGGCATCATTGACGGCAGTGATGCTGGTATTGATGGCAATGGTGCGGCTTGACCAGACGCCAGTCGTCAGATCGCGGTCACCATTGGCAGTTTGATTCAGATTACGAAGATCATTGGCATTGGTACTGGCAACCAGTGCTGCGCTGCCATCCCCCAGACGAACGGTCAGAGCGCCAGGCACACCATTGAAGTCGTCGGCAGGCACGAAGCGAATGTCGGCATCAGCAGGCAGAATGAGGGCATTATTGTTACGCAGATTGCCGGGAATCTGCTCCCAGGTACTACCACCGTCAGTGCTGTACTCCCACTCCCCTTGCGCGTCGGTAGACGTATTCCCGACAATGGCAACATAGGTGAGATCAGTCTCGGTAGTAGCAGCGGTATTGCCATTCTCATCGGTCTGATCATCGGTGGTGTCATCGTACTGATCGACCAGCAGCGTATAAAGTTCCGTGCCGGCGATATCCACTGCCGCGGTGTCTTCGGCAACGGAGGCCACTGTTTCCGCTGTGCCGGCGGCAAGCGGACGGTCATTGACCGGGGTGACCGTGAGAGTGATATTACTGGTCGCCTCCTCTGCACCGCCCTGGCCGGTATTGCCGGCATCATTGAAAACGATGCTGAGGGTATCTTCACCATAGAACTCGGCTGCAGGGGTATAGACCTCGCTATCCAGTGAGGCCTGGAGCGATGCAACGGTACCCGTGAAGGTGATGGTGTTAGTGCCATTGCTGAAGGTGCCGTGATCCACCGTCAGCGTCAGCGACAGATTATTGGCTCCGAAATCATCGGCATCATCAAGCGTCACCCCGAGCGCTGACAGCGTGAGACTGCCATCTTCGACCAGCGTGGTAGTGCCGGTGGCTGCCGAAATAGTAGGTGCATCGTTGGCCGCAGAGATGTTGATATTGACAGCTGCAGTCGCAGTCAGGGCTGTCAGAACATCGAATGCCTGATCACCATTGGCCTCATCATTGAATACGATATTCAGCGTGGCCGTATCATCGGCATCAACATTTGTCGCGGTAAACTCGAGTGTTCCCAGAGCAGCATTGATCTGCGCCAGGGTGCCTGTCAGCGTGACTTGCGTATCACCATTACTGGCGGTGGCACCCACCATGCTCAGAGTACCGGCAGCACCACCGCCATCAACACTGACCGTGATGGTCTGTACATCCTGATAGACACTCTGGCCAACATCATTGGCATCCGAGACTTCTACACCAGTAATGGCAATTGTCTGGGAGCCGTTGTTATTGATCACGAAGGTCGTGCCGGGCACCGTCAAGACCGGCTGGTCATTGACTGCTGTCACGGTGATGTCTTCCTTCACGACCGTTTCAATGGCGGTATCGGGCCCGTGCAAGTCAGTATCCGTCGCCGTGATGGTCAGCTCGACGGCACCATTGTCATTGGCATCCGGCTGGTACTGGACGCTGGCCAAGGCGGTGGCAAGCTCATCCTGGGTGCCCACCATGGTAATGGAGTCAGTACCGCTGCCAGTGATGTTCGCGTCACCAGCATCGGTGATCTGCAGCGTGCCATTAGGAACGTTCAGTACGACGGTAATATCGGTATCGAAGCTATCGGCATCCGTCACGGTGATGGTACCGATATCCTGATAGCCGCCATCTTCCGTTACGACAAGTTGGCTCGCATCCGGCAGCGTCACAACTGGGGCGTCGTTCTCGGTCGACGCCCACAGTTCTATGCTTGCCGTCGCGGTATTGAAATCTACACCGATTGCCTCGCCATCCTGATTGGCATCGCCACCATTCAAGGTGCCATCAGAGAGGCGATCATCCACGACAGCCTCGAGGCTCCAGCGAGCGTCAGGGTCTGCTTCGCCAGTGACAGGATCCAGAACCATCTGGACACTCAGCGTTTCCAGGGATGCCTGAACAGCCGACAAGGTACCTTCAATTACCAGGGTATCGGCATCAGTGGTGACCGTGGAATCTGTCCCACTCGGCAGAGCCGTCAGTACAGCGGTAGTAAATGGAACAATGACTCCATCTTCATCCTGGAGTGAGAGCGAAACCTTGATGCTATCCGTTTCGCCAACATCAATCCCCGAACTGGAATCGAGATCCAGAATATCGACATCACCAATGACAAAGGCATCACCAAGGTCCAATGCTGAAAGTGCTGTGGAAGCCGGGATCAGTCTGTCTTCTGGCTGGGTTGCCGTGATTTCCGGCGAATCATCCAACGGGGTGATATCAATGCTGAACGTCGCAACGTCGGTCGTCAGCGGACCATCACTGACAGTAAAGGTGAAAGCATCAGAGTGGATTTCCCCGCCATCATGCTCATAGGACAGTGCCCCACTGTCGATATCAGCCTGGGTGAAGGAGCTACCGACGCGAAGCACCTTGCCATTCACCGTCAGAGTGCCGTTCTCCGGCAGGCTCTTGATCACGAAGGTCGACTGACGCGTGGTGTTGTCGCTGTCCACGGCCTGCAATAGGCTATTGTCGATGACTGCTGTTTCCCCTTCCCCAAGAGTGAGCACATCGTTGGCGGAAGTGGACGACTGATCCAGGGCATCAATGACCGTCTGATCCGCAGCATCGGAGGTCAGCGGAATCAGAGGGGCATCATTGAAGGGCGTGACTTGAATTGAGACGTTGCCGACATTGGAGACGACACTGGTATCGTTCCCATTGTCTACCGGAGTGGAAGAATTCGTCGCGAAGGGATCTGACGGCGCTGTCAGATCATCGCGCACGATGAAAGTGAAACTATCGTTCAGGGAGTCGACACTTTCACCACCGTCGTGAACGTACCGCAATCCCCCCGTCTGACCATCCGCCTGCGCGGTCAGAATCGCCTGGGAGTACCAGACATCGGTGGAGGCTGCCTCCCAGCTGTCGCCATCCCAGACTTCGAGTGACCCACCGCTCAGCTCGGTGCTGGTGATCTGGAACCAGAGGTCATCACTTTCCCCCTCGCCGCCCAGATTCTCCAGACTGCCATCCACATCCGACATTACCAGATTGGTGATTCGAACGATGCCGTCGGTCGTATCGGTCTTCTCGAGCAGACCGACACTGGAATTACCTGCGACAGGAGCATCATTGACGGGTGTTGCGTCGATGGTGAAGACATCGGTGATGGGATCGAGCGTGTCGGGATCCTTGTCGATGTCCGTCGGCAGGATGGTAAACGTGAAGCTGGACTCATGATCTTCGCTGCCATCGTGCAGGAAGGTGACCAGTCCGTTATCGATATCTTCTTGGGTGAAGCTTCCGAAATCGGAAATCGCCTGACCATCCAGGAATAGCGTCCCGTTGGTTGGTATGTTCGTCACGGTATAGACGATCTGGGTCGCAGGCAGCACGTAACCGTCCAGCTCGGCGCCATATTTGAGCATATCGTCGGTGATGACCAACGAGGTGGAAGCAGGATCGGCCGTACTTTCGCTCACGATGACGCCGGTATTGTTCACCTTCTCGGCGTAGATGGTTTCCTGTTGCTGCTCCCCGGGGCCACCGGCCACATTGTCAATCAGGAAATTCAGCGTACCGACGGTCGGTGAATCCGCGCCGCCCCAGGTCCCTGCGTCTCCTGCCTCTTCAAATGCCTTGAATTCGGAATCCACCAACGTGAAGGTGAAGTCGTCCGCCGTGCCACCAGTGCCATCCACGAGGGTCTGTTGATAGCGAACCTCGCCCGCCGTGACCTGCGCCTGCGAGAAGGTGCCACCCACCGGCAGCTTGACCCAGTCAGTCCCATTGAGAATCTGGATCTCACCAAAGCTCGGCAAGGTGTCGATCTTGTAGCTCAGCTGATCATCGGTGCTGTCCGGGTCTATCGCGTTCAGGGCAGATGCATCAATCAGCACCGCCCCATCAGTAGCGTCCAGCACATCAGTAGTGGGCGTCAGCGTCGGGTCATCATTGTTCTCGAGAATGTTGATCTCGACGGTACGTTCACTGGAAAGCTCATTGCCCGCCCCTTCGCCACCGCCGGCGTCAGTCACCTTGATGGTGAAACTGGGCAAGTCATCGATAATCGGCTCGTCCCCATCATGGGCGAAGGACAGCAGTTCCAGCTGATCGGCAGTAAAGGTGGCGTAACTACCCTGATCAAGGCTATCGATATCGATGATCTCATCTGTGTCTGCGATACCGTCCTGATTGAGATCCAGATAGAGGGTGCCACGCTCCGAGAGATTGCCCAGATCCGTGATTTCCACCGTTGCATTGGCCGCCGCATCGGCATGCCCGGACTCTTCATCGGTGTAGCTCAGGCCAAGCCGAGCATTTTCGCCCTCGAACTGCTGCGGTTCGCCTGTGATGGTTGGCGCGGCGTTGTCAGGAATCAGCTCGATATTGAGGGTATTGGAGGCCTCACCACCCGCGCCATCCACCACCGTGATGGAGAAGCTGTCACTGTCTCCAACGGCCACATCGCTGCCGTCATGGGTATAGACCAGCCTGCTGAGCTGGTCTGCATCGAAACTCGAGCCAATTGCCACCGGAGATCCATTGAACGTCAGCGCCCCCCCCGTCGGCAGGCTGTCGATCTCGATGATCAGCTGGTCGGTATCCTGCTCGCCACTGTCGACATCCGGATCACTCAGACCCAAGGCTTCAATGGAGAAGGTGAAGGTTCCCGCCTCGGTGACCGTCGCGCCGCTGTCCCCGAACACCGGGTCATCGTTGACAGGCGTCAGAGTGGCGACGAAATCGAGGCTGCCTCGGTCGGTATCCACCACCCCGTCCGTGGTTTCGGTGAGGCTCAGGCTCAAGGTGATATCGTCGGTGTAATCGTCACCCGGGGTGACCACGAGACCGGCGAGCTGATCGGTGATCTCCTGGGCTGTGCCCGTCAGGGTCGCGCTGCTGCCGCCGCTACTGAACTCCGCCCCGGCATCGGCGGCTGCCTGATCCAGATTCAGTGTCAGCGAGTACTGATCCGTAGCGTTGCCCTCGTCATCCACGTTGCCACTATCTGTAACACTCAGGCTCGAAAGCGAGAATTGCGTATCTTCGGTGCCCGACAGCGAAGCACCAGTATCGGTGGCCGACACCTTGTCACCGTTGCTGTCGGCACCCTCGGCAATGGTCACGGCAGCAGCGGCATCCAACAGCAGACGGGGCTCAAGGGCCTGAAGATCGAGTTCGCGCATGGGGGGAGCACCAATGTAATTATAGTGAAACCGATGGTTACGAAAAAGATACAATACAGCATGCGCGAGATCAATTTTTTACAAAGACCCACGCCATCCCCACCTAACGCTCAAGGATTATCTTTGGATCATAGAATATTCAGATATTTAGAAGAAGACCTAATACATTACTAATACCTAAATGATGAGAATATCCAAAAAAAGAGACCAACTGCTCAACAGTTGGCCTCCAAAATTCTTATACCTGTTGGTGATGAGACTACCCCCACACCGACATGAGCGTTATTTGAGTTTACCTACCCACAAGGCAGCCGCTTCCACCAGCTTCTGGTGTGCGTGGCGGAAGGCCTCCTCGCTCTTGCGATAGGGATCGGGAATCTCTTCTCCCTGGCCGCCCGCCAGCCAGCGGCCGAACAGCATCGTCTTGCCACTGACCTGGGGCGCCATCTGATTGATGGCACGACGATGACCATCACTCATCACCAGAATCAGGTCCGCCGCCTTCAGCATCTCGACCGACACCTGGCGCGCACGATGCTCACCCACCTCGAGCCCCGATTCGACGGCGAAGCGTGCTGCCGTGGGTTCGACCGGGTGATCGACCAGCGCGCCCACGCCCGCCGAGTGCACTGTCTTGCCAGGCAACGACTGCTTCAACAGTGACTCGCCGACCGGGCTGCGACAGATATTGCCGGTACACACCACCAGAATATTGTTGAACACGCTGACTTCCTCTTCCTTGTAACGCTTGCACCCATGTTGATGGTCCGGCACGCGGCAAGCTTGGCCCCGCACGGACGTCAGACGCCCATTGTCGCATGCTGGCAGTCTGTTCGGCAGGATCACATTTGGCCGATTCTCGATCGAGCACTGATGACACCTCTGGCTTTTCAAGGGCCAGCAGCGTGCTCATATGGCAACACTGAGGTGACCCGACGCAATAGCCCCCTACCCCTTGAAGACCTCAGGCAATATCGCCAAGTCCCGTGGTGTAGCCAATGAAGTGACTGGCTAAAGTGGCGATCCCGGTCCCTTGCGATCCCCATTCAGTCACTTGCTGAACCAGCACCCACTAGGGAGGCAAGATGAGCAACAAGACACTGACCGCGTCCAATCCGGCCAATGACAAGGTTCTCAAGGAATACGCCACGCTGAGCAAGGAAGAGGTTCAGCAGAAACTGGAGCAGACGCGCAAGGCGTACTCGAGCTTCAGTCAGACCACCGTGCAGGATCGTGCGCAACGCCTCACCGTTCTGGCGGACTTGATCGATGAGCATCAGAAGGAGATCGCCACGCAGATCGCTCATGAGATGGGCAAGCCCTATGATCAGGGCATCAGCGAGACGCAGATTTCCTCCAGCATCGCGCGCTTCTATGCCGACAATCTGCCCAAGCTGATGGAAACCGAGCAGCGTGAAGTCGACGGTGCCGTGCGTGCCAAGATCGTCAAGGACCCCATCGGCGCCGTCCTGGGCGTGATGCCGTGGAACTATCCGCTCTATCAGGTCATCCGCTTCGCGGCTCCGGCCCTGGCGGGCGGCAATGTCTGTCTGATGAAGCACGCCTCCAATGTCCCGGGCTGCGCCGACCTGATCACTAAGCTATTCCACAAGGCCGACTTTGAAGAGGGTATCTTCACCTGGTTGCCGGTGGGCTCGGAGATGATCGAAGACATTATCAATGACCCTGTCGTCCAGGGCGTCACCCTGACCGGCAGTGAAGAGGCGGGTCGCAAGGTCGCCGAACAGGCAGGCGCGGCGCTCAAGCCAAGCGTGTTGGAGCTGGGCGGTATCGATCCGCTGATCGTGCTGGATGATGCCGACATCGAGCGTGCGGTGGATCTCGCCATCGCCGGGCGTTTCGACAATACCGGCCAGAGCTGCGCCGCATCCAAGCGCCTGATCGTCGACAAGTCCCTCGCCGAGGACTTCTCCAAGCGCCTGATCGAGAAGGTCAAGGACATGCGCATGGACGACCCGATGAGCGAAGGGGTAGATATTGGCCCGATGTCTCGCAAGGACCTGCGCGATGACTTGCATGACCAAGTCCAGCGCGCCATCAAGGCAGGTGCCAAGCTTGAATGCGGTGGTGAGATTCCGGATCGCGACGGCGCCTGGTATCCGCCGACGGTGCTGACCAACGTCACCCAAGGCAATCCGGCCTTCAATGAAGAGCTGTTCGGCCCGGTCGCCTCCGTGGTGGTCGCCGACAACGAAGCGCATGCCATCGAGCTTGCCAACGACTGCCCCTATGGCCTGGGCAGCACCGTGGTGGCCAAGGACGACGAACGAGGTGAACGCGTCTCTCGTCAGCTCCAGGCTGGCATGAGCTTCGTCAACCGCCCGACCACGCCCTTCGCCCAACTGCCCTTCGGTGGCGTCAAAGGCAGTGGCTATGGCCGTGAGCAGAGCGAATATGGTTTCGGTGCCTTCATGAACATCCGCACCGTCTATGTCGCTGAGCACTGATGTGACACATCGTCGATGCCCCTGAGCACTGAGCTTTTGAGGCATTGATGTCGCGAAGTCAGGCAGCCCATGGCTGCAATCAACAACGCCCCGCTTTTCAGCGGGGCGTTTTGCGTCAGGCATTCGCATGCCTTGCCTTGCGATACTCCCCTTCCTCAACCATCGCGCTGAGCGCCCATCAAGTCAGCGCGTCACGCAGCCCTGCCGACATGCCTCACCTTCCAGCTGAACCGTGACGTGCGAGATGTCATGGCCGTCGCGCAGATAATCCTGAACCCGTTCCAGCACATCACCGGGCACACTGGTGGCGGCGACGACGACATGCAGACTGGCAATCGGCGACTGAGGCGTCAGCCCCCAGAGATGCAGGTCATGTACGCTCTCCACGCCCTCAAGCGCCAGAACGCCCGCCTGAATATCGGCGTGATCGAGCTGCTCCGGCGTTCCTTCCAGCAAGGTATGCGCCGAGCGTTTCACCAACGACCAGGCGCCGCGCAATATCAGCACCGCCGCGAGCACTGACAACAGCGGGTCAGCCTGATTCCAGCCGGTAGTCATGATGATCAGCGAGGCGACGATGGCCGCCACCGAGCCGAGCAGGTCCCCCATTACGTGCAGTACCGCGCCGCGCAGATTGAGGTTGTCCTGATCGCCCTGATGCAGGATACGAAATGCCACGATATTGACGACAAGTCCGAGCACGGCGATGGCCAGCATCGGTCCCGCCAGTACTTCGGAGGGCAGCCAGAGCCGCTTGATGGCGGCCACCACGATCGCCGCCCCGATCACCAGCAGAGTCAGGCCATTGACGAACGCGGCCAGCACCTGAAAGCGTGCATAGCCGAAGGTCAGCTTGCGGGTCGCCGCCCGATGCCCGAGGCGAAACGCGCCCCAGGCCAATGCCAGCGACACGGTATCACTGAGCATGTGCCCGGCATCCGCCAAGAGGGCCAGTGAGCCCGCGACCAGCCCGCCGACCACCTCCGCCAGCATGAAGCCGCCCGTCAGATACATCGCCAGCTTGACGCGTCGCTCGCTGTCGGCGGTCACCTCAGGCGCATGATCATGGTGGTGCCCATGATGATCGTGCGAATGGCCGTGTGAATGTTCATATGAGTGGCCGTGTGAATGGCCATGCGAGTGCCTGCCTGAAGGGTCAGAGCCATGAGAATGATCGTGAGCGTGCTGCCCGGAAGGCTCATGCGAGGGATCGCGAACCTCATCTTGCGGTGTCGATGCCATTCAACCTCCGGCCATCTAATGAAAAAAGAAACGTGTCTGCATGATGCGCAGCGTAACATCGAAAGTCGCGCGGCTTTCAAGACGCATTGGCGGATTTTCGCGTTCCGATAAAGGCCAGCAGCCACTGCGCCAGCTTGATAGGATAGTTATCACTTGCGAAGCAACGAATAAAGGATTCCTGCCCTCCCCATGAGCCTCTCCTCCGAGACCACCCCCTCCCGCTCGCCCCTCAAGGCCGATCTGCTGCTCCTGCTGGTCACCATCATCGCCGCCGCCGGCTGGATATTCTCCAAGGAGGCGATGGCCGGCATGCCCCCTCTGCTGTTCATCGGCAGTCGCTTCCTGCTTGCGGGGCTCATTCTGGCCATCTTCGATGCGCGCTCACTGGGCCAGCTGTCCACCGCGCGCAAGCTGCGCGCCAGCGGCGTCGGTGTCCTGTTCGGGGGCGCCATGGCCTGCTGGTCGCTAGGGGTCGCACTGTCTGATCAGCTGGGCGTGATCGCCTTCATCAACAGCTTCGGCATCCTGATGGTGCCGGTACTCGCACGACTGCTGTTCAAGGACAGACCGCCGCTGAGCACCTGGATCGCACTACCCACCGCCCTGCTCGGCTTCGCCCTGCTCGGCATGGGCCAGCCCGGCGCGACCGATGGCTTCACCATCGAGCCCGCTCAATGGCTCATCTTCGGCGCCGCCTGCCTGTTCGCACTGGTGTTCAACTTCAATTCACGCCTGGTGCGCAATATCCCGGCCCTGCCGCTGACGGCCATCCAGCTGATGACCACCGGCGTCACCTGCCTGATACTCTCGGCGCTCAGCGAGAGCTGGCCCGCCGGCATCAGTCTCGACATCCTGAGCTGGTTCCTGGCCAGTACCCTGATCGCCAGCACCCTGCGCTTCTTCCTGCAGATCTACGCACAGGGCCTGACCACCCCCAGTCACGCCTCGGTCATCCTGATGCTGGAAGCGGTCTGGGCCGCCCTGATGTCGGCTGCCTGGTTCGGTGAGCGCATGACCCTGATCCAGATGACCGGTTGCGGCCTCATCTTTACCGCCCTGTTGATCAATCGCTGGCAATGGATCTCACGCCTGTGGCGTCAGCGGCGGGCTGCCTCGTGAGAACAGCGTCCTGACTTGAGTGTCAGGCATGTCGCCACCATGTCTGACGCTTGAGCGTTCGACTTCCCGCCCCATTCTCTGCCATCGGAGCCACCATGATCCCCACACTACTCGGCGTACTGACGCTGCTGATGGCAGCCTTCACCCTGCTGCCACTGACGCGTATTCGCCATTGGTCGGTGCGCATCATGGATTTCCCCCGTCTGCAGCTGGCTGCATTGTGGGCGATGTTGTTGATCGCCGACCTCGCGGTACCCCAGCTTGCCTCCGGGCTCAGGGTGTCACTGGCCGTGATCGCCGTGGCCGGGCTTGTCTATCAGGCACACTGGATCGTGCCCTATACCCGCCTCTTCCCTTGCGAGTCCGCGCGCACCAGACAGCACGACCGGCAGCGTCAGGTCCGCCTGCTCACCGCCAATGTCCTGACCAGCAACCACGACAGTGACAAGCTGCTGGCCATCGTCGAACGCGAACAGCCCGACGTGCTGGTGACGCTGGAATCCGATGACTGGTGGCAGCAGCGGCTCGACGTGCTCGAGGCAGATAGCGAGCAATACGGCTATACGCACAGCCTCAAATGCCCGCTGGACAACCTCTACGGCATGCATGTCTATTCACGCCTGCCACTGCATGACGCCAGCATCGACTACCTGGTCGAAGAGGATGTGCCGTCGATGCATGCGCAACTGGAGCTGGCCAGCGGTGATCGCGTGCGGGTGCACTTCCTGCACCCGGCGCCGCCCAGTCCGACCGAGAATGACGAGTCATCCGAGCGGGATGCCGAACTGATCATCGTGGCGCGCAGCGTCGCCGACAGCCAGCAACCGGTGATCGTCACCGGTGACCTCAACGACGTGGCCTGGTCTCGCACCACGCGCCTGTTCCGCAAGCTGTCCGGCCTGCTGGACCCCCGCGTGGGCCGCGGCATGTTCAACACCTTCCATGCCAACATTCCCCTGCTGCGCTGGCCGCTGGATCACCTCTTCCATAGCGAGCACTTCAGTGTGGTGCGCGTGGCGCGCATGGAAGCCTTCGGCTCCGACCACTTCCCGCTGCTCACCGAACTGGCGCTGACGCCCGCCCAGGACACCGGCGAGACGCTCGATGCCCCGGAACCGGACGCCGACGACCAGGCCGAGGCCAGCGAGACCGCCAGTGACGAGAATGTCAGTCAGCAGGACGTGCCGAAGCCAGGTCGCTGAGCGCGACATGCCTGAGATGGCATTTGGCTGAATTCTCCAAAAGGTCCCAGACTGGCTGATGAGGGTTGAGCCATACGGGAGGCAGGCATGCGAGGACTCGACTGGCTGGGCACGCGGCTGGCGCGTCATCTCACGGCGCCGGGCAAGCTGCCGGCGCATCGCGCCACGTCATCACCGGAAAAGCTGGCTGCCACCCTGCGGCGCGGCGATGTCCTGCTGGTCGAGGGCTCCTCGCGTATCAGCACCGCCATTCGCTACCTCACCCAGTCGACCTGGTCTCACGCCGCGCTCTGCGTGCGCACGCCGCTGGACAGCAGAGGACGTCCGGCCAGGGGCGACTGCCTGCTGGAAGCGGACGTCAGCGCCGGGGTGCGCCGCGTCCCCCTCAACCATTACTGGCATCAGCACACGCGTATCTGCCGCCCGGTCGGGCTCACGGAGGAGGAGATCAGCGCATTGATCGCCCACGCCGAGGCGCGGCTGGGCCATCAATACGACCTGCGCAACATCGTCGATCTGGCTCGCTATCTGATTCGCACGCCACCGGTGCCAAGCCGCTATCGGCGCCGCATGCTGGCACTGGGCAGCGGCGACCCGACCCGTGCGATCTGCTCGTCGCTGATCGCCGAAGCCTTCCAGGCCGTGCGCTACCCCATCCTGCCAGACAGTGACGTCCTGCCCTCCAGCGACCCGGCATGCCTGCACTGCTATCAGGAGTTGCTGCATATCCGCCATCACAGCCTGTTTGCGCCCTGCGACTTCGATATCTCGCCCTACTTCGACATCATCAAGCCGACCCTGTGCGCCGGATTCGATCCCCATCGCCTGCAGTGGAGCGAACCGCCCGCCTGATCTGGTATGCTGCGCGCCATCCGCGGCCTTGCTGGCCGGCACCTGGGCATCAGTTCTGCTGTGCCGACTGCGCCGCCTGCCGCCCTTTGACACTCTTCACGACCGGAACCACGCCCGTGACCAATAACGACATCATCCGTCGCCTGCGCTACGCGCTGAATCTCTCCGACACCGACATGATCAACACCTTCGCTGCCGCGGACCACGAGGTCTCACGCGCCCAGATCAGCGATTGGCTCAAGCGCGATGATGATGAGGCTCAGCAGCGCATCAAGGACATCGACCTGGCCAGGTTCCTCAATGGCCTGATCAACGTGCGTCGCGGCAAGCGCGAAGGCGCCCAGCCGGCGCCTGAAAAGCGTCTCGACAACAACGTGATTCTGCGCAAGCTCAAGATCGCCTTCGAGCTCAAGGATGATGACATGCTCGAGCTACTGGCACTGGCCGGTTTCGAGCTGATCACCAAGTCCGAGCTGTCTGCCTTCTTCCGCAAGCCCGATCATCGCCACTACCGCGAGTGCAAGGACCAGATCCTGCGCAACCTGCTCAAGGGCATCGAACTGCGCCATCGTCGCCATGACCCCGAGACCGAGCAGCACGCCGTCGATCCGGTCTGATCAGCCCCTGATGTGCCGTCATGCAACAACGCCGCCCCGGATTCCGGGGCGGCGTTGTTGCATGACGGCAATGGCGGTACCAACAGCGGCTCAGCATTCGCGGTTGGGGCGCCCTTCCATGGTGGCCAGGCGCGCCAGCAACGGTGCCATACGGTGCTGGCTCCCTTCCGCCGCCGCGACCAGCGCCGGCAATACCCAGGACGGCAGGTCAGGCATCAGACGGTAGTAGACCCATTGCCCCTGGCGGCGATCCAGCAGCAGACCACAATTGCGCAACTGGGCCAGATGGCGCGATACCTTGGGCTGCGACTCCTGCAACACGTAGGTCATCTCGCATACGCAAAGCTCGCCTTCTGCATGGATAAGCAACATCAGCACAAGGCGTGTATCGTCGCTGAGGCATTTGAAAAGACGTGTCGGGGTCAGAAGAGACAATGCAGAATTCCACCTGATTCAATGATGTGAGCGTGCCGCCAACCACAGCTGCAAGCGCGTGCGAATTTCGTTCAAGGCGCGCCCATAGGACACCGCAGTATCCTCATTGCGCGGATCCTCGATATCCCAGAACAACAGCTCATCGGTCTGGCCATCCCACTGGCGACACTGCTGCTGCGCCTTCTGGCATAGCACGATGACGGCATCAAAGGACTGAGAGCGGTAGCGATCGATCGACTCGCTCGCCAGACCTGTAGTCTCCACCCCGGCGCGCGCCAGTGCGTCCAACGCATGCTGTTGCGGGGCATCAGGCGCGACACCGGCACTGAAGGCGTCAAACTCGTCCCCCGCCATGTTGCGCAACAGTGCCTCCCCCATCAGGGAGCGAGCAGAGTTGGCATTGCACAGAAAAAGCACTCGCTGTTTGGACATGACTCATCTCCAGAGCTGCAATTTTACCTTACCATAGGGTCGCACATCAGAAGTACCGCGCTTGTATAACAAACTGATGTCAGTAGCCTTTCAGGCCTCGGCGCCCCAGCTTCAGATCACTTTCTGCAACAAACCCTGCGGCAACACCTGCAACAGACCCTGCAACAGACGCGAACGGGCCAGCGCAGTGACCGGCAACTGCCAGGCACACCACGCCAGCCCGCGAAGATCGCCATTCGCTGTGTTCACGATGCGCACGAACGCCGCACCGCGTGGCTCACGTCATCAGCCCTTAAGGTCCGAAAGCGTCAGGGTCTTCCTGTCGGCGACGGCTTGACGCGCCGCCTTGCGCGCTTCTTCGTGCGCCGGAATCAGGCCGATGCCTTTCAGATAGCCCAGGTTGCCGACCATCTTCTCGCTCATGAACAGGTCCGCGTAGTCATACATGACCGGCGCTTCTTCCGCGTGCTGATTCTTGATGTAGAAGAACATGGTACGTGCGACCGGGTAGGTCTCTTCCGAGATGGCCTCGGGAGACGGGGCGATGCCGTCGATGGTCGCGCCACTCAGCGAGTCTTCGTTTTCCTCGAGGAAGGAGTAACCGAAGACGCCGAAGGCCTCGGTGTCTTCCGACAGCTTCTGCACGATCAGGTTGTCGTTCTCACCTGCCGGCACGAAGACGCCATCGTTGCGCACCTTGGAGTAGCCTTCGCCGCCATAGCCGTCCATCTCTTCAGTGGCGGCTTCCAGCACCAGCTCCTCAAAGGAATCGCGCGTACCGGAAGTGCTGGGCGGCCCATAAATGGTGATCTTGCGGTCAGGCAGGCTGGGATCGATCTGGTTCCAACGGGTATAGGGATTGGCCACCAGCTTGCCATCGACCGGCACCTGAGCCGCGACCGCCAGCGCGATCTGCTCCAGCGTGAAGGCGGCTGCGTCGTTGGTATTAGACTGCGCAAAGGCGATGCCGTCATAACCGATGAAGGCTTCGGTGATGTCGGTCACGCCATTTTCCTGGCAGCGTTCGAATTCGGAGGCCTTCATGCGGCGCGACGCGTTGGTGATATTCGGTGTGTTGCTGCCGACACCTTCACAGAAAAGCTTCATGCCACCACCAGACCCCGTGGCTTCGATAACCGGAGTGGGATGATCCGTGGTGACACCGAACTCTTCCGCCACATAGCTCGAGAAGGGATAGACGGTGCTGGAACCGACGATGCGAACCTGGTCACGTGCTTGTGCACTGGACACGACAGCCGCAGAGGCGATCACGAAAGCGAGCTGCTTGAGAGGGCGATTCATTGCGGTGCTCCGATACATTGATTTATATGAATAAGCATATATTTGGTGGCGAAATCCCTCACGACTCCGCCGCCCCGATTGACGCGACACCTCGCCAACCGCCACATGCCAGTGATGAGAATCACCCTCGGCATGCTGAACACGTATCTCGATGACAGGCATGTCGATATATACGCATAGGCATATATGATCATCATTTTATTGCAGTCGCGTGACATCTCCGCTGAGAATCCTGTCGCGGGTTGCCTTGCCTCTCTATCCCATCTCCTTCTCCTTTCACCTCTCAGCTTTACCTTCGACCGAGACAAGGCCCCAACAGAAATGGCCTGACCTCCCCAGTCACTCGTGGGAAGATCAGGCCATCGAAACAGCAGCGTGCGTGACAGGGAATCACTCGCTTGCCACTGGCGAGCCCCTCCTCAACGCTTCTGGCGGGAGCCTAAGGCCCGGCTAGCAGTTAGCAGTTAGCAGTTAGCAGCTAAAGGTTCCTGCTAGTCATCATCGCCCTCTTCGGCACTCTTCTGGCGCGCCTTGCGCTCCTGCTCTTCTTCCATGGCCGCCATGATGTTCTCAAGCAGCGCATCCACGTCCGGCGCTTCGGCGTCGTCCTCATAAAGGCCCGTCAGCTCGACATCCGGGTCCATATCACCGGCCTCGAACAATGCCCAGATCTCATCGGCGTAGCGTGTCTGTGCCAGTTCAGGCGCGAACATCGCGTAGTAGGCGGTGATGTTGGCGACATCACGCACCAACATGCTCTTGGCATTATTGTTGGCCGCGGCATCGACCGCCTGCGGCAGATCAATGATCACTGGGCCATAGTCATCGACCAGCACGTTGAACTCGGACAGGTCGCCATGCACCAGGCCGGCATGCAGCATGCGCACGATGTACTGCATCATCAGCGCATGGTCTTCCCGTGCCTGCTCGGCGGACATCGAGACATCATTCAGGCGCGGCGCCACATTGCCGTCGTCGTCGGTGACCAGCTCCATCAGCAGCACGCCATCGAAGCAGCCGAACGGCTGCGGCACGCGCACACCGGCATCAGCCAGACGATACAGCGCATCGACCTCGGCATTCTGCCAGGCGGCTTCCTGCTGGTTGCGTCCAAAGCCGGAGCCCTTCTCCATCGCCCGCTGACGGCGACTGTTGCGCACCTTGCGGCCTTCCTGATAGAGCACGGCCTGCTTGAAGCTGCGCTGGGCAGCATCCTTGTAGACCTTGGCACAGCGGATCTCGTCTCCGCAGCGCACGACGTAGACCGAGGCTTCCTTGCCACTCATCAAGGGGCGAAGCACTTCATCGACCAGACCGTCATCTATGAGCGGCTGGATTCTCTTTGGCGTTTTCATCGCGTTCTTATACGCGTTTTGCGATACATCGGGAATCACCCTGTAGCAATTTTGTGACATACCTTACGACAAAACCCCCGCCAATGCGTCATTGGCGGGGGTTTTCAGCATTCAGTGACAGACTGTCTCGTCGGCAGCAGCGCCAGCGCTTATTGGGCGTTCTTGAGGCTCTGCATGTCAATCACGAAACGATACTTGACCTTGCCTTGCTGCATGCGCTTCCAAGCATCATTGATGGTGTCGATGTCGATCATCTCGATATCGCAGCCAATGTCGTGCTCGGCGCAGTAGTCGAGCACTTCCTGGGTCTCCGGCATGCCACCGATCAACGAGCCCGCCAATACACGGCGCTTCATGACCAGGTTGCCGCCCTGCAGCGCGGGGTCCACTTCCTGCACCAGGCCAACGAGGATATGCGTGCCGTCGTACTTCAGGGTGTTGAGGTAAGGGTTGAGATCATGCGGCACCGGCACCGTGTCGAGCAGGAAATCGAAGGTTTCGGTGGCGGCTGCCATCTGCTCGTCATCCGTCGAGACGATCACATGATCGACACCATTCTCGCGCGCTTCCTCGACCTTGCTCTCGCTGCGGGTGAAGAGCGTCACTTCACAACCCATCGCCTTGGCGAACTTGATGCCCATGTGGCCCAGGCCGCCCATGCCGATCACCCCGACCTTGTCGCCGGACTTCACGCCATAGTGACGCAGCGGCGAATAGGTCGTGATACCCGCACACAGCAGCGGCGCGGCCACTGCCGGGTCGAGCTTGTCCGGGATGGTGACCACGAAGCGTTCGCTGACGACGATCTTGTCGGAATAGCCGCCTTGGGTGAGGCTGCCATCGTGACGGTCCGGGCTGCCGTAGGTCATGGTCATGCCGTCGAGGCAGTATTGCTCGAGCCCCTTTTGACAGGCGCTGCATTCACGGCAGGAATCCACCATGCAGCCGACGCCGACGATGTCGCCCACCTTGTACTGACTGACGTCATTGCCCACCTGGGTCACCCGCCCCACGATCTCGTGCCCCGGCACCAGCGGATACTGAGAAAAGCCCCAGTCATTGCGGCCGACGTGCAGATCCGAGTGACAGACACCGCAGTAGAGAATCTCGATGGCCACATCGTCCGGACGCGGCTGGCGACGCTCGAAGTTCCAGGGCGCCAGGTCTGCCGTTTCGGATGCCACGGCATAAGCGCGAGTCTGGCCGTCAAAATTACCGTTGGAAGGGCTTGTCATGGAGTCTCTCCTTGCTTGGCTGAGCGACGGACAGCCTGCTCATCAAAGATGATTCAGCGCCCGTAAAAGGATTCGCATGCCATGCGGCAATCGCGATCATGCCCACTGACCTCTTACCGACAGCCCGACTTTTCAATGGCTTGGCCGCCCTGCATCACTGTGTTGGTCAGATCGCAACAGCGGCCCACCAAGCTGCACGAGGCTTGCCGGCACAGGGAAAAGCGACGCAAAACATCATGCTTCTGATTCCAAGTTGACGCTATCAAGCAGCAAAGTTGCCACTGTGTTATCATAAACCTTCACCCCTCACGTCTTGGAACGGAGTCCCGCATGGCGAATACTCGTACTGCTGCAAAGAAAAAAGCACCGGCTGCTGTCGAAACCTCAGCCTCGCTTGAAGCTCAGATGCAGGCCTTCCTGGACCGTGGTGGCAAGGTGGATGTGATTGAATCCGGTGTCAGCGGCCAGGTCATTGGCGTCAAGCCGACCAAGCCGTCAAACCCTGCTGCCAAGAGCTGAAGCTTGCCCATCAAGCCTTGGTGCCCGAACTCGCTGCTCGCCTCACTCAACTGGCGCCTGCCATCGAGTCACTGACCGGTGAGAGCGCTGTTGATCGCTAGACCTCCAGCCGCTGCCCTGCATCATCAGGTAGCGGCCGGCTTCTTTCTGGGGAGAGGAAAATCACCTCTTGCCTACCCTTGCCCCTCCCGCCACGGCGACGCCAATGCCAGCCTCTACTTCGCGCGACAGCTCCCTCGACTCCCGCCAGCACAGCATGCATGGCACTCGCGACGCGGATGGGGCCCGCACACGCCTGGCCGTCTTCATTGATGTGCAGAACATCTACTACACCACCCGCGATACCTTCGGCCGGCAGTTCGATTATCGTCGCCTATGGGCAGAGCTCGAGCGCCTCGGCTCGATCCAGCATGCCTACGCCTACGCGATCGACCGTGGCGACCCCAAGCAGCAGCAATTCCAGCAGCGCCTGCGCGAGATAGGCTTTGAGGTCAAACTAAAGCCCTTCATCCAGCGCGGCGACGGCTCGGCCAAGGGCGACTGGGATGTCGGCATCACCATCGACGTGATGGAAGCCGCCCCCGAAGTCGATGAGATCATCCTCGCCTCCGGCGATGGCGACTTCGCCCTGCTGCTGGATCATGTCGCCACCCGTCACGCCATCACCACACGCGTCTATGGCGTCGAAGCCCTCACCGCCCTCACCCTGATGAAAAGCGCCCATCACTTCCGCGAAGTCGATGAAAGCCTGCTGATGCGCTGATACCGATCGATCGCGTCTCAACCGCGCTCGAATCCTGTCTGTCGCACAAGAAACACCCGCACTGCCTCCACTAATCAAGAGGATGTGCGGGTGTTTTCGTCTGGGCTACCAGCGGCCTGCCAGACATTCAGGCTTTACCGCGAACTTGTCGACTAGCTCTGTGGTGCGGCACTCAAAGTCAATTCAATGGCGTCGTGGCGCCAGTGTTCATCATCGCAGTCCACCGCGCGGCCATTTTGATCGAAGTTGATGCGAGTGATGCGCTGCGCGGGGCTACCTTGCGCGGCGTTCAGCGCGGCGGCGGCCTCAGCGTCAAACACCGTGGAGGCCAATTCGAAGCTGACGCGACTGACACGAATGGCGTATTCGTGCCGGTAGAGGTCGGTCAGGGAGTGGGCAGCGAGGTCGAAATCGAGGATGCCCGGGAAGCAGTCACGTCGCAGGTGATGGCAGACATGCAGCACGCGCCGCCCGTCGATACGCCGCACGCGAGTGATGCGATAGACCACTGAGCCCTCCGCAATTCCCAGCCGCCGCGCGATCACCGCGTTGGCGGCGACTTCTCCTGCCGCCAGTACCTCGGTGCTGGCCACCCGCTGCTGTGACTCGACCATGTCGCGAAATGGCAGGCACGCCAGCAAGTCATAGCGCAGTCGTGGCGGAGAGACGAACCAGCCCCGCCGATTCTCGCGATAGATGCGCCCTTCCGCCTCCAGCTGCAGCAAGGTGTCGCGCAGCGTGACCCGCGTCGTGGCAAAGCGTTCGATCATCTCGCGCTCGGAGGGCAGGCGCTGTGAAGCGCGTAACGGCGCTGCCTCAAGATGGCTCAGAAGCTTGCCCTTGAGCCCTGCCACGGGGACATCCGCGTCAGGAGTTGCCGATGAAGCGGCGTCACTCTGGGGCTCAAGCGAAGATGAAGGCATGCGAAGTTCCTGAAAGATAACGAAAGACAGCAATTTCTGGCGAGTCACTTGCATGACATCCAGCGCGTCCAAGATGGAAAGGGTCAGAGCGAAGCGATTTCTGTGGTCTAGTTCAGATGACTCGTAAAGCTCAGTGCGACTTTTCAAGACATGCTTGTCGAGACACGCATGAGGAGAATAGTGGCATCGGCATGACAACTCGATGACAGCTCAGCTCTAGCTGCCACGACAGGTCAGCCATCACGCGCTGACTTGTGCCTTGCACGCCTATAGCTGTAGAAGATAGCGAGGGCTGGAGCCTGCGGCAAGGCACGAAGAAGGCACGGGGAAGGTATGAAAGAGGCAGAGGCAGAGCTGTCATCGCATGCCATGACAACGACATGTTGACGACACGCAACTGTCACAGGCGAGCGCTAAAGTCGATCGTGCCTTTCGAACTGAACTAGACCACAAAGTCTCGGCTATCTCGGCACTTGGCAGAGCGCTGGTCTGATCAATGATCCGAGAACTGGCCTGAGCAATGACCTGAGCACCCGGTCGTGCTCTCAGCGTGTCGACAGGGTGCCTGGCCCGTCACGCCTTACCTTCAGCGCAGCGATTGTTCATCACCTACTGGGGAAATCTCCTTGAAATCGATTGCCACTACCTCATCCCGCTCCACCGGCCTGCTGGTGTCAACCTGCATGGCCGCCCTGTTGGGCAGTGCCTCCGTCAGTGCCGCCGACATGCCGGCTGACCTTCTCGAGGCCGCTCAGTCCGAAGGCCGTGTCGATAGCGTCGGCATGCCGGACAGCTGGGCCAACTGGAAGGACACCTGGGCAGACCTCGAGTCGAAGTATTCCATCGCGCATAGCGATACCGACATGAGCTCCGCCGAGGAAGTCGCCAAGTTCAAGGCCGAGGGTGAGAACGCCACCGCCGATATCGGTGACGTGGGCTTCGCCTTCGGTCCGATCGCGGTGCAGCAAGGCGTGTCCCAGGCCTACAAGACCACGACCTGGGAGCAGATCCCGGAGTGGGCCAAGGACAAGGATGGCCACTGGGTACTGGGCTACACCGGCACCATTTCCTTCATGATCAACAAGACGCTGGTCAGTGAAGATGAGCGCCCGACCTCCTTCGCCGACCTCGCCAAGGGTGACTACAAGGTGTCCGTCGGCGCCGTGGGCAAGGCGTCCCAGGCCAACAACGCCATTCTGGCCGCTGCCTTCGCCAATGGCGGCAAGGAATCCGACCTGACACCGGGCCTGGAAGTCTTCGCGGAACTGGCGCGCCAGGGCCGTCTGTCACTGGCTGAGCCGAGCATCGCCAACCTGGAGAAAGGCGAAGTCGAAGTTGCCCTGCTGTGGGACTTCAATGCCCTGAACTATCGCGATCAGATCAACCGCGACACCTTCGAGGTCGTCATTCCGTCTGATGCCTCCGTCACCTCCGGCTACGCCACCATCATCAACAAGCATGCCGCGCACCCGAATGCCGCCAAGCTGGCCCGTGAGTACATCCTCTCCGATGCCGGTCAGCTGAATCTGGCCAAGGGCTATGCCCGTCCGATCCGCGCCGAGCACCTCACCCTGCCTGAGGATATCGCCGCCAAGCTGCTGCCCAACGAGCAGTACGCCAATGCTCGTCCGGTTCAGGACTTCGCGGGCTGGGAAGCCAGTGCCAAGCAGCTGCCGCGTCAGTGGCAGTCCCAGGTACTGATCCACCAGCAGTGATCCCCGGCCTCTGCTTCACGCGAGCAGAGCGCGCACCATCCTGACAGACGGCATCGCCTTTGCGGTGCCGTCTTGAGCTTCACGGAGTCACCATGTCTCAGCGTGTCATTCTTGTCGTGCTCGACGGCCTCAACCATGCCGTGGGTCATCATGCCATGGGCTATCTGAGCGCCCTGGTCGAGGCCGGCCGTGGCCAGTATCAATCACTGGACTGCGAACTGCCGGCCATGTCGCGCCCGCTCTATGAATGCCTGCTGACCGGCGACTTGCCTGTCGACTCAGGTATCGTCAACAACGGTATCGTGCGTCGCTCACGCGGCATCAGCCTGTTCGACCTTGCCAGCCAGCAGGGCAAGCGCACGGCTGCCGCCGCCTATCATTGGGTCAGCGAACTCTATGTCGCGGCCCCCTTCGTGCCGGCCCGCCATCGCTGGCTCGACAACCCGGAATCCGCCATCCAGGCGGGCATCTTCTACTGGCAGGATCATTACCCGGATGACCATCTGTTCAGTGACGCCGAAATGCTGCGCCTGCGTCACGACCCGGATTTCCTGCTGGTGCATAGCATGAACATCGACGATGCCGGCCATCGTCATGGCGGCGACACGCCGCAGTACCGCAACGCCGCGCGGCATGCCGACGTCGCCCTGGCCGACTACCTGCCGGCATGGCTGGAAGCCGGCTATCAGGTGATGGTCACCGCCGATCACGGCATGAATGCCGACCGCTCACATTCCGGCCTGCTGGAAGAGGAGCGTCGCGTGCCGCTGTGGACCTTCGGCACCGCCTTCGCCAACGCCGCCGCGACGGATCTCAAGCAACGCGAGCTCTGCGGCACCCTGGCCACACTGCTGGGCCTCGAGCACAGCAAGGCGAGCAATCCGTCGCTGCTGGCGAGCCATGCTGCCACGCGAGGGCTCAAGTGATGTCTGCCGCCTTCAAGCGCCGCCTGACCAGCCCCGTCATGTGGCTGCTGCCGTTTGCGCTGATCTTCGGCGCCTTCCAGATCGCGCCGCTGATGTGGGTGATGATCAGCGCCTTCAAGACTCCCACGGGCTGGGGGCTGGCCAACTTTCACGAGATCGCCTCGTCGGCCTTCTTCCGACAGGCCATCTGGCGCAGCCTCGAGATCTCCTTCATGTCCAGCGTTCTGGGGCTGGCGATCGCCGCCGTGACCTGTCACAGCATGCAACGCTGCGGCCCGCGTCTGACGCGCATGATGATCGCCTTCACCAACATGACCAGCAACTTCGCCGGCGTCCCGCTGGCCTTCGCCTTTATCATCCTGATGGGCGCCAACGGCATGCTGACCCTGATGCTGGAGCGCTTCGGTCTGCTCGAGGACTTCAATCTCTACTCGCGCACCGGCCTGATCGTCATCTACACCTGGTTCCAGATTCCGCTGGGCATCCTGTTGCTGTATCCCGCCTTCAGCACCCTGAAAACGGAGTGGCGTGAAGCCGCCAGCCTGCTGGGCGCCAACCGCCTCGCCTACTGGCAGCACATCGGCCTGCCGGTGCTGTGGCCGTCATTGGCGGGTACGCTCACCGTGCTGTTCGCCAATGCCATGGGCGCCTACGCCACCGTCTATGCGCTGGTGAACACCAGCTACAACCTGATGACCATCCGCATCGCCAACCTGGTCTCAGGCGATCTGTTCCTGCAGCCGGAACTGGCCAGCGCGTTGGCCCTTGTGCTGGTCGTCATTCTCATCATCGTCACGCTGATTCAGCAATGGCTCATGCGCAGGAGCTACCATGTCACTTCCCGCTGAACTGCCCTATCGCCACGGCAAGCCCTTGCTGCCCAGCCTGATGGCGCGCCTGCGCCGCGTGAATCTCTACACCTTCGTCGTCACCAGTGTCTTTGCACTGCTGGCACTGCCGCTGATCGCGACGCTGTTCTACGCCCTGGCAACACGCTGGGGCGCCAGCCTGACTCCCGACGCCCTGACCGTGAAATGGTTTCTGGAACTCTGGACCACGCCGCGTTTTCTGGCGGCGTTCGGGCGCTCGCTGCTGGTCGCGGTCGGCGCGCTGGCACTGTCGTTGCTGCTGATCGTGCCGGTGGTGTTTCTCGCCCACACACGCTATCCGCGCCTGGATAGCGTGATGAATGGACTGATCCTGCTGCCCTTCGCCGTGCCGCCCATCGTGTCATCGGTCGGCCTGCTGCAACTCTACGCGGGTGGCCCGCTGGCCATCGTCGGCACGCCGTGGATCCTGATCCCCACCTACTTCACCATCGTGCTGCCCTTCATGTACCGCGCCCTGGCCAACAGCCTGCGCGCACTGGACGTGGCGTCCCTGATGGAGGCCGCTCAACTGCTGGGGGCGAGTCCGCTCAAGGCGTTCTTCCTGGTCGTGCTGCCCAATATTCGCGTCGGCATCCAGATTGCCGTCTTCCTGGCCTTCTCGTTCCTGGCCGGCGAATTCGTGTTCGCCAACATGCTGGTCGGCACCCGCTTCGAAACCCTGCAGGTCTATCTGAACAATATCCGCGGCGCCAGCGGCCACTTCACCAGCGCCCTGGTCATCACCCTGTTCGTGTTCACCCTGATCCTGACCTGGCTCGGCAATCGTCAGCCCGCCGAGCAGGAGATGCCCGCGGATGACCCCGACGAGGTGCTGGCCCCCGCCATGACCGACGGCTTGCCCGGCCCGGTGCCGAGCGCCGACCCCGAGCCGCGTCACACCACTCACCAGTCGTCAGACTCCGCATACAGAGGGGACCGCTGATGCTTGCCATCGACACCGCCACCACATTCGATAGCCAGAGCGCCGGCGGTCTTCTGACCAGCGCCCTGCGCGAACGTGCCGCCGACCAGCACTACCTAAAGCTCAATGGCCTGACCAAGAGCTTCGGCAAGACCCAGGTATTCGCCGAGATAGAGGCCGAGATCGCGCGCGGGGAATTCATCACCCTGCTCGGGCCCTCCGGCTGCGGCAAGTCGACCCTGCTGCGCGCCATCGCCGGTCTCAATGATGTCGATGCCGGCCAGATCATCGTCGATGGTCACGACATCACGCCACTGCCGCCGCAGCGTCGCGGCATCGGCATGGTCTTCCAGCACTATGCGCTGTTCCCCAACATGCGGGTGGCGGATAACGTGGCCTTCGGGCTGCGCATGAAGAAGGTGCGCCCGGAAGAGCGCGAGCGGCGTGTCAGCGAGGTGCTCAGACTGGTGGAGCTGACCGATCAGGCGCAGCGCTTCCCGCATCAACTGTCCGGCGGCCAGCGTCAGCGTGTGGCGCTGGCACGCGCGCTGGTGGTCGAACCGCAGATCCTGCTGCTGGATGAGCCGCTGTCGGCGCTCGATGCGCGTATCCGCCGCCATCTGCGTGATCAGATCCGCGATATCCAGAAGAGCCTCGGCCTGACCACCCTGTTCGTGACCCACGATCAGGAAGAGGCACTGCTGCTGTCGGACCGCATCTTCCTGATGCATCAGGGGCGCATCCTGCAGCAGGGCAATGCCGAATCGCTGTATACCCGGCCGGTGGATGCCACGGCGGCAGGTTTCATGGGGCATTACAATCTGATCGGCCGCGAGCTGGCGCGCCCGCTGCTCGGCTACGAAAGCGACAGTCCGCGCGTGGCACTGCGTCCGGAAGCGCTGTACCTGCAACCGGACACCAGCCCCCAAGGACAGCAGGATGAATATGCCAACTTCCCGACCCAACCCTTGCCGGACAATGCCGGCCCCGGCTGCCCGGGCGTGATCCGCCGCCACCAGCTGCTCGGCAATATCGTGCGCTACGAGGTGGACTGTCAGGGACTGCGCCTGAATGTCGATGTCCTCAATCGCAGTGCTCGGCAGCTACTGCCGCGCCATCTGCGCGTGATGCTGCACGCCGATCTGGATGAGGTTCAGGCGCTGGGCGGTAACGAGACCGCCACCACGTCGCAGGTGTCCCATGGCTGACATCACAGGGCTTGCCATCTTCGATCTTGACGACACCTTGCTCGAGGGCGACGCCACGGGGCTTTGGACCGACTGGTTGATCGCAAGGGGCTGGATCGTCGATGGCGAGGAATATCGCGCGATCTGGGCACAACAGATGCAGGACTACGCGGCCGGTGAGCTCGACATGGAGACCCACCTGACTCACCTGCTGGCCCCGCTGGCAGGGCGTGCCGTCAGTGAGGTCGATGCCGAGGTGGCACGCTTTCTCGATGCCGAGCTGATGCCGCGCCTGTATCGTGAGGGGCTGGAGCGGATCCATTGGCACCGCGCTCAGAATCATCAGGTCGTGATCATCTCGGCCTCGACGGCGCATCTGGTCGCCCCCCTCGCCGAGCGCCTGGCGCTGGACGCGGCCCTGGCCACGGCCCTTGAGACCGAGCAAGGCTGCTACAACGGGCGGGCCTGTGGCATACGCACCTTCCGCGAGGGCAAGCTCGCGGCACTCAAGGCATGGCAACGGCAACACGCCAGCCACAGCGCCGGGGTGCCCAGCTGGGGCTATTCGGATTCACGCAATGATCTGGCCTTGCTGGAATTCGTCGATCACCCCTTCGCCGTCCACCCGGACCCGACCCTTGCCAGCCTGGCGCAACAGCGCGCCTGGCAGACACTACGCTGGCAATGAGGGAAACGGGGTTGGCGATAAGGGAAATCAGGCTGGCAACAAGAGACGCTGGACTGGGATCGAGAGACGGAAATCGAGAGTCCCTGCGCTGGAATTGAGAGAAAGTGCATAATAGGCGACGCTGGGCGTAAAAAAAGGCACTCTATGCCAAAAATGCAAGCATAAAGGAAGCCATGCAATGGCCAAGGTCAGGGTCAGTCGGATCGCACGTGTACCCGATCCCATGCGCGTCAGGCGCTATCTGAAAGCCCCCGAAGTCGGCCCGCGCGTGCTGTTCTTCAGTGGCGGCACCGCACTGACCGGGGTCTCGCGCACCCTGACCCGCTATACCCACCACAGCATCCATCTGGTGACGCCGTTCGACTCCGGTGGCAGCTCGGCCAAACTGCGCGACGCCTTCTCGATGCCCGCCATCGGCGATCTGCGTTCCCGCCTGATGGCGCTGGCCGATGACAGCGTCCTGGGCCATCCCGATATCTATCGCCTGTTTACCCACCGCCTGCCGCGTGAAGCGCGCCCGGAGATGCTGCACGCCACGCTGCGCGAGCTGGCAGCCGGACGTCATCCGTTGACCATGGCGGTCGCGGAACCGATGCGCACCCTGATCTGCCATCAGCTGGGCTTTCTCATCGACGCCATGCCGGAAGGCTTCGATCTGCGAGGCGCCAGCATCGGCAACCTGATCATTGCCGGTGGCTATCTGAACCATCACCAGCAGCTGGATCAGATCATCTTCCTGTTCTCCAAGCTGGTACACGTGCGCGGTACGGTGCGCGCCGTGGTCAATGCCGATTGCCATCTGGCGGCAACGCTGGAAGATGGCCGCGAGATCATCGGTCAGCACCGCATCACCGGCAAGGAAGTCGCCCCTCTCGATTCGCCCATCGCGCGCATGCGCCTGGCCGCGACAGAGGGCGACCACCATGTGCCCGTGGTGCCGGAGCTGCACGCCAACAATCGCCAGTTGATCGAGTCGGCCGAGCTGATCTGTTTCCCTCCCGGCAGCTTCTACTCCAGCGTGCTCGCCAATCTGCTGCCCAAGGGCGTCGGGCGCGCGGTGCTGGCCAACCCCTGCCCCAAGGTCTATATCCCCAACTGCTGCCCGGACCCGGAGCAGACCGGCAAACGCATGGATGAGCTGGTCAGCGTGTTGCTCGACACCCTGTGTGCCGACCTGACCGGCCGCATGGAAGACTGCCCCACCGAGAACCTGCTCAACATCGTGCTCCTCGACAGCCAGCGCGGTGACTATCCCGGCGGCCCCTGCATCGAGGCGCTCGAGCGCATGGGCATCACCGTGATCGACACCCGTCTGATCAGCGAGCAGAGCGCGCCCTACTACGACAACGAGCTGCTGGTCACCGCGCTGCTGTCGCTGGTGTGACGCCAACCACGAGCCGCTCGGCCTAAAGTTGCTCTGAGCGAAGTTGCTCGGCATGAGCTGCTCGGCCTGAAGCTTCTCTGTAGAACAAGAACGCCCCCGCCTGCCAACGGCAGACGGGGGCGTTCTGTTATCAGATACGACGTCGGGACTTAGATCACGCCACGCACCGCGCCGAGGATCACCATCCCCAGCACCAGCTTCCAGGGTGCCAGCGAGAAGCGTGTCAGAGCGATGAAGGCGGCCAGCGCGATTACCATGTCCGTGCGGCTCAGCACGCTGGTGGTCCATAGCGGGTCATAGAGCGCCATGCCCAGCACGCCCACGACGGCCGCGTTGGCGCCGGCGAGCGCAGCGCGCGCCCCGGCACGTGCGCGCAGACGCCCCCACAAAGGCGCCACACCGATCAGCAACAGAATCCCCGGCAGGAAGATGCTCAACAGCGCAATGACGGCACCGAGCAGTGCCGAACCGCCGCCCACCTGCGCCATGCCAGCCCCCAGCCAGGCGGCAAAGGTGAACAGCGGCCCCGGCACTGCCTGAGCGGCGCCATAGCCGGTGAGGAAGGTATCGGCCGCGATATGGCCCGTCTCGACGGTAGAGGCCTCCAGCAGCGGCAGCACCACATGCCCGCCCCCGAACACCAGCGCCCCGGCACGGTAGAAGATATCGGCCAGACTGCCCGAGGCCACCAGCGGCAGGCCGATCAACAACACGAAGAACGCGATCAGGCAGTAGCGCGCCAGGCGCGTCGAGACCGGCAGTGACAGCCCCGCGGCCTGGGGGTGCTGGCGCACGGATGCCGCCTTGTCATCACGACACAGCAGGCTACCGAGCACTGCGCCCATCGCGATCACCCCGACCTGCGCCCAGGCAACCTGCGTCCAGGCGCTCTGTGCCAGCGCCAGGCCCAGCATGGCCAACAGCGCCAGACAGGTACGCCGCAAATCCGGGCACAGCTTGCGTGCCATGCCCCAGATCGCCTGGGCGACGACGGCCACCGCTACCAGCTTCAAGCCGTGGATCACCCCAGTGGCCAGCGGCCCTTCGAGGCTGCCCGCCACCAGCGCCAATACCAGCAACGCCAACGCAGACGGCAAGGTGAAGCCGATCCATGCCAGCAGCCCACCCATCACGCCACCGCCACGCACCATGCCCAGCGCGAAACCGACCTGACTGCTGGCCGGCCCCGGCAGGAACTGACAGAGCGCGACCAGCTCGGCGTAGGCCTTGTCACTCAACCAGCCTCGCCTGCGTACCAATTCATCGTGAAAGTATCCGAGGTGAGCGATCGGGCCGCCGAAGCTGGTCAGTCCCAGCGTGAGGAAGGTGCGCAGCACTTCACTGCGCCGCGTCTTGTCGCTCGCAAGCGGGGCATCAGGCGTCGCAGGGTCGCGCTCACGCCTTGCAGTTTCATCCGGATGTGACATGACGTTTCTCTTGGAACGGAAAGAAAAGGATAACGACCGGAAATCCAGCTAGGAGCTTAGATCAGGGGCTTATGTGAGAGATATACAAAGATTCTTCACTTGCTGACGCTACGATGACATCAGGTGAATGCGCAATGTCCTGATTCTCGCCCCTTGCATCACCCACCACACTATCGCCGCCAGATGACAGGAAGCCCGCCCCATGGTTGGGACGGGCTTCCTGCAGGAGGGCTTCCTGCATAAGGGCTTAGGCGTCAGGTGCCCGGCGAAGGCTTCAGGTGGCCGACGTCTTCTGAGTGGATGCATGCTGCGTGTCCGAGGGCAGTGCGATGGCCATCACGGCGCTCGCCGCCACCAGTGCCGCCGACCACCACAGGCAGGCTTCCAGACCATAGGCCTGATAGAGCCAACCGGACAGCAAGGTGCCCAGCAGGCGCCCCATGGCGTTGGCCATGTAATAGAAGCCGACATCCATCGACACGCCTTCACTGCGCGCGAAGCGCACGATCAGGTAGCTGTGCCAGCTGGAATTGACGGCGAAGACGACGCCGAACACCAACAGGCCAATGATCAGCCACTCGAGAGGTGCCAGCCCCAGCAGGATGGCCGCAGTGCTGTCGACTCCCTGCTGCACATCCAGCGACATGCTCGCCATCAGCGCGGGCAACAAGGCCAGCACACCAGCCAGCAGCACGGTCATCCAGCGCACGCCTGCATCACCGTGCAAGCGACGCGCGACCGGCCCGGTAATGCGCGGGGCCTGGGTCTGCACCCCGCCGTAACCGATCACCCATGCGGCCATCAGGATACCGACCGTCCAGAAGTTCCAGCCATGTACCTCGGCCAGATAGACCGGCAAGGCGACCACGAACCAGACATCGCGTGCAGCGAACAGACACATGCGCGCCGCCGACAGCACATTGACCGCTCGCGAGGTCGAGAACATCTCACGAAACTCCGGCTTGCGGCTGGCCTTGCTCTGCCCCAGTGATGCCGAGAGCTTGCGCAGTGACAGCACCAGCACCACGGCCAGCATGAGCCACATGGTCAATACGGTGCCCTGGAAGCCGATGAGGCTGAGCGCCGCGCCACCGAGGAAGAAGCCCAGGCCCTTGAGGGCATTCTTGGAACCGGTCAACAGCGCGACCCAACGATATAGCGCGCTCTGCGACTGCGCCGCCTGCTGCCCCTTCGGTACCAGCACCTTGATGGCGCTCTTGGCGCTCATCTTGTTGAGGTCCTTGGCGATGCCCGACAGCGCCTGGGCGATCATCACCCACACTACCGTCAGCATGGGCTCCGGCACCAACAGCATGCCGAGCGCCACCAGCTGCATCGCAAGCCCGGCATTCATGGTGCGATTGAGGCCAAGCCTTGCCCCCAGCCAGCCGCCGACCAGATTGGTGACGACACCGAAGGCTTCGTAGAACAGGAACAGCAGCGCGATATCCAGCGCCGAATAGCCCAGCGAATGGAAATGCAGCACCACCAGCATGCGCAGTGCGCCATCCGTCAGCGTGAAGGCCCAGTAATTCCCCGTCACCAGCAGGTACTGGCGCACCTCATGGGGCAGCTCTCGCAGGCGGGCAAGCATTTCAGCGTTCCCGTGTGCTGGCGTCGGCCAGATCACCCAGGCCCACTTTCAGCGCCAGCTCTGCGGTGCGGTTGGCATAGCCCCACTCGTTGTCATACCAGGCGTACAGCTTGAGCTGGGTACCCGCGACGACCATGGTCGAGGGCGCATCGATGATGCTGGAGCGGGAATCGGTACGGAAATCGATCGACACCAGCGGACGTGTCTCGTAGCCCAGCACGCCGGCCAGTTCACCTTCCGCCGCGCTCTGCAGCGCCTGATTGACCTCTTCCACCGTCACTTCGCGATTGAGCTCGAACACCATGTCGGTCAGGGAGGCATTGGCCAGCGGCACGCGGATGGCGTGGCCGTTCAAGCGGCCTTCCAGCTCCGGGAAGATGGCGCTGATCGCCTTGGCGGAACCGGTGGTCGTCGGAATCAGGCTCATGCCGCAGGCCCGCGCGCGGCGCAGGTCCTTGTGCGGCGCATCCAGAATCGTCTGGGTATTGGTGATGTCGTGCACGGTGGTCATGGAGCCATGACGAATGCCGAACTGCTCCTGAATCACCTTGATCACCGGCGCCAGGCAGTTGGTGGTGCAGCTGGCCGCCGTCACGATGCGATGCTGTTCGGCGTTGTAGAGGTGATCGTTGACGCCCATGACGATGTTGAGCACGCCCTCTTCCTTGACCGGCGCGGAGACCACGACCCGCGCGACGCCCTGCTCGAGATAGGCGTTCAGCACCTCGGTGCTCTTCTTCTTGCCGGAGGCCTCGATGACCACATCGCAGCCCGACCAGTCGGTGTCACCGATCTCACGTTGGCTTGAGAATGCCGTGCGCTGACCATCGAGGGTGATGGAGTCCGCGTCACTGGTGATACCAGTGCCCGGCGCCCACTGGCCATGCACGGAATCGAATTCCAGCAGATGGGCGAAGGTCGCGGCATCGCCACCCGGGTCATTGATGCGCACCACGTCCAGCGCGATATCCTCGCGCAGCTTCCACAGCGCGCGCAGGGCGAGACGACCGATGCGCCCAAAGCCGTTGATGCCGACGCGCAGGGCCGGCATACCCTCCGGCACGCTGATGGACGAGGAATAGGACGGAGCGCTATGAGCAGGACACATGGGCATTTCCTTGAGAGTGTTCGAAAAGATTCGGCTAACGTTCTACAGCCTGTGC
This sequence comes from Cobetia sp. Dlab-2-AX, assembly GCF_024124625.1. NCBI lineage: Bacteria > Pseudomonadati > Pseudomonadota > Gammaproteobacteria > Oceanospirillales > Halomonadaceae > Cobetia > Cobetia sp. Dlab-2-AX. The sequence continues at coordinate 168,709 of NZ_JAMXRV010000008.1, read as the reverse complement.
GCTCAGCAACAGCGCACAGGGCGGTTGGGCATCGTCTCCAGCCACGCCACCCAGCGCGACATCTCGCGGGCGTTGGCCTGACAGAGGGTCGTGAGTATCTGATGGCACCAGGCCGGCAGGTCAGGTGCCAGGCGGTAGTGCACCCACTGGCCACGCCGCTGACTGGTCAGCAGGCCAGCATCTCTCAGCTGGGCGAGATGCCGCGAGACCTTGGGTTGGGAGATGGGCATGGCGCGCTGTTCCAGCAGCCAGATGAGCTCACAGACACACAACTCTTCCATCTGAGCCAACAGCTGCACGACAGTCAGGCGAGTATCCTCGGCAAGGCACTTGAAGACCTGCAACGGTGTCAGGCAGGCCGCCATGTCTCCTACTCCATCAATAACGTCATTGGTTGACGGTTTCATGGCGATGTCCTCGCGTATGCCTGAGCCACCTTGCTCCCACTTTCGATTCCCCCACCCGATTCCCCCACCCGACTCCCTCTCCCGCCCCCTCTCACCGGCACCTGACACATGGCGGGGCAGATTGCCCGTAAGCCGGCTGAAGCGCGGAGACATACGAAATATCATATATGTGTTTTTCCATATATCAAGTGACACATGCATGACAGTTGGATGACAGCCCGTCGCCTGAATCGATGGCAGCGATGGAGATCGAGTGGAAGGGGAATGGAGGACAAATAAAGCACGTTCAGAGTGTCGCTTGGCTCGGTGTACCAGCGGGTAGCCGGTCACACCATCGCCACTGTTGCGCAAACGGCACGCATATGTTGCCTGGCCTCAAAAGCGAATGCGCTTGCGATCAAAAGTCGAGCGGCGTTAGTGTGTGCCCATCAAGCACACCAAGTGCCCTTTTGAATCACGCATCCCTCGTGATGCACAGGAGAGACAAATGGCGGATTTCGCACAAGTCGTCGATAGCAACTACACCCAGGAAGTCATCGAGAGCGAGCAGCCGGTACTGGTCAAGTTCTGGGCGCCGTGGTGCGGCCCGTGCAAGATGCTCGACCCGATCGTCGAATCCATCGCCGAAGAACAGGGTGATGCCCTCAAGGTCGTTGCCATCAATGTCGATGATGCACCGGACCTCGCCGCCCAGAATGGCGTCCGTGGCCTGCCGACCATCGCGCTGTTCAAGTCCGGCGAGAAGCTCGAAGCCCTGACCGGCGTCCAGCCGAAGGAAAACTTCGACGCCATGATCTCGCGTCACGCCTGATCGAATCGGCCGCTGGCCGCAAGGCATTGACGCTGCAATGAAGAACGCCCTCCATGAGGGCGTTTTTTCATTGCTACAACTGATCACGGAGTGGTGTGCAGACGAACTACCAGATTTCCATGAAGAGCTCACAGGCTTCCTTGAGCTTGTCACCAGGCACACCATCTCTCGCCTGGATGGCAATTCCATTGACGAAGGTATCCAGCATCAGAACAAATTGATCCAATGGTTTTTCATAACGCCACTCCCCCCTCTCCTGCCCTCGCGCGATGCACGTCATCAGGGAAGCACGAATATCATTACGCACCGAAAGTGCCATGTATTCGACGTCTTTATTGTCATCACCACAGTTCAATCCTGACAGCACGATCATGCATCCCGAAGGCTGGCTGGAGGACGTTTGCATGGTGACATATTTGATCAACATGTTCTTGATGGCATCTCTGGCAGATACCTTTTCATTCTCGAGCTCTACAAACACTTGTTCACAGGTCCGGGTATACATCTCCAGACATTCGCGATAAAGCGCCTGCTTCGATTCAAATGCCGAATAGAAACTCGCGGAAGACAAATTGCCCAGCTCCTTTCTCAGCTCGGCCAGCGAAGTGCCCTCAAAGCCATTTTTCCAGAATAGCTCCATGGCCTTTCTAACAGCATCTTCGCGATCAAACTGACGTGGACGACCTGTTCTAGCCATAGCATAATCTCGATAGCAACCTGCAAATTGAAAGCAAGTATTACATATGATAACACTCGCCATGACATACCACCGTCATCATACCTGAGAATAGTCATTCCGTCGTTGGATATGCAACATCCTCAGGCATGTTTCATTATCGGCGGCGGATACTATATCACGAGAATGTCAGACTAACCCTCGAGCTCTGCAAGATACTTCTCTGCATCCAGTGCTGCCATGCACCCCGTACCGGCAGACGTGATAGCCTGACGGTAGTGGTTATCGCTGACATCTCCTGCCGCGAAGACGCCTGATTTGCTGGTCAAGGTCTGGCCTCCTCCAATACCGGAATAGACATTGATATACCCGTCCGTCATGGCCAATGCGCCCTTGAAGATCGATGTGTTGGGATCATGACCAATGGCGATGAAAACTCCTGCCACAGGTACCTCCTCCACCTCCCCCGTCAGCGTGGAAGTCAGGGAGATAGCCGTGACACCGGTGTCATCGCCCAGGACTTCCTCTACCTGCCTGTTCCATCGAATCGTGACCTTGCCTTGTGCAACCTTGTCAAAGAGACGCTTCTGCAGCACTTTCTCTGCACTCAGCTGATCACGACGATGCACCAGGGTTACATGAGAAACGATATTGGACAGGAACAATGCTTCTTCCACGGCAGTATTGCCCCCTCCTACGACCGCAACCTCCTTGTTTCTATAAAAGAACCCATCACAGGTAGCGCAGGCTGATACCCCCTTCCCCATGTAGGCGTGCTCACTTTCGAGGCCAAGATATCTCGCGGAAGCACCGGTCGAAATGATCAGCGCATCTGCAGTATAGGTATCTTCTCCCTTCAGAATGAAAGGGCGACTTTCCAGGTCCACTTCGGTGATATGATCGTAAGCGATCTCGGTATCAAAACTTTCCGCATGTTCCTTGAGCTGCAACATCAACTCAGGACCCTGCACCCCCTTGGGATAACCAGGCCAGTTCTCGACGTCGGTCGTCGATGTCAGCTGACCACCCACTTCCATTCCCGTTATCAACATGGGGGAAAGATTCGCACGGGCCGCATAGATGGCTGCTGTGTAACCCGCCGGACCGGACCCGAGTATTATCAATTTTCGATGTGTACTCATGATGAGTCCTTGCCCTATGCGTAACGTGTAATCAGCTTCTGAAGCTCAGGAGTCGGTAGCATGCCAACAGAGCGATTGACCTCCTTGCCATCCTTGAAGATGACGACGGTCGGAATGCTACGCACCCCGAGTCTTTCCGCAATGGCCGGATGCTCATCGATGTTGAGCTCTGCCATTACCAGGTCATCATTCGCGATGGCCTCGGCTACCTGACGATATATCGGTGACATCATGCGACACGGTGCGCACCATTCAGCCCAGAGCCGCACGGCAAAGGTCACGCCTTTATCGCTGAGAGACTGAAATTCCTTTTCGTTGAGATTGACGACGTTGGTTGTCATGAGTCTGACTCCTGATAAATAGGTCTGTGGCGATCCATCAACCCATCATGTGGCCTGCCGCTCGCTCACTTGTCAGTGACCAACAACATGGGACGAACGTGCTCGATCATCTTGTCGACTACCAGCTACACACCAGAAACCGACAGACGCATGGCGATGAATGACATATATTGTGGATCAACTGATCCATAAGATATTGAGCCAACCGGTCGGTGTCAACAACTTTTAGATCAATCGATCCAAAATAAAGCCACACTGCAGCCCCCTACTGTCTAGCCCTTTCGTCAGGCCCAGCTAGCCGATGGCGAGATCATCCCTCCATCAACTCAGGATGCATTACGCAACCGATTGATTTACATTGTTTTATTGTATGAACTTGTGCAAAGTCGCTGGCATGCACAAGGTGGACCATCGCGGGGACATGACAACCTCGCCCCCCGCCCAGGCCTGGGACTCATTCGCTCCCAAGCCGGACATGCCTGGAGGTTTCGTGGCATGCCGCGCGCTATCTTCACAGCAACAAGGAAGCATCGATGTACACAGCAGTCATTGGCGTCAAACGCTCCCCTCGGTTTCTGGGTGCCATCGCCCTGGTCAGTAGTTTGCTCACGGGCTGCGCCAACGGCCATACGACCCTGCCGGCCACCACCTCAGCGCTCAAGGCCGGTCCTGCCTACGGTGAAATGCGCTCTGTCGCCGTCATGCAGATTCGCCCCGGCAATGTGGCGGTGACGCCCAATGGGCAGGTCTTCGCCACCATCCACCCGATGGATGGGGACCACGATGTTCAGCTGGTCGAGATCACCGGCCAGAACAGCTACCGCGCCTGGCCCTCCCCCGCCTTGCAGACGCATGCCGGCCGCTACAGCGATGCGACCATCGATTCCCCGCTGGGCATCTACCAGGATGGCCAGGGCGGGCTTTGGATCACCGACATGGGGCTGCATCTGGGCAAGACTCGCCTATGGGGCTTCGATATTGCCTCGGGCAAGCTGATCACCAAGCTGACCTTGCCTGAGAATATCGCCCCCGAGGGCAGCTTTGTGCAGGACCTGGCAGTGGACCGCAGCAGTGGCGTGGCCTATCTGGCAGACATCGCCAATCCGGGCTTGATCACCGTCGACCTGGAGAGTGGCGAGGCCACCCGCTTCGGCGAACATCCGGCGCTTGAGGCAGAACCAGATGCCACGCTCAAGATCGATGGCAAGAACGTCCAGTTCAATGGCAAGCCTGCCAAGGTCGGCGTCGACCCGATCACGCTGTCCGGTGATGGCGAGACAATCTTCTTCGGCGCCATGACCGGCCACAGCTGGTACAGCGTACCGGCCAGACTGCTGCGCGAAGGTGCCGATCACGCCACTGTTGCCGCTGCCATCACCCGCGTCGGCGACAAGCCCGTTTCCGATGGCGCGGACACCTCCGGCGGCACTCACTACTTCACCAACCTCAATCAGCATGGGCTGGATGTGCTGAGCGCCGATGGCAAACTGACACCGCTGGTGCGTGATGAGCGTCTCGACTGGCCGGATGGCGTTCGCATGGCGCCCGACGGCTGGCTCTATGTCACCGTCAATCAGCTGGACAGCACGCCGTCCTTCAATGACGGCAAGGACAGCGGCCAGGCGCCGTATCGTATCTTCAAGGTCTGGCCGGTCGATAATTGAATCGACAATTGAGTCGGTAATAGAGAGATCCATCGAGTCGACCCTCTGAACGACAACGCCCGCATTCCTTGATCAGGAATGCGGGCGTTGTCGTTTCTCATCCTGTTGAACCCCTCTGGACACTTTCAGGATGACTGAACAATACTGACGACAAACAAACGTTTGAATTTGCACCGACCAGCAGCGTGTCAAGTCAGCCCAAAATAAAAAGAGACCAGATCGCTATGACCGAACGCTTGCCGGATACCTGCCCCGCTACTGCCAGGGCGCTTTCAACAGCGCCACAGAATCACGACACAGCACAACACCCCGCCCGCTCAAGTGGTGAACACGAGTGCGAGATTGCGGCGGCAGATGGCTATCGCCTCGCGGCGAGCGTGCATGAGCCTGAGCTGCATCCCGCCAGCGTAAAGGGCGTCGTCCTTCTCCACCCCGCCACTGGCGTGCCGCAGTCCATCTATCGCGCCTTCGCGCAGGCGCTGGCCAGCCACGGCTTCCATGTGGTCCGCTACGACTATCGCGGCATCGGCCGCTCGGCGCCTCCCACACTGCGTGGCTTCGCCGCCAGCATGTCCACCTGGATCGATCAGGATGTCGAGGGCGTGACCCGCTGGGCCGCACAGCGCTGGCCAGAGTTGCCGCTTCTGGCAGTGGGCCACAGCATCGGTGGTCACGCCGTGGGCCTGAGTGACTCGAGCCGCCTGCTGAGTGCCGCGGCGCTGGTGGCCTCCCACGCAGGCTGCCTGCATTTCATCAAGCCGCTTGGCGAGCGCCTTCGGGTCACGGCCCTGCTCAAGGTGATCGGTCCACTGACGTCGCACACCCTGGGCTATGTGCCGGGGCGGCGGCTCGGCATCGGCGAGAATCTGCCCCGTGGCGTCGCCCTTGAGTGGAGCCGCTGGACCAGCCTGCCACGCTACTTCTTCGATGATCCCTCCATGCAGGCCGAGCGCCGTTTCGCCAGAGTCACCCAGCCGTTGCTGGTATTGGGCTTTGACGATGACCCTTGGGCGACGACCCCAGGCATTGATCTGCTGATCGGCTATTTCACGCAAGCCACATTGGAGCGCCATCAGATCGACCCACGCCAACACGCTACGGGGCCCATCGGGCATATGGGGTTCTTCCGCCGCCAACATCGAGACAGCCACTGGCCGCTGGTGATCGACTGGCTGGAACGCCAGGCAGCAGCCGCTCGGGGGAAATGAAGCCGCCAATGCGAGTTTCATGACCGCAATACGCAAGACGGCAGCCCGAGGGCTGCCGCTTCATGCTGTCGTCGACATTCTGCCGTTGTCGTACTGTCGCTGTCTGTCTGCAAGGCACCACATCAATCGGGCTGTCGGAATATCACGAACTCGTGCTCACATTGCGGGCAATGCCCCGAGTAGACCGCCCCGGACTTGCTCAGGCGTACGCTGTGATGCTCGCAGGCCGGACAGCCCTGCTTGAGTGATGTATTGGCATTGCAGACCTGACATTTGACGTAATAGCCGTAGGGGCCGTAGCGCCCCAGCAGTGCATCCTTTTCCTGACATTTCTGGCACTGGACACGCAATTCCGGTGACGCTTGCGTGGCAGCGGAAGCCTTCAGGCGTGCGGTGATTCTGTCGAGATGCTCGCTCAACTGTGGCGAGCCCAGGCACGCTTCAGACACTGGCGACCCGACAAGTGCCTCGGCTGGCGGGGCTGGTGTTTTGGCTCTGGTTTCAGCTTTTGGCTTAGCGACGCTCTCGACGCTTGCCTTCGCCTCATTGATTGCCGTGGCTCCGAGGGCGGCAACTGGCACTGCACTTGAATCGCCTCCCTGACTGGCCATGGCGCGCGGCTTCTTATTACAGCGCTCCTGGCCGTCAAGCTCATGACTGCCAGGCGCATTGTCGCCATGAGCACTGTAGCCCGCGCCATTGTTACCGAGATCTTTGTTACCGAGGGTCTTGCTGGCGAGGGCTTTGCTGTCAGATTCGCGGAGACTACCCTCATTGACCGCCCATCGACTCGCGGTACTGTCAGCGGCGTCTGTCGTCTTCGCTGCCGGCTGCGGGCGACGACTCACCTCGCGGCGGACGGTCTCGACGGCATGCGCGCGACGCGAACGAGCGTCCTGCTTGAGCAGGAACTCGCTGACACGCTCAAGCTCATCCTTGGTGAACTCCGGACGCGTATCGAACAGCAAGGCACGCTTGACCATCGAACGCGCCCCAATCAGACCACTGACCTGCTCGTGGAGAAACTCCGGCTTCACCACTTGAGCCGAGACCCCCTTGGCCATATCGTCACGGTGCACGATAGCATTGCTCGAGACAGCGCACAGTACTTTCCATTGTCGACCGGCAAAGCCGCCTTGCAACCCCAGGGTCTTGTTCATCAAACGAGCGCGATGCTCGATCAACAGGCGCTTGAGAATATCCTGCTGCAATTCCGCCTGACGCAGTGGTGACCTGAGCCCAGACCAATTTCCCCGATAGCTGCGCTGCCATTCACCTGCCGCATTGACCCTGACTTCACCAGTGATGCTTTTCGACTCGATGATGATGAAGCCGAAGGGATGCATGACCAGATGATCGATCTGGGCATTCTCCTCACCGTATTTCAGCCGCAGATCATTGAAGATCACGACCTCGGGGTCGTCCCCGAAGGCACGCCGTAGATGGAAGGCCACATCCTCTTCCTGGCGGTGACCGTACCTGGCGCGCTCATCGTCGCCACTGTAGGCCTCTTTTTCCTTGGCTATCATCTGCTCGTCCCTGAAGCGCTGATTACATCCTTGTCAGCCCAATATATCGCTATTGCCCGTGAAATACGCCATGCAACATGCGTCAATAAACAGATTTCATCAAGAGATTATAAACTTTATTTAAATCAGCCCAACTCCACTGCCATGCTTCAGGTGCGGGATAATCGTTAAAACTCTGTGCCAGGACAAATCAGCGCCCCTTTATCCGCTATTGTCAGGGCAAGTCTGGGGCGCCAGACATCAGCCACTCACAGCGTCAGGCGGGGGGCGAGAAACTCGACGAAGGCGCTGATACGCGGCGACAGCGTACTGTTGCGGTAATAGACCGCCTGGATCTGCTCGCGGGGATTGGGACTCTGGATCTGGCCGGGCAACACTTCCACCAGAGCGCCGGTCTTGAGGTCATTGCCGAGCATGAAGCGCGAGATCAGCGCGATACCATGCCCCGCCAGGCACAGCTGACGCATGACTTCGCCACTGGTGGTCGGCAGATGAGGTGTCGTGTCGAAACCCTGTGCGTAACCCTTGAGCGGCCAGCGATTGAGACGACTGGGCGGCAGGAAACCCAGCAGCTGATGGGTCTGCAGCGCCGCGACACTGGACGGCACGCCATGCTCTTCCAGATAGGCGGGGCTTGCGACCAGATGCAACGTGGAGCGGCCCAGCACCTTGGCGTGCAGTGTGGAGTCATCAAGCTCGCCGATACGGATGGCCACATCGGTACGCTGTTCCAGCAGATTGATGATGTCATCAGCCGCTGACAGCTCCAGTGCGATGCCGGGATAGCAACGGGAGAACTCCGCGACCAATGGCACCAGCTGATGCAGCACGAAGGGACTCGCGGCATCGACGCGCAGCCGCCCACTGGGCTGATCGCGCTGCTGCAACAGAGCCTCTTCGGCACTGCCGAGCAGTAGCAGCCCCTCGCGCACGCGCTCGACGAAGCCGCGTCCTTCATCCGTCAGTGCCACGCTGCGTGTGGTGCGATTCAACAGCGGCGTTTCCAGCTCACCTTCCAGGCGCTGGATGGCCCGCGATACCTTGGCCACCGGAATGTTCAACCGATTGGCGGCGGCGCTGAAGCCCCCGCTATCCACCACGGCCAGTAGCAACTCGAGGTCATCCGAACGGCTGCGCATGCTGTGATCTCCTTGAAAGTGCAAGATGCATGGTCCCATGCATCTTTGCAGAAATCACAATAATCATCCGCATCAGGATCGCTTTTGCAATATTGCTTGCCGATAAAATCACCCAGCAAAAGGATCGCCTAGAACCCGCCACGCCGACGCTCTCCGGGGCGCAGCATCCTGACGCGTGCCTTGGGCGTGCGCCGCGGCAATGAAGGTGGCGCAGGAGGCGTCTCCAACTGATCCGAAGGGGAAACATCGCTGGTGCCGATCGAGCCGCCCAGCGTCGTCGCGAATTCCGAGCGCCGAGAAGGCTTGTCCTCGATTGGTGCGTGCGAATTCCCACCTTTCTCAGCCGCCGTACCATCGACCCTATCCTCAGATGCCGTGCCATTGCCCTCTCCTCCCGATAAGGATGGACCATGCCCATGTCCTGCGGGCTGCGAAGCCAGCGGAGGAGGCGAAATGATCACCCAGGCAAAGGTCGGCAAGGTCAGATGCCAATAGATCGCCGGCAGGCGAATCGCCAGTATCAGCAAGATGGCAGCGCCAGTGGCCCACGCCAGGCCAACGCCCGCCTCGAGAAGCGCGATATAGAGAATGCCACCCGCCAGCGACGCGGAGGCGTAGATTTCCTGACGCAGCACCATCGGCACACGGCGCGCGAGCACATCGCGGATCATGCCACCCGCCACGCCGCTCATGGTGCCCATCAAGACAGCCACTATGCCATCCACACCCAGCATGCGCGCCTTGTGTGCGCCCAACACCGTAAACAGCGCCAACCCGAAGGCATCGGTGACCGGCAGGAAAACCCGCGTCAGGCGATGGATATAATGAAAGCCGAGCGTCGCCACCAGCACCGTCAACAGGATGACCCACAGATAGATCGGCTGCTCGACCCAGAACACCGGGCCGATCCCCAGCACGAGATCACGCAGCGTACCACCGCCGATACCGGTCACGGCGCCCAGCACCAGCATGCCGATCGGGTCCATGCGTGAACGGCACGCCACGACGACACCGGTCAGGGCAAAGATCATCACACCGGCCAGATCGAGCCAGGTTATCCAGTTCATTCTCGTGAAACCTCCTGCAGTGCGCTGGCGTGCGCATGAAACAATGGCGTATATGCTTGTCGCGAATCGTGATGGCACCCTCTGCCAAGTCGTCTACTGCGATGGCGTTTCGGCGCAGCGGCGCGATCATACTCCCTTTTGCGGCTCTTTTTGCGCTCTCAACATCATCCGTGCCGCCTTGAGGGGCGCAGGATGATGACCCGCCTCAGGACGTGGCCTGACCACGGCGGGCAGTCGCGCTGGGCGGCTCACCGAATCGTTGGCGATAGGCACGCGAGAAGTGCGCCAGATGCGTGAACCCGACGCCGAGAGCCGCCTGGGAAACGCTGCGACTGCTGTCGGCCAATACGCACCGTGCATTATCCAGGCGCATGCCGAGATAGCGCTGCTTGGGCGTTTCCTCAAAATGCGTCATGAACAGACGCGTCAACTGGCGCTGGGATTGACCGACCAGACGGCAGATGTCGGGGATCGTCAGCACCTGGGCAAGGTTGGCCTCCATCACGGCCAGCGCCTTGACCACACTGCGTGGCAGCGAATCGTCTCGAGTACTGACAGCTGCAGGCGTGGCCAGATGCCCGCGCTGATGCACCAGCTGCCGCCCGACGGCGTCCGCCAGCGACGGCCCGTACAGAAACTCGATCCACGCCAGCATCATGTCGATACTGGCCGCGCCGCCAGACCCCGTCAGCCGCTCGCCCTGCCATTCATAGTCGGCCTGACTGATCTCGAGTTGAGGGAATTCCTCGCGAAAGGCCGGCACGCTCTCCCAGTGCAGGGCAACCCGATGACCGGCGAGCACCCCGGCGCGCGCCAGAATGAAGGGGGCGGTATCCAACCCTCCCAACCAGGCGCCGTGGGCTGCCAGATGACGAATCACGCCACGCGCCTGGCTGCCGACGCTGACTTCCGGCCCGTAGGATGACACCACCATCAAGCGCCTCTGCGCCCCACTCTGGCCACCCGACGGCATCTCATTGACCAGAGACGACAAGGCACCATCGACGTCGATGCGCACGCCATTGCTGGCCACGACAGCCTCGCCATCACTGGACAGCAGACGCCAGGCGAACAGCGGCCGTCCGAAGCGATTGGCTACCCGTAGCGGTTCCAGCAGACAAAACAACGTCAACATCGAGAAGCGCGGCACCAACCAGACATTCAGCGTGTGCTCGGCGGCCCCCGGCGCCAGCAGCGGCGGTGAATCCGGGCGCGGATACGGTGCAGAGAGAGGCTCCGACGCTAGAGGAGGCTTGCGGTATGGCGCGGGCTGTTCTGAAAGCCCAGAGGATTCAGAGGGGTCGGGCTGCGGTTCAGACATGAGGCAAATTTCATCAACCTGTGGCCATTTGCCTCAACCTTACCCGTGTCAGGCACTTGAGGTAAGTGGCACAGGGGTGAGACAGGCCACACCGGCTGAAACACGATGCTGCACCCCGCTCACAGGCAGGGTGCAGCATCAGGCGTTGGATCATTCCCCATCACTATCGCGAGATGCAGTTGTGAGATGCAGTTGCGATGCTCAGTCGTGCTTCTCTGCTGCGGCCTCAGTCGTGATCCCGGGTGTTGATCATCGCGCCGAGTGATTCGAGCTCTCGAGGCCGACTACCAGCCCGGTCAAAGCAACGCCATCGTTGCTCAGCGCCAGGATACCCTCAAGATCGATGACATCGAGCAGCAGCAGAGTGGCAATCCCCAACTGATAAAGGCCGTGAGCGATGCCAGCCAGCCATGACCCCGCTGACACCACCCTGTCATTGAGCGTACCGCCCTCCTTTGCCGCCAAGTGGCTGATGCCCCGTCTGGCAAGCTTTCGCCACGCACACCCCGAATGGCAACTGCGGGTACACGCAAGCGAGGGGCTTTCGAATCTGCATCAGGACGGGGTCGATCTCGCCATCCGCCAGGGCCATGGCCATGGCCAGCATAACGCCGGACTCAAGGCGATATGGTTGACGGGGCTTGAGCGTATCGCCGTCTGCAGTCCCGGCTATCGGGAACAGCTGGGCGAGCGACTGGATAGGCTCGATATGCGCGGGTGCGTATTGATCGAGGACAGTCATCAGGGGTGGCATACCTTTGCGGCACACTTCTCGGGCCTGGAAAAGGCCGATCGCCTCTGGGTCAATCACACCAGTCTCGCGATCGATGCCGCTCTGGCGGATCAAGGTATCGCGCTGACACCGCGACTGATGGCGGCGGAAGGCATCGCGAAGGGGCAACTGGTCACCCTATGTGGCCTGCCGGATCAGGGCCAGGGATTCCATCTGGTCTACCCCGGAGCACGGGCGCATCAGGCAGAGCAGATCATGCTGCCGTGGCTTCGCCAGCAGCTGGGGCTGTCACACAAGACGTGAGCGCACACCCCCTTGGGCGCTCGACCCAGACTCCACAACGACACCACGACATCACGACATCACCACGACGCTAGCCGGCGAAGGCTCGGCCCAGCGCTTGCTGATTCTGCTGAGCAAACAGCTCGCAGCGATCTCGCCCCGAGGCCTTGGCACGATAAAGCGCCTCATCCGCCTGCTTCAGGAGGGTCTCGAAGCTGCAGTTCTGGCCGGTGCCTGTGGCAGAAACCCCGATACTGACGGTGGCAATATCGTGGCGTGAATTCCCCGCGTGCGAAAGCTCCAGGTCGCGAACATGGCGGCAAATCTCTTCTGCGCGAGCCAGTGCCTGCTGCGATGTACAAAATGGAAGTAGCACCACGAACTCCTCACCCCCGAAACGCGCCACGATATCGACATCGGGGTGCACACTTTCAGAGATGGCCGTCGCGATACGCTTGAGGCACTGGTCCCCTTTCACGTGGCCGTAGTGGTCGTTGTAGGCCTTGAAATGGTCGACATCGATCATGGCCACAGCGCACTGGAGTCGACTGCCGGCCTGCTTACCGAGCAGGGAGTTCACGAGACTGTCGAAGTGACGCCGGTTATAGACTTCGGTCAAGGGGTCGATCGATGCCAGACGCCGAAACTCTTCACTCTTTTCAGTGAACTCCTCGACCCTGAGCTGCTCGCGCAGCAGCAACAGGTAGGCAAGACGCTCGGCCTTTTCGCTGCGTAGATTGGTAATGATCGACAACAGAGTAATGGAAAAGAACACCATGAAGGCCATCAAGCCCGCCGAATCGGAAGGCGTGGGATGCGTGGTAACCAGATACAGCATCACGCTGGAATGAAAGATCGAGGAGCAAAGGGCATACCAGAAGCGCAGCTGAAACAGGACATTGCCCACCAGCACGATAAGACCGAGTGCGAACAGGTCGAGGAAGGAATGCGCAGAGGCTGACACCTGAAGCAACAAGGCAGTCAAAATCATCGCGAGGCAGATGAACCCAGTCATCAACATCTCACGCATAATCGGTGAAACGCCACGCTTGAGCACGTAGAGGCCGACCAAGGTGATGGGTGTCATGACCCCGACGCGAATGACGATGGCTTCCCGCATGTGGTCCGGCCGCAAATACCAGTCATTGAACAGAAACAACACATAGATAACTATCGCCACCAACCCCATCAAGGCGAGCTTATGACTACGAGCCTGATGAATATCCTGCTCGAAGCGGGCCTCAATCTCGACCGGGAAACGCACTCCTAGACCGCCCTTATGCTGTATCTGTCGTTCCACCTGCACCATCAGGTCATTCATTAACATCCCCTCCAAGAGGAGTGACAATCAATGAGCTCATTCTAGGTGTGGCGATTCAGATCGTTAAGCAATCAGATACAAACGTGACAATCGTTCACAACCTCGCCATACGCAAAGTCTGTCAACATATTTCAGACAACTGTTCTTGAGCCAAACGCTCGGTTATCAGCGGAGTGATGCCCCCCGACATCACTCCGCCATGACCTACCAGGCTGCTTATCAGCGCTTGAGACTCCAAGGGGCGGCGATGCGGAAGAAGCGCAACGTCACCGCCTCATCCACCGGCCGGGTCAGCAATGACACCAGCACTAAGACCGGCAGGTTGAGCATCAGCCCCCAGAAACCGGCATGCAGGCCCAGCGGATGCGGCCATACGACGGTAAACAGCACCGTGACCACGAAGCCGGCACTGATGCCGCTGATGACACCTGACGCCGAAGCACGCGGCCAGAAGAACATGCCTAGAAATGCCGGCAATACCTGAGAGGCAAAGCCCAGCCCGATCAAGAGGATCATCACCAGATTGCCCGGCTCCCAGATCGCCAAGGGTGCCACGATAAGGAACATCACCGGGAAGATCAGCCAGCGCGCCAGCTTGCCAGCGCGTTGGTCATCAAGCTTCAGACCCGGCTGCAGCACATCGCGACTCAAGCTCAGGGCCACCGAGTGGATGAAGGGTTCGCTGGAGGACATCGAGGCCGCCAGCGTGCCCGCACCCAGCAGACCCACCAGCCAGACCGGCATGTTGGCCATCGCGTATTCGAGCACCACGGTGTCGGCGCGCGCAAGTTCCGGCAGGCTGTAGATACCGATGAAGCCGACCACCACCAGCGGCAGGATCACCACATAGTAGGTCGGCAGCCAGCTGGCACTGCGGCGGATGGTGCCGGCGGAGGCGGCGCTCATCCATTGGGTCCATACCGGCGGCATGAAGGACAGCATCGAGACGATGATCGAGGTGGTCCAGAAGCTGAAGCTCATGTCACCGCCGGCGCCGGGCAGACGCAGATACTCCGGATCGCTGGCCTCAAGACGCGTGAACACGCCACTGAAGCCCCATTCGCCGGTAGAGAGATAGGCCGCCCAAAGGCCGATTGCCCAGGCAACGACCAGCATCAACACGCCCTGGAACGCATTGGTGCGCCCGATGGCACGCTGGCCGCTGACGAACAGATAGACGGCGATCGCGCTGAGCACCAGCAACACGCCAGCCCAGAGCGGAATGCGCCCGCCGCTCATCACCAGAAGGATGTAGGCCGAGCCGATGGTCTGCAGGACCGCATAGGCGATAGAGGCAATCGACATCACCAGCGCCGACAGCGCCCCCAGCAGAGGGCTCTGATAACGGTCCGCGATCGCGCTTGCCTGGGTGACATGCCCGAACTGCTCACCGAACTTCCACACCTTGGGGCCGAAGTACCAGGCCACCAGCGCCAGATAGGCCAGATAGATGGCGACATAGAACACCGGCACGCCCTTGCTGTAGGCCCAGCCCGGCGCGCCCATGAAGGTGTAGGCACTGACGCTGCCGGCGGCGATCAACAGATAGAGCGTCACGGGCCCCATCGAGCGCCCGGCAACTCCCCACTGCTCCAGCGTGTCCATGCGCCGGCCGCCCCGCCCCCCGAGACCGATGGCCATGGCGAGGACGACATACCCCAGGGTGACCAGCAAGGGCACGCTGTCATGCACGGGCGAAAAGGCATGCGGATCAATCACGCGGCGCCTCCGTCTCATTCGCCAGCGGGTCCTTGGTCATCAGGCCTTTGGCCCACGGGCCTTTCGTCAGCGCGTCGTCACCGTGGCGACGGCGCAACAGGCAGTTGCCCAGCAGCATCGCGCCGCTGCAGGCGAAGATGATCAGGTAACTCCAGATGACCAATGACGGCATGCCCCACAACAGGGTCTGCTGATTGATCCAGCCGATCACCGGCCAGATACCCATCACGACCAGCAGCAGGAAGATCACCAGCAGGCTCCAGCCCCGCCAGGTCGAGGGCATGACGAGGCGCGGCAAGGAACAGGGAGTCTCTGCAGTCCGGGCATCAGACTGAGAGGAAGACGGGGTGTCAGGCGCGGCCAAGACGATCTCCGATGTGAACAGGGAGTGAATGAAATTCTCGGCACGCAGTGTAGCCGCTGTGCCCTGCCCTGTGGAGTCACCCTGGTGAATCCCGCTGTTGACTCGCCCTGTTGAATCCCGCTGTTGACTCGCCCTGTTGAATCAGCCAGTGGCGCCACGTGACACGAAATCGCGCTCGATATGGGGACACAAGCTGACAGGGACAGCCGCTGCAAGGATGGGAGGAAAAGAAGCCCTCAAGAGTCGTCTTTACGAAAACTGCAAAAGTCTTTCATTATTTCGCGCGTTTATCACAAAGGTATCTCACGGCAGACTGCACAGCATCCAAGACCCACCCATTGCTGATGGAGAACTGCCATGCCCCTTGCCCTGCTGGCGCTGACATTGAGCGCCTTTGCCATCGGGACCACCGAGTTCGTGATCGTCGGACTGGTACCCACCATCGCTCAGGATCTGAGCGTCTCTCTGCCTTCCGCTGGCCTGCTGGTCAGCCTGTATGCCGTCGGTGTCGCCATCGGCGCCCCCGTGCTGACCGCCATGACCGGCCGCTTCAATCGAAAGCTGGTACTGCTGGGGCTGATGGCACTGTTCATCGCCGGCAACCTGCTGGCCTGGCAGGCACCCAGCTATAGCTCGCTGATCACGGCGCGCATCCTGACTGGCCTGGCCCACGGGGTCTTCTTCTCCATCGGCTCCACCATCGCGACAAGCCTGGTGAGCAAGGACAAGGAAGCCAGTGCGATCGCCATCATGTTCACCGGCCTGACCGTGGCGCTGGTCACTGGCGTGCCGCTGGGCACCTGGATCGGTCAGCACTTCGGCTGGCGCGCCACCTTCCTCGTGGTCTCGCTCCTAGGCTTGCTGGCATTGATCGGCAGCGCCATCCTGGTGCCCAACAATCTCAAGAAGAACGTACCGGCCACCTTCGCCCAACAGCTCAAGGTGCTGACCCATCCGCGCCTGCTGCTGGTCTACCTGATCACCATTCTCGGCTACGGCGGCACCTTCACGGCCTTCACCTATCTGGCCCCGCTGCTGCAGGACGTCAGTGGCTTCAATGAAGGCGCCATCAGTCTGATCATGCTGGTCTACGGTGTCTCGGTCGCCATCGGCAACATCCAGGGCGGCAAGCTGGCCGACCGCATGGGCCCGATCCGCGCCCTGACCCTGATCTTTGGTGGCCTGATCGTCATCCTCGGCGTGCTGACCTTCACTGCCGCCAACCCGATCACCGCCGTGATCACCATCCTGATCTGGGGTGCCTTCGCCTTCGGCAACGTGCCGGGCCTGCAGGTCTACGTCGTGCAGCAGGCCGAACGCTTCGTGCCGCAGGCCGTTGATGTGGCCTCCGGCCTCAACATCGCCGCCTTCAACATCGGCATCGCGCTGGGCTCCATCGTCGGTGGCCAGGTGGTCTCCTCGATGGCACTGACCGACACCGCCTGGATCGGCGCGCTGATCGTCACCGCTGCCCTGCTGCTGACCCTGCTGGCCGGTCGCCTCGACAAGCGTCACGCGTCTTCCATCGCGACCGCCTGACTCGTCACCTGCCCGCCCGCAGCCTAATGCCATCACGACGTGCCCCCGATTCCGACAGCTCAGCCTGCTGGCTCGGGGGCACCGTCGTCTACATACCCACTTGCTGAAGGAGTCCATCATGATCTCCCCGACCCGCCCGCTGGATCGCCTCACCCAAGGCCCCCTGACCCTGGGCGTCGAACTGCCTCTCGACAATGACTGGGTCCGCACTGACAGAGCCCCCTTCACGCCCTTCGGCGTGCCTGACATGCGCGCCCATGCCGAGCTGATCAAACAGGTCGACAGGCTCGGCTTCCGCGCCGCCTGGCTGCGTGACGTGCCGCTGTTCGACCCCGCCTTCGGCGATGCCGGTCAGGTCTTCGAGCTGTTCACCTACCTGGGCTATCTGGCCAGTCACACCGACAACCTGCTACTGGGCACTGCCGCCGCGGTACTGCCGCTGCGCCAGCCGTGGCTGGTGAGAAAGGCCGCCGCCAGCGTGCAGGCCCTGAGCGAAGACCGCCTGCTGCTGGGCGTCGCCAGTGGCGACCGACCGGCGGAATATCCACTGTTCGGCGAGGAGTTCGCGACCCGTGGCGCCGCCTTCCGTCACGCGGTGGATGTCATCAAGGGCCAGGCGGATGATGCCCTGCGTGAAGGTCAGGCCATCCTGCCTGCCGCAACGCGCCCGCCGCTGTTGAGTGCCGGGCTCTCGCAGCAGACGCCGGAGTGGATCGGCCGCGAGATGGACGGCTGGCTGGCCTACCCGGGCACGCCGGAGGACCACATCCGCCGCGTGGCGCTCTGGCGTCAGGTCGCCGGTGACAAACCCTACGTCAGTTTCATCCACCTCAATCTGGAAGAAGATCCGCACGCCCCGGTGCGTCGTCATCGCTTCGGGTTGTCGAGTGGCCGTCTTGCCCTCATGGAAGAACTGTCGGCCATGCAGGACGCTGGGGTGAATCACATCGGCTTCCACCTGCGTCGCAATCGCCGCCCGCTCACGGAAACCCTCGAGGAACTGGGGCGTGAGGTGCTGCCGCACTTTTCATGAGGGCTGATGGTTCACACAGATCTGCCCCCGCCATGGCGGAAAGGATTCACCGTTCACGCTTGCAAGGAGATCCCATGTCAGATTCCACACAGACCACCCCGCAAAACATCAGTCACAGCGCCACCCGGGTGCCCGCCTGGATATGGCAAGGCCCGGGAAAGCCTGAGTCGCTCGAGCAGTCAGAAGTGGACATCGGCGCCCCGGGTGACGACGAGGTACTAATCGCCACGCGTGCCATCGGCCTCAATCCCGTCGACTGGAAGTTCATGGCGATGGACAGCGAGCTGTGGCAAGCCGGCCAGATACCCGGCGTCGATGCCTCCGGCGAGGTGATTGCCTGCGGTGCCAATGTCCGCCACGTATCGCCGGGCGATCGCATCGCGGTCCACACCACCCTGGCGGGGCCGGGCACCTTCAGCAAACGCCTGCGTGTCCCGGCGCGCGCCGTGATGCGCCTGCCCATCTCCCTGGGCTTCAATGACGCCGCCGCCTTCCCGTGCCCGGCGCTGACCGCCTGGCTTGCCATCGAGAAGCTGCCCATCAAGGCCGGCCGACGCCTGCTGATCACCGGCGCCTCCGGCAGTGTAGGCCGCTGGTTGATCCAGCTGGCCAGACAGCGCAACTTCCACGTCATTGGCGTTGCCTCCGAGAAGCGCCACGCGGACCTCAAGGCGCTGGGCGCCGACGAGACGCTTGCGGACGCCGAGCAATTGGACGCGCCGGTCTTCGCCGTGATCGACACTGTCAATGGCGATCACGCCCAGAAGATGACCCGCCATCTGGGGGCCAATGGCCACATCGTCTGCATCCAGGACCGTCTAGAGCAGGCGGCCGCACCGGCCTTCGATCGCGCCATCTCGCAGCACGAAGTCGCGCTGGGTGCGCTGCACTGGGCGGGTGACGATGAGGACTGGGCACGCCTGGTCGAGGCGGGGGAAGGTCTGCTCGAAGCGATCGCCGATGGCTCCATGAATCAGCCGGCGCCCTGCATCGAGCCGTTCACCGCGCTGCCGGCCTGCCTCGCCGAACTGAAGAGTGGTGAGCGTCGCGCCCTGAAATTCGTGATCACGGCCAACGAATGACGCGCATGGCGGGCGGCGCGGGATTGTTGCGCAACCGGCACATGACTGATGCGTAGGCACGCCATTGTCGCGCCAGTTTCACAGCCCCAGTAAACACGACACAACACATGGAAACGTCCCCGCCGCACTCGGCGGAACGTCAACAGGAGTTACCGCATGTCGACTACCCTACCGAATCCCGGCTTTGGCACCTTCCGTCTGGAAGGCGACACCCTGCGTGAAAGCATGAAGGCGGCGCTGGACGCCGGTTATCGTCATTTCGATACCGCCCAGTTCTACGGTAACGAAGCCGAAGTGGGGCAGGTGCTCGCCGACAGCGGCATCCCCCGCAGCGAGCTGTTCGTCACCACCAAGATCTGGTACGACCGCCTCCAGCCCGGTGATCTTGAGAAGAGCGTCGAGGAAAGCCTTGAAAAGCTCAAGATGGACTACGTCGATCTGCTGCTGATCCACTGGCCGTCGCCAAATGACGAAGTCGCGATGGAGGATTACCTGCCGGCACTCGCCAAGCTCAAGGCTCAAGGCAAGACCCGTCACATCGGCGTCTCCAACTTTACCTGTGCCCAACTGGAACGCGCCGTGGGCATTCTGGGGCGTGACGAGCTGATGACCAATCAGGTCGAGGTGCATCCCTTCCTGCAGAACCGCAAGGTACTCGACAAGTGCCACGAGCTGGGTATTCAGGTCACCGCCTTCATGCCACTGGCTGTCGGCAAGGTGATGGATGACGACACCCTCAAGGCCATCGCCGAACGCCACGATGTAAGCCCCGCGCAGATCGCGCTGGCATGGATCAATATGCAGGACATCGTCACCTTCCCGTCCTCTACCAAGGCGAAGAACATCAAGAGCAACTTCGAGGCCTTCTCGCTGACACTGACCGGCGAGGACATGGCCAAGATTGCCGAGCTGGACCGCGGCGAACGTATCGCCAACCCGGACTTCGCGCCCGACTGGGACTGATGACTGCAGGCCAGTACTTGATACCATGCCTGAGCAAAGAAAAGGCCTCCCTTTGGGAGGCCTTTTACCTTACATGGCGTCTTCCGCCGCCCTCAATACTCCAGGTGCCAGACCCGAGTGATATGCTGAGTACCGGGGCGCGGTGAAGCCAAGTCATGCTCGTGCAGCAGATAGATCACCGTCCGCGCCTTGAACCAGCTCTCCAGACGCTGCGCCATGCGTTGTGTGGTGCGCGCATCAAGGCCGGAAAAGGGTTCATCCAGAATCAGCAATCCCGGGTCCGTCAGTACGAGACGCGCCAACCCCAGGCGCCGCGCCTGCCCCCCCGAGACCTGCCGGCCGCCCTCACCCACTCGGGTGGCGAGCCCCTGCGGCAACTGGCGTGCCCACTCGGCAAGGTCCACCGCTTCCAGAGCCTGCCAGACCTGCGCGTCGCTGGCCTGACGCGCGCCCAGTCGCAAGTTGTCGGCAAGGCTGGCATCCAGCAGCTCCACCTGCTGGGTCAGACAGCCCACCGCACGGGAAAGCGCCTCGGGCGAACAGGCCTCGATGGGCTGATCATTGAGCAGGATGCTGCCGCTTTGCAGGCGAGTCTGGCCGGTCAGCAAGGCCGCCAGCGTCGACTTGCCAGCACCGGAAGCCCCACAGATGGCCATCTGGACACCGGGTGCGATATCGAGGCTGACCTCGTGCAGCGCCTCGAACCAGGCACCGGGATAACGCCACGACACCTGCTGTATCTGCACCCGGATGGCACCGCTGGCCAGAGCCTGCTGCCCCTCCAACGCGCGAGTGGCGAAGGACAGCTCATTGAGACGTTCGGCAGCCCCCAGACTGGCGCCAGCCTGGGTGAAGGCAGCAGGCAAACCCGCCAGTCCTTCACTTAAGGCCATGGCCGCGAGCGGCAGCATGACCATCACCGCCGGTGCCAGTCGCGCATCTGCCATCCCCTTCATGGCGGCCGCCAGCAACAGCAGCCACGCAAGGCCGATCACCAGACTGGCCAGCCCGTTGCCGATGGTCGTGATCACCGCCAAACGCCACTGATCCTTCAACAGCCGCGATTCGATCTCGTCCAGCCGCTGGCGGGCACTGCCCAGCGCCGCATAAGCTTCAAGCTCCGCCTGACCGCGTAGCGTTTCCATCAGTGCCGAGCGCAACGCCTCCAGGGTCGTGACGCGTCGTCGACTGGCAACCAGCCCCCAACGCGCCTGGCCCAGCGTCAACCAGGCCCAGCCCAGCACGAGGAGTCCCGCCAGCCACGCCGCCGTTACCGGCAGCCAGACAGCAACCAGCCCCACCAAGACCGCGATCAGCCCCAGCGCCATCAGTGGCGGAGCCGCCAGACGCAGGTAGAGCGCATCCAGAGTGTCGATATCCGCGGTGAGGCGATTGAGCCAATCACTGGAACGCCGCGCCGCCACCCGCGCGGGGTCCATTGTCACCAATGCGGCAAACGCCGTGCCGCGTAGACTGGCCAGCAGACGCAGGATGGTGTCGTGGTTGTAGAGCCGCTCCAGATAGCGCGACACGGTGCGCGCGACGGCGAACAGTCGAATGCCGCTGCCCGGGGTGTAGACATCGAGTGTCATGGCCGCGCCAGCGGCCAACGCCGCCCCCGTCAGGGCGGACGCGGTAATGAACCAGCCAGACACCGCCAACAGGCCGATTGCCGAAGAGGCAGTCAGCAACATAAGCACCACGCCGAGAATCAAACGACGGCGATAGCGATCATGCAGACGCCACCAGGGAGCCAGGCGCGTAAGCGCCTCGCGCAAGGTCACACTGTCAGTCTGGGGATGTGTCACGCTCGTCCTCCTGTTGGCTCGTCGCTCCGGCTGTCACTGGCAGGATTCGCCCCTCCTCCAGCACCAGATGTCGCGTCGCCATGGCGATCAGCGCCGGATGGTGGGTCGCGATCACCAGAGTTCGCCCTTGCGCGCTCAATCCCTCGAAGCCCGCGATCAGATGACGTTCCGTCTCGGCATCAAGACTGGCGGTGGGCTCGTCAAGCAACACCAGCAGCGCATCGCTCAAGAAGACCCGCGCCAACGCCAGACGCTGGGCCTGGCCGCCGGACAGCCCACGTCCGCCCTCGCCAAGCGGCGTGTCGATGCCCTGCGGCAAGGCGGCCAGCTCAGCCTTCAGCCCAGCACGCTCAAGCGCGAGGGTAATCTCGGCGTCACTGGCCTCGGGGGCTGTGATCCGCAGATTGTCGGCCAGACTGCCCTGCATCAGCAGCGGGCGTTGATCCATCCAGGCAAGCCGCGTGGAGGGGGCTATCTGACGCTGACCGCTGTCCGGAGCCACGAACCCGGCGATCACCTGAAGCAGCGTCGACTTGCCTGCCCCGGACATCCCGCTGATGACCAGCACCTCGCCCTTCATCAGTGCCAGATCCAGCGGCCCGAGCACCTGACCGCGCTCGGGGTGGCTCAGACAGACCTCCGCCAGGCGCAACAGCTCATCTGTCGCTGAGTCGGGCGTGTCACCAGCCGCAGGCTTCGCCACAGGGTCGGCATGGCGCCGCGGCGCGGCATCGGCCGCCGCGAGAATCTCCATCAGCGTCTCGGAGGCCGCCAGCGCCGCAGCGCGATCATGATAGAACTGCGACAGGGTGCGTAACGGCTGGAAGAACTCGGGCGCCAGCAGCAGGATCACCAGCGCACTGAAAAGCGTCAGCTCATCGGCGGGCCCGATGGGGATGTCGCCGAGCAGGCCGAAGCCGATGTAGATAGCAACCACGGCGATGGACACCGAGGCAAAGAACTCCAACACCGCCGATGACAGGAAGGCCAACCGCAGGGTGCGCAGGCTGCGTTTGCGGTAATCATCGGCCACCAGCGTCACCTCACGAGTCGCCAGATCCCCTAGCCCGAACAGCCGCAGGGTGGTGATGGCACGCACCCGATCGACGAAGTGACGCGACAGCCGAGAGACCGCCTGAAACTGGTCACGATTGAGCGACTCGGCCCCCATGCCGACCAATGCCATGAACAGCGGAATCAGCGGTGCGGTCAGCGCCAGCAGGATGGCCGCCAGCCAGTCCTGACTGAGCACGATGGCCAATATCAGCAACGGCGTGATCACTACCAGACGCATCTGCACATGAAAGCGCGCGAAGTAGCCTTCCAGCGCTTCGACCTGCTCCACCCAGCGCTGGGCGAGCTCGGCGCTGTGATAACGGGCAGCGCGGACCGGCCCCAATATCTCGAGTGCCGTCAACACCTCACCACGAATGGCCTGACGCAGTCGCTGGCTTGCGCGCTGGGCCAACAACTCCTGTCCACCCGTTGCCAGTACCCGCGCGCCCAGGAGCGCCAGCAGACCGACGAAGGGCCATATGAGCTCTCCCAGCGCGGCGGGAGACGCGATGGCTTCGCTGATCACCCAGGCGGCAAGCACCAGCTGGGCGACCGTAAGGCCGCCGGCCAGGATGCCAAAGCACGCCGCAAACCCAAGCAGGCGACGCTCTCGCGTCGCCTGCTGTCTCAGCCATCTGCCGGCCTGGCTGCATTTTCGGGTGCCCCGATCAGCGTTACCGACCGGGGACTTGACTGATTCAGTGATAGCCACCTTCCTTGACCTTGCCGCGGAAGACCCAATAGCTCCAGGCGGTATAGCCCAGCACCATCGGAATGACGAACAGCACGCCCAACAGCAGGAACAACTGCGATTCCGGCGCGGAGGCAGCGTCCCACAAGGTGATGTCCGGCGGCACCAGGTACGGCCACTTGCTGAAGATCAGCCCCAGGTAGGTGAACAGGAACAGGCCCAGGGTCGCGACGAAGGGCTGTCCTTCCAGGCGCTTGCTGGTGGCCCGCCAGATCAATGCCGCGCAGCACAGCGCCAGTACCGGGAAGACCCAGAACACGCCCAGATGATCGAACCAGCGCTCCCGCACGTACTCATCCACGAACGGGGTGTAGAGACTGATGACCCCGAAGCCGACCAGCACGGCGATCAGCAGTTTCGGCGTGATGCGATAGGCCCACTCCTGCACCTCGCCCTCACTTTTCATGATGGTCCAGGTGGCCCCCAACAGAGCATAACCTGCCACCAGCGCAAGCCCGGTGATCACGGTGAACGGGGACAACCAGTCAAAGGCGCCGCCGACGTAGACATGCCCTTCGGTGGCGAAGCCCTGAATATAGGCACCGACCACCACGCCCTGACAGAAGGTCGCCAGGAAGGAGCCACCGCTGAAGGCGATGTTCCACCAGTGGCGATTGCGCGAGGACTTGAAGCGGAACTCGAAGGCGATGCCACGGAAGATCAGCCCCGCCAGCATCAGAAACACCCCCAGATACAGCGCCGGCAGCAGGATGGTGTAGACCGCCGGGAAGGCGGCCAGCAACCCGGCCCCGCCCAGCACCAGCCAGGTCTCGTTGCCGTCCCAGATGGGCGCGACCGAGTTCATCATCACGTCGCGGGCGTGCTCGTCAGGAGCGAAGGGATACAAGATGCCCACCCCGAGATCGAAGCCATCCATCAGGATGTACATCATGACGCCGAAACCGATGATCAGCGCCCAGATCATTGTCAGATTGATCATTTCCATCAGCTCAACTCCTCACCGTACGGCTGGCATCGTCATCCAGGCTCTCATGGGCGGCAGACAGCGGACGCATCGCGGTCTCGACTTCGTCATGCGGCAGTTCCGGTTGCATGCCACCGCGGATGACGCGGGTCAGGTAGTAGCTGCCAGTCACGAAGACCACCAGATAGACCAGGAAGTAGCCGATCAGGGTGGTCAGCACCATTCCGCCGGTGAGTGACGGCGTAACGGCCTCCTGCTGAGTCATCATCTCGTAGACCAGCCATGGCGAACGTCCGGCCTCGGTCACGAACCATCCCGCCAGTACCGCGAAGAACGGCGCGATGGACATCAGGCGCAGCGTCTGCAGGAAAGGACGTGAGTGATAGAGCCTGCCCCCGCGGCGCAGATAGAAACCGATGAAAGCCACGGCGATCATCAAGAGCCCCATCGCCACCATCACGCGGAACGACCAGAACACGAACCACACCGGCGGCTGCTTGTCAGGCGCGACCTCCTTGAGCCCCGGCACCACACCGTCAGGATCATGAGTCAGAATCAGACTGGCAAGCTTGGGAATCGCGATCTCGAAATGGTTGATCTGGGCTTCCTTGTCCGGCCAGGCGAACAGCAGCAGCGGCGCTCCCGACTGAGTCTCCCAGTTGCCTTCCATCGCGGCGACCTTAGTCGGCTGATGTTCCAGGGTATTGATACCGTGCATGTCACCCACCACCGCCTGGGCCGGAGCCAGTACCAGCAGCAACCACATGCACATGGACAAGGCCCGCTTGTTGGCTTCCACATCGCGTTTGATCAGCAGATACCAGGCACTTACCCCCGCCACGACAAAGCCACCAGTCAGAAAGGAGGCGATCGCCATATGGGCGAAGCGATACGGCAGGGAGGCATTGAAGATGGCAGCGGCCCAGTCCTTGACGAAGAAGTGGCCATCTACCAGCTCCACGCCTGCCGGGGTCTGCATCCAGCTATTGGTGGAGAGAATCCAGAACGAAGAGATGAAGGTCCCCAGTGCCACCATCAGTGCTGAGAACAGATGAACCCCTTCCGGCACCTTGCCTCGCCCAAACAACAGCACGCCGAGGAAGCCCGCCTCGAGGAAGAAGGCCGTGACAACTTCATAACTGAGCATCGGGCCGATGAAGTTGGAGGTGGCATAACTGAAGTTGCTCCAGTTGGTGCCAAACTGGAAGGCCATCACGATTCCCGAGACCACTCCCATGGCGAATACCACGGCAAATACCTTCACCCAGAAGGCGGCAAGCCGGTCCCAGGCAGCATTGCCCGTCTTGTAATAAAGCCCGTGCAACAAGGCGACATAGGATGCCAGACCGATGGTGAATACCGGAAAGACGGCGTGGAATGACACGACAAATCCGAACTGTATTCGCGACAGCATCACGGGATCCAGTTCCATGGGCGACTCCTCACGACTTCAAGCTTCAGGATTGCACAGCGCGCGCCTCATCCAGAGACAGAGCGCACTGTGACAGCGATATCACGGTCAGGCCGTGATCACACGATAGACAGGCTCAATGCTTTTTACTGACATACAGAGCATAGAAAACAACGTTCTAACATGCACGATGACGTATTGCCGCAGGCCTGGCCGTATCCATCATCATCAAATGCTGCGTGACAGGGCCCGCCATATTGCATGGCAGCATCTCCGTATTTTTCACTCAGATCACTTCCACTTGCCACCTTTCTTTCTCTGCATAACCGTATTTATTGACGCATATCAAGATACCCAAATACCGAGCTTCAGGTACGGCCAATGATAATCAAAATCAGTGACGAGCCAGCTTGGCTGCCATCGGCCGCTCCCCACTGATTCGAGCACTTACATTAAATAGTCTTATGTAAAGACGTACCCTTTCGAAAATACATGTTATTTGCTTACATGCCTCGATTGCTTTTTTGCCAAACCTCTTACTTGGCCCTCTTCTTCTTGTTCTGTTCTACCACTCTGGGGCAGTCACTCACCCCACGACACACCGATCACGGCCCTGATGCTTGGCATCATACAATGCTGCATCGGCGGCACGTACAAGGTCGGTGAAGTTGGTGTGCTGCTCAGCCTTGTAGCACACCGCCCCGACACTGACGGTCAGTACTTTCGCCACGGAGCTTTCGGGGTGGATCAGCTTGAGCGCACGCACCTTGCGACGGATGCGTTCGGCGCAGGCCCGCAATTGCCGCTCGGTCACTGACTCCAGCAGAACCAGGAATTCCTCGCCGCCATAGCGCACCACCATGCCCGGCTGCGGGCCGATGGCGGCCTGGAGGGCCTCGGCGACCTGCCGCAGGCAGTGATCCCCTTCCACATGGCCATGATGGTCGTTGTAAGTCTTGAAGTAATCGACATCCACCATCAGGATCGCCAGCCCATTCTCACGGGTCAGGTCCGCCCAGCGCTGGGCCAGATCCCGTTCCAGGTGACGCCGGTTGTAGACGCCCGTCAGTGCATCACAGTTGGCTTCTCGGGTAAGGCGCTGACCGGCAGCGCGCTTCTCCTCCAGCAACAGTCGTTCACGCTGGCGCAGCAACCACACCTGCCGCTGATTGTGCTCGAGCTGGTAATTGGCCAATAGCGAAAGTCCCGTGGTGCTGACGAATATCACCATCGCCAGCAGTTCCAGCCCCTCCTGACCGGCAGGTTCCAACACGATCACCCCGGCCATGATGAGCGTGCAGGTCAGCGACGCCGTCAGTGCCTGAGGGAAGCGCAGCCGAAAGAGAATGTTGCCGACCATCGGAAAGAAGCCGAACAACAGCGTATCGACATGCGAAAGCTCGGTGCGCGAGAGCTGCAACAGGATGGCGCTGACCAGCATGGTGTTGATCACCAGCGCAGTCATCAGCCATTCCTTGAGCCGCATGGAAGACGCGCGCTGCACCAGCGGCAGCACCAGCATGGCCACCACGCAGACACAGCCCAGCCGCAGCATGGCGGCCAGTGCCAGGTCCTCACTGCGATGAATGGTGTCACTGATCAGGAAGGTGGCATACATCACGAAGGCGAAGATGCCGGAATACAGCAAGCCACGCGTGCGCGAGACGCGTGTCTCTTCCACATACCGGGTCTCGAGGGCGTCAGGGAACATGAGCCGCCAGCGTGACGCGCCGCGACCGTCGATCAGCCCCTCGACGACCCCGCGCTCGGCGGCCACCGCCGCGGGCATCATCGCATCACGGCCGCCGGGGAGTCGCTTTTGACTTCTCATGACAGACCCGCCCCACCCATCGGCGGCCTGTAATCAGGCAACTCAGCCTTCTGTTCATTGTGCTGCGCATTCTGCCGCTCACCCTGCGGCGCAGCCTGGCGCTCGAAATGAAGGCCATTGCGAAGACCATCACGCAGGTCATCACTGGCTTGAGCGCGCTCCTTGCCATGGCCGTTGCCACGTTGCACACAGGTACGGTTGCGGCCATGGCGCTTGGCACGATAGAGCCCCTTGTCGGCTTGATCGACCCAGCAGCTGAGCAGCGTCTCAACCGCCATATCGCGCGTGCTTTCATCCTCCATTCCCTCGCCCTCGAGCAGGTGCGACAAGGGGATGACGCAAAGCCCCACACTCAGGGTGACGACGCCGAGCTCCGACTCGCGGTGGGGCAGCTTAAGCGACTTGACGGCATAGCGCATTGCCTCGGCCAGACTGCGCGCATGCTCGAGATCCCGCACGGCCACCAGGGCGGTAAATTCCTCGCCACCGAAGCGGACGACGCTGGCCAACGCAGGCTCTTTCCCCTCGAGAGCACCGGCGTTGCCAGCGCCTCTTTCTCTTTCCAGTGTTTCCTGCAAGGCCTGGGCGATCTGATACAGGCAGTTGTCGCCCGCAACATGTCCGTAGTGATCATTGAAGGCCTTGAAGTGGTCGACATCCATCATCATCAGCGCCAGACATGGTAACGGTGGTACCGGATGGGACGCTGACACGCCGTTCTTTGCCTGCTGAGCATCGCCATGGTGCTGCTTGAGCACCTCAGTCAGATGACGGCGATTGTAGAGCTGGGTCAAGGGATCGAGGCTGGCCATTTCCTGCAGCTCGGCATTGCGCGACTCGACATCCTGCAGACGCAGTTGATCGATGGAGGTCATCAGGTAGGCATGACGGGCCGAGAACTCGATGCGAAAGCTGGCAACCAGCGAAAACAGGCAGAACGCCATGAAGACGAAGGTAATCGCGAAGTCCATATGGGCATAGGGCATCGTTACGCCTAGCGCCACGCTGATCACGATGACCATCCCCCCTGCCGACAGCACCAGAGCCGAGACAAAACGCAGCTGCATCAAGACGATACCGACCAGTGGCACCACGCCCAGCGCATAGAGTTCGAGGAAGCAGCGCAGGTGGTTCTCGCGCACCGCCAGCCACGCCGCCAGGCCGATCACGCCCCACAGGGTCGCGACCAGCAGCGCCTCGCGCCCGACGGGACGACAGACCTCGCTCTTGAGGACCAGCACGAGGATCGCGAGTGCGATGCAGACATACAGGCGCAGCATCACGGCGAGATTCTCTGTCACCGGCATCGCGATCGGCGCATAGACGGTGTCATAGAGCACGAACATCAGCTGAAAGATGATCAGGCTCCAGCAACCCATTACGGCACGGCTTACCCGCCGACGATGCTCGAACTGCTCAAAGTCTCTCTCGAGTTCAGGGGCAAAGCTCAGCTTCGCAGGGGGCGTGGCACTCAGGTGTTGCTCCAATATTGCCATTCGTGAAGGCATGTCTGATTTCCCTTCAATCGTCCTGCTTTCTTTATCACATGCGCAGATGTTGAAAGCACGCTGACGGAAATGACAAACGCCTCAGGTCCGTGTTGATACCCCGCTGATGGACGAAAATCCAACGAAAACACCGGGCCTCGATGAGGCCCGGTGTTCTAGATACAGCTGACTGCGCTAACTGGCTCAACCGATGATGGCGTTGAGCAGCAACAGGGTAATGATGGAAATGGCCCAGGCGAGTGTCGTCGGCTTAGATGAGCCCCCTAGCTGTGCCTCCTCAAGGAGCAGCCCGATAGGCTCAGGCGCGAGGCGTCTAACCGATGCATTCGTGTCCATCAGGGCGGGTTGGCGCCCGGCCTGAGCAAAGTTGACGTAAAACGCAAAGTATCTGGCGTCTTCTGATCATCTCGCAGCTCTCAACTTCACGACACTGTGTTCAACAAAGGTGCAGAGGCGATGCGACCGGGACGTGCAGGTCGACGTCTGGTGACATGGCCGCTGCGACTTACCGCAGACAAGTGTTCTGACACGTGAGGCCCAACGATGAATCGCAAGACTATCCTGACATGCGCCATCACTGGCGCGGGTGATACCGCCAGCAAGAACCCGAATGTCCCGGTGACGCCGAAGCAGATCGCCGATGACTGCATCGCGGCCGCCAAGGCCGGTGCCAGCGTGGCTCACATTCACGTGCGTGATCCGGAGACCGGCGGCATCAGCCACTCCACCGAGCACTTCCGTGAAGTCATGGACCGTGTGCGTTCCGCCGACACCGACATCGTCATGAACATCACTGCAGGTGGTGGCGGCGACTGGATTCCGGACGTCAACGACCCGACTCGTGGTGGCCCGGGCACCGACATCCAGACCCCGGCCGAGCGTCACGCGCCGATCCAGGAACTGCTGCCGGAACTGTGCACCCTGGACTGCGGCAGCCTGAACTTCGGCGACATGGTCTACATCAACACCGCTGACTGGCTGCGCGAGCACGCTCGTCTGGTGCAGGCCGCTGGCGTCAAGCCGGAGCTCGAGTGCTTCGATCTGGGCCACGTCTGGTTCGCCCGTCAGCTGCAGCAGGAAGGTCTGCTCGACGACGACCTGCTGTTCCAGCTGTGCCTGGGCATTCCGTGGGGCGCCGAAGCCGACACCGAGACCATGGTGGCGATGAAGAACAAGCTGCCGACAAACTCCAACTGGGCTGCCTTCGGTATCGGCCGCATGCAGATGCCGATGGTCGCACAGGCCGTGCTGCTGGGCGGTCACGCTCGCGTCGGTCTCGAAGACAACCTCTATCTGTCCAAGGGTGTGATGGCGACCAACGCGCAGCTGGTCGAGAAGTCCTCCGGCATCATCGAGAACCTGGGTTCCAGCGTGATGACCCCGGCCGAGACGCGTGAATTCCTCAAGCTGCGTGATCCGTCCACCGGCAAGACCGCTGGCGATATCGCCGCACTCGAAACCGCTGGAGGTGTCGCATGAGCCAGTTGTCTGTCGTAGGAACCGGTGTCATCGGTAATGGCTGGATCTCTCGTGCGCTGGCCAATGGCTGGGATGTGGTCGCCTTTGACCCGGCGCCGGACGCCGAAGCCCGTACTCGCGCCTTCGTCGCGAATGCCTGGCATGCACTGGAAAAGGATGGCCTGGCAGAGGGTGCCTCCGTCGAGCGTCTGCGCTTCGCCGCGACCCTCGAGGAAGCCGTGGTCGGTGCTGACCTGATCCAGGAGAACGTGCCGGAGCGTCTGCCGCTCAAGCAGGAAATCCTCAGCGCTATTGATGCCGCTGCCGAAGAGCACGTCGTGATCGGCTCTTCCACCTCCGGCTTCAAGCCGACCGATCTGCAGCAGGACTGCAAGAAGGCACCGGGCCGCGTCATCGTCGCTCACCCCTTCAACCCGGTCTATCTGCTGCCGCTGGTCGAGCTGGTCGGTGGCGAGCACACCTCACCGGCACTGCTGGAAGGCGCTCGCGATGACTACCAGCAGCTGGCGATGCGTCCGCTGATCGTGCGTCGCGAGATCGAAGGTCACATCGCTGACCGCCTGATGGAAGCGCTGTGGCGGGAAGCCCTGCACCTGGTCAACGACGGCGTCGCCACCACCGAAGAGATCGACGCGGCTGTCGTCTATGGCTGTGGTCTGCGCTGGTCGCTGATGGGCACCTTCCTGACCTTCCACCTGGCAGGCGGCGAGCCGGGCATGCGTCACATGCTCGAGCAGTTCGGCCCGGCCCTGAAACTGCCGTGGACCAAACTCGAAGCGCCGGAGTTGACCGACGAGCTGATCGACAAGGTCGTGGAAGGCTGCGAATACCAGGCAGCAGGCCGCCCGGTCGCCGAGCTGGACCGTCGTCGCGATGACTTCCTGGTCGAGCTCTTGAGCCTGACGCGCAAGTACTGGCCGGAAGCCGAAGGCCTCGAGGGGCGTATCTGATGGACCTGCTCGAGATCACGGTACCGCATGAGTGGGTCGACTATAACGGCCACATGAACGATGCCGAGTACGCGCGCGCCTTCTCGATGGCGGTCGAGGCGCTGATGGAGCACGTGGGCCTGGGGGAGGAAGGTCGCAAGGAGCACGATCTGACCATCTACACCCTGGAGACGCATCTGTGCTATCTGGCGGAAGCGCACGAGGGCCAGACGCTCAAGGTCAAGGTACTGCTGCTGGACCATGACGCCAAGCGCCAGCACGTGCTATTCACCCTGACGGATGCCGACGGCGGCGAGATCGCCACCAGCGAGCAGATGTTGATGGCGATGAGCATCAGTGGCGGTCGTCCCACCCCCTGCCCGGAAGCGGTCGCGGAGCGCATTGCCGCCCTGCCCCAGCCGGCAGGCAACGATGACTGGCCCAAGGCGGCCGGTCGTCGTATCGCCATCCGCCACAAGACAGCCTGAGACGTGTGACAATCGGTGTCCGATTCGGATAACAAGTCGCTGATTCAGCGTCGAAACCCGCACCCTGCCAGTCTTCTGGCGGGGTGTTATTGTCTTGGGACACCCGCAGAGAGCCGATTCATGACCATGACGCCTTCCCCCATCACCTGTCGTACCTTCATCGATGACTTCGCACGTGGCATGGATGAAATGGTAGAGATGCCACTGGCAGACGCCCGCAAGCGCTATGAACAACTGTGCCAGCAACTTGGTGCGCCACTCGCGGAGGGCGTCACGACCCACGAGAATCACGTCGAGGTCGCCGGCCGCGCGACGCCGCTGCGCCTGCGCCACTTCATCCCGGAGGTGGCACGCAAGGCGGATGGCAACCTGCCGGCACCGGTGGTGTTTCTGCACGGCGGGGCCTGGCAGATAGGCTCGCCGGAGAGCCATCAGGGCATCGCCTCCAGTCTGGCCGCCCAGCTGAGTCGTGAGGTGGTCAGTGTCGATTATCGCCTGCTGCCAGAAGCCAGCTATCGTGACGCACTGGCGGATTGTCTGGCGACCATCGAGCACCTCTCCGCCACTGTCGAACCGGTGGCCATCGTCGGTGACAGCGCCGGCGCTCGACTGGCGATGGATGTGGCGCGCCGACTCGATACCGAGATGCCCAACATCGGCCTGCAGGGCACGCGCATGCAAAGCCTCGGCACCCACGGCGCGGAAATGGAGACGGCCCACCATCAGGAACACCCGGCCCCCGAGCAGCCCACACGCTATGTGCTGGGGCTGATCTACCCGCCGATGGACCCGGTCTTCGTACTGGCAAAGGAGAACGAGTTCGCGCTGGGTTCGGATGCGCCGCTGCTTGGCCGCGATGAAGTGGTCAGCATGTGGCTGACCGTCGCCGAGGGCGACCGCTCTGCCAGCTACTCGCCCTCGCCGGCCCATTCCCAGCAGCCGCCGGCACGCCAGATCGAAGTACTGGCCGCCGAGCATGATCCGCTGACCCAACCGCTGGAGGCAGCGGTGGATGTCTGGCGCTGGCGCGGTGCCGATGTCGGTTATCGCAGTGCACGCGGCATGGTGCATGCGGCGCTGCATGCGCATCATGCGCTCCCCGAGATGCAGCAAGCCTGGCAGGCCTTCTGTGAAGCCCTCGATCGGCGCTTGTGCGCCCTGGACTAGCGAAAGCCCCTCACGCACACAAACGCCCAGCCACGAGAGTCGTGACTGGGCGTTTGTGTATCTGGTGACCGACATAACTGACGGCAGATATAGCTGATTACTGAAAGGCTCGGTGACCACCGCTCGAGCGCCTAGCCGTCGGTCAAGTCTTCAGGATGGCCGGTGACATGAAGCGCAGCTCGATGGCGACCGGGCACTGACGGATGCGTTGATGCCACTCTTGCTCCAGCCGCTCCCGCGTCATGCCCTGAGACGAATCGTCCGTCAGCACGACCACGACGATCAGTCTGAAATTGGCCTCCAGGGTGCGGTCCGCCAGCAGCGCTTCGTAGAGCAGACTTTGCAGCACCGTCTGCGCTCTGACGTAGTGCTTGAGCACCTTCACTTCGATGAACGTGAAGGGGGCGCTTTCCCCCTCGAGCAGCGCATCAAAGCAGGCATCGGTCTCGCCGACACGCACATGCCGCGTCATCGCGCCGCTCGCACTACCGCCACCACCCGCCGTGGAGGACTCCTGCATCTGACGCAGCATCGCATCCTTCAGCCGGGTCACCTGCTGGCGATGATGATCCAGATGCTCGGCACGCGATAACGGCACCTTCTCGTCGGTGCCGCCCTGAGGGCTCAACAGCTGCGCAACATCGGCATCGTCGACGGCCTGCCCGCTATCCTCATCTGCGGCTGATACCTGAGCCTCGGCGTCTACTCCGCCCTGCTGCCAATCACTCTCCCCCAGCGACGCCTGCACCTCGCGAGTCAGACGCTGCTCCTGCTCGGCTGGCGATAGCGTGCGCATGAAGGAGCGGTCCTTGTCGTAATCCCCCGGCGCATACAACTTGCCGTGATGATGGGTCACAAGTCGATAGAACACCGCCAGCACCAGCAACGGAAACACCACGATGAAACCGATCAGCGACCAACGCTCCGCCACCGTCAGTGTCTCGGCCGCCGAATTCAGCAACAGACTCGCGAAGCCATAGATCGACGAGATGAACAACGCGATGATCCCCAACGGGTTCCGCGCCAACTGCCAGGCATATTTCACGAACTGCATACGCGCCCCATTCCTTGGGGCTTACTAAGGGCATCTTCATGTAATGGAGGCGAACAGCCTGATAATGCAAGAGGCCCGCCTCACCACTGCATCACGATTAACGTCAGCGTCATCACGCCGATGGCGACCAACCAGGCCTCAGCGCGTCTGGCGAGGAGAGTGCCCGAAGTGGTTGCGGTAGGCTCGCGAGAAGCTGGAGCTGGAGGTAAAGCCGCTCGACAGTCCGACCGAGAGAATATCGAGGTCGGTTTCCTTGAGCAGATGCCGCGCCCGCTCCAGGCGCAGCCGCAGGTACCAGGCCCGCGGCGAGGTCGACAGCTCCTGCTCGAACAGGCGCTGCAACTGGCGCAGCGAGACGCGACAGCGTCTCGCCAGTTCCTCCAGCGACAAGGGGGTGTCCAGGTTCTGCTCCATCAGGGCGACCGCATCCACCAGCTGGCGCTTGTGGGTGCCAAGGCGGCGCGCCAGCGTCATGCGCTGCTGGTCAGTCCGCGTGCGCATGCGGTCATGTACCAGCTGCTCAGAGACATCCACTGCCAGCGCGGTGCCGTGGCGACGGGCAATCACATCCAGCACCATATCCATCGCGGCTGCCCCACCGGCACAGGAGAAGCGGCGCGCGCCCAGCTCGAACAGCTCATCCGAGGTGCTGATGGTCGGGAAGCGCTCACGAAACGCCGGCAGGCTTTCCCAGTGCAGCGTGACCCGCTCACCATCGAGCAGTCCGGCCGCCGCCAGCAGAAAACAGCCGGTATCCAGGCCACCCAGCACACAGCCTCCACCATCGAGACGATGCAGCCAACCCGTCAAGGCGCGATTGAGGTGTGCCTCGGGCTCGAAACCACTGCATACCGCCAGCGAAGGCAGGGAGCGAATATCGAGAATGCTGTGGTCGGCGACCAGCGTCATGCCACTGGAAGACGTGACCGGCTGGCCATCCTCACTGATGAGCAACCAGCGAAACAGCGGCTTGCCACTGATGCGATTGGCGATGCGCAGAGGCTCCACAGCCGCGAAGAACGCCATCATCGAGAAGCGTGGCAGCAAGAGAAACCCGATGGTTTCCGGTAGCGGGCCGATGTAATCGAGTCGCATCGTGCAGTGCTCCAGAGAATGAAAAGATAAAACCGCCCTGCCAGTCGGCTGCGCGCAAGCAGAGTCAATGGCGTCGTAAGGGCAAGCGTCCGAGGTGCAGGTGGCGCTTACGACCCTGCACCGCCCGAATGGTATCCCGAAAGCGCCCATCAGGCGATCAAAGCTGTCGCCTTCAGGCAAGCAAAGGTCGTATCACGTCAAGAATATCATTACCTGATTCATGCCTCTCATGCAACCGCGACGCCCCTGCGCGATCGCCCTTGCCAATGAGTCTGCGTGACCGAATGGGACCGATGGCGAACGCGATCTTGCGACACAGCCAATTTTCCAGAAGCTGTAGCCATCAAAATCAATTCCATACATAATATATTGTAATGCTTTGAGGGAGTTAGCGTCTTCCCGCACGTCTCGACAAGCATTCACGTCTTCATCTCGTTGCCTTATCGACAACAATTTTTCGCGACAGATGAACGGTCATTCCGCCGTGACCGCGACAGGGAACGCTGGCCCTACGACCAGCTCGAACAGGAGATATTGCGTGACCCCACCTCAGCCTGACCCCGCCTCACCTGACAATGCCAGTACTCATAACACCAGCACGGAAAACACCACCTCTGATTACAGCGCCACGGCAGTCGTCGGTTCTCAGCGCTACCATTCGCCGGACCTGAGCCTACGCGTCGAGACTTCCGGCCCGCTCAAGGGCATGCACAAGGGCATGACCCTGACCTCCGCCGGCCTGCTGCTGCTTTTCGTTCTCGCCACCGGCCTGGCTCCCGAACTGTCCTCCAGCCTGTTCGGCGCCGCGCGCGCCTGGATCGAATCCACCTTCGGCACCTATTACCTGGTGACCATCGTCGGTCTGATCGGCCTGTGCATTGCCCTCGTCTTCTCCCCCTGGGGCAAGCTGCGCCTGGGCGCGCCGGATAGCCGCCCCGAATTCTCGCGCTTCACCTGGGTCTCGATGCTGCTCTCGGCAGGCGTCGGGATCGGCATCCTGTTCTTCGGCGTCGCCGAACCGATGTTCTACTTCGACAACTCCGGCGGCTTCGGCTATCCCAACAATCCGCACGCTGACCTCGCCGGCCATATGGCGATGGATCACGCCCGCGCCGTCGATGCTCTCAAGCAAGCCTTCTTCCACTGGGGTCTGCACGGCTGGGCAGTCTATGTCATCGTCGGCATGACGCTGGCCTACTTCGCCTATCGCCGCAATCTGCCGCTGGCACTGCGCTCCGCGCTCTATCCGCTGATCGGTGACCGCATCTACGGACCCATCGGCCATGCCGTCGACATCATGGGCGTGCTGGGCTGCGTGTTCGGTATCGCCACCTCGCTGGGGCTGGGCGTCAGTCAGATCGCCGTCGGCCTCAACCGCCTGACCGGTATCGACTCGGGTATCGGCACCCAGGTCGTATTGATCGCGATCATCAGCGTCATCTCCATCGTCTCGGCGGTCTCCGGTGTCAAGCGGGGTATCCGCATCATTTCCGAGCTGAATGTCGGCGTGTCCGTCATCGTGGTCGGCAGCTTCCTGATCGGTGGCCCGACCCTGTGGCTGATCAGCATGTTCGGCGAGACGGTCGTCTCCTACGTGCGTGACGTCATCCCCATGGGCCTGTGGGTCGCGAGCACACCGGTCGAGCGCGACTGGCAGGATGCCTGGACCATCTTCTACTGGGCCTGGTGGCTGGCATGGGCACCGTTCATCGGTCTGTTCATCGCGCGTATCTCCAAGGGCCGCACCCTGCGTGAATTCATCCTCGGCGTGCTGATTGCCCCGCCGCTGATCATCTTCATCTGGCAGACCCTGTTCGGCGGCACCGCCCTGCATCAGGAACTGAACGCGGCCATGGGCCCTGGCACCGGCCAGCTGATGGGCATGATTCGCGACTGGAATCTGCCAGAGGCACTGTTCGCCACCGCCGATGCGCTGGTGAGCAATGACATCCTCAGCACCGTGCTGACGTCACTGCTGATCTTCCTGCTGATCAGCTGGTTCGTGACCAGCTCCGACTCCA
Organism: Cobetia sp. Dlab-2-AX; assembly: GCF_024124625.1. NCBI lineage: Bacteria > Pseudomonadati > Pseudomonadota > Gammaproteobacteria > Oceanospirillales > Halomonadaceae > Cobetia > Cobetia sp. Dlab-2-AX. The sequence continues at coordinate 130,845 of NZ_JAMXRV010000008.1, read as the reverse complement.
GCACCCTGGTCATCACCACCATCCTGTCGATGGGCGATGAAGACCCGCTGCCGCGTCACCGCATCTTCTGGGGTGTCTGCATCGGCTCCGTCGCGGCGGTGCTGCTGATGGCAGGCGGGCTCAAGGCGCTTCAGACGGTCCTGATGGCTGCCGCCCTGCCGGTCAGTTTCGTGATCCTCGCCATGACGCTTGGCCTGCTGGTCGCGCTGGTGGATGAATCGCGCAGCGTGATCAAATCGCGTCATCAGCCGAAGACCGGCCCGCAAGCCACGCCGCGAACGGCCAGCCAGACCAACGCGGGCTAAGGACTGCAGAAGAGTCACACTCTTTGGTAGTGATTTGTCATCATCAAGTCACCAATGCCCGCTCAGGCCAACACCTGAGCGGGCATTGTCATTTCTGGCATCTTTTGCATGCCCTTGACGTCGTGTTGTGGCAAGTAGGCGTCGCTTTTCTTCAACGCCCACACACCGCACCTGACTAGTCTGGAAGTCGCAACCCTCGGCCTAACAGCCGGTTGCGTTGCTGACAGGACACCGACGGCAAAGGTGCCCAACCAGGCACGCATGACACTCTTGGCACTCTCGAAATTGGCCACCCCCGGCATTGGCCTGATCGTGAACACCATCCCCCAACTTCAGCCACTGGCCTTATCCGTATCGCTCCCGCTCTCAAGGCCTCAAGGCATTCGGGCCGCAGCAGGAGCGACAGCTCAAACAGCAATTGGAACGACAGCTCACACAACAACTACAACAATTCAGGAGTCTTCTCATGGCAGCGACAGACCATGATCCGCTCGGTGATCACGCACCACCCCCTTCGCAGAACAATGCCCTCACGGCACATCTCCAAGTGGAAACCAGCGGCCCGTTCAAAGGCATGCACAAGGGCATGACCCTGACCTCGGCCGGCCTGTTGCTGGCATTCGTCGTCGGGGCCGGCCTCTCTCCCGATGGGGCGGCCGCCATCTTCGGTGCCGCACGCAGCTGGATCGAACATACCTTCGGTACCTACTACCTGGTGCTGGTGGTCGCGATGATCGCCCTGTCGTTGGCACTGGTATGCTCGCCCTGGGGCAACCTGCGCCTCGGCCCCAAGGATAGTGCCCCGGAATTCTCGCGCTTCACCTGGATCTCGATGTTGCTGTCGGCAGGAGTCGGCATCGGCGTGCTGTTCTTCGGTGTCGCGGAGCCGATGTTCTATTTCGACAACTCCGGTGGCTTCGGCTACCCCAACAACCCACATGCGGATCTGGCCGGTGCCACCGCCATGGATCACGCCCGCGCCGTCGAGGCACTCAAGGCGGCTTTCTTCCACTGGGGGCTGCATGGCTGGGCGGTCTACGGCATCGTCGGTATGACGCTGGCCTACTTCGCCTATCGCAAGCAGCTGCCGCTGGCACTGCGCTCCGCCCTCTATCCGCTGATCGGCGAGCGCATCTACGGCCCCATCGGACACGCCGTCGATATCATGGGCGTACTGGGCTGCGTGTTCGGCATCGCCACCTCGCTGGGCCTGGGCGTCAGCCAGATCGCGGTGGGCCTCAATCGCCTCACCGGCCTGGATGCCGGCATCGGCACGCAGCTGGCGTTGATCGTCGCCATCAGCGCGATCTCCATCGCCTCGGCAGTGTCCGGGGTCAAGCGCGGCATCCGCTATATCTCGGAACTCAATATCGGCGTGTCGATCATCGTGGTCGGCAGCTTCCTGGTCGGCGGCCCGACACTTTGGCTGATCTTGCTGTTCGGCGAGACGTTGCTGGCCTATCTGCGCGATGTGGTGCCGATGGGATTGTGGGTCGCCGAGACCCCGGGCGAGAGCAGCTGGCAGGAAGGCTGGACCATCTTCTACTGGGCCTGGTGGCTGGCGTGGGCGCCATTCATCGGACTGTTCATCGCCCGCATCTCCAAGGGCCGTACCCTGCGGGAATTCATCCTGGGCGTGCTCATTGCCCCGCCGCTGATCATCTTCATCTGGCAGGCGCTGTTCGGCGGTACCGGCCTGTATCAGGAGCTTACGGCCAGCATGGGTGCCGGCAGCGGCGAGCTGATGACGCTGGTGCGCAACTGGAACCTGCCCGAAGCACTGTTCGCCACCGCCGATGCCCTGGCGGGCAACAGCGTGCTGAGCGTCATCCTGTCGTCTCTGCTGATCTTCCTGTTGATCAGCTGGTTCGTGACCAGCTCGGATTCCAGCACTCTGGTGGTCACGACCATCCTGTCGCTGGGCGATGAAGAACCGCTGGCGCACCACCGTATCTTCTGGGGCATCTGCATCGGGCTGGTGGCCGGTACACTGCTGATGGCAGGCGGACTCAAGGCGCTGCAGACCATCCTGATGGCTGCCGCCCTGCCGATGAGCTTCGTGATCGTGGCAATGACGCTGGGCCTTGTGGTGGCGCTCTATCAGGAATCCGGCAACGCACTGAAAAGGTTCAGGAAACCTGCCAGGAATCACACAGGCCCCTGAGCCCACTCAAAGCCCCTCACTCGACCCGAGCCCGTCGTGCCAGCAGGCAACGGCGGGTCTTGAGGCATGTCTTTCACGTCAGGCATTGCACGAAACACATAATGTCGCGTTATGGAAAATACTGGTCGTCAATAAACAAAAATTCACCAGAGGGCAGGATAGGCTTATGAGGTCCTTGCCACCCACAGGAGTCAGCCATCGTTATCTGCCCTCGCTTGACGACTTATTGCGGCCGCCAGCTTGCCAGTTCGATAACAACAACTTCAGGAATCGCGCTCTCATGACGACCGACACTTCCTCCTCCCGCCAGCCCGAGGCCACCACGGATTCCGTCTGCGGCCTGGGGGACACAGACTCCGCCAAGGGCAAGTACCTGACCTCGATCGCCACCGTCGCGGTCATCACGCTGCTGATCGGCGCCGCCGCCCTCTTCCCGACGGGATTTCTCGCAGCCCTGGACGCCGTCAAGACCTCGGTGATCGGCAACTTCGGCTTCATCTTCACCTGGCCGGCCTTTGCCGTGTCGCTGCTGCTGGTCGCGGTCTGCTTTACCCCATTGGGCAAACTGCGCTTCGGCGAAGGCGATCCTGAATTCCATATCCTGAGCTGGATGGGCATGCTGTTCGCCACCGGCATGGGTATCGGCCTGCTCACCTGGGGCGTGCTGGAGCCCAAGTACCATACCGATGCCGGACAGAGCACCGACATGGCGCTGCTCAATGCCTTCAATCACTGGGGCCTGCTCGCCTGGGCGGGTTACCTGGCCATCGGCGCGCTCTTCGCCCACGCCATGTACAACATGAAGATGGCCAAGCCCGCCGAAGAACTGCTGGGCAACGGTCTGTGGAGCAAGCTCAACCTTGTCAGCCTCGTCGTTTCCACCGTCATCGGCCTGTCGCTGTCCTTCACCTACGCGACCACCCCGATCCAGCAGGGGCTGGTCAAGCTGGTCGGCATCGAGTTCAGCCCGACCCTGATCATCTGTGTGCTGGCCATGTGTGCCATCATCTCCTCCGCCTCGGGCCTCAAGCGCGGCATCAAGTGGCTGAGCAACTACAACACCCTGTTCGCGATCATCCTGATGCTCGGCGCACTGGTGCTGACCGTCCCCGGCGACATCCTCTCCACCTTCGTGCGTCTGGTGCCGGAATACTTGCTCAAGTACCCCGCAATGGCCACCGATATCGGCCTGGGCGATCCGGAGCGCAAGACATGGCTGGCTGACTGGCTGTATGCCTTCGAGGCGGCCTGGTATGGCTGGTTCATCTTCACCGGCGTCTTCATCGCCCGCATTTCCAAGGGCCGCACCCTGCGTGGCATGGTACTGGGCGTGATGCTGGTGCCGACCCTGTTCTCATGCCTGTGGTTCGTGGTGTTCGGTCTCGGCAGTCTGAGCCTGGGCGTCGATGACGTGTTCAAGCTGATCGATACCATCGATACCACCGGCATCTTCTCGGTGATACTGACGCTCAACATCCTGCTGTTCTTCATCACCAGCGCCGACTCCGCGGGCCTGGTGTGCGAGATGCTGACCGTCAAACGCTCACGCGCCTTTTGGATCATCGCCATGGCCGCCCTGGCCGTCGTGGTCAGCTGGCTGGGCGGCGATGTCTACAAGACCCTCCTGAGCCTGATCTCGGTCGCCGCCATCCCCGTCGCCTTCGGCATCTTCGCCCTGGTGATCGCCTTCGTGATCCGTGTACGCCGTGATCGCGCCTCCCAGGCAATCCCGGCATCTGCGACACTCGCTCAGCGCTGAGCCGCCATGGCGTGAGGTGATCCGCAGCGCACACTAGTGCGATGCAGTCTGCCAACACAACGGCCCTGCCCCCGAATGAGGTGCAGGGCCGTGTCACGTCTGATGGACACCTTTTTTCGCTACCCGCCACGAACGACACGTCTTGCGCCTTCGCCGCATTGACAGTCCATCAGCACACACTGATAGGCTGAAATGACTGGCAGAACGCTGGATTTTCAGCGCTTCATGCTGGAAAGACATCAAACATCCACAAGCCTTGCTGGCGTTTGTATTGCTGACAAGGCCATGCGGACATCGCCATTGCGCTCTGGCATATGCCGAGTGCAATCCGATGCAAGGTGAAGCAAGTGCCTTGCCATTCGGAAGATCGTCTTGCCCAGCGCCTGCCTCAAGTCGTCACCCAACAATCACAATGACGTAGACAGGTAATGACATGTCCCCGACTTCACAGCAGAGTCCTGGGCAGCAGAACGCTGCTCACCCGCCCAATGACGCATCACACGTAGCGCCTGACTCCCCTTCGCTGACATTCCGCTTCGGTGCCTGGGGCGCCGCCATCCCGTTGATCTTCTTTGTCGTCTGGGCAATCACGACCAGCGTGCTGGGGCTGTCCTCTGAAATCGGCCTAGTCATGGGGGCACTGTTCGGGCTGACCCTCGGTCTGTTCTTCTGCACCAGTCGCTGGGAGGATTATGCCAACGGCCTGTTCGATGGGCTGACGCAGCCCATCGGGGTGGTCGCCATCGTCGCCTGGTTCTATGCCGGGATGTTCGCTCAGGTTCTGCAAGTCGGGGGACTGGTCGAAGGGCTTGTCTGGCTGGGCGGCATCTCGGACATGACCGGCGGCTGGTTCGTCGGGCTCACCTTCCTGCTCGCAGCCGTGTTCTCGACCGCTGTTGGTACTGGTTACGGCACCACGGTCGCCTTCTGCACGCTGATGTATCCGGCCGGCATCGCGGTGGGCGGTGATCCCACCCTGCTGTTTGCCGCAATTCTGTCCGGTGCCATCTTCGGCGATAACCTGGCCCCGGTGTCGGACACCACCATCGTCTCCGCCACGACCCAAGGCGCGGATGTCCCCGGCGTGGTGAAAAGCCGTTTCAAGTACTCGATTGCAGCAGCCTTGCCGGCGCTGGCGTTGTTCGTGATCTTCGGCGGCAGCGAGCAAGGCGGAGTCACCGACCCCGCGGCGGTTCAATCGATGCAGGAGGCCGCCGATCCAGCGGGACTGATCATGCTGGCGCCCTTTGCACTGGTACTGATACTGGCACTGCGTGGACAGCACCTGCTGACCTCTCTGACCTGGGGCATCCTGCTCGCCATTCCTGTCATGCTGATCGCCGGCACCGGCAGCCTGCCACAGATCATCGCCTTCGATTCCGAGGCCGATGGCGTCATGACTGGCGCATTGGTTCGCGGCGTCGAAGGTTACGTCAACATGGGCATCCTGATCCTGCTGATCGTCGGTGCGGCCCACCTGATGACCCTCGGCGGCACCATGGAGCATGTCACGCGCCTGCTGATGCGCTGGATCAAGCAATCCATGCGCCGCGCCGAGCTGGCCATCTGGGGGATCGTGGCGCTGCTCAACAGCGCCATCACCATCAATACCGCCGCCGAAATCGCGGCCGCGCCCTTCGTGCGTGCGCTGGGCACCCGGTACCGCATCCATCGCTATCGCCGCGCCAACATGCTGGACGCCGTGACCTCCGCACTGGGCTACATCTTCCCTTGGGGGGCACCGGTGCTGTTGGGCTGGTCGACAATCCAGTCCATGCAGGGCACCTACGATTGGCTGCCCACCGTCTCGCCGACCGCCGTCTTCCCGTTTGTCTTCCAGGGCTGGTTCCTCGTGGCCATCATGCTGCTGGCTGCCATTACCAGCTGGGGGCTGACCTTTGAGGACGAGGATGGCAACGAACTCAAGAAGCACCCGGCCAGGTGAGCGCCCGATCCGCACCACGCCGCTGACAGACCCCGACTACGCTGAAAGCCTGTGCCATCACGTTTCCCGCAGGCGTTCAGCGTCCATCGGAAACGAACAGGACAACGACAGACAGGAGTGACGCATGCCAGTCAGTTTCCACGACCACCTCAGCCGTCAGATCAATGAACTGCAAGAAGAAGGTCTCTACAAGCAGGAGCGCGAGATCACCTCGCCCCAGGGTGCCAGCCTACGGGTCGCGGGCGGTGATGAGCGCGAGGGGCAAGGCTCGGAGGTCATCAACTTCTGCGCGAACAACTATCTGGGCCTGGCCGATAGCCCCGAGCTGATCGCGGCCGCGCAACAGGCGCTGGAGCGTGATGGCTTCGGCATGGCCTCCGTGCGTTTCATCTGCGGTACTCACCATCAACATCGCGTGCTGGAAAAGCGCCTCGCAGCCTTTCTCGGCATGGACGATGCCATCCTCTATTCCTCATGTTTCGACGCCAATGGCGGCCTGTTCGAGACACTCTTCGGCCCTGAAGACGCCATCATTTCCGATGCGCTCAATCACGCCTCCATCATCGATGGCGTGCGTCTGTGCAAGGCAAGCCGCTATCGCTATGCCAACAATGACATGCGCGAACTCGAGGCCCGCCTCCAGGAAGCCGACGCCGCCGGTGCACGCTTCAAGCTGATCGCCACCGACGGTGTCTTCTCGATGGATGGCGTGATCGCCAATCTCAAGGGCATCTGCGAGCTCGCCAGACGCTACGACGCGTTGGTGATGGTGGATGACTCCCACGCCACCGGCTTCGTGGGGGCCAATGGGCGTGGCAGCCACGAATACCATGACGTGATGGATCAGATCGACATCATCACCACTACCTTCGGCAAGGCGCTGGGTGGCGCCTCGGGCGGCGTGACGGCCGCACGCGGGCCCATCGTCGAGTGGCTGCGCCAGCGCTCGCGCCCTTATCTATTCTCAAACTCGCTGGCGCCGCCCATCGTGGCGGCGACCCTCAAGGCGCTGGACAAGGTCGAGGACAGCGCCGAGGCACGCCGGAAGCTGTGGGAGAACGTCGAACGCTTCCGGCGCGGCATGCAGGAGGCCGGCTTCACCCTGACGGGTGCCGGTCACGCCATCATTCCGGTGATGATCGGCGATGCACGGCTGGCGGGCGACTTCGCCAGTCGTCTGCTGGAGGCCGGCATCTACGTGATCGGGTTTTCCTATCCGGTGGTGCCCAAGGGACAGGCGCGCATTCGCACCCAGATCTCGGCGGCGCATACCCCGGAGCAGATCGAGACGGCCATTGGCGCCTTCACGCGCATCGGCCGCGAGATGGGCGTGATCGACTCCACGACGGGAGGTGATGCATGAAGGCGCTGGCCAAGCTCAAGGCCGAACCCGGCATTTGGATGACCGAGACGGCCGTGCCGGAAATCGGCCACAACGATGTGCTGATCAAGATTCGCAAGACCGCGATCTGCGGCACGGACATGCACATCCATCAGTGGGATGAGTGGTCGCAGGCGACCGTGCCGGTGCCGATGGTCACCGGTCATGAGTATGCGGGGGAGATCGTCGCACTGGGCAGCGAGGTGCGTGGCTATGAGATCGGCGACCGTGTCTCGGGCGAAGGGCACATCACCTGCGGCCATTGCCGCAACTGCCGCGCGGGGCGTCGCCATCTGTGTCGCAATACCGAGGGCGTGGGTGTCAACCGCCCAGGCGCCTTCGCCGAATACCTCGCCCTGCCCGCCTACAACCTCTTCAAGCTGCCGGATGAGATCAGCGATGACCTGGCAGCCATCTTCGATCCCTTCGGCAATGCCGTGCATACTGCACTGGCCTTCGATGTGGTCGGCGAGGACGTCTTGATCACCGGTGCCGGGCCCATCGGCATCATGGCGGCGGCGGTCATCCGCCATATCGGGGCTCGCCACGTGGTGATCACCGACGTGAATGACTATCGACTGGCACTCGCCGAGCGGATGGGCGCAACCCGCACCGTCAATGTCAGCCGCGAATCCCTGAAGGAGGTGATGGCGGAGCTCGACATGCATGAGGGCTTCGATGTGGTGCTGGAAATGTCCGGCGTGCCTTCCGCCGTCGAGCAGATGCTCGATGTCATCAATCATGGTGGCAAGATCGCCATGCTGGGCATTCCGCCCGGCGAGATGGCCATCGACTGGACCAAGGTCATCTTCAAGGGGCTGACCATCAAGGGCATCTATGGCCGCGAGATGTTCGAGACCTGGTACAAGATGGCCAGCCTGATCCAGTCAGGGCTGGATCTTTCGCCCATCATCACCCATCGCCTGAGCGTCGCAGACTTCCAGCAGGGCTTCGAGATCATGGGCTCCGGTCAGTCGGGCAAGGTAGTGCTCGACTGGGACTGAGGGCGTCTGTTCGTTTCAGTCTCCACGCAAGTCAGTCGTCGCCTCGCGCGGCAACAGTCCGAAGGTCTCGCCCATGCCGGGGGCGGCAAGGCGCTCAAGGAACCATTTGAGCGCCTTGCCCTGACGACCACTGCGCCAGGCGAGCGAGAGATCGACCGGCGCGCGCTGAGTCTCCAGCGAAAGTATGACCAGACTGCCCTCCTCCAACTGGCGATGGATTCGATGCCGCGGCAGATAGCCGACCCCCAGCCCCTTGCGCTGAACCTCGATCTTCTGCGCCGTGGTCTTGACAATGATCTGACTGCGGCCATCCAGCAAACCGGAAGAATGGCCGGGCAGGCTGCGCGAACTGTCCGCCACGATGACGGTGGGAAAGTCACGCAAGGCGTCGGCGGACAGCGGCTGTGGCAGATGCGTCAGCGGATGGCCGGCCGCCACGGCGAAGACCGGCTCGATCGCCCCGAACACTCGGCTCGACAACCCCGATACCGGTGCCTCGCCGGGCGCTCCGATCACCAGATCACAGCGGTTGTCATGCAACGCTTCCCAAGTGCCCCCCATCACCTCCTCACCCAGTACCACACGGGTACGCGGCTGAATGGCCTGAAATTCCTCCAACAGCGGATAGAGCGCGTCCGGATCGAGAATGGTGTCGACGCAGATACTCAGCTCAACCTCCCATCCCGCCCCCGCCTGACGCGCCAGCGCCGTCATCTCATCGGTGGCCAGCAGAATGCGTCGCCCATGCTCCAGCACCAGGCGTCCGGCATCGGTCAGTTCGGCCTTGCGACGCGAGCGATCGAACAGCGGCACGCCCAGCTCTTCCTCCAGCTTCTGCACCGAATAGGAAATCGCCGAGGGCACGCGATGCAGTGTCTCGGCGGCCGAGGCGAAACTGCCGCGTCGTTCGATGGCATCCAGCACGCGCAGGGCGTCGAGTGTGATGGGTGAGACCATGATTCAAAAATTCTGATCATTGAGACCAGAATCCTCCGTTATTTTTTTGATACGCCGCATTCTATAGTAGCTCCATCGATCAAACACACTGATCTTAAAATCCTCATATCCCCTGATCAATGGAGCCACACATGTTCAAGTCTGCCCTCTCTCGCCTGATGACCACCGATTCCAGCCTCGCAAGCCTGGTGCTGCGTGTCCCGACCGGCATCATCTTCATGGCCCACGGTTCACAGAAACTGTTCGGCGCCTTCGGCGGCTACGGTCTGGAAGGCACCGGTCAGTGGATGGCCTCCATGGGCATCGAGCCCGGCTATCTGATGGCGCTGCTGTCCGGCAGCGGCGAGTTCTTCGGCGGACTGGCGATCCTGATCGGCCTGCTGACACGTCCGGCGGCTGCCGTGCTGGCCTTCACCATGCTGGTCGCCATCCTGACCGTGCATATCGGCAATGGCCTGTTCATGAGCAACAACGGCTATGAATACGGGCTGGCACTGCTGACCATCGCGGCGAGCCTGGCGATCACCGGCGGCGGCAAGCTGTCACTCGACCGCCTACTGAGTCCGGCCAGGCACGTTGCATAAGCCCACTGATGCCTGCCCATTCACAAGTCTGCACAGTTTCAGGAGGTTGCCATGCTTACGTTACGCCCAAGCAATGAACGCGGCCATGCCAGGTTCGCCTGGCTGGAGAGCCGCCACAGTTTCTCCTTCGCCAACTACTACGACCCTGCTCACATGGGCGTCTCCGTATTGCGCGTAATCAACGATGACCACGTGGCGCCGGGCGCGGGCTTCGATCCGCACTCGCACAGTGACATGGAAATCATCAGCTATGTGCTGTCGGGCAACATCGAGCATCGCGACAGCATGGGCTCACGGCACACCTTGGGGGCGGGCGAAGTCCAGCTGATGAGTGCCGGGACGGGCATTGAACACAGTGAGTACAACGCCTCGTCCCTCGAGCCGCTGCGCTTTCTGCAGATCTGGATCACGCCACAGGCCAAGGGGCTGCCGCCGCGCTATCAACAGCAGCCCTTCGTCGCCCGCGACGGTCTCACCCTGCTGATCGCACCACCGGCGCAAGCCGCGCCTGGGGTGCTGACCATCAATCAGGATGCCCGGATGTATCGCATCGGCCTGCAAGGGGATGACGAGCAGCGCGCAGCACTGGAACTGCCGCTGGACAGCGAGCGCCGCTACTATCTGCACGTCATCGACGGGTCGGCGACACTGAAGGGCAAGGGTCAGCAGAGCCTGCCACTGTCCGCGGGGGATGCCGTCACGCTGGATCATGAACCCGAGGCCACTCTCGATGAGGCGCGAGGTCTACATGCGCTGCTGTTCGACCTGCCCGCTTGAGCTGGCCTCCGATGGCCTCTAGACCCACGACGCCTCCCCGCCCATATGACTGCCGGCGGGGAGGCGTCGTTATGGCACGTCCGCATGGGAGAACACCTGGCAGGGAACGTGGCTGGGCGACATCTGTCATAGGGAGTCATGATACGATCAAGCGCGAGGCTGGCCGTCATCGCCATCCTCGTGAGCTGACGGAGGAAACCCAATGAGCAAGGACACGACCATTACGTCCACTCCACCCGAGACACCCGGATTGCCGGCACCGGATGCACACCCCCTCACGGCCCACGTCTCCGAGTACAGCGAGGAAGGTTTCTGGCACAAGGTCTCGTCGGTCGCCCGCAAGGCCGGCCAGACAGCACTCAATCCCGCCCTGCGCATGTATTTCGCGGCGCAGGATTCCGATACCCCTGTCTGGGCCAGAACCACTATCTACGGCGCGCTGGGCTACTTCATTTCCCCCATCGATGCCCTGCCGGACTTCACACCCTTGCTGGGTTACACCGATGACATCACCTTGATGGCGGGCGCGGTAGCCATCGTGGCGGCCCATATCAAGCCGGAACATCGCGCACGCGCGGACAAGGTGCTCAAGCGCTGGTTCGACTGAGCTGACGCCTCTTACGAGCCTTCACATAGACAAATGCAACAATATTCAACAAATGTTAACAAAGGTTGAAAGGCGTTGTCTGGCCCGTGTTTAGCCTCATGACATGCGCATGTTACGGTTAGCGACAACTTCGCCACGCCCGAGAATTCGTCATATGTCCGTCACTCGAATGCCCAAGCCATTGATGAAACTCGCTGTCGCGGGCACCGCCCTCATGATGCTGGCCGGCTGCGCATCGCGCGCGCAGATCGATGTCCCGAAGGTCGCGCCAGTGGAAGCGCAGGCCTACCAGCACAAGGTGTTCTATTCCGACGTCTATTACAGCCAACCACAGGCCAACCTGTTTTCTGGCGCAGCCCAGCAGGCCATGCAACCACTGGGTAACATCAAGCTGTCGCGCATCTGTTCACCGGCGATGACCCACTTCGATCAATTGCTGCGTGAGCAATTGCCCGCGTCTTCGCGCATCACCCATGATGCGCGTGCCAGCGACTACCGCCTGCGGGTGGAAATCCAGGCCCATGAGAATCGTGGCCCTGTCTATCTTGATTACCTGATCGCCCAGAACCTGACCAAGAATCTGCTGACCTTCGGTGTCGCCAACGAGGATTTCGATATCATTGCCGATTTCGATGTCCAGTATCGTCTCTACGACAAGAACGAGCAGTTGCTTTACAGCAAGGATTACGCCGTTCAGGACTCCGTGCCTCACCAGGCAGGCAACTTCGACTTCGGCGATCGCATCTTCCTGCCGGCCCAGAACATGATGAAGAAGTACCTGCTGTTGACGATGAATGACTTCTTCGTCAACGCCAGCCGCCCGAGCCCAGAACTTGCCGCCGTGCTCAGCGATAGCTGACATCGATAGCTGATAGCGAGCCAGATCAAGCACGCACTGGCAACACTCGACTTCCTATATGTCACATCACGACAACGCCTCGCCAGCCATGCTGACGAGGCGTTGTCGTAAGTGCCTATTAGTCTAACTTCGATAGCTTTTCTACATAGGTCTTCACTGATAAAACCAAAAACTCATCAACATATTCAATGATTTGATGACCAGGAAATTTTGTTGAGCCACTGGTAATACCAGATGACCTCAAGTAGCAGAAACAAATGGACTCTCTTACCTTGAGCTAGCGTCAGGTGCGACATGACAACGCACCTATCCAACAACAAAGACTTCCAAACGATGTTCGCCACGCAACATAGGGAGAGTGCTGCACATGAATCAGTCGCTATTGGCACTATTGGCCTTTGTGCCATTGCTGCTAGCCGGGGTGCTGTTGATCGGCTTTCGCATGGCCGCCCGCCTCGCCATGCCCATCGTCTTCTTGGTCACAGCAGTGATCGCACTGCTGGCCTGGGACATGACCTTCACTCGTGTGCTGGCCTCGTCCCTGCAGGGGCTGATACTGACGGTCGCGATCCTGTGGATCATCTTCGGCGCCCTGCTGCTGCTCAATACCCTCAAGCATTCCGGCGGTATCGCCGCGATACGCAACGGCTTCTCCGGCATCAGCCCGGACCGCCGCGTACAGGCCATCATCGTGGCCTGGCTGTTCGGTTGCTTCATCGAGGGGGCCTCCGGCTTCGGTACACCCGCTGCCGTCGCCGCTCCCTTGATGGTGGCGTTGGGCTTCCCGGCACTGGCAGCGGTCGTGGTGGGCATGATGGTGCAATCGACGCCAGTCTCCTTCGGTGCGGTCGGCACGCCCATTGTGGTCGGGGTCTCCGGTGGCCTCAACAAGGCCGGTGTCAGCGAGACACTGGCCGCGAATGACTCGAGTTGGGACGCCTACTTCCAACTGGTGACGTCTGAAGTCGCCATCACCCACGGCATCATCGGGATCTGCATGCCGTTGATCATGGTTGCGGTGATGGTGCGGTTCTTCGGTGCCAATCGCTCCTGGCGTGAAGGATTGGAAGTCGCCCCCTTCGCGCTGTTTGCCGGCGTCTGCTTCGTGGTGCCTTATGTATTGGCAGGCCTGTTACTGGGGCCGGAGTTCCCGTCGATGATCGGCGCCATGGTGGGGCTCGCCATCGTGGTACCGGCGGCGCGCAAGGGCTTCCTGCTGCCCAGCCGGACCTGGGACTTCCCGCAAGCTGACAGCTGGCCCGCGGAGTGGATCGGCAAGCTGGACATGACACTTGAGCCCGTCGAGGGTCGCAAGCCGCTTTCGGTCGGCATGGGGTGGCTGCCGTATGTACTGCTCGCGGTGCTGCTGGTGATGTCGCGCGTCATCGCACCGATAAAGGAAGCACTGACCTCGTGGAGCTTCGGCTGGAGCGGCATTCTCGGGGAGGGTGACATCTCCGGCAGTCTGCAGCCCCTGTACCTGCCCGGCGGTATTCTAGTGGTCGTGGTACTACTGACCATCGTGCTGCACCGCATGCGCATGCGCGATGTCAGTGCTGCCGTCAGCGAATCCAGCCGTACGATTCTAGGTGCCGGATTCGTGCTGCTGTTCACGATTCCGATGGTGCGCATCCTGATCAATTCCGGCGTCAACGAGGCGGATCTGGTGTCGATGCCGGTGGCGATGGCGCAGTTCATCGCCGATGGCGTGGGCGATATCTACCCGCTGTTCGCACCGAGTGTCGGTGCCCTCGGGGCCTTCATCGCCGGTTCCAACACCGTCTCCAACCTGATGCTGGCCGATTTCCAGTTCAACGTCGCCCAGGCCCTGGGCATCTCCAGCGCCATGATGGTCGCCCTCCAGGCGGTCGGCGCGGCGGCCGGCAACATGATCGCCATCCACAACGTGGTCGCCGCCTCGGCAACCGTCGGCCTCCTGGGTCGCGAAGGCGTCACGCTGCGCAAGACGATCCTGCCGACGCTCTACTACGTGATCTTCGCTGGCCTCATCGGCATGATTGCCTTCCACGGCCTGGGGGTGATCGACGGCTTGATGGGCTGACAGCACACCTCGTATCACTCTGGCAGACGACAGCAGGCCCGCATTGTGTGCGGGCCTGCTGTTACATGGAGATAATCAACGGAATATTGAATGTGTTTACTCCAGAGGGATGTTTATCAACAGGGTTCGGCGTAATAAATTGCCCAACATCACCGAAACGCCAGCCCTCATGCCGCAAGTTTCTGGAGCAGACACCCCATGACCCACTCTGTATTGCACCCTACCCGACTACAGCAAACCCGGTTGCAACAGGCCCGCGAGCTCGAACTGCCCTCACGCGAAGCCATGCTGCGGCGCGCGCCCTCCGTGCAGCAATTCTGGGACAATCACCGTCAGCTGCTGAGTGACGCCTGGCGTGAATGGGAAGCCGTCGAGCAAGACGACCTCGCCATCCTCGACAGTACCTTGATCGACGAGGCGCTGCGCACTGCCGTCAAGCAGGCGTGGGAGAATCCCGAGCGCGAGACGGACGTCAAGGCGCTGATGACCGAAGTCGCCACTGACGTCTATCAGTTCCAGCTCTTCGATCGCGAACGCATCGCTGACCTGCGCAACCTGCTGGAGCAGGCATGGGACGCCGGCATTCCACTACGCCCGCCGTATGGCATCGTGCTCAATCGTCGCGGCGCGATGCTCGACCAACGCTCACAGGGCTACCTGGCGGCACCGAATTTCCAGGCGTTCTACCAGCAGCTGCTCGACACCTACATGCGCCCGATCTCCCGCATGCTATTCCCGGAGATCATGGGCTACGATGGCCAGACCTTCGGCTTCTCGATCCACTATCAGCCCACCACGGATGCCTCGATTCGACCGCATACCGATGCCTCATCCGTGACGCTCAACATCAACATGAACCTGCCGGACGAGCCCTTCGAGGGCTCTGAACTGGACGTTCTCGATGCCGCCAGCGGTGATGCGGTGCGCTTCTCGTTCACGCCCGGCTCGGCCATGCTGCATCGCGGTAACGTGCCGCATGCCGCGCAGCCGATCACCAGCGGACAGCGCTCCAACCTCGTGTTGTGGCTGTATGGTGAACGAGGCCAGATACCGCCGCAGGGCGCCCAGCGTCGGGCGATACCTGCCGAGGATCGCTGGGTCGCCTCCAGTGCTGAACAGGATGATTACGCTCCGTTCTGATGCCTATCGCTATCGAGCAAAAACGACAAAGGGGGCCTTTGATAGGCCCCCTTTGTCGTTGTCATATGATCGAAAACGCCACTCAATCACCCGCTCACGACCATCGGATCATGGCCTCGCCTGGCATAACGGGAAAGCCGAGCAGGTCCCGGACTCCCGCCGCATCCGGCGAGAGCACCAGCCAGCTCACGGCCGCGATATTGAGCGATACCACACACCAGAACACGAACTGGTAGCTTGTCTTGCGCGTCTTGTGGCGCAGACTCTGCTGGGCGATCAACGCGCCCGGCCATCCACACGCAAGCTCCATGAAGTGCAAGGTATCCTCGCGGACTCTCTGTTCACTCTCAGCAGCGGCCAATTTATCTACCCGATACGCCATGTACGCCACCAGGCTCATGCCCAGATACGCTGCAGGCAATATCCATGGCAGACGCTCCTGCCACCATCCTGCACCGAGCACCACCGCAACGGCCAACGCCACCAACCATGCAAGCCCCACCCCGGTTGAAGTGCTGGAAGCTCCGGCCCCATGGGTGCGAAAGCAAATGGCACGTGGACGATTGTTGTCATCCATGCCCAACTGATAATGCACCTGCGCGCTGGCCTTGGGTCGCCCACGCCCCTTATATGCACTGATGTGGGCAAAGACATCCTTGCCACCCGACGCCGGGGTAATGAAGCCAAAGCCCTTGGCATCGTTCCAGCGCGTCAATCGTCCTTGAAGGTTCATCGTCTCTTCTCTTCCTGGTCTGGCCCCTTAGCCGATGAAGGTACCGGAGGTGTTGCCGCCGCCCTTGCCACCGGAGCCACCATCGCCGTTGTCGTCGTCATCTCTTTCATCTCTGTCACCCCTGCCATCCTTGCGCTCACGCTGATCGCCCCAGGGATCCTGATCCTGTGAGTGAGCGCCGCCTTGCTCATGGTGGCGGATATCGTCAGCAGAGGCCTTATGCGAATTGGCATGCACCGCCAGCGCATCATCGGGATTGCGCGCCGAGACCTGTGCCTGCTCTCGATAGCCCTGCGTTTCCAGCAGGCTCGCGTACCACTGGTTGCCCTTAAGGCTGATGGTCAGATTCAGGCCCAGAAACAGCACATTGGAGATGAGCTGCCCTTCCATGGTCGCCGGAATGAAGACCGAGCTGAGCACGATGAAGCCGAACAGGCTGCCCGCCAGCAACCACATGCGCTTGTAGAGCGCCCAGAACATGCCGAAGAAGAACGCCGGCCAGGACCAGCCGATCTTGACGGCGAGCGTGCCGTGCTGGGGATGCGTCAGAATGCGAAATGAAGCCATCGAGGAGATCCTAGTCTATGGCGCCGGGCCAGCCGTGAGCCGCCAGGGGCGCGGAACAAATGACATACATCGTCCACTATACCGCTGCCCACTTGTCAGGACCATGAACCTCGCTGGCGCTATCTCACTGATTCTCCTCAATCTTGTCAGCCGCGCGAGTCATCGAACCCAGTCATTCAAGCTCAGTCATTCACAGCGGGCCATTCGCGCCTGACGACACAGCTCACAGCGTCTGGATGACCAGAGGCGCCTCTCCCGCCGGGTAGGCACAGCACATCAGCACCTGCCCCGAAGCCACGGCGGCCTGGGGCGGCTCGGGATACTGCACCTGCCCCTCGACGAGTCGCAAAGCGCAGCTACCACAGCGCCCGGAACGACAACTGGACATGGCATTCACGCCTGACTGCTCGGCCAGCTCCAGCAGGCTGCCCTGTTCGGGCGTCCACTGGCGTATGATGTCCGCATCGCTGGCCGGCGGCTGGCCGGGTGCCCCGCGCGGCGTGAAGGTGACTTGGGCATGTTCCGGCAAGCTCGCCTGAAAGTCTGCCGATAGTGCAACCGCAGTTGCCTCGCCCTCCTCCAGTGAGCCGAGGCCGAAGAATTCGTGATGCAATTGCTCTCGCGGCAATCCCAGTGTCATCAGGGCGGCGTATTGCGCACGCATGAAGCCTTCCGAGCCACACAGGTAGACATGGCTCACGGCAAGCTCTGGCAGGCTTGCCGCCAGACTCGCCAGCTCCAGCCTGCCGACCGTTTGATGGTGTCCGGCCGCGAGGTCCGCCTCGGTCGGGCGTGACAGGGCGATATGTAACCGCAACCACGCATGCACACGCGACCAGCGCTTGAGCGTGTCGAGAAATGCCAGCTCTTGCCCATCCCGCGCAGCATGCAGGAAGAGCACCTCGCCGAGCGGAGGGTCGCCCGCCTCTGCCTTGTGTATCAGCTCTTCCAGCATGGCGATCATCGGCGTGATGCCGACACCGGATGACAACAGCACGATAGGCGCGGTCGCGTCCTGCAGGATGAAATCCCCTGTTGGAGATAGCGTTTCCAGTTCATCTCCCACCGCGATTTCATCATGCAGCAGTCGTGAGGCGAGCCCCTTGGGATCGCGGCGTACCGAGATGCGGTAGGCACTCTGCCCCACCTGCCAGGCCCGGGAGAGACTGTAACTGCGCATCACCGCTATCTCGCCGATGGACAAGGGCTTGCGTGGCGTGGAGGCCAGACGCAGCGTCAGAAACTGGCCGGCCTGATAGGCCGGGGTCGGTGTCGGTGTCGCGGCGGACTCCTGCCCCGCCTGCGACAACGGTGCCAGATAGAAGGAGGTGATCGACTCGCTTTCGCGCACCTTTTCGATGACGCGCAGTCGGCGCAGGCGGGCGGGTGCCTCGTCAGCGGCCGGCCAGTCACCGGTCTGCTCAAGCGACGGTGAGAGTTCGATCAGACGTCCCTGGGCGGGCAAGACATGCTCGACGTGCAATATCTGCTCCGGCACCACATCCACGATGCGCTCGGCCCCTTCGACCAGTGCTGCTCGCTGGGGATTCCAGTCGACCCGGGCATGTCCCTTGAGCAACAACACCTCGCCCGTGATGAAGTCAGGAATCAACAGGCTGACCCGCGCATCCAGCTCGATATTGCCCAAGGTGTTGAAGAAGCGATTGCCAGCAAAGTCCGGAAACGACAGGCTGCCATCGGCATTCAAATGCACAAAGCCGGGTCTGCCGCCACGATGCGAGACATCCACGCCGTTGGGCGCAGAATCGTCAAGCTCACCTGCGCGAGTGGCGATGAAGAAGGTGTCCGCCCGGGCCAGCAAGGCCCGCGCCGCTGCATCGTGGCATGTCGTCTCATCATTGAGTGACACCTCGCGACTGGCCAGCGATTTCGTCTGTCCACCCGCCCAGTCGATCTCACGTTGCTGGATATATTGCGGACAGTTGCCAAAACTCTGGTCGACCCCGATCCGCAGCCCATCCGGCACCCTGCCCGCCACCGCTTGCGGGGCAAGCAGGGTGCCATTCATTCGATTGCGTCGACGACTGGCAAGGTCCAGCCCGAGTACGCCGATTCTGGTGCCGGGGGTGAAGTCCAGTCCCAGCAAGTTCTCCAATGCGGGACGCACCTTTACCTGCAGCTCAGCGGACGTGGCGTCACACAGCTGCCCGGGCGGCGCGTAGCTCACCACGGCCCATGGCCAGCCATCGCCGTCAGGCACCCCCATGAACAGCACCGGCAGGCTTTCGAAGAAGGCGACGTGCTGCTCGGGCATCCGCTCGCGGACGTAGGGCGCGACCTGCTCGAGATAGCGCTCTGGTACCCCTGCACGTGCCTGCACACGCTGCTCACCTGCATGAAAGACCTGCCGATGCTCACTCATGGTCAATCCCTCGCGAAGATGTGGAGACTCAGGCCAGTACAGGACTCGTGGCCATGCCGACGAAACCCGGCTCGGCTTCGATACGCGCAAGCCAGCCACGGATATTGGGATAACCTCCCAGGCCGACACCTCCCTCAGGGGCATGGGCTATATAGCTGTAACCCGCGATATCGGCCAGGCTGAGGCGCTCTCCCACCAGGTAATGACGCTGATCCAGATGGGACTCCATCACGGCGAACAGGGCATGTGCACGATCGATGGCCTGTTCATGGTCGAAGGGAGCACCGAACACGGTCACCAGACGTGCGGTGCAGGGGCCGGCGGCGATCTCACCCGCCGCCACCGAGAGCCAGCGTTGCACTTCAGCCACGGCCAGTGCCTCAGTGGGCATGAAGCGCTGCTCGCCGTCATAGCGCCGGGTCAGATAGACGAGGATGGCATTCGAATCGCTGAGGAAGACCCCATTGTCCTCGATGGCCGGCACCTGCCCGAACGGGCTGATCTTGAGAAACTCGGGGGCCTTGTGCGCGCCGTTGGCCATGTCGAGATCCACCGTCTCATAGGGAATCTCCAGCAGTGCCAGCAGCAGCTCGACGCGGTGGCAGTGGCCGGACTTGGGATTGCGGAACAGGCGAATGGGAGATGCTTCAGCGGGAAATAGCGAGTTCATGGGTCACCTTCGTGGGGAGTGGAAAGACACGGTCTGAATCGTCTCATGCAGTCGAAACACCACGACCTATCAGACCTCCCCACGGTAATCCAATCACTACAAGGCTAGAATCCTCGGGTAATACAATTCATCATTCCATCAAATGATAGTAATCGATGCCAACGAGGCGCGAAGAATGGATAGATTGCAGACACTGGAGGTCTTCGTGGCCGTGGCCGATGCGGGAGGCTTCGCGGCCGGCAGCCGCGCACTGGGGATGAGTGCCCCCTCGGTGACCCGCGGCATCAATGCCTTGGAAGCTCGTCTGGGGACGCGACTGTTCACGCGTAGCACGCGACGCGTGCGTCTGACCGAGATCGGGCAGCGCTATCTGGAGGATGCACGCAGAATCCTGGCGGAACTCCAGGCGGCCGAGGACAGCGTCAGCGGCGCCGCGACTCGCCCGACTGGCGTATTGCGTATCACCTGTCCCACCGAATTCGGTCGCCTGCACGTGATGCCGTTGCTGATGGAGTATCTCGAGCGCTATCCCGAGATGCGCGCCGAGGTGGTGATGGTGGACCGCGTGGTCAACATGATCGAGGAGGGTTTCGATATCGCCGTGCGGATCGGCTCACTGCCCTCCTCGGGACTTTCAGCGCTGAGAGTCGGCAGCGTACGGCGCGTGGTGTGTGGCTCACCGGCCTATTTCGCCCGCGAAGGCACGCCTGTCTCACTGGAAGCGCTGGCCACACAGCGCGTCATCGCTTCAAGCACGCTTAACAACGGCAAGGAGTGGCGTTTCGGTCGTGAGGGAGAGCATGCGATACGCATCAGCCCGAGGCTGACGATGAGCAGTATGGCCGCCTGCATCGAGGCGGCCCGTAGTGGCTGGGGCATTACCCGCGTGCTGTCCTATCAGGTCGGCGAGGATCTCGTCGCCGGTCGTCTGCAGGCGGTACTGGAGGAACTCGAACCGCCTGCCCTGCCGATTCATCTGCTGCATAGCGAGGGACGCGGCGCAGTGGCCAAGGTACGTACCTTTCTGGATTTCGCCGCCGAGCGTCTGCGCGCCAATCCCGTACTGAATCCCTCACCGTCAGCGCGATTGACCGACTGATCCTGCCTATGGCGGGTTGAAGGCCGCCATGTCCTGTTGCAGCAGGCCCAACAGGCGGTTGGCGCCCCCGCTCAATTGTCTTCCCAGTCGGCTGATCAACTGCACATGGGGTGTGACGAACTGGGCTTCCTGCAACGGAATGCGGCACAGCCGTCCAGCATCGACCTCCTCAGCCACCACGAAATCCGGCAGCAGGGTCACGCCGCCCTGCAGCGCGAACTGCTTGAGCATCGCCAGCGCGTTGCAGGTGAGCGTCGGGCTCAGCATCACCCCGGCCTGATGCTCCGCCTGGGCGACAATCTGACGGATGCCGAACGATACCTCCGGCAGCGCCAGGGCATGACCTTCGAGCGCCGCCAGCGTCAGTGGCTCGCGTGGATCCTGGGTCTGACGTGCCAGAGGGTGATCGGGATTGACCACCGCACACACCGGCTGCGGCCGCGAGACATGCGTGCGGATCTTGGGATCGCGAGTCGGGTGAAACACAAGCCCGAGATGCGCCTCGTCCTCGACGACCTGACGGATCACTTCATTGGTTCCGCACAGATTCACCTTGAGTTCGATGCCCGGATGGCGCGCGGAAAAACGACTCAATGGCCCCGCCAGCCCCTCGATGAAGCCCTCACCGATCGCCAACACCAGCGAGCCGCTCTGCAGTCCCTTCAATGACTGCAATGACTCCAGCAATACCTCCTGCTGCGCCAGGCGCTGTCGATAGTATTCGAGCACCCGCTCCCCAGCCTCCGTCGGCTTCACTCCACGCCGGTGACGCTCCAGCAGCGGCATGCCCAGCTCATGTTCCAGCTGGGTGATCTGTCGGCTGACCGCAGACGGCGCCACATTCAGAAAATCCGCCGCCGCACGCACGCTACCCAGTCTGGCCGCCTCGTGGAAATGACGGATACGTCGTTCCTGCACCAGGCTCATCACGCCCCCAGCATTGCTTTGAAAGCAACATTAAAGTGAATTCGGGATTATTGCTGGAACACAGAAGCGCTGTCCATACTCGGGTCATTGGGTGCTACTCCCCCTTTCACCACGACAGGAATCACACAATGACAACAACCGTCGGTGTCCTCGGCCTGGGCAACATGGGCGGCGGCATGGCCGCCACACTTGCTCGCCATGACTTCCCCGTCATCGGGTTCGATCTCTCTCGGGCTGCGCGTGACAAGGCCGCTGCGGCAGGCGTCACGCCGGTCGATTCCCTCACCGAGCTGCTCGCGAAGGTTGAGGTGTTGATTCTCTCGCTGCCCAAGGCAGAGCAGGTAGAGCAGCTATGTATTGGCAAGAAAGGCGCACAGGAAACCGAACAGGAAGCCATCAGTCTGCTGGCCCTGGGCAAGCCCGGTCTGATCGTGATCGACACCACTACCTCGACTCCCGAGACCAGCCGCAAGGTGGCAGCGGCGCTGGCGAGTCGCGACATCGACTTCATCGATGCCCCGGTGTCCGGCGGCCCCAAGGGCGCAGCGAGCGGCAGCATGTCGATGGTGATCGGTGCCGAGGAGGAAGTGCTGGCCCGCGCCATGCCGGTACTGGAAGCCATGAGCGGCAGCCGCGTACACGTTGGCAGCTGTGGTGCGGGCAACGTCGCCAAGATCGCCAACAACATGCTCGCGGCCTGTCATCTGATCAGCACGGCGGAGGCCGTCTCCATGGCCGCCAAGGCAGGCGTATCGCCGGAGAAATTGCTGGAAGGCGTGAATGCGGGTTCCGGGCGCAGCGGCGCCAGTCAGGTGATGTTCCCTAGCTGGGTGATCAACAAGGCCTACGATTCCGGTTTCACCATGGGCCTGATGCGCAAGGATGTCGGGCTGGCCAGTGATCTGGCAGCAGAGCTAGGCCTGGAACTCCCCCTTGCCAATACCGTGGCGCAGCTCTGGGATGACAGCCGCGCGACGCTGGATGACAGCGAAGACTTCTGCGCCATTGTGCAACGCACTGACCCGACCCTCTTTGGCCACGGAGAATAAGCCATGCTGACCCAGAACATGACCCCGACCTCCCCGATCGCTAAGCGCATCGCCGAGCTGATGCAGAATTTTCAGAACGGCAGCCAACCTCATGACGACAACTTTGTCATCAGCAGCCTGATCGGCGGCGAGTTCATCACCGGCACGGGTGAGCCCATCGAGGTACGCAACGCGCATGATGACAGCCTGATGCTGTCCTTCCCGGATGCCGATGCGTCTCAGGTCACGCTCGCCAACGCCGCCACGCGCCAGGCACAACCGCAGTGGGCCGCCATGACCGCCCAGGCACGTGGGCGCGTCATCTATCAGGTGGGGGCCTTGATTCGCGAACAGGCCGAGGCGCTGGCCGAACTCGAGGCGCTGAGCGCCAACAAGCCGATTCGCGATGCGCGTGTCGAGGTGGCCAAGGTCGCCGAGATGTTCGAGTACTACGCGGGCTGGGCAGACAAGCTGCACGGCGAGGTAATTCCGGTCCCGACCTCACACCTCAACTACGTGACCTATGAGCCGCTGGGTACCGTGCTGCAGATCACGCCGTGGAATGCGCCCATCTTCACCGCGGGCTGGCAGATTGCCCCGGCCATCACCGCCGGCAATGCGGTGATCCTCAAGCCTTCGGAGTTGACGGCGCTGTCCTCGCTAGCCCTCGGTGTGTTGATCGAGCGCGCCGGCGTGCCACGCGGACTGGTCAACATCATCGCAGGCTACGGCCATACCATTGGCCAGGCCTTCATCGCCGAGGGCGACATCCGCAAGGTGGTGTTCGTCGGCTCGCCCGCGACCGGCCGCCACATCGCCACCGCCGCGGCACAGCGCTGCATCCCCAGCGTGCTGGAGCTGGGCGGCAAGTCGGCCAACATCGTCTTCGAGGATGCCGATCTCGAGGTGGCCCTGCGTGGCGCCCAGGCGGCCATCTTCTCCGGCGCTGGTCAAAGCTGCGTGTCGGGTTCGCGCCTGCTGGTACAGGCCTCTATCTACGAGAAGTTCACCACTGCACTGGCCGAGGCCGCCACGCAATTCACCCTCGGTGACCCGCAGGACCCGGCGACCCAGATCGGCCCGATCAACAACGCCAAGCAATACCAACATGTGACGTCGATGCTTGCCGGGGCCATCGAAGACGGCGCGCGCCTGGCGGATGGCTCAGCAGACCCCATCCCGGACACCGGCGGCTATCATGTCGCGCCGACGGTACTGCTGGGCGACAACGCCATGGCCTGCGCACAGGAAGAGATCTTCGGCCCGGTCGTGGTCGCCATACCGTTCGAGGAGGAAGCCGACGCCATCCGCATCGCCAACGACAGTCGCTTCGGGCTGGCCGGCGCCGTCTGGACGCGCGACGTCGGCCGCGCCCATCGCGTGGCACGCCAAGTGCGTGCCGGCACCTTCTGGGTCAATGGCTACAAGACCATTCACGTCAGCTCGCCCTTCGGCGGCTACGGCGAGAGTGGCTATGGCCGCTCTTCAGGACTGGATGCGCTGCGCGAATACAGCGAAGTGAAGAGCGTGTGGGTCGAGACGGCCGCCGAGCCCGCCGCCAGCTTCGGCTATGGGGCCAGCTTGGAATGAAGATTGGGCAGTAAGCAGTCGTTACCTCACAGTCCTGATTTGCTACCACCGAGCGCTGCCATCGACATGGGGTAGCGCTCGAAGGGTGATTTCGGCCATATAACGTCACGCCCACTGCCTGACCGAGGTTTCTTTCCCCTTCCGCAACTGGAAGGTACTTGGCGTTTGATAGCTTCATCCCACCATGACTGATCTTTTTGCCCTGACTGTATGCGCTTGGTAGGTCACGTCAAAGGAGCACTGGCACACGTCAACGTTTTGGTCAGCATGCTGTTTGCCGGGGTGTCCGGCTCCTCCACCGCCGACAGTGCCGGCGTAGGCACGGTGCTGATTCCGGCCATGAAACGCGAAGTCTATCCAGTCAGCTTCGCCGTCGCGGTCACCGCGGCCTCCTCCGTGATGGGCACCATCATCCCGCCGTCGATCAACATGATCGTATGGGGCGCGCTGACCAATACCTCGATCGCCGGCCTGTTTCTGGGCGGTATCCTGCCCAGCGTGATGATCGGCGTGGCCCAGCTGCTGCTCAATACCCGTTACGTGCGCCGCTATCACGTGCCGGTGCGCAAGCGCGCCACCCTCAAGGAGCTGGCCAGCTCCGGCAAGGATGGCCTGTTGGCCGCCGGGATTCCGATCGTCATCATCGGTGGCATCACCCTGGGCATCGTGACCCCCACCGAGGCCGCGGTGATCGCGGTGGTCTATGCGCTGGCGCTGGGCTTCGTGGTCTATCGCGAGCTGGATCTCACCAAGTTGCTCAATGCTTCCACCGACACCGTCAGGCTGTGCTCGCTGTCGCTGTTCAGCCTGGTGGGCGCGGCCATCTTCGGCTATCTGATCAGCTTCTATCAGATTCCGCCCAAGCTGATGGCGGGCGTCAGCATCACCGACCCGACGGTGCTGTTGATCGTGATGACCATCGTGCTGCTGGTGATCGCCACCTTCATGGATGCCCTGCCCGCGATGGCGATCATGGCGCCCATCTTCTATCCGTTGGCGATGTCGGCAGGCGTGCACCCCGTGCAGTTCGGTGTCATCGGCGTGATGGCGCTGGGGCTGGGCCTGATCACGCCGCCCTACGGCCTGTGCCTGATGATTTCCGCCAAGATAGGCGGCATTCCTCTGCTCAAGGCCATGGCGACCACCATGCTGTATCTGGACGTGATGCTGGCCGTGATCCTGATGATGATCCTGTTCCCGGAGTTCGTGCTGACCATTCCGCGCCTGATCGCCCCTGATTTCGTCTGATCCACTGCATTATCCGGACATTCTGAAAACTGTTTGAGGAATGTCCGGAGTTCCCCTTTTCTTGCCCATACGCAACGCCCGTCTTCTCCTCGCGGCTCATCCCTGCCCACTTCACCTCGCCGGCCTCAATGTAGTGCCTGCATGAAACCGCCCTGAAAGTACGCCAACGTCGTGGTCCGTCCGGAAAATTCCTCGCTTCATGGCAAGAGTTGCTACGTGTATCGTGACATCCCTTGGAAAATGTCGCCGGTAACATGCCAGAGATGAACTCTCGATTATCGTGCTTTTATTGAAAGTGTTTCTTCAATTGACCGATATATTTCAACGTCAGACATCTCCAAATTGGATTGGGCCGGTTGCCGATGCGTCGGCAATTTCCCCACGCTTTCCATGTTCTGACAGGCAGGTAGCCATCATGAAACGTCCCTTCTCCCTTGCTCTTCTCGGCCTATCGGCCGCCTTCGCCAGCATGACCGCCCACGCCGACGACCACTCCACGCTCACACCAACCAGTGAAGTCGTCCAGCAGTCCGACGTCGACTGGGGCTACCTGAACCCGCTGCGCGGTGACAAAAGTCCCGCCGCCGGCGATCTATGGGGTGACCGTACTCAGGATGGTGCCTCAGGATTTCTGGTGAAGTTCGATGAAGGCTTCTCTTCGCCACCCCACATCCACAACATCACCTACCGTGGTGTGGTCATCCAGGGCGAAGTGCATAATGATGACAAGAACGCCGATGAGCAGTGGCTGCCCCCGGGTTCGTTCTGGATCCAACCGGCCGGTGAATCCCACATCACTGCCGCCAGAGACAAGGTCAACATGGCCTACATCGAGATCGATGAAGGCCCCTACCTGGTTCAGCCGGAATCCGAGGCTTTCCACAATGACGAAGAGCCACTGAATGTTGCTGAAAACAACATGGTGTGGCTGGATGCCAGCGACATCCGCTGGATCAATCTGCCGGGCAGCGATGACGCCGTAAAAGGTCCAAAAACCGCCTTCCTTTGGGGCAACCCGGACATCGGCCAGCTGAGTGGCCGCCTGGTAAAACTGCCGGCCGACTTCTCCGGCGAGATCACAAGCCACGCCGACGAATTCCGCGCCGTGGTCATCAAGGGCGACCTGACCCACGAGACCGAAGGCAAGGACGATAGCCAGAGTCTGGCGACCGGCAGCTACTTCGGCTCTCAGGGCGAGATCACCCATGACATCACTACCGGCGCTGACGGCGAGACCCTGCTCTACGTACGCACTAATGGTGATTTCGACATCGTCGAAGACTGAAACCTGCGTTCGTCTGAGCTCTTGGCTCTGAGATCTAAGTTCTGAATCAGCAGGCATTCCGACCTGCAGCAAACACGAACGGCCACCCCGGTCTCAAGACCGCGGGTGGCCGTTCGTGTTTGCATTTGTATTTGGATTGCGCACTCGCCGTCAGACCAGTCTTTGGACCGCCATCTCGAGGCCACGGATTTCCGCCAGCCCCTTCATGCGCCCATACAGCGGGTACCCCGGGCGGGTCTCGCGCCGGGCATCATCCAGAATGTGGTGGCCGTGATCCGGTCGCATCGGCAAGGGCGCGCCGCCCGATACCAGGCGACGGCGCTCCTCCGCGACCAGCACGCTGATGATGTCTATCATGTCCAGGTCGCCCTCGAGATGCTCAGCCTCATGGAAGGAGCGCTTGTCTTCACTGTCACGCCCGGTGGCCCGCAGATGGGCAAAGTGGATGTGAGGGGCGAAGCGCCGCGCCATGATGCTCAGGTCGATCTCCGGACTGGCCCCGTAGGAGCCGGTGCAGAACGTCAGGCCATTGGCGGGACTAGGCACGACGCCCAGCAGCCAGTCAGCATCGACCATGCTCGAGACCACGCGCGGCAACCCGAACATCGGCCGCGGCGGATCATCAGGGTGAATGGCCAGACGAATGCCGACCTCTTCCGCCACCGGCACGATGGCCTTGAGGAAGGTGGCCAGATGCTGGCGCAGGCGCGCGGCATCGATACCGTCATAGGCCGCCAGCGCCGCTCGGAACTGGGCCAGCGTGTAGCCTTCTTCCGCCCCCGGCAGCCCCGCGATGATGGTGCGGATCAACGTCTCGCGCCCGGCATCATCGAGCGACGCCAGATGCCTGAGCGCGGCCTGCTGCTCTGCGCCGCTGTACTTGTGCTCGGCGCCGGGGCGCTCCAGAAGATAGAGATCAAAGGCCGCGAAGGCATCCTGATCAAAACGCAACGCCGTGCCGCCCTCCGGCAGCTGCCAGGCGAGGTCGGTGCGCGTCCAGTCCACCACTGGCATGAAGTTGTAGCACACGGTGCCGATCCCGCATTCCGCCAGGTGGCGCAGCGACTGCTGATAGTTGGCGATATGGCGATCACTGCCGGGCGCGGCCTGCTTGATGCTCTCATGCACCGGAATGCTCTCGACCACCGACTAGCCTCGCCGTCCTCTTCCTGCTCTCTGGTTGTGCAGCCTTGCAGTCCACACCTCCCAGTTATGACAAATCACAGCACGCTTTTCTTTCACCGGGTTACCCCATCGAGCGGGTCAATCAACCCGAGGGCTTCAAGCTGGTAGGACAGGACAGTTCTGATTCTCGTGAAGGGTTCGCCAGTGCATCAACGGAGGGTAATGCACATGTCAGAAGAGAAGCTGTCGCCTGGAATACCGATGATGACAATACTGCTCTGATGATGGTGATTGCAGGGTCACTCGGGCACTCAGCGCGTTATCTCGAATGGACAGACACGGATGGCTACCAGTTCGTGGGTAACCAGAGAGTGCAATACAAGTTTGCTCAGGGGCGATTCGAAGACATGGTAAGTGAGTCCAGTCTTATCCCACGACTGGCGCCAGATTGCGCACAACGCATCACGCTCTCTGCAAACAACCATAACAAGAAGGTGACGGGCGTCTATATTGAAGGCGTGACCTGCTACGACCTCCCGTTGATCAACGATTATCACCGCGAACAACTTCGCCAGAAAGCTTTCCGCCTATTCGGGCTGTAACAAACCCCACGATAATCGCTTACAAATCTTGAAATACGAAACGCCCCACCCACTACCGCATCAGTGGGCGGGGCGTTTCAGGTATCGCGGTATCAGCAGCCGATCACCATTACTGCCAACACATCACGCTCACACATCACACTCCCAGGCCTGCGCGCGACGATCAGGCGGGTGCAGAGCAGGCGTTGCGGGTAGCTGGGGCATTGCAGACAGGCGCCGGGCGAATGGAGGCGGGGTCAGCCAGCGCGGCCACCACAGATCTAACCTGCTGATAGCCGGTGCGCATCAGGAAGGTCGGCGCTCTGCCGTAACTCTTGATGCCGAGGATGAACAAGCCTGGCTCGGCATGCAGCAGCTCGGCCGCGCCGTGTTGCGGCACCGACCCACAGCTGTGCTGGTTGGGATCGATCAGCGGCGCAAGCTTGATAGGGCTCTGCGTCGCGGGGTCCAGCGAAACACGCAACTCAGACAACAGTCCCAGAGACGGGCGGAAGCCGGTGGCCGCGATGATGCGATCCACCGCTGGCAGCTGGTGTTCGCCACTCTTTACGACCCAGCGCCCTGCCTGGTGTTCGATCGCCTCGACGGCAAGCCCGGTCACTACTTCGATCCGGCCTTCCTCGAGCAGCGCCTTGATGCGCAGTTCGAGCGCCTTGCGCTCCTCCAGCTCATCATTGGGCGCTGGACGGATGACCTCCTCGATCTTGGCGCAGCGAACACCCCAGACGATTCGCATCCCCTCTTCATGGTCTTCCAGCGCGATCAGGTCCTGGAGCGCATTCAGCGCCGAGTGGCCGCTACCGATCACGAGTACCGATTTGCCGGCATACTCAGTCGCTTGTGTGCCGCGGATGTCCGGCACGCCATAGGCGATGACTTCGGCCGCCGCTTGCTCACCAATGGCGGGAATGCCGTGCGCGCCGATCCAGTTGGGGGTCTGGTAAGTGCCGGAAGCATCGATCACCGCACGGGCCAGTACGTCCCGCGGGCCGTCAGGGCCCTCGACGCGCAGCACGAAGGGCGCCTCATCGCGACCGCCATTGCGCAGTACATCATGCTGTTGACGACTGACATGGGTGACGCGGTTATCGACATGCAGCCGCGAGCTGATCGACGGGTGCGCGGCGAGCGGCGCAACATAGCGGTCGAGAAACTCGGCCCCGGTGGGATAGGCAGCGACGTCCGGTGCACGCCACCCCTGTTCCTGCAACAATTCAGCAGCTAAAGCGTCGATATTCCATGACCAGGGCGAGAACATGCGCACATGACTCCAGCTTGCCAGGTTGGCTCCTGCGTATGCGCCTGACTCGAAGAGAATCGGCTCCAACCCTGCCTCCAGCAGATTGACGGCAGCGCTCAGCCCTATCGGCCCGGCGCCGATGATGACCACCGGCAGGCTTGTGATATCACGACTCATGGCAGTCACTCGCAGCAATATGTTGTCAGTGACAACAAACCTAGTATCCCTCCACGCTAATGTCTACTGTCAGGTGCTCAATCAGTCACCCAAGCGCTGCCGCGCGGCAAGGGTCAGCTTATTGAGCAGTGTCACTGCGCCCTCCACGACCTCCGGCGACAGGCCTTCGATCATGGAGGCCTCTTCCGCGACCAGCTCGGCGTGAATCTGCTGGTACAGCGCCCTGCCCTCGGGGGTCAGCGAGAGCTCAACGGCACGCCGGTCGCTGGGGTCTTCGATCTTGCGCACATAATGCTTGCGGATCAGCGAGTCGGCGACCCGGCTGGTCGTGCTCTTGTCGAGGTACATCTCGTCCGCCAGCGCCTGCAGCCTCAGCGAACCACGCTTGACCAGCGTCTCCAGCGCATAGCATTGAGCGACGGAGACGTTGTGGGGACAGATGCTTTCCCTGTCACGAAACTGATGGACACGAATGAGCTGATTGACGGCTTCGTACAGCGCTTCTGCTTGATCCACTCTGATGCCTCACGTGACGGTGGTCCAAAAGGGAGGAAGATGCTGGCCAAGATAACCGAGCACGACCAAGAGTGCACCGAGTCCAACCACCCTTATCCTTCCCCCTTATCCAGCTTCCCTTGACCCACCACCCTATCGGCCTGCACGTGGCAGTGCTTTTCGCGAGCAACTCAATCGCGCCCCTTCCCCCAGAGACGGCTCCAGCAAACCTTTCAGGCAAAAACTGTGCAATAATCTTGCAATTCAATATTGAGAACGATTAGCATTGCCAGCCGCAATATATAACTATTCATGCAAGGGAATCCACGTGCATCTCCGCCTCCATCCGCTTACCGCAGCCGTCCTCTCCGCCAGCGCATTGACCCTGAGCCTCTCGGGCCACGCCTCGGCCGACGACATGTCCACCCTCGTCATCAGCGAAGACCGTCTCGAACAGGATGTCGTAATCAGCGCTGAAGAGATCGATCAGCGCCAGGCACGCGATCTGGAAGACCTGTTCCGCGCCGAACCGGGCGTCAGTGTCGGCGGCGGCATCGCCATTGGTCAGAAGGTCTATGTACGCGGTCTGGAAGACACCAACCTGAACGTCACCATCGATGGCGCGCGTCAGGGCGGCTACCTCTTCCACCATACCGGCCGATTGACCATCGACCCGGCGCTGCTCAAGCAGGCGGAAGTCGATAAAGGCCCCGCGACCGCCGATGACGGCCCCGGCGCGCTTGGCGGCAGCCTCCGCTTCGAGACCAAGGACGCGCAGGACCTTCTCAAGCCCGGCCAAGACCTTGGCGCACGCGTCTCCGTCGGCACCGAAAGTGCGGCGGATGCCACCTCCGGCACCACGGCGTTCTATGGTCGTCTGGGGGAGAATCTCGGCCTGATGGGATACGTCAGCGGCCGCAACAGCGATGACTATGAAGTTGGCGGTGGCGGTGAGCAGGAACAGACCGCAGGCCAGCAGCGTGGCTACCTGCTCAAGATGTCATTGCTGGACGTCAATGATCAGGACCTGCGCATCAGTGCCGAGCGCACCACCGATCACGGCACCTATTTCACGCGTCCGCACATGCCGAGCTTCAGCAGTCAGCAGCCGACCTATCAGGAAATGGAGCGTGAGACCTTCACCATCAATCATGCCTGGCACCCGGGCAATGATCTGATCGACACCAAGACCACCCTCTACCACACCACTCAGGAACTGGATCGTGTCGAGGCGGGCAGCACCAGCCGCTCCAGCGAATTCGGCGCGGATGTGCGTAACACCTTCCGTCTCAAGACGGGTGATGTGGCGCATGCTCTGACCACTGGTGTGGACTTCTACGATCAGGACACCCGTCGTTCCGATGATGCCGGCAGCTCCGGCCCCAACAACGAAGACACGTCACGCAACCTGGGGGTCTACGCCCAGAACCATATGACACTGGGTCCGTGGGCCCTGTCCGTCGGTGCACGCTTGGATGATTACGACAGTGATTACGGCGAGGCCGGCAGCGTCAGTGGCAGCGAGGTCTCTCCCAACGCGATTCTGAGTGTCGATGCGACTGACAACCTCACCCTGCATGCGGGCTACGGCGAGGCCATTCGTGGCGCCAAGGCGCGGGAAGTGATCCTGATCGGCGATGAAGTCGCCATCGCACAGGGGCTTGAGCCGGAGAAGGCGCGGCAGCGCGAAATCGGTCTGGATTGGCATCAGAAAGATGCCTTGATGGAGGGAGATCGTCTCGGCTTCGCGCTGACCGGCTTCCATACCGATATCGAGAACTATCAGGCCTATGATCGCCGCAGTGATCCGGCGCTGCTCTACAACCTGGATGGCGAAGTCGAGAGCCGTGGCTATGAAGCCAGCCTGAACTGGGGCGTGGGCGGCTACGACACTCGCCTGGGCTACGCCAAGGTCGTGATGAAGAACAATGAAGGCAACCCGCTGGGCGACGAGATGAACATCGGTGCTTCCACCGGCGACAAGTGGACCTGGGATCACCAGTATCGCCTGCCGAACCACAACGTCACCCTGGGCTATACCCTGAACGCGGTAGAACGTCTGGAGCGTGTGGCTGAAGGCGACGAGGAGAAACCGGGCTACGTGACGCACGACATCCGCGCCCAGTGGACACCCGCCTCCTATCAGGACCTGACGCTGACACTGGCGGTCAACAACGTATTCGACAAGCGCTACAGCGATCACAGCAGCTTCCTGCTCAGCAGCGGTGACAGCATGCTGGAGCCGGGCCGCGACATCCGCCTCGGTGCCAGCTACAGCTTCTGATCCAGTCACTGATGCTCGCACGGCGTTGACTGACGACTTGCCCCACAGGCCAGGCCTGTGGGGCATTTTTCATGGCATTGTATGGCAGGCAAGCCAGTGTTGCGCACAGGTCAAGCAGGATAGAAAGGCCAGATGATGGGCAGCAACACGACGCTGACCAGATACCCCACGATCACCAGGGGCAGACCCGCCTTGACGTAGTCATTGAAGCGATACCCCCCGATCCCCAACACCATGGTGTTGGCCGGCATACCCAGCGGCGTTGCAAAAGCGCAGGAGCCGCCGATGCAGATCGCCATCAATACCGCACTGGGGTCAGCGCCCAATCCGACCGAGATCGCACCGCCGATAGGGGCTAGCAGGGCTGTCGTGGCCGTATTGGACATGAACTGCGAGAGCCCCGCGGATATCACGAACAGCACACTGAGCAACACGCGCGGTGATGGGGCTTCGCCCAGATAGGCGACCACGTGCTCTGCCATCATCGTGCCCAACCCCGTCTTCTGCATGGCGATGGCCATGGGCAGCATGCCTGCGAAGAGGAAGATGACGCGGGAGTCGATGGCATCCAGCGCACGTCGCTCCTTCATGACCCCCGTCAAGACCAGCAGCAGCGCCCCCGTGACACCGATGACATGCATGGGGAAACCGATCACGTCATCAAAGACCATTGCCAGGATGGTGAGCACCAGCACACCCAACGCCAGGTACTGCTTCCAGAGCGGGGCCATGGTCGGTTGCTCGTCATACATCTCGACCCCATCGCCGCCGGGACGATCCGGCAGGAGCTTGTAGCCGATGGTCAGGAAGTACAGCAGGCCGAAGATCATCATCGGAATGCCGATCATCGCAAAGGAGAAGAAACCGAAGGACTGAGCACCATCGGTCATCTTGCTCAAGGTGCTGTCGACGATCAGGTTGCCCGGTGCCCCGATCAAGGACAGATTGCCGCCCATTGCGGAAGCGAAGGCGAGCGGCATCAGAAGCTTGGAGCGGCGAATCCCGGAGCGACTGGCGATGCCGACCACCGCAGGAATCAAGACGGCAGCCGTGCCGGTATTGGACAGAAAGCCGGACAGAATCGCTGTCACCAGCATGATGGCCAGCAGCAGCTGTCGCTCTGTCTTGGCGAAATGCGTCACGATGCCACCGATACGATTGGCCATGCCGGTTTCGAACAAGGCACCGCCGACGACGAACATCGCGCAGAAGAGAATCACGTTCTTGTTGATGAACCCGGAAAAGGCTTCCTCTGGCGTGAGGATGTCGCCCAGCACGAGACTGATCAGTACCAGCATGGCAGTCAGGGCAAGTGGAATCTTTTCCGAGACGAACAGTACGATCGCGACCATGAGAATGGCCAGCGTCAGAAGTTGCGCGTCCATTTTATTATCCTTGTGGTTGGAACCTTCACGCGCAGGGGGCAGGCATGGCGTTCCTGCCCCCTGGATGCTGCAAGGACTGCGTCAGGCGATGGCGGCGCTCTGACGAGTCGCGCGAACCCGTTCACAGACGGCATCGGTGATCTCGCGCGTGGTGGCGCTGCCGCCCAGATCTGGCGCATGCAGACCCGAAGCGACCACTTCTTCAATGGCGGTCATGAGGCGCTTGGCCAGAGCCGTCTCACCCAGATGCTCCAGCATCATGACGGCCGTCCAGAAGGCGCCCACCGGATTGGCGATGCCCTTTCCGGTGATATCGAAGGCAGAGCCGTGGATAGGCTCGAACATGGAGGGGAAGGTGCCTTCCGGATTGAGGTTGGCGGTCGGGGCAATCCCCAGGCTGCCGCTCAGAGCCGCAGCGAGATCGGAAATGATATCGGCATGCAGGTTGGTCGCGACGATGACGTCCAGCATGTGGGGCTTGAGAACCATGCGTGTCGTGATGGCGTCGACCAGTTCACGCGTGATCGTGACGTCCGGGTAGTCCTTGGCGACTTCGAAGAAGATCTCGTCCCACAACACCATACCGTGGCGCTGGGCATTGGACTTGGTCACCAGCGTGAGATGCTTGCGCGGACGGGACTGCGCCATTTCAAAGGCGAAGCGGTGAATGCGCTCGATGCCCTTGCGAGTGAAGATCGAGACTTCAGTCCCCACCTCCTCCGGAAGCCCCTGGTGGACACGGCCGCCATTCCCGGAGTATTCCCCTTCACTGTTTTCGCGAATGATGACCCAATCGATATCCTCCGCCTGCTGAAGACGGCTGGTGATCCCCGGGAAAACACGGGCGGGGCGCACATTGGCGTACTGATCGAACCCCTGACAGATCTTGAGGCGCAGGTCCCACAGCGAGATGTGATCCGGCACCTTTTCACTGCCTACGGCGCCGAAATAGATGGCATCAAAGGTCTTGAGCTCCTCGATGCCACCATCCGGAATGTACTGGCCAGTCGTGAGGTACCGCTCGGAGCTCCAGTCGAAGTCGACGAAGTCGAAGGTGACGTCGGTATTGTCTTCCGCCAGTACTTCCAGCACACGCTTGCCGGCTTCGATGACTTCAAGACCGATACCATCGCCCGGGATGACTGCAATACGGTGGCTATTCATGATGTAGGCTCTCTTGTCATTGGGGTGGGTGAATCAAGGCGTGATCACACACTAGCCAGCGAGCAACCGAGCCGACAATGCACTAGCATTCACAACACCTTCAACCAGGAAGTTGAAAATGCAATCGCTCACAGAACTCGATTTCTTCCTGACGCTCTGTCGGGAAGGCAGCATGTCCAACGCCGCCCGCGTGCTGGACATCAGTCCGGCAGCCGTCAGCAAGCGACTGGCAAACATTGAAAAAAGACTCAAGATTCAATTATTTAACCGCAGCACGCGCTCCATGAGCCTTACGCCCGAAGGCCAGATATATCAGCGCCATGCGGAGCAGACCTTGAGCCAGGTGCTGGAGATGGAAGAGCAGCTTTCCCGCCATGAGGGGCAGGTAAGAGGAAGACTAAAGGTGAACGCCCCGCTGGGCTTCGGGCGCAAGTACATGGCGCCCATCATCTCGGGCTTCGTTCAGGCGTATCCGCAGGTCGAGGTGACATTGCATCTTTCCGACATCCCGCACGCCATGGTCGATGGTGCCTTTGACGTCGCCATTCGATTCGGCGAGCTGCCCGATTCCAATCTGCATGCGCGCAAGATCGCCTCACATCGCCGCATCGTCTGTGCCTCTCCGCACTACCTTGCCCGCCACGGGTGCCCACAGCATCCCGATGAACTGGCCAACCACGAATGCATCACCCTGCATCAGAATCGGGACTCATGGAGCATCTGGAAATTTCAGGGCAGTGAGGAAACCTGTAGCGTCAAGGTGGGCGGCAGCCTGTCCACCAATGATGGGGAAAGCGCCCTTCGCTGGGCCCTGGATGGCCGCGGAATCGTGCTGCGAGCGGAATGGGATGTGGCGCCTTATGTCGAGGCGGGAGAACTCAAGATACTCTTCGAGGAGTATCAATTGCCCAATGCCGACATCCATCTGGTCTATCAACATCATGCCGTGCTGCCGCTTCGGATCCGCCATTTCATTGAGCACACTCAGGATTATCTGGCCCGCCACCCTTTCAAGTGACACGGCAATCCCTTTAAATGACGCACGGCTTTCTGCAGGGTCAGGGCTTCATTGCGACAACGAAATGCCCTGATGCAGACGTGCATCAGGGCACTGGGGAAAAGCAGCTCATGCACTTGCTCAGAGACCTGAAGGCGATGACAGAGGTGGCTTGATCACGCCCCTTCCGCCTCGGCATCCTGCTGTTTGGCCAGCTTGTGGCCATCTTCTGACTGCCCGATCTTCCAGTAGCTGGAGACATAGAAGTGGGACTTGGGAATCTCGTAGGCCTGCTTGAGGTGAGCACGCAGCGCTCGCATGCTGCCGAATTCACAGGCCGCCCAGACGGAGATCTGACCTTCCTGTCGGGGCAGTGCGGCAACTTTCTCCAGCAGCGGCCGCCCTTCCGGGTCAGGCTGCGGATTGACCAGCCAATGCAACTCGATCCCCGGCGGGTGCTCCAGCGCCTGGATATCGACCTCGCTAATCACCTCGATGACGGCGTGACCGCGTGCATCAGCCGGTAGCTCGGCCAGATTGACACTGATCGCCGGCAAGGCCGTCATGTCACCCGCCAGCAGGAATCCGTCGGCCTCCATGTTGATCAGCTTTTTCGGGCCGGGGCCGCCGATGGTGATGCGGTCCCCCGGCTGTGCATTGGCGGCCCAGGAAGATGCCGGACCGGCATGATCGTGCAGTGCGAAATCGACATCGATCTCGGTCGCACGCTGATGACGAATGGTATAGGTGCGCATCATCGGGCGCTCGCCTTCCCCACGCGGAAACACCAGTTTGATATAGGCGCTCTCCTGCCCCTCGGGGATTGAACCGATATTCTCACCGCCCAGGGTGACGCGCAGCATATGCTCCGTCACCGGGGTGGAACGAATCACTTCAAGCTCTCGCATTGCGGGCTTACCCATCTTGCGCACTCCTCAGGCAAACGCCTTCAAGTTGTTCGGCAGCGCGAGTTTCAGACTCACCTGCATTGTGAATCATGGCAGATACCGTCTTCACGAATTCGGCGACCTCCTCATCGCTGAGGTCTCCCGCCATCCGCTGAGCGGTCTCATCTTCCAGGGCTTCAATCTCTTTGAGCATGTCGTGGCCCGTCTCGGTAAGGGAGAGAAACAGGCTGCGACGGTCCTGCGGATTTTCCGTCTTGATGATCAATCCCGCCGTCATCAATTCATTGAGCACCCGCGTCACGCGCGCCTTGTCCTGCCCCAGATGCTGCACGATCTTGTGCGCCGTACACTCGGAGGTACGACCAATGCCCTTCAGCACCCGAATGTGCGTGACAGGCAGATCAAGCTGGTAGCGCTGGATGCCCAAGCGAAGCTGCCTGCGATAGACATGCATCAGCTGATGCAGCACATCATTGAGTGATGTCTGACTCATGTGTCACTCACCATATGGTTGGTATAGGTCAACTATATTGGCAAATGGTTGATACTGTCAACAAAAACGTGATCGAGAAGCATTCTCAATTTAATGTCGAAAATCTCATATGCCTATCACTGTTCCTTCCACTACCAGACGCCTATCAGCCAACTCTTGCCGCGTGTGATGGTGACAGCGAGCAAGAACCTGCTAAGGTCGAAGGCCCCACATTCCTGACGCCCACGAGAGGCATCGATGGCTGAACTCTGCCTGCTGTTTGATTCCGATGGCACCCTGGTCGATAGCGAAATCCTCCTCGCCGAGGCCATGTCCAGCACCCTGCCCCGCTATGGTCTGCCGTTTACCAGCGCCCACTACATGGATGAGTTTCGCGGCATGCGTTTCATGAGCATCGTGCGCACGCTGGAGGCAGTTCATGGCGTTCTGGAAGAAGAGCCTACACGACGCATGGAAGGCGAGATGCGAGCGCTGCTGGAAGAGTTGATGAAGGCGCGCCTGACAGCGATGCCCGGCATGTCAGCCGCCTTGATGGAACTTGAAGGCTATCCCTGTGGCGTGGTGTCCAATGGGCCCGAACGCAAGGTACGTCTGGCGTTGGACACTACGCGGCTGGCGCGTTTCTTCGACGGGCATATCTTCAGTGCCTATACCCTGGGCGTGTGGAAACCGGACCCGCGCATCTATCGGCTCGCCGCTGAGCAGATGGGCTTTGCGCCTTCACATTGCGTGGTGATCGATGATGCCATCGTCGGTGTACAGGCAGGATTGGATGCCGGCATGCAGGTCATCCACTTCGCCCACCACGACGACGGCCATGAAACGCCGCATGGTGCATTGCGCATGCACCATGCGCGCGAGCTGCCGAGGCTGGTGGCGCAGATTTCCCAGAGACTCGCTGCGCAGTACTAGACGTCGTCGATTCTTCTCTCTCAATTCCCGCTCGCTGAAATTCTGCACCGAGAAATCCTGCCCCTCGAGGCGGGGTTTTTCATGCCCGGCGTACAATACGGCTGCTCGTGGTGTGACTCGCTTTGCGTGTCGCGGCAACCAGTACTCCCATTCAAAAATACCGCATGCCGCCCCTCACCCTTTGATACAAATAGGCAATTTTTAGCGACTAAAGCGCCTATATATCCCCCTCCCTGATATCTATAGTGCTTCTACAGCAAACCCGCGCAAGACACGCAAGGCTCGCAGGACACGACCACACGGACAGCCAGATGCAGCTGTCTTGCGCGCCCTTGACGTGATCAGAGCGCAACCGCCGCACACCTGATATCAGGATCATGACCATGACTCGCAATACCCCCTTTGGCCCCAAGGGCTGGACCCCGGACAGAATCGGCTCGCTCGTCGGCAAGACCTATCTCATCACCGGCGCCAATAGCGGCGCGGGATTTCAGGCGACGCGCATATTGCTCAGCAAGGGGGCCGAGGTCGTGATGCTGAATCGCAACCCGACCAGATCAGAGGCCGCCATCGCGGCGCTGCAAGAGGAGTTTGGCCCCGCGGCGAATGTCAGGCATATACGCATGGATCTGGCGGAGCTGGCCTGCGTGCGCAGCACGGCCGCGGAAGTGCTGGAGAAGGTCCCGCAGATCGATGCCCTCATCTGCAATGGCGCCATCGCTCAGGTTTCCCGACAACAACTCACCGTCGACGGTTTCGAAAGTCAGTTGGGCGTGAATCACTACGGGCATTTCCTGCTGTGCGGGCTGCTGTTCGAGCGCATCGCTGCCTCCCACGGGCGGATCGTGGTGGTCTCCAGTGAAGGCCACAAGATGGGCCTCAAAACCATCCAGTTCGGCGACATGAACTGGGAACACAACTATCACCCGAACAAGGTCTATAGCCACAGCAAGCTGGCACAGATGATGTTCGCCTATGAATTGCAGGACAGGATTGAGGCGGCCGACCGCCAGGTAAACGTCCTTGTCTGCCATCCAGGCGCGTCCAACACCTCACTGATTCGTGACAACGCCAATCTGGCGACTCGACTCAGCTGGGCATTGATGGTGAAGACAGGGATGGCGCAGACGGCGGAGAAAGGCGCTTATCCCGAAGTCATGTGCGCCACCGAAAAGACCCTCAGGCAGCGAGCCTACTACGGCCCGACGGGGCTGATGAATTTTGGCGGTCCGGTGGGCGAGTGTGAATTGGGGGAATTCGTTCTCGAGAAGAGCGTCATGACCCGGCTATGGCAAGTCTCTGAGCAGGCAACGCGGTTTAGCTGGTCAATCTGATCTGGTGCCGACCACCTCCCTTCCCGCCCATCTTCAGGGACGCGTAGTCATAAGCTGTGTACCAATGGGAAGTGATGTTCTGGTCAAGTGAGAGCGGACACATTTTTAAGCCGCAGCAGCCAGTTCAATATCCCTCGGCGTTCGGTAGCCCAAGGTCGAGTGGAGTCGGCAGCTGTTGTACTCCATCTCGATATATTCGATCACATCTCGCCGTGCTGCTTGGCGGGTTCCATATCGCTGGTCAGCCAGCCACTCGCTTTTCAGTGAGCCGAAGAACCGCTCCATAACAGCATTGTCCCAGCAGTTTCCCTTGCGGCTCATGGAGGTCTGGAACCCGTGCCGATCCAGCGTGGATCGGTAGTCATGTGACGCGTACTGGCTGCCGCGGTCGCTGTGGTGGACCAATCCGCTCTTGGGTTGCCGGCGCCCTACGGCCATCTCCAAGGCGTCCAGAACCAACTGTGTGCGCATGTGGTCTGCCATCGCCCAACCCACAAGTTGCCGGTCGTGGAGATCGAGCACTGCCGCCAAGTAGAGCCACCCTTCCAACGTCCAGATCGCCGTGATATCGGCCACCCAGGCCCGGTTCGGTGCCGACACCAAAAATTGACGGTTGAGCAGGTTGGGCGCCACCGGAAGGCTGTGCTCACTGTCGGTCGTATGACGCCAGCGGCGCCGCTGCTTTGCTTCTACGCCGGCTTCCCGCATCAGACTCCGGGCCTGGTAACGGCCAACCTCGTAGCCACGACGTTGCAGCTCTTTGGCGATGCGGCGGCTGCCGTAGCTGCCTCGCTTCCGGCGGTGGATCTCTCTGACCTCACGGTGAAGGGCCTGGCGATGATCATCTGGGCCACGCCGTCGCCAGTCATAGAAACCACTCCGGCTGACCTGCATGACCCGACACAGCAAGGCCACTGGATAGGCGGCCTTCTCCGATTCGATGAACTGATATCTCAGCTCGATTCTTTGGCGAAGAAGGCCGCCGCCTTTTTTAAAATATCCTTTTCAATCTGAAGCTTACGAACCTCTTCGCGGAGCATCTTGATCTCGTTGTCGCGATCATCCGCATGTTGGCTTGAGGCGCCTGAAGTCTGTTGACGTTGCTTGCGGCACCAACGGTCCAACAAGCTACGGTCAACCCCCAGGCGCCGAGCTGCCTCGGATACGGTATATCCCTGATCGCTCACCAGGCTCACCGCATCTGCCTTGAATTCATCGGAATACCGACGTCGAGTCTTCTTGGTCATGAACACCTCCATCGCCTCTATTATGAGGCTTATCGGGGTGTCCGCTCCAATTGGACCACTTCATGACACCCTAGGAGTCGAAACGATGACCGCGGCAATATTCTTGGCAGGAGCCCTCATGTTGCACACGAACCTCTCGCTTGCCGACAGCCTTTACGAGCAAATACATGCCCCGGAGACATCCATTCAGGACAGTGAAGGCAATCTCTATCGTACCGTGAAGATCGGCGATCAGACCTGGCTTGCCGACAACCTCAGAACGACTCGCTACCAGGATGGCTCTGCCATCAGGACGGCCTTCATCCCCGAGGATGATCCCGACAATCTGCTGCCATATGGCCGTCTATATGACTGGCACGATGTCAGTGATGAACGCAATCTGTGCCCGGTGGGCTGGAGAGTCGCCTCGGATAAAGACTGGAAGACACTGGAACGCACCCTTGGCATTGCAGAAAAGGAGATCGACTCGACAGGCTGGCGTGGCGATGACGATATCGCCATCACGCTCAAGGCGGCTCAACCCGCTTCCCTGTTGACGTCCTTCGATCAGGCGCGCGTCAATCTCACCGGCTTTTCAGCCAGGCCGGCGGGCGTCAAGTGGAAGGGCTGGTATATCACCCAGGGGGCGTACACGGAATTCTGGACCCGCACGGAGGCCACACCGGCGAAAGCGTTTGCCAGAACATTGGCCTACTCTTGGTGGAATACCCACAAGGGCGAGATCCGCCGAGCGGCACTGGGCAAGGATGGCATGTTCTCGGTGAGATGCGTAAAGGAGTGATCGGGTCACAGCACTGGGGGGTAGGTGGAAGGACACAGTCGGTAGCGAGATAGGCGCAAGGAGCGCTTGAGCAAGGACTCTGGGCCGCTGAGTCACGCTGATTGAAGACTTTCGGGCATCAGCGATTGCAAGTGTGATTCAATAAAAGTCCTTGCTGAAGGGTTCCTGCAGGTTTCAGGAGCAAGATGACATCGTCGTGGTCAAGCGTCTTTCCGCAAATGGCGGGCTTCACGTTATTGTGTCGTGCTGATCATTGCTGGCTGGCAGCTAGCGCTCAGAAATACTCGACCATGATGTCACGCACGCTCCATCCCGGAGGTGATATCGGCTGTCAGGCGCTCTCGCTCAAGGCATGCTCGATGCGGGTGGCGGGGACACTCTTGCCGGCATCATTCACGAAATCCGTCGCGTGATTCTTGTCTTCACTGGCCCATTTGCGAGCATATCCGCGGCTGCCTTCTTCACTCAAGGCATGCTGCACTCTGCCTGCCGCCACGCTCATGCCGCTTTCCACATAGACTTGCGTGCTGCGCTCGGCCGGCTGCGCCTGCCCCATGATGCGGCTCTCGCTCAGTGCCTCACGGAGACGGGTGTCGCTTTCGCCATTGTCGGCAAATGCCGCATTGCTCACAGCACACAGCACAGCTGTCGCACACAGTACTTTCATGGCTTTCATGATGTCACTTCTCGTTTTTTGCGTTGGGTTGGTCAGATCTGCAAGATTAGCGATTTGCTGAACGTCAGATTGATGGAACGTAAAATGGAAAGAACGTCAGGTTGGTGGCGCCAAGGGCCTGTGAGCCAAGCGCGTTGTCAGCCGGTAGACTCCCCGAACAGGCTTCACTGGCCACCCTTGGTCACGCCGGACCTCACATATTGAACTTCACCAATGTCACGATACGTGACAGGCCCTGGGCCGACGCCAATGACTGCGCAGTATTGCCACGCACATCCTGGATCGAGGGATCCGCACCTGCCTGCAGTAACAGTTTGATGATGTCTTCATTGCCGAACAGAGACGCCATCATCAGCGCCGTCTGGCCACTGTAATTGCGATGATTCACATCACAGTCGGTATTGGCGATCAGCCATTTGGCTGTTTCGTCAAAGCCGCGAAACGCCACGCCCATGAAGGCATTGCTGCCCTTCTCATCGAGTGCACAGGCGTCAGCACCGGCAGACTTCAGTAGCGCCAGGGTGTCGGTATGCCCGTAGTAGGCCGCGAGAATGAAAGGGGTATAGCTGCGGGAATTGGTGACCGAGAGATCACCGCCCTGCTGAACATATTCACGGATCGCGGCATTGTCGCCATCGCGTGCGGCGTCAAAGATATCGATATCGCCAGCCGCGACAGCCTGCCCCGCCATCACCATCATCAGCAGACTGGCCAACACCGCCAGCCATCTTCTGCCCAGGCCGTGTGGCTGCCCGATGGGGACTGTGGCTCGTATCGTTTGCATCTTGCGCTTCTCTCTCGTCTTTCGCTCGTGTGCCGGCCGGCAGAGGAGCGCAAGCTCCCCTGCCGGGTGAAACAGGCCCGGGACTTCCGGGCAGCGGGTGATCGCGATCGCATCACGCTTTTCTTCATACGCTTTGCTTTCAGCCGCTGACTCAGATGTCTCAGTCCTCGATCAGCTCTTCCACGTCGTCCATGTCGACGTCTGCCACCTTGGCCAGACGCTCACCGTATTCGTGGTCGGCCTGGTAGAAGTGGCTGACCATGATCTCGCGGATCTCCTCGTTCTTGACCTTGCCCAGGTCAGTCCCCAGCGCCTGGATCAGAGCGTCCTGATCCTGCTCGGAGAAGGAGCGATACAGCTCACCGGCCTGAGCGAAGTTCTGCTGCTTGCCGATCGGCTGCTGCTGTGTGGTGCCGTTCAGGGTGTAGCGCTTGTACTCGTACTGGCTGTCATCCACCAGCGAGTCGGCGTTGCGGCTCGGCTGATAGTTGATGGAGCCGGAACGCGGCTTGGAGTAACCCGCGCCGTCCTGGTGGTTGTTGTGCACCTCATTCTTGGGCGCATTCACCGGCAGCTGCATGAAGTTGGCCCCCAGGCGATAACGCTGGG
Organism: Cobetia sp. Dlab-2-AX; assembly: GCF_024124625.1. Classification (NCBI taxonomy): domain Bacteria; kingdom Pseudomonadati; phylum Pseudomonadota; class Gammaproteobacteria; order Oceanospirillales; family Halomonadaceae; genus Cobetia; species Cobetia sp. Dlab-2-AX. The sequence continues at coordinate 86,558 of NZ_JAMXRV010000008.1, read as the reverse complement.
CATCGGCGTAGGCGAACAGACGCCCCTGCAGCATGCGGTCTTCGGACGGCTCGACACCCGGCACCAGGTTGGCCGGCGACATGGCCGCCTGCTCGGTTTCCTGGAAGAAGTTGTCCGGCGTACGATTCAGCGTCAGCTCACCGACCTTGCGCGCCGGGATCAGGCCTTCCGGCCACATCTTGGTGGTATCGAGCGGATTGAAATCGAAGCTGTTCAGCTTGCTCGGGTCGAGGGTCTGGATGTAGAGATCCCAGACAGGATCATCGCCGGCATCCAGATGGGTGTAGAGATCATCGGTCAGGTGGTTGAAGTCCGTGGACTGCACCTTGGAGGCTTCTTGCGGCGTCATGCCGTGGTTGCCCTGACGCGACTTCCAGGTGAACTTCACGTACTTCCAGTCGCCTTCGGCATTGACGAATTTGAAGGCATGCACGCCAGAACCATCCATCTCACGCAGGCTGGTCGGAATCCCCAGCGGCGAGTAGAGGTAGGTCAGCATGTTGGTGCTTTCGGGGATATGGCTGAAGAAATCGAAGTAGCGATTCGGGTCCTGCAGGTTGGTACGCGGGTCCGGCTTCAGCGCATGGATCATGTCCGGGAACTTCATCGCATCGCGGATGAAGAACACCGGGAAGTTGATGCCCACGATGTCCCAGTTGCCCTGCTCGGTGTAGAACTTGACGGCGAAGCCACGCGGGTCGCGCAGGGTTTCCGGCGAGCCCTTGCTGTTGATCACACTGGAGAAGCGCACGAAGACCGGCGTCACCTGGCCCTTGTCCTGGAAAGGTGCCGCGACGGTCAGATCGGTCAGGTCCGCGGTGGCACGGAACTCACCGTAGGCACCGGTACCACGAGCGTGGACGACACGCTCCGGAATGCGCTCGCGCTCGAAGTGTGCCAGCTTCTCCAGCAGGTGGTGGTCCTGCAGGAGTGTCGGGCCATTCGGGCCGGCGGTCAGGGAGTTCTGGTTGTTGCCAACTGGCGCACCATTGGAGCGAGTCATCACTTCCTGCTGCGCCAGACTGCTGGCAGAGAGGCCCAGCGCCATCACGGCCGTCAGGGTCTTCATGGGGAAACGTACGTTCAGCATCTCGCAAAATCCTCGTTAAATCAGGGAGTAACGGGGCGAGGAGTATTGGCGAGAAGCTCCCATAGCAAAAATAAATAATAACTAACCGTGAAATAGCCAAACCTAATGTGTTGCAATATAAGCACCAGTTGATTCATCCCGCCAGCGAGGAACCTGAGATGTCGTCCGGCACGGCTGCCGGGACTTGCTGCATGTTCATACATACAGGTGTCGCGCTGATGCGGTTTTCAGGTCAGATGCAATCTCCTCCCTCATCAACCGCCGAGCGGGAGACGCGTATCCAAGGCCTGAGGACCAGACGTTCAGGCCAGGATTGTTGCGTCCTGTCATCCAATCCGGGCGTCTCAAGATACTCGATGCTGCCTGTCGCCTACCACGAATACGAACGGATGGTGGCCCACCATTCGCCCACTCCCCCTCTTTCTGCCTTGTCGTCCTCTGCAGACCGTCTGCTTGAGAGCCTACTCTTGAGCGCCTCTCGCCAAGCGCTATAGGACTTGATCATCCCGGCCAGAAATGACCGAGCGAAAAGCCGAGCATGGGCAAACTGCGCCTTGTCAGGCGACTCCATATACCAGAAACGACAAGGGCCCCTCATCCGAGGGGCCCTTGTCGTTAGGACTTGCGCCGTCTCTTTCAGCACATGGCGCGGTTACGCCTGGCGATTCGTCTTCTTCGGCTTGCGCTGGAAGGCCGGCATGTCATCGATGACCAGTACCGGGTTCAGCTCTTCCTTGGGGAAGTCATTCTTGAGCCAGCGCAGCATGGACAGCCCCAGAATCAGCATCACCGGAATCATCGGCAGCGCCACCACGATGGTGGAGGTCTGGACGGTCTTCAATCCCCCCAGCTGGATCAGAGCCACCCCGACAGCGGCGATCAGGAAGGCCCAGATCAGGCGGAACGAGCGCTTGGGCTCCTGATACCCGGAGAGCTTGCGCGACGTGACCGAAGCCAGCACGTAGGCCGAGCTGTCCAGGGTGGTTGCCAGGAAGATGAAGCACAGCAGAATGAAGGCCACCGTGACCAGCTTGGCAAACGGCAGGGTCTGCAGGATACCTTCCACCGCCAGCGGGATACCGCCGCTGTCCAGCAGCGCCTTGATGTCAAGTGCGCCACTGATCTGCAGGTCCAGCGCGTAACCACCCCACACCGCGAAGAACACCCAGGTGCCCAGCGAGCCGAATACCAGCTCGGCGATGATCAGCTCACGGATGGTACGGCCGCGCGAGATGCGCGCCACGAACAGGCCAACCATCGGCGCGTAGGCGATCCACCAGGCCCAGTAGAAGACGGTCCAGTCCTTCCAGAAGGTGGAATCCCCCGCCGGGTCGGTCCACAGACTCATCGGGATGAAGTTGCCCAGGGTCTTGCCGAGGCTGTTGACGAAGCCTTCGACCATGAATTGCGAGTCACCGACGATGAAGGTGAAGGCCAGCAGGAAGATCGCCAGGATCACGTTGACGTCGGAGAGAATCTTGATGCCCTTGGCCAGGCCGAACCAGACACTGGCGGAGAACATCGCCGTCCAGATGCACAGCACCGCGACTTCCAGCCCGAAGTTGGCTTCCATGCCGAGGATGCCACTGACCAGCTGTGATACCAGCGGTACCGCCAGCCCCAGCGAGGTGCCGACGCCGCCGACGATCCCGAACACGACGATGGAATCCAGCAACACGCCCCAGGCACCATCCGCATGACGGCCCAGTACACCGCGCGAGGCGACGGACAGACGCACGCCATCACGCTTCTTGATGTACATGGAGTAGGCGATCGGCAGGCCCGGCAGGCAATAGAAGGCCCACGGCGTCAGCCCCCAGTGGAACTGACCGAAGGCCAGCGCCCACTCCGCGGCCTCACGGCTCTTGGCCGCCACGTGGTAGGCCGGGGAGGTGTAGTAGTAGATCGGCTCGACCCATGCCCAGTTGACGATCGCGATCCCCATCCCGCATGTGAAGATCATCGCCACCCAGCTGAAGTAGGAAAAGTCAGGTGTATCCTCAGCCCCGCCCAGGCGGACGTTGCCGTAGCGGCTGAACGCCAGCCAGATGAGGAACCCGACGACACTGAGACCGGCCACCAGGTACAGCCAGCCGAACTTGCCGGTGGCGAACGCGAACGCCGCATTGATCAGCGCGGTACTGGCCTCCGGGAACAGGATGACCGGAGCGATGAAGGCCACGATGACCAACACGGCAGGGATGAAGACACGCGGGTCCAGATGATCGCCATCACTGGCGGGGGGAACGGCTTCTTGCACGACTACCACCTTAGTGAGAAAGCCCGAGCAAGAGGGGCGAGACGTCGCTCTTGCTCGGGCAGTTCGCTGTATTCAATAATTTTTCGTAATGAAAAGAGCGCGGTATTATACATATTTTTATTCCACGCGCATTATACTTTCCCGGCAACCGCGGGGAGCATGAATCGCGACACGGTATTTTCTCATGAAAACATGAATTTCATTCATCAAACTTGCACTGCGCACTTCACATCCTCGCGCCCTCCTCATGCCTTCTTCGCGCCCTCCTCGACCCAAGGTTCCACCAGACGCGAACAGGCCGCCGACACGTCGATGTCGGCGGCCTGTGGGTCTCAAGCGCTCATGAGCGGCGACTGTCACGCAGAAGCCAGCACCTGACGCGGCAGTCTTTCCGCCCCTTGCTTCGCGAGGGTCACCCCAGCCGATGCGCCAACGTCACACGCAGAAGCCTCGACGTTCACCTCGTGCCACAAGACGCTCAGCGCTTGAGCACTTCTCATGCGCCGGAAGCTGACCCCTGCCAGCTCAGGGTCAGACGAGCCGGCCTTGAGCGATCAACACTGGCTGAAGTACTGAGGCAAGCAGGGTCTCTATCAGTTGCCGCCGACGGCTGACTGCAGAATCCATCTGGCCGCCTTCTCAGCGATCATCAGGGTCGGCGAGTTGGTATTGCCGCTGACGATGGTCGGCATGATGCCGGCATCGGCCACCCGCAATCCCTGGATACCACGCACACGCAGACGGCTGTCGACCACCGCCATCGGGTCATCCGCACGCCCCATGCGCGTGGTGCCCACCGGATGGAAGATGGTGGTGCCGATATCGCCGGCGAGCCTGGCGAGCTCTTCATCGGTCTGGTACTCGACCCCCGGCTTGATCTCCTCGGGCTTGTAGCGCGCAAAGGCAGGCTGGGAGGCGATACGCCGCGTGACCCGCAAGGAATCGGCCGCGACCTTGCGGTCTTCTTCCGTGCTCAGGTAGTTGGGCGCGATCGCCGGGGCCTGATGCGGATCGGCGCTCTGCAGACGCACCGTGCCACGGCTGGTGGGGTTGAGATTGCAGACACTCGCGGTGATCGCCGGGAACGGATGCAACGGCTGCCCGAAAGCCTCGAGGCTCAGCGGCTGGACGTGGTACTGGATATTGGGATGGGCGTAAGTCTCGCTGCTGCGCGTGAAGGCCCCCAGCTGCGACGGCGCCATGCTCATCGGCCCGGAACGCTTGAACAGGTACTGCATGCCGATGCCCATCTTGCCCAGCAAGGTGCTGGCCATGGCGTTCAGGGTCTTGGCATTGGTGACCTTGTAGACCGAGCGGATCTGCAGGTGGTCCTGCAGGTTCTCGCCGACGCCGGGCAGGTCCTTCACCACCTCGACCGCATGTTCCTCCAGCAATGCCCTAGGCCCGACACCCGAGACCTGCAGCAGATGTGGCGAACCGATGGCGCCGGCACACAGCACGACCTCACGCTTCGCCGAGAGGTTGATGACCTTGCCGTCACTCACGACCTGCAGCCCAGTGCAGCGCAGATCGGAGGCTTCCTTCGCCTCCTTCGCTAAGTCCGCCGCGCCTGTGCCAGCCCGTGTTTCAGCCCCCATGCCCTGCTCGCCGCCCGAGAACAGCAAACGATTGACCTGGGTGGAATGCCACAGGGTCAGGTTGCTGCGCTTGAGCGCCGGCCGCAGGAAGGCCTTGGCCGTGTTCCAGCGCCAACCCGCCCGCTGGTTGACCTCGAAATAGGCCACCCCTTCATTGCTGCCGCGGTTGAAGTCCTTGGTGCGCGGAATGCCGGCCTGCTCGGCCGCACTGGCGAAGTCATCCAGTACTTCCCAATTGAGTCGTTGACGCTCGACGCGCCATTCCCCGCCGTGACCGTGGAAATCACGCTGCTCAGGATCACTGCTGGCGCCGTCATCCAGCAGCGCGTGATCCTCGTGACGCATGAAGTCAGCCAGGCACTGCTCCCAACGCCACTCGTCGTCTCCGGACACCTCGGCCCAGTGATCGTAATCCCGCGCCTGGCCGCGCATGTAGATCATGCCGTTGATGCTGGAACAGCCGCCCAGCGTCTTGCCGCGCGGATAGATCAGCGAACGGCCGTTGAGGCCCTTGTCCGGCTCGGTGCGGAACATCCAGTCGGTGCGCGGATTGTTGATGCAGTACAGATAGCCCACCGGAATGTGAATCCAGTGGTAGTTGTCACGTCCGCCCGCCTCGACCAGCAGTACGCGGTTCTCAGGACTGGCGCTGAGGCGATTGGCCATCAGGCAGCCGGCGGAACCGGCGCCCACGATGATGTAATCGAATTCAGAGAGATGGTCGCCCCTACTGGCGGTAGAGGGGGCGGGGCGAGCCCCCTGCTCGCCCTCCGGGGATCGATGCGGGTTGTTCTTGTTGTCTGACATGGCGCGTCCCTCTCCAGACAGCTGGCGTATGCTGGTAGATAACCTGAATACAGATGGCGACAGTGCAGATAGCCCAGTCGCGAGCGACTCACTTGACCGTCGGCATGGCGAATTCGGCACCGGCATCGATGGAATCCGACCAGCGCTGCATGATGGACTTCTGCTTGGTGTAGAAACGCACACCCTCTTCTCCGTAGGCGTGGGTATCCCCGAACAGGGAGCTCTTCCAGCCACCGAAACCGTGCCAGGCCATCGGGACCGGAATCGGCACGTTGATGCCGACCATGCCGACCTGGATGCGGCGCCCGAATTCCCGCGCGACACTGCCGCTTTCGGTGAAGCAGCTCACGCCGTTGCCGAATTCGTGGTCGTTGATCAGCTGGATGGCGGTCGCGACGTCCGGCACACGGACACAGGCCAGAACCGGGCCGAAGATCTCTTCCTTGTAGATGGTCATGTCCGGCGTGACGTGATCGAACAGCGTGCCGCCCATCCAGAAGCCTTCAGTGCTGTCGCCGCCAATGTCGTTGCCGGTGAACTCACGCCCGTCGACGAACATCTCGGCGCCTTCCGCGACGCCCTTTTCGATGTAACCGCAGATACGCTCATGCGCCTGGCGGGTGACGATCGGGCCCATCTCGGCATCCAGGTTCATGCCGTCCTTGATCTTGAGCTCGCGGGCACGCTCGGCCAGACGCGGCACCAGGGTGTCCGCCACATCGCCCACCATCACCGCGACGCTGATGGCCATGCAGCGCTCGCCGGCGGAGCCGTAGGCCGCGCCGATCAGGGCATCCACCGCCTTGTCGAGATTGGCGTCCGGCATCACCACCATGTGGTTCTTGGCGCCACCCAGTGCCTGGATGCGCTTGCCGTGACGTGCGCCGCGCTCATAGATCAGGTTGGCGATCGGGGTCGAGCCCACAAAGGACAGGGCGCGCACCTTGGGGTGATCGATCAGCGCCTCGACGGAATCCTTGTCGCCCTGCACCACGTTGAAGACGCCATCCGGCAGGCCCGCCTGCTTGAGCAGGTCCGCCATCATCAGCGAGGCGCTTGGATCCAGCGGGCTCGGCTTGAGTACGAAGCTGTTGCCTGCCGCGATGGCGACCGGGAACATCCACATCGGCACCATCGCAGGGAAGTTGAACGGCGTGATACCGGCAACGACGCCCAGCGGCTGACGCATCGTCCAGTTGTCGATGCCGGTGCTGACCTGGTCGGTGAAGTCCCCCTTGAGTAGCTGCGGGATGCCGCAGGCGAATTCGACGATATCGATGCCGCGTGCCACTTCGCCCTGGGCGTCAGTGAACACCTTGCCGTGCTCGCGGGTGATCGCTTCCGCCAGTTCATCCTTGTGCTCGTTGAGCAGTGCGAGGAACTTGAACATTACTCGGGCACGGCGAATCGGCGGCGTATCGGCCCACGCCGGGAAAGCGGCGTCGGCAGCAGCCACGGCGGCATCGACATCACTGTTGCGTGCCAGCGCGACCTGGCCGGTCACCTTGCCGGTGGCCGGATTGAAGACATCCTGAGTGGCGCAGGAATCGCCTCGGGTCACCTGGCCGTTGATGAAATGCTGGATGGCGTTGGCTGCTGTCGTCATGGTGCTGATCTCCGCTGGCGGTGTTTTATCGGAATAAGCCTGTGTCATGCACATGTCTGGCGCTGAAGACTCTTCGCCTGCTCAATGACGTTCGCCTGGTCAATGACGAACGAGGACATGCCATCAGCAGGTGTTCATGAAATTACGCCGCCATGCGCAGGGTGCAATTGAGTAATTCTTGGGTGAGATATAACGATTACTGATATCCGATTTCGCTCAGAAACGCCTCCCCTTTCCTCGAGAACCAGAGAAATATTCAAGCTTTTATAATCAACAAGTTACAACGAAAATAAGAAAGGAGTGCCGACAGCGACAGGCGCTTCGCTCACGAGGCCTGTCCCGGGTGAACACGACTTGCCGCGACCAATGGCCAATAGGTGGCAGAGAACGCATTCAGGCCACAATGCGAGATGCTGGACCAGCAGCACGCGTCTCGCCGGCCAGAAAAATGCCAAACACATGGATGTCACTGATGCAGGATCTGTCCCGACTCAATGCCTTTGTCACCGTGGCGCGCACCGGCAGCGTGTCGCGAGCGGCCGAGGCATTGCACCTTACCCAGCCCGCGATCAGCCTCAAGCTCAAACAATTGCAGGAAGGCCTGGGATTGAGCCTGTTCGAGCGTCACCCCCATGGCCTGTTGTTGACGGCCGATGGCCAGGCCTTGCTGCCGAGTGCAGAGAAGGCCCTGGCTAGCGCGCGTGGCTTCGAGCAGGCCGCCGCGGCACTGCACAGTACCGTGCGCGGCAAGCTACGCATCGGCACCATCGTCGACCCGGAATTCATTCGCTTGGGCAGCTTGCTGCGCCACCTGCTTGAGCGTGCGCCCAATCTGGAAACGGAACTTCACCATGGCATGAGCGGCTGCGTCCTCAAGGCGCTGTGCCAGAATGCGCTGGAAATCGGCTTCTACCTGGCACCACCCGGAGAGGGACCACGCGATGACTCCCTCTGTTATCGCGAGCTGGCATTCTTCGACTACTTCATTCTCGCCCCCACCGGCTGGTCAGCACGCCTGACGGAGACTGACTGGCCCTCCCTGGCCGCCCTGCCGTGGATCGTGACGCCGGAAAACTCCGTTCACTCACGCCTGCTGGCGCATGCCATGCGCGACAGTCAGTGCACCCCTCACCGTGTCGCGCAGGTGGATCAGGAAGTCTGCATGCTGGACCTGGTGCGCGCCGGCGTCGGGCTGACACTGGCCCGCGATGTCCTGGCGCTGGCCGAGCGTCAGGAACGCGGCCTCAATATCGTGCCGGACACCCGCCTGCCCTGCGCCTTGAGTGTGGTATGGCGCCACGACAAGCAGCACGAACCCTGTGTCGAAGCCGCCCTACAAAGTCTCGAAGAAGTCTGGCCATCCAAGTAAATGATGCTTTCAGGACAAGTGAGTGAGGCCTGATATTTCACGCGGCAAGCCCAGTCCTGCTGTGCCTTATCTTTCTTGACTTACCCTCACTCTGCGGTATGCCGACGGCATCGGGCTGCCCGTTCATGCGGGGCTACTCGATTGGTGCAGGATGGATTATTCTATTCGTGTTTCGGATGAAATCGTGTGCCCCGTCACGAGCGCGTGATGCCTCCTCACGTTCGGTGTCGAGGCCTCATCGGATGACAGTCCTGTCGAATCACAAGGTAAGCAATGATAGATTTCAACAATAAAGGCTTTTTCAAACTCAAACAGAATGATGAATATGCCGAGCGCGTCAATGACCTGCTGATTGATGGCGAAGAGATCATCTCGGCCTACAAATCGATGCGTGACGGCGTCGTCTTTACCAACAAGCGAATCATCGCCGTCAATGTTCAAGGCTTGACCGGCAGCAAGAAAGATTTCACCTCTCTGCCGTACAAGAAGATTGAAACCTACTCCATCGAAACTTCCGGCACCTTTGATCTTGATTCAGAGCTCACAATCTATTTCTCGGCACTCGGTACGGTGAGGTTTGAATTCACCGGCAAGACACGCCTTACCGAAATCTCGCAAGTCATCACCACCTATGTGTGCTGATGCCCTACTGCTTCCATTGTGAATTCCTTTGATCAAACGGGGTTACCCAGATGAGTGATATGTCAGTCGAGCAATTCGAAGAAAACATGAAACGTGAACTCGACAAGTTCGTGCGCAGTACCACGGCACCTGCCAAGCCAGTTGCCAAGCCACGTGCCACGCAAAGCACCACGCCTCTCAAGGGGCTCAGGGTGACGCTGGGCGTCAAGAACAAGCGACTGGCATTGGAAGAACCCTTCACGGTGCAGACCGATAGCATCTCCAAGGTTCAAGCCAAAATTCAGGCAGAGAAAGCGGCGCGCAAGGCCGGCTGGAAAATCATCAGCCATGTGATCGACTGGAACGACACCGAACGAGCCCCCGACGCTCGCTGACGACGCGCCAGCCACGGACATCAAATATTCCGCTAATCCATATCGATATAACCGAAAGGCAATCCTTAAGCGCGTGACATAGTCTCTGTAGACACACTCGTTGTCTAGAAGGGGATATCGATGAAATACTTTGATGCATTATTCTCGTTGATCGCCGCGGTACTGGTCTCTGCACTACTCCCTTTTGAAGTGGAACAAGGCAATCGTTCTACTCCACAAGCACCGCATGAACGCTCTATTCTGGTGATAGAGGGATTGCTGAAGGAGAGTGAAGACAACGCGTCGGTTGATACGTGAGTCACCATCACTGGATCATCGCGATAGGGAGCCGGCTTGCGGCGTAAACGGACAATCCCGTCAATTGCCAGGATATTCCCACAGTACGCTCATGCGCAGCGACGTCACTTGAGGAGGCCGAATGGCGGACATTCAACTACGTATTGAATTGATGGACACGGATCCCCTGGTCTGGCGTCAAGTCGTCGTGCCAGAAACGATCATCTGCACCGACTCCACGAGCTCATCCAGGACGTGATGGGGTGGGAGGAGCAACACCTGTACGAGTTTGAGTGTGACGGCCGCTACTACGCTGAACCCGACGACTTCAGCGAACGCCCCATTACCATGTCGCGAAATGCCAAGCTGAAGACCTTGGTGAAACGGGCCAAGGGAAATGCCTTCCAGTATCTCTATGATTTTGGCGATGACTGGGAACATCGCATCAGCATCGAAGCAACAGGGATGGAAGCTATATCCCCCTGTCCAAGATGGCTGGATGGCGCCATGGCATGCCCCCGGAGGATATCGGCGGTGTGCAGGGGTATGCTGCCCTGAAAGCCGCCAGCGCCGGCGAGCAGAATCCTCATGGTCACGTGCTACTTCAGATGCTGGGGGAAAACTTCTCGCCGGAAGCACTGGATGAGGAGGCCATTGAAGAGAACCTCATCCCCTTCCAGGCAGGCTTCAATCGCATGGCATGACCCGGACGCCCCCCCTGACTCGAGTGATCATCAAGCCTGATGGGCAGCGACCATGCAGCATTGCTATCGGGTGGGCCCGCGAATTGCTCCCTTCCTGCATCGCTCATTCCACCTCTATCACTATTGAGCGCTCGGGAGCCATTCGGCGGCAATCATGTCATGGAAGATAGCGTGATCACTCGAGATCAATAAACTGGGCGGAGCTGTCAGCGCAGGACCTCAATGGCGCCATGATCATCACAGTGGTCACCATGGGGGTGGTGCAAGTGGCCATCGACCAGGTAGTCGATGTGATCGCCGTGAGGAACCGCTTCGTGACCGCAACCCGGACCATGTACGTGATCCGGCGCATGTCCATTGCAGCTATGCTGCGGTGTGCAGGTATCGGGATTTATCGCAGTTACCTCGACGACATGCTTATCCACGTGGTCTTCATGGGGATGATGCAGGTGACCGTCATGGAGGTAGTCAATGTGGTCGCCATGCTTGATGCGGGTATGGCCACAATCCGGGCCATGCTGATGGGAATGATCTCGGTGCGTCTGGCAGCTCATGATAATCTCCCGGCGGTCAGCCCCTTCAAGAACAATCGTTGTACTGCGTCATAAGGCGTCTTTGCATTACGCCAATCCCCCAAGTATTGCTCTCAGGTTAGTGTCTTTCGCGGAGTTATCCAGCGAAAGAACTGGATGTCTTACACTCGACCGGAAACTGGCACGGCGATGGCACCAAAAGCACAGCGATACGCCCAGGCGCTCTTGGTCCACGCTCAAGAGCCGCCGGTGCCCGAGGGCGACCTCGAAATCTGAAACTTTGAGGAGGCCTGACAGCATGGCCAGCTGAGGCCATGGCGGGAGATCCACGCCAACGCAAACGGGCATGGCAACCTTCGTCGCCATGCCCGTTTTCTCATCGCCGCTGACGACCAGCGCCCGGCGCTCCCTTTCTGCAGGATAAGACAGCGGGACAGCATGATCCGTTAGACAGCCAGGGCTTGCTCTGGGCGAGAACGATCACGAAGACTTTCTTGCCCCACGCCCGAAGCGCTTGTTGAACTTGGCAATACGTCCGTCGGTCTGTGCGACCCGCTGCTTGCCGGTATAGACCGGATGCGAGGCACTGGAGACATCAATCGCCACATAGGGGTACGTCTTGCCCTCGTAGTCTGCCGTCTGGGACGTCAGCGCCGTGCTGCCAATCACGAAGTACTCATTGGACGTGGTGTCGTGGAACAGGACGTCGCGATAGTTCGGGTGAATGCCTTTTTTCATTGCTCTCTCCTGCGGATACGTGTGCTACACACCCAATGTTATAACATAACATATCCAGTAGATGGCAATACTTCTCATTCCCTAGCAGGATCCCAACCTCCTCACGGCCTGGGGAAGACGGCTCCCATGACCGGCTGCATAGCGGCCATTATTGAAGGTGGGTCGGCAAATCAAGCGCTTGCGCACTGCCTAGGTGACGCGTTTCCCACCCCCAGACACGACAATGCCCCGACCTGGCAACAGGACGGGGCATTGTCGTAGTGAAGGGATCATATGCGGTGTAGTCACCCTCTCTGAAGGCCCACTGACCGCCAGCGCTAACGCCGAAACACCACACTCAGATTGTTCGCCGGCATCTCGACGACCTTGTCGAGGTTCAGGCCGTTGAGCTCCGCTTCCTCGATGACCGCTTCCAGATCACGCACGCCCCACAGCGGATTGCGGCTTCTGAGCTGCACATCAAAGCCTTCGTTGCTCGGCGCCGTGTGCTGCCCTCTCCGCTTGTAGGGGCCGTAGAGATACAGCACACCGTCCTTCGGGAGGCGCCGACCGGCCTGCAACATCAGCTCGGACGTGACCCGCCATGGTGAGATATGGATCAGATTGATTGCCACCAGCGCATCGCAGGCCACGTCAGACCACTCGGACAGCACATCCAGCGTGATCGGCGCCTTGAGGTTGGGCAAGGCGGCTTCGGCGCGCCAGTCAGCGATGGACTGCAAGGCACGCGGGCTGGCATCGCTGGGTTGCCATTCAAGGTGGGGGAGCCCGTGGGCGAAATGCACTGCATGTTCGCCGCTGCCACTGGCCAGTTCCAGCACCTCACGCCGCTGTGCCAGCACGTCACGCAGGACATCGAGAATCACGTCACGATTGCGGGCGACCGCCGGACTGGCGAGACGCTGACTGTGCGCCAACTCGACATCCTTCTGCGAGGATTGCGACGCGGCGCTTGGCAAGTCATCGGGTAACTCGGGGATGGCCATGCAGCACTCCTTTCAACAGGGCAAATGACTCAGAACGAAAAGATGGCGAGATCATAACAAAGCGCCGCACCCCTGAGGGGCGCGGCGCTTGAGCTAACCGTGACTGGATCGGGCGATGTCGGTCAGGCTATCTCGTTCGGGCTATCTGAAGAAGGCCACATGAACGACTCTAGCGGGCACGCGCCACTGTCGAGCGCGCGCGCCAGAAGTCCAGCACTCGCAGCGGGTCACCCACCTCATGGGCCTTGTGTTGCGCGTTGTGCGCCATGGCACGCGTCGCATCACGGTCACCCAGCAGACGCTCGAGGGCGGCTGTCCATTCTGCCGGCTCATCCCCGACCAGCAGGCCATCAACGCCGTCCTCGATCAAATCCACATAGGGCGCCCGACGACTGTAGATGCCCACCCCGCCCATACGGGTGATATCGAGAAACCGCAGCCAGGAGGCATCGCGATTGTCGGAGTTTTCCATCAAGGGGGCCAGGCCGATGGCGATCCGACGCCGCGAGCAATAATCCTGGAAGCCCTCCCAGCTGACGGCCTCCATCGTCTTGAGGCGGGGAATGTCGCTGAGTGCCAGCGGTAGATGGCGCCCCATCATCAGCTCCACCTCGCTGTCCGAATGCCGCGCCTGGATATCGCGCAACACGGGTGCCAGCGCCACGATATCGTCACGATGTGACAGAGTGCCGTGAAAGCCGATGCACCAATCGCTCTGCTCGAGATGGTGAAGATCCGGCAGCTTGCCAGTCAGTGGCGGCGTCAGCAGGCTGACTTTGGGGTGCAGGCTCGCCAGAGCGGCCTCCAGCTGCTCGCTGACCACGACGATTTCATCCGCCAGCGTGAACAGTCGCTGCTGCAATTGGGCAGCCTCGGCCTCAGAGCCTGCTTCAGGGGTGGCATTGCCCTGCTCCGCTGCCGACGGCTCAGGGGAATGCAGATGATCGACGAGGTAGCAGATACGACCGTGCTGCTCACGATGTGCTTCCAGCATCTCGATCCACTCTCGCCCCAGGCTACGCGCGATCAGCAGGCAGGCGCCGGAGAGGCGCGCCTGAGCAAGCTTGGGAGAGAACTTCCAACGGCGGGTTTCAAAACGCTCGACACGTGTGCCTTCCTTGCGCAACGCGGCCATGGCAGGCAGGAAGAAGTAGATATCTTCCAGCGCCCGGGCTTCATCACTGAGTACGATCCAACGAGGAGTGGTCGGGAAGGCGGTCATGACAGTCTCCTTTACTCGAGGCATTCATGGTCCCGGCACGTTCGGCGTCACCGCCAAACAAGCGCGAGCGAGAGCACACACTGACTCTGGGACGCTTACTTTGAGCTTAATGATTTCTGGGCATCACACCACTCAAATTTTGCTGGTGTGTAGCGGATGTAATCAACGTGTTACCTGCGTTGGGTGCCAATTCGCCACTGGCAGTGGCAGGTTCGAAGACTTCAGGCCCGGAAACGACAAGGCCCGCAGGGTTGGCTGCGGGCCTTGTGGGTTGATGAACCCGATGTCAAATCGAGTCATGTGCCTTGCGTGAAGCTGACTCTCATCACGCCACGCGTATCAGTTCGTGGCGGTCTTCACCGAGTGCCGTAGCACGGCGCACATCCCGTGCCATGTTACGCTCCCTGTCCCTGCTGAATTTCCGCTGTCATTGCGGATCAGTCAGTGCCTACGCTCCCTGACCCAATGAACTGACAAGCTCACCGGGCTCCCTGACGCAGCATCTGATTCAGCTCATAGCGTAAACAGCAAGAAAACAGCCTGCAGCATGGTTTTCGCCGCAAGATTGCGCATTTTATTGCTATTTATACTGCTTAACAAAATATCGCTAAATCAATATATAGCTCGGAGCTGGGCAAGGCAGGAGTATGATGAGACTCATGCCAAGTCACCCCAGGCAGTTGAGGCAGTTGAGTCACTTCAGCTCCTGCATGGTGCCCGGATCAGATCTCAGCTCCCAGACGCTCTCCCTGATAGCGGCCATCACGAATCCGCTGCCACCACTCAGGATTATCCAGATACCACTGAACCGTCTTGCGCAGGCCCGACTCGAAGGTCTCCCGCGGCCGCCACCCCAGATCACGCGCTATCTTGTCGGCATCAATGGCATAACGCAGATCGTGCCCGGGCCTGTCGGTCACGAAGGTGATCAGATCACGGTAGTGCGCAAGGCCTTGAGGCTTTTGCGGCACCAAGGCTTCCAACGTCTCACAGATCAGGCGAACCACGTCGATATTGCGCTGCTCGTTATGCCCGCCGATGTTGTAGCTCTCCCCCAGCGGCGCCTCGCATGCCACCTTGATCAAGGCACGCGCGTGATCCTCGACATACAGCCAATCGCGCACCTGGTGGCCATTGCCATACACCGGCAGTGGCTTGCCCGCCAGGGCATTGAGGATGGTCAGGGGAATCAACTTCTCGGGGAAGTGATAGGGGCCATAATTGTTCGAGCAGTTGGTCATCACTGTCGGTAGACCGAAGGTTCGCCGCCAGGCGCTTACTAGATGGTCCGACCCCGCCTTGCTGGCCGAATAGGGAGAACTCGGCGCATAGGGTGTCTGCTCCGTGAAGCCATGGTCATCCTCTGCGAGGTCACCAAACACTTCATCGGTCGAGATGTGATGGAAGCGGAACATCTCAGCCTTGGCAGGGTTCGTCAACACCAATTGCTTCCAGTAACGTCGTGAAGCCTCCAGCAATCGGCAGGTGCCCATGACATTGGTTTCGATGAAGGCCTCCGGCCCATCGATGGAGCGATCGACATGACTCTCGGCGGCAAGGTGCATGACGATATCCGGCTGGTGCACACTGAAGATTCGTGCTAGTGCCTCAACATCACAGATATCCGCATGCTCGAAGACATAGCGCGGATGATCACTGACGGTCTCCAGCGAATCCAGATTGCCCGCATAGGTCAGCTTATCCAGGTTGACCACTTCATGGGACGTCGAATCGATCAGCTCGCGCACCACGGCAGAGCCGATGAACCCGGCACCGCCGGTAATCAGGAACTTCATGCTTCACCTCAGCCACGCACTCGGCGCAGAAAGAAAATGTAAGAGTGTTGACAGCAGTGGCAACATCTCGGTCAAGTTTCAATATAGCGCTGACCGCTGCTATATATTCTCGATATAATACTGGTTTCTGGGCTATCCCTAGCCCGAATAGCCTGAGTCCACCACACTGAAATTACTCCATCAAAGATTGCAACTACAATATGAGCCATCTTTTATGTATTAGGGATAAAAGTCCTACGCATATATGACATGCTTGGCAGGAATGAAAGCAGGGCCTCGATAAGCGCCTTGAGTTATGTTGCCCTCCTCTCGTAATAACTCATATCCGACCAGAACAAGGCACATCTCTCCTTCCCTGCAAGGCGTGATGCTTTTTGCCGTGCCCGCTTTGCCATGGCCTGCGTGGCGGCTGGGTCTGCCAGTAATTGCTCCAGCGCTGACTGCCATTCCTCGGGATCATCCCCAACCAGCAAGCCATCGACGCCGTGTTCGACAATCTCGGTATAAGGCGCTCTGCGGCTGTAGATGCCGACGCCGCCCATCGCCGCGATATCGAGAAACTTGATCCATGACTTACCGCGATTGAATGGCGTCTCCAAGAGCGGTGCCAGGCCGATCTGAATACGCCGTGTTGCTTGGTACTGCTGGAAGGCCTTCCACGGCAGAGCCTCTGGCGCTTCCAGCCGGTCAATGCCGGCAAGAGCATCCGGCACATGGCGTCCCATCATGACCTCGAGGCGTACCTGCGGATGCGCCTCCATCACCAACGTGAGTGCGGGTGCCAGGTGTGCGATATCATCACGATGCGCACGCGTACCGTGATACCCGATAGTCCAGTCAGGCCGAGCGAAGTTCGCCAGCTCAATGGGTGACGCCAATAGCGGCGGCGTCAGCAGCGAGACATTGGCGTGCTCACGGCCCAGCTGCGAGACCAGCGAGTCACAGCAGGCCACCACCTCATCCACAAGCGCGAGCAATGCCGGTTGGCGTTCCGCCAGCCCCCCAAGTCGTTTCACGTATGTCTCAGGCAAGCCCGGCGTGTCTCTCACCGCCCCGAGATCGTCATCGATCAGATAGACGATACGCCCGAAACGTTCACGATGCCGTTCGAGCAAACGCACCCAGCGCTCGCCCAGAGAGCGCACGATCAGCAGGTTGGCACCCGCCAACCGCCGCAGCGCCAGCCACGCCGGCAAGCGATATCGACGGGTCTCGAAGCGCTCAATGACGGCCCCCTGCTCTTTCAGCGCTGGCGCGGCCGACTCAAGAAAGTAGATATCCTCGGTCGGGCGAGCGCCATCACTGAGAACCACCCAACGTACCCCACGCAGAGAAGCGGCAGATGACGTCACGACATGTCCTGCGCACGCGAGGAGTCACGGGACACGACATGCCAGGACGACTCGACGCCACGCGCTGCGGCACGCTTGTCATCCCTCGCACGCTCTGCCTTGAGCACACGGTACTGCAACAGATTGAGCCATTCGCCACCTAGCCCCGGCATCGGCAGGAAAGGCGTGGTGCGACTCATCCCCCACAGCGCCAGACGCGAACTGCCCGCCTCGGCAGGGCCACGGCCGTGCATGCCGAAGGTATCGGCGATCAACAGCGTGTTGGCAGGCACCTTGAACAAGGTGGGAGGATTGAGCCCGAAGCGCTCCAGCGCCCCCTCTTCAACCCGGAACGAACCCCGCTGGGTGTAGCGATTGGCATGCTCACGCGCCGTCAGGCTCATGTGATATTCCCAATCCAGTCGGCCCTTGTTCAACTGCGTGGACTGAGGCACGAACATGAAAGGCCCGTTGCGCTCGCTCACCTCCTCCAGATAGAGCCAGAACTTCATGGTGGGCTGGAAGGTATCCACGTGCAGGGACTTCTGCGGGTCTGCCTCTTCACTCTCGCGGGCGCCATTGAACACTTTCTCGAGATGCACGATGGGTAGGCGGCGATGGCCAGCACAGAAACGCAGCAGACGCTTGAGCTGAGGGTCAGCCAGCACTTGCCTAGCCACCGGCAGCTCGCTAAGGGTCTCCGGGTCCAGCAATACGCGATGCGTGCGGGTATCACCCTGGCAGCATTCCCGCACCTCACCGGGGCCGTGATCGTGCACGGATTCAAGCTCCGCCTTGAGCCGCGCGAACAGCTCTGGCGACAGGAAGTTCTGCTTGAGTAGATAGCCATCACGCAGATAGGCCTCACGCTCCGCTGTTGGCACACCGCGACTGAGCATAGCCATGCGCCAGCGCATGATTCGAGACGCTGTCTTCACCCGCCAGACGTGCAGTCCTCGCCGATTCAGACGCTCGCTCCCGATCAGCGGATTGGCGATGAAGGACTTGGCACCGGTGAATAGCGCAAGGCCCCAGAGGGGAGCCTTGAGCAGAAATCGTGAACGGGACATGGCGTTCCTTGCAAGACGATGTTCAATAAGCAGCTACAGGCATGACGAGACGGCACCTTGCTTAGCGTAACGAAAAGTCTTCGTGGACGAGAGTCAGGTTGGGGTTGTAGGCCGGATCATTATCCAGCTGCTCTGCCCAGGTAGAGCGCATGTACTCACATTCAGAGAGCCAGCGTGCTCGCTTCTTCGGCGTATCATCAGCCCCCCTCGAGATGGATTCGTGATGATACAGCTCTGCGTATGGTGTCCAGAGATTACGGTAGCCTGCCTCACGGACTTTCAGGCACAGGTCAACGTCATTGTAAGCAACCGCCAGATGCTCCTCATTAAGTCCGTTGACTTCCTCAAAGACAGAGCGACGCAATAGCAGGCATGCAGCTGTCACCGCAGAGAGATTCTGAGTCGCTTTCAAACGACCTTGGAACCCATCCTCATGACGTTGGAAGAAACGGTGTGCATGCCCGGCAATACTACCGAGGCCGAGTATCACGCCAGCATGCTGAATGGTCTCGTTCGGGTAATAGAGCTTGGCACCAACGCAGCCAATATCATCACGGCAGACTTGGGATACCATCTCGCTCAACCACTCGCCATTGACAGGTTCGATATCGTTATTGACCAAACCAATTATGTCACCGCGGGATTCACGGGCACCATAATTATTGATTCCCGAGTAATTGAAGGGATGGTTCCATGGCAGTACACGTACACGTGAGTCCCGATCGGATACCTCACGCATATATTCGAGTGTCAATGGGCAGCTGCTCTGGTTATCGAGAATCAGCAACTCGAAATTCCGATACGTGGTATGTGCCAAGATAGCATTCACACACGGCTTGAGAATTTCGACACCATCACGGGTAGGGACAAGCAAGGAGACAAGCGGCGCAGGATCGGGAAGCTCCCAGCGTACCCTGACTGTCCTGTTCGCTTCTTTAAGGGACACGGCATCATCAAGGGCCGCACCCTTGACTGCGGTGGCAGCCAAGGAGTGCCGCTCCAGGTAACGCTGCACTCGATTCAGATGAGCATACTCACCATTTTGCGACTCCGCCCCGCGTAGTTGATGATTATCGTCACGAACATGCAGCAGGATGCGCGGTACACGAATTATAGATGACAGCTGATCAGGGTCAGCCAAGTACATCAATTCTAGGCTGATTGTATGAATTATCTCGACTGCATCATGTGAAAACTCAACAAGACTCGGCAATGAGTTGCAAGCTTCCTCCCAGCAAGTGGATGACCAAAGGGCAAGGTGTCCAAGATAAGGTGTCGATAGCAATAAATCCGGATTCCATCCCGGTTTGAAATTGGGCGAGTGGCGGCCTCCCTGCTCATCCAGACAATCCTCATCACAATAAATCATACTTGCCTTTGATTCAGAGTGCACTATTTCTGCAAATACAGACAAGGCGTCAGGTGAAAGCACGCCTCCAACCGCAATGAGGCCTTTCCATTGGTTATGCGCTACAGTATTCCTCATTGCTACAGACCAACCTTCGAAGGTTGATGCATGGTCTTTCTGACCACAATGGATCAAGCGTATGCGGTCATCCTGTTCGCAAAATGAGGCAAGCCACTGAAGTTGCCCTGGGGGTAACCCGACAGCCAACACGTACAACCGCCATTGAGTGTACGTTTGCGCAACAAAACTGTTAAGGGTGCTGGCAATAGCGTCTTGTATATGAAAACTCGTCACTGGCAGTACAAGAGAAAAAACCTCATCTTTTGCCCTGCCATCATTACGGGGAGTTGTTATCGAAGGATACACTGAACTATTCGACATCATGGATTCAATAGTATCGATCCACTGACGATAATTATGCTTCGAGCTCAGACTGACAAAAGTGCTGTCATAATGACGAAGTGCCAAGCACCGCCAAGGTTCGCCTCCGCGACGCGCTTCTTGTTTGAGTATTTTGCTGACGTCTGAGTGCTTCTGCCCACGAAAGTGACGATGAGCAGTCACCAACCGCTGAATCAGGCGATCCTTGGCAAATCTCGGAGTTAACCACACAAGGCGGAAATGCTTTAGACGAAAATTACCCACAGTATTGATGGGACACAGGGATATACTGCGTACACCGCTAGGCACCCAGCACATACGACGTGTTACCTTGCCTGCTCGTAACGGCAGCTCGACCTCATGCGAACCATACTTCGTCACTATCGTAAGGATCGCAACCGCTCCTGTCACTGAACGGTCCATGTCGATTTCGATCATGTTCCAACCAGGAAGTGGCATGGGCCCTTCCCAAAGAAAAGACGCTGCGCTGGAAGTAGTACGCCACTCGTCCCCATTCAAGGACTCGATACTAGAATGCACCCGTAGATAACGAGGCACGCGAATATGCAATGGGAAAGATAACAGAGTAGGCACTTTGTTAGTAGGAGACTGAAACTGTGAACTTTCCAGATACAAGGGTGTAGACAAAGCACTCACCTGACTATCGATTCATGGGTCAGCAAAGCTGATAATTGTAAGGTACAATGTTGTGACAATCTACAAGATTACCCCGAATCCCTTATGAGTGCTATGCAAAGACTGCAACCGAGCCCAAGGGCAATCCTGCGCGGTCTTTCTCAGACAGAATCGGTACTTGGTTGGCGGAAAGTGGCCATGAAATACCAACGCTTGTATCATCCCATTTCAATGTGTGCTCATCATGGGGAGCATAGTAATCTGTGCACTTGTAATGAAACTCGGCCGTTTCACTAATCACATAAAAACCATGTGCAAAGCCGGGTGGCACCCATAACATCTGGTGATTTTTATCACTCAGTACAACACCTACCCACTCACCAAAAGTATCGCTGTGCTGGCGCAAATCAACCGCCACATCAAAAACCTCACCCTGGGTGACCTGAATCAGTTTCCCTTGGGGGTTTTGAAGCTGAAAATGTAATCCTCGAAGAACACCATGACGAGAACGACTATGATTATCCTGTAGAAATATATGCTCACCACAGTGCTTCATGAATTCAGTTTGGCGAAATGTCTCCATAAAGAATCCCCGTTCATCACCATGAACCTTGGGAGTAATCAATACAACATCAGGTATACTCAAGGATTCGAATTCCATACCAGCCTCAAAAAAGATTTAATCACATTGCTCAGAGCAAACAAGACATCAACTCAATCAATAAAAATAACACTATCCAATAGTATATACAGTTAGCCTACAGGGAGTGATTGTCACGATGACAGTCAGCTAACCTTTTCAGTAAATACTGTCCGTAGCCGGTCTTTCTCAAAGCGGTAGCTTGAGCCTCCAACTGCGAATCAGTAATCCATCCATTGTTCCAAGCGATTTCCTCGAGGCAAGCAATTTTTAATCCTTGGCGATGTTCAATGGTTTGCACATACTGGCTAGCATCTAGCAAGCTGTCATGGGTGCCTGTATCTAGCCATGCAAAACCTCTCCCCAGACGCTCAACAGAGAGATCGCCGCGCTGTAGATAAGCATTATTTATACATGTGATTTCAAGCTCACCCCGTGATGAGGGCACAACGGACCGAGCAATCTCCACTACGTCGCTATCATAGAAGTAAAGTCCAGTTACAGCATAAGGTGATTTGGCCTGAGCCGGTTTTTCCTCTATCGAAATTGCCTTGCCATGATCGTCAAACTCGACCACACCAAATCGCTCAGGATCATGTACCAAATACCCGAACACAGTCGCACCCGACTTTTTCTGAGAAGCGCGCTTCAACTGGTCTGAAAAATGCTGACCATGGAAGATGTTATCTCCCAGCACGAGACAGACAGGGTCGCTACCGATAAAATCAGCCCCGATGATGAATGCCTGGGCCAATCCATCGGGAGATGACTGCACCTTATATTCGAAACGCACCCCGTACTGTGAACCATTCCCCAGCAATGCCTGATACTGGGGCAAATCCTCTGGTGTCGAAATGATAAGAATCTCTCTGATCCCTGCCAGCATCAATACAGAAATCGGATAAAAGATCATAGGCTTGTCATAAATGGGCAACAGTTGCTTGGATATGCCCAGAGTAATAGGGTGCAACCGAGTACCAGTTCCACCAGCAAGAACAATCCCCTTACGTATCATGAAAACCTCACATCAGTTCTTTGAAGAATTATCCAAGCCAGGTAAATAATGTCCAGACTAAGCATCGGATAAAATATCACTATCACTACCATCATTTAGATAATTTTCTTCAAAAAATTCGTTCAGTGTCAATATCAACTGAGAATCCCAAGCCGGTAGTGAAAGCCCAAGTTCAGTTTCGAGTTTTTTCGATGATAACCGAGAGTTCAATGGGCGACGAGCAGGAGTCGGATAATCTTGGGTTGAAATGCCTTCCACATTATCAGGATGTATCTTGAATGCAATGCCCCTAGAAATTGCATGACGAAATATGGCTTGTGCAAAACCATGCCAGCTGGTGCTACCACCTGCAGTAAGATGATAAAGCCCAGTTGGGATCTGCTGCCGAATGGCTTCAGATGTTACCTGTGCAATCAACTTGGCAGGGGTTGGCGCCCCTATCTGATCATGCACCACCCTTAGACTATCGTGCTTCACTCCCAAACGAAGCATGGTACGCATGAAATTATTTCCATGCGCAGCATATATCCAGCTGGTACGAAATATCCAATGTCGACAATGGCTGCTCAAGACAGACTCATCACCTGCTAGCTTGGACCTTCCATAGACTGAAAGTGGACTTACATCACTCTCTTCTGTCCAAGGATTATTCCCCGTTCCCGGATACACATAGTCTGAGGAATAATGTATGAGAGTTGCACCCAGCTCACTTGATTTTTTAGCCAGTAAAGATGGTAGTGATGCATTAATTAACATCGCATTATCCACTTCCACTTCTGCCTTATCCACTGCAGTATAGGCAGCTGCATTCAAGATAATATCTGGCTGATAGAGATCGATACATTTAGATACCTCAAAAAAGCTCCCAACATCCAAATCTTCACGGGTGGGAGCGTATACTTGACCGATATCGGCAAGGGCAGATTGTAACTCTATCCCTAACTGCCCTGTCCCACCCAGTAGGAGAATTTTTCTTGTAGCATCCGATTTCATGAGATTCCTAGATTTCTGGTAAAGCTAAGGCATTATGTATGTGTCACAAGCTAAGAAAACACAAAAAAAAGACACAAAAAAGAAACTCTCGAACCTTAATATAACCCAATATCAAGACGATGTTATACTTCGAATCAGTTGTTGGTGCCATTTCAAGACCCCAATATCATTTAATGAGGCCTCCTCTGAAACTAGCATTTTATCGCTAATTTTTTCAATCTCAGTACTATCCAGTCGAGATATTTTTTTATCAATCATGTCAGTCAGAGAATACTCGACTTCAGGTACCTGTAACAGAAACCTGGCATTTGATTGGGTAATGAGATAATCTGGCGAAATAGAATCGACAACGTCTTGATCGATACTTCCAGCAGTGTGAACAAACACTACTCTCTTAAAAACACGACTAATATAATGAAACATGGAGTTAGTCGATGAGGAGCCAAAAATCAGGCAAGTACCCGCAAATAGTGCTTCAGGATAATTAATCACTAACATTCTACCGAAATTTGGCAAGCCATTATCGTATAGTCGATGTTTCATATAACTGAATGACTTCAACATATCGACATGACACACTCGGCGAGGAGTAAGCTTGTTCCCAAGATCCCCCCCCATGCTTTTTGAAGTATAACGATCTTTTGAAAAGAGGTTTTCAACCTTGTCTCGAGGAAGACCGAGCTCCACAGCAAGCTCAATAGTAGCCTTCATCGCGCCCCGCTGTGTCCAGTGAGTGTCAGTTCGGATATAGGCATCATCACCCAATGCAAGCAATGCAGCTTCAGGATGAACAACGTGTGTTGCTTCGGAGAGCGCTAGTAACTGACTGATCGGTCGCTTATCATCCTGCACTGCTGTATGGTAACGGGGCCCCATTATCGTTTCCTTGGCAGGGGCGATTAACATTGACCATCGGCAACCATAATCATTTGCTATTTTGGCAACTCCTTTAAAATAGCCCCTCCAACGCTCTATACCATACTTGGTCAAGTGCATACGCCCACGATACTGATCGACGCTTCCATTAGTATCATTATCCAGAAATAACCAGCCCTCACTTCCTTCGATCACTTTGAGTGCGTCAGTATCACATTGGTCTGCTTCGCACTTAACGATCTGCAAAGGCCAACGGTAGTCATCAATCAACAACTCTAGATAAAAACGAGTCACTCTCGTTGGTATGGTAAAGCGAAAACCACATTGTCTCTGTGGGTGTGAATCATCGACATCATGCAAGATCTTATTTATTACGTCGGGTCGTTTAATTTCAAGAGGATGACAGACCTCAAACTGATCTTCCCAGCGAGCAATTATTCTTACCTTTGGTGCTGTGGCGGCTATATCCGGATGCAATAGCACCCAACCCTGGACGACACGTCCGCCTGGCAAGAACAAGGAGCCATGTTCACTTGAAGGATAATCCAATGTCCAACGATAAGGTGTGGGATCGTCACCGAATCCCATCTTTTGAACAATACGACGCCCAAAATCACGCATAAGGTTCACTACGTCAGTTTTGCTCGAATTAGATGAATCTAATTTTTTAACAGAAGCTTTCTCTACACTATCATTACTCATTTTCAGGTGAGGTGCGATCTGTGCTGCTATTGTACAAGTTTCGTCATTACGATCATGCCGCTCAAAATAGTCGCGTCCTTTGTTATAATTTTTTTGAGCTGCGCTACCACGCTTGGACTTACCGGAAAGGAACTCTTCAACCGATTTCACAATATAATGATTTATTCTAGCACCTTGCCAAATAATATCTTCACTGAGTCCGACTCGACGAGTTCCATCTTGAGCAATACGTGATTTTAAAGGGTCGCCTAACGCATTGACATATCGACCGTGCTTCAGACGAACATGATGTGGGTTATCAAATCCTAATACATCAGTAGGCCTTACGATACTTTTATAATGATGATTAGGCCCAAAGTTAATATAACTTCTAGAGGTGAACCGCTCGATCACCAAGCCTGGCTCCCGAAAGATTTCTCCAGAAGATCCGAAACAAGCCCAATTTAATGCTACCGCACCAACGCTTTCGTCAAAAAAACAACTTTCAAGCCATGGTAGTATCGATGGTGGCTTCTCCTGTCGTTCATCATCACTCTGTACAGGAAGTATAAATTCATCTGCATCAATAAATGCCAATACATCAATTTCAGCCGGGCAAGACTTCAAAAGATATTCATACGCGGCCAGTTGTGGTGGCTCACCATGTTTTGTTACCACATCCTTCAATATTACATCGTTGCTTGCAGCTAACAACTCTCTTGTACCATCATTACTACTGTTGTCAGCTATTAAAAACTGAGAAACCCCTACTAACCGATGATATGCCAACCACTCAGGCAGACAATCCACCTCATTCTTTACAATTGCGGCCACAGCTAGCTTCACAGAAAATTTCCTTATATATTGAGGCCAACAACGAACGATCTAGAAGAAAACCAACGAATGGGAGCAAATGCCGTTAGTTTAAGTAAGAATTCTACCTATCCAAAATCACAAATCGGCACACATTTCATAAGCTCTATATAGCGCAGTCTCCATTGCTGGCTGGTCAAAATACTGTTTGGCGCGCTGGCGCCCAGCCATCCCCAGATCGAGGCGCAACATGGGGTCTTGTGCAAGCTCAAAGATCCGGTGCGCCACACTCAGAGTATCACTCAAGGTTTCGAGATACCCTGTGGTGCCATCGACGACCAGCTCAGGCAAAGCCCCCCATTCGTACCCCACTACTGGGCGAGCTGCAGCCATGGCTTCCAACACGGTCCTACCAAACGATTCCTGAAAATGTGATAGATTGACCACAATATCCAGCTGGGCCAACGCTTCCTGAGGCGCATCCACATAGCCTGCGTATAGGATATTGGAAGGCACTAGTCCCGCTACCTGCCGGGCCATCAAGGTGTCAAGAGCTGAGGTACGGGGCCCAAAAACCTTGATCTGTAATTCGGGTATCAGTCGCTGGAGATGCGCTGCGACTGATACCAGGTCTTCAAGGCCTTTCTTGGGTAAATTGCTGCTCAGCATACCTAGTGTCACTGGCATCTCATTACGCAAGGCAAGCGCCAGCAAAGGGGCCATCTCGATAGTATTGGGCACAACAGTGATTGGTGGCAGCACTTGCGATGGTGGTACCCCTGACGGATCATCCCTTATCTCTTGCTGATTGTGTATGGCCATGCGGCAAGCTTCTGCCGTAATTTCAGAGTTGGCAATAATGAGATTGGCGGCTCCGCACACACGCGCCATCACAGTAGAAGCCTCAGCATTGAGCGTCTGACAAAGACTGGGATCATGCTCGGGCAGCTCACGGACATGAACGATTACCGGAACCCCACTTTCACGTGCTGCTATCATCGGCTCATGAAGAACGATGGTGTTGACATGCACGGCATCAATCTTGAAACGTTTTATCAGCCCCCGAAAATGGCGAAGTGTAGCCGGCTCCGGCGACCGCCCTCGCTGCCACCAGCCATAAGGCAGTATCGCGACCGCCATGGCATGCGCCCTAAGGGCCTCGATATAAGGTCCATTGACAGCCGAGGGCAAGCACACCACTACATTCCATCCAAGCGTATTCATCGCCTTGAGAACGTCCAACAGGCTACGCTCGGCGCCAAACAGCTTGCTGCCCGCTTGATGGCCACATAGAAGAATACAGGGTGCCTGTTCGTTGCGTGTCAGATCCCCCGAAAGTACCGGCCATGGAGATCTCCCCTCCCTTCGCCCCTGTGTCACATAGTGCCATAACGGATTTTGGTCACCGATATCAGGATAACAATAGCGATAACCGGAAGTACTGAAATGCGGCCCTGGATCACGCCCCTCTTGGCTCCCTGCTTGCCAGTAATGCGCCAATGGCTCGATGATGACATCCTGCAGATCCAGGTGTGTGCGCAGATACCAGCCCGGTGCAAAGAGCCCAGAGGCTTGCAAAACATCCAGAGGGTGCTGAAAACGCACGGGTAGCGCTTGTCGACAGATCGCAGCCGGTGCAGCAAAGGGTCGCCAAGGCGCTTCGGGAATGAGCGTTAGTTCGCCAGATTCCTTGCCTTGGCTATGCCAGCGACGGGCGGCCTCAATATAGGCTTGTCGAACCCCGACAAACCGCGTCACGAGATGGGTTGCCCCAGCCTGACTGAGGGATGCCTCATCCGCTCGACCGAATGCCAGCGGCACACCAGGCAGTACCTCGATGACGGCGTCATGACCAAATCGTGCAATCAACCGCTCATGAAACTCGGTATCGGCATCAACACGGACGTTATCCCAGCCCCCCAATGCCTCTATCGCAGTGCGGCGCACCATCAATGACGAGATATTGGGATATACCCACCCCTCCTCAATACGCCAGCGATGGAAGTGAAGTGCCGGTGTGGTTCTCACCCATGACGATAAACTCGCGACCGCACCGGCCTGGGCTTGAAGAGCCGCCACCTGGCGCACCAGCTTTTGTGGATGCGACCAGTCATCGCTGTCATGTACCGTAATCAAGTCACCGGTCGCATGTCTCAAGCCGGTATTGCGCGCAGCATAAGCCCCGCTGTTTTCCCTATGTCGCAAGAGATGCAATGCCACATGCCCCGGGCACTGGGCAGCAAGCGCCTCCACGACTTGGCAGGTGTTGTCCTCACTTGCATCGTCAACGACCAACAGCTCAAGGCGAACGTCGAACTGAGCAAACAGGCCATGGATCGCCGTTGCGATGGTGCCAGCCACGTTGTAGGCAGGCAGAATGACACTGACAAGAGGCTCACCTTCAGAAGAAGATGCTGCTGTATGTCGAGCTATAGAGCCCAATGCAGGCTTCTCAGAATCCGTAGACCCCAGGTTATCCAGACGCAACGGCAGCTTAGGGTTACGGTAGCCTACCGGCTCCAGCCCCGCGCTTTGCCATACAGCATTTATCCAGCTCAGACGTTGTGAAGGATCACATGTGGCGTTGGCATGCGCCAGTGCAGTATCGGCACGCGAGCCGAAATACTGATCAAGATGAGTCAGCACATCAGGCAGTAATGCCGTGTGCGAGGCATGGTCTGTTGAGTCCGGGCCAAGGGAATCAGAACCAAAGTTAGAGGCAGAGTCATTTGAAGCGTCAGTCCCGCCAGAAGCTACTCTCTCGTGAGACACGCATTTTCCCGCCACATCATGCTGGGTAGTCGCCAATAGCGCCTCGACTGCCAACAAGGCTGGGCCGCTATGTGTCGGGGAATCGATCAACTGCCCGTCAGGCAGCAAATACTGCCTGACGAGTGCCCAATCCTTCCGCCAGGCCCACCACCGAGCCAGTGCCCAACGAGCATAGTGAGATTCCTCGCGACTGGCCAGAGGGTCATGAGACAAGTACTCAAGGAGCGGCAACATAACACTGTCGGCCCCCCTCCAAAGATGATGCTCCCAAGACAAGGCACGATTGTTGCGCGGCAAACGCCCTTCACGTTTGCCATGCTCCAGATAATGTATCAGTGGATTCCACCCTGCATCGGCGACGTCAGGGTAGCGTCTGAGATACCAGCCACCATCAAAATCAGGCCCTGGTGCCAGCCCAGCCGCCGCCCCTTCCTTGAGATAATGCTGGATAGGCGCTCTCCGGGCAGACTGGTTACCTGCCAACATGGGTTGGCTCAAGTACCATGCAACATCAAATAGACTTGATTGTTCAATGAGCCGAAAACGCCGAGAATCAGCATGCCAGCGACGAATCAACTTGAAGATGACGCCCCTCTCTGCCCAAGACCGTTTCTTTACCTTACGATACCAGCCGTATTTCAACTATACTTCCTCGCTGTATTGAGTGGGGCCATAGCCCTGCCAGATACGCTTATATCTAGGCTAGTAATTTCACTTCAACACGTTAGCAATATCCTGAGCATATTGATTGGCTTGGCGCGCATCTCTGGCTTCCACCATGACACGCACCAGAGGCTCGGTGCCCAGGGAAAACGCATGAAAGCTTTCAGGCCGCGAGAATGTCAGCAAGATATGTCTCAACCAGTGCCGCTTTCTACTGTTTCCGCCGAATTCCGCCTTTGAAAGATTTCTCTCCTTTCAGGTAATTCAGCGCAATATGCCGGACCCTGGCGAGGTTTTCCCCCGCCTGTCCGCGGTGGATTTTGCAGGCATCTTCACGAAGCGCCACATCCAAAGACCAGTGGAGCTTGGCCTCAATATGCCAGTGCTGCCGAGCTGCTTCGGCGAGCTTCTTGGCGGTCAACTCGGCTGAACTAATGTAGTAGCGGATCATCGGCTCTTCAGGAGCCTCATCGCTCTCTTGGCGAAAACCCATCACCACTCCTAGCGTTTTCAAGCCCGGCCATTCGTAGCTAAGCTCTTGAAACTCTTCAGTAATCTCGCTCACAATGTGATAGCGCGTCTCTTGCCGGCCGCGGTTCTTTTCATCCGTGATATACGAGTCTCCCGAAAGCTCGCCACCCTGGTTATTGGGGATGCCGTCTCGAAGGCGGCAGCCAAAGCTGGCTGATTCCCCTTTACCGATAGCAGGTAATCGGCACCCTTCTGCAGGACCTGAGTGGCGATCTGTTCGGCAGCCCATGGCATCAATTGTCACCAAGCAGCCTTGCAGATTAAGTAGCTTTAGCAGCTCGGGAATCGCCGTAATCTCATTCGACTTCTGCGCCGTCTTCACCTGCCCTAGCACGACACCCTTAGCCGCGCTGAAGGCACTGACCATGTGGATCGCACCCTTGTTCTTGCCACGGCAATACGAGCCACGCAATGTCTTGCCATCAATGGCTACCACTGCGCCCTCAGTCACGTCATGGCAACTTTTCATCCACTCAGCGAATGCAGTTTGCAGCTGCTCGGCATTCACCAGGGCCATCACCCTGGCAAAGGTATCGTGACTCGGGACGCCAGTCTCAAAATCGCCGTACAGGCGAAGAAAGTCCAACTTCGCGTGGCCAAAATCTTCGATTTCATCCCAACCTTCTGCACCACAGATCACCGCACAGACGATCAGAAACAAGATATCCGACAGCTGATGCTGCACTTTCCACGCCTGGCGGAAGTCGGGAACAATCGATAAATGGTGCATAAGAGACGGTGTCAGCATCGGATCATCCATGAGCGAAAGCTGCTAAATGACCACATGAGGTCCTTTTGGTAAAGCGCTACGAGGCGGAATCTGTCAACATAGTTGGCACATGAAGTGGTTCTGGCTTTTTAAAACCCTATTGCCTGCGGTATCAGATCCCGCTCCGGATTCAAATGCACTATCTCCGGCAGGTCGAGTTTTCGGATGTCACCTGACCATCGCTCCGGGTGACGCTGCTTCGCGGCCTCGAAGACCTCTCGGCGCTGCGTCAGAATGCCTTTGGCCTCGCCGTCATGACGCTGGCTCGGCGTGACGTAGCGAAGGGCGCTGTGCCGGTGCTCATGGTTGTACTACTCGGTAAATTGCTAAACCCAGTCCTGAGCCTCGGCCAGGGTGGCGAACCCGTCGACGGGGAAGCCCGGCGGGTACTTCAGCGTCTTGAAGGCCGACTCGGCGAAGGCATTGTGGTTGCTGACTCGCGGTCGGCTGTACGAGGAAGTGATGCCCAGGTCATAGAGGTTTTCCAAGAAGGTCGCTGCCTTCATCGGGCTGCCGTTATCTGAATGCAGAATCAAGGGTTTATGACGATCTGTCAGGCGCTCTCGCCAGCAGGTTTTCTGAATCAACTCAGCGGCCAGCTCGCCAGTCTCTGTTTCATAGATTTCGTGCCCAACGATCTTGCGGCTGAAGACGTCCATGATCAGGTACAGATACCACCAAGTGCCGCGCGCGGGACCGGGCAGCCACGAAATATCCCAGCGCCAAAGCTGGTTCGGCGCCGTCGCCTGGTGAGTGGTCGGTGGGCGCTTACGCTGAGGGGCCTGCTGTCGGCCCCGGTGATGTTGTTGATCATATTCATGAAGCACTCGGTATATCGTCGACTCAGAGGCCAGGTAGCAGCCCTTGTCAGCCTAATCGGCCACGATGAAGGCCGGAGGGCGGCTTCGATACTCTGGAGCGTTGCACAACGCCACGATCGCTTTTCGCTCCTCGGGAGATAGCTTGTTGGCCGGTTCCGGGCGATCGGCGTCGGGGAGGCGGTCGGCCGTCACTTCGCCTTCTGCGACCCAGCGGTAGTAGGTCCGCACGCTGATGCCCATCACCTGACAGGCCTTGGCCAGCCGAGCCCCGTCACGCTGGGCGTCTTGCACCAGGGTCACGATGCGCTGGCGATCCGGGAGGCTGATCAGTCGTCCTCGTCGTGGGTCGTGCCCCTGATCGCCTCGGCTTTTTTTGACAGGGCCAACAGGGCCGCCGTCTCGGCGAGGGCCTTGTCCTTGCGGTGCAGCTCGCGCTCCAACTTACGGAGACGCTTTTGCTCGGCCTTGCGAGCCTGGCGTTGTTGCTTGGCCTGCGCTGCCACGTCGTCGTTGGCGTTCATGCAGGCATCCCGCCAGGCCTCCACCTGCTCGGGGTAGAGCCCACGCTCGCGGCAATAGCCGCTGAGTTCAGCCTCGTTCATCGGGGCCGTCTCCAGGACGATCTGGAACTTCTCCTGGCTGGTCTACTGGTCGGGCTGGGTGGAACGTGATGGCAAAACTTGTCCTCGCTCTCTGGCCTGTTTCCGCCAATTGTAGAGGGTTGTTGCAGTGATGCCTTCCTGTTTGGCCAATTCCGGGATTGTCATGCTCATAGGCGGCGCCATCTTCTTGAGGATGGCTTCCTTACGCTCTGTGGAATAACGCACGTTGATAACCTCTCAATCCGTTTAGGTGACAACTACGCTGGCAGATAGGGGAGGCCCGTCGTAGAGAGTTTTTCATGCATTTTCCCTGAAGCACCTACCGATACTCTCGATCATTGACGGCATAAAACGAGGATAGCCCGAGCGCTCACCGCGGGGGCCACCGTAAGAAAACAGCATCGAGCAGGCACTACGCCTCCACAACGCTGAGCAGGCGGCTCACCCACTCAGTCCTTGCCCTGCTCTTCCGGCAGGGAGAAATCCAGGCCCAAGGCACGCTCGGGGTGAGTATCGTCATCATGAACAGCCACCGCCGTCCCTGGCATCGGCGCCGGGACAACGACAGGCGCATCAGGGCGGGTCAAGCGACCAAGGCCCTTCTCCAACGGGTAATACGTCAGCTCAAAGCCGTGATCCTTAGCCCAGCGTTCGCAGATATCCTTCTCCTCATGGCGGATGGTGTCGTCCATCCACACCTCGGCATTCGGTGAGAGCTTGTCGGCTAGTGCCGGCAGCGCCGGGTAGCGGCTGAACAGGCAGGTTGCCCCCGGGGGGCCGTCCACCCAAAGCAGATCGATCTGCTCGATGCCTTCCAGCAGTGAGACCGGGTACCAGCGTGACGGCTTCTCGGCATCCTCAGGGTTCAGGTGTTCACCTTCCCAGGCTTCCAGGTCGCCAATGCGCAGATCCACCCAGCCTTCCAGCCGCTCGGCCTGCAGTGTGCCGAGGGTCTGTGCGCCGTAGTAGTCACTGTGCTCGATGGAGATCAGCTGGCCCGCACCGTTCTGGCGCAGGGCATCGGCAATCACCAGCGTAGAGGCCCCGCTGCCGAACTCCACAATCACCTGAGGGCGGGTGGCCATGATGTGCGCATGCAGGCGCAGCAGCACGTCCGGGGACGTTGCCCAGCCACGCAGCGGCGGCAGCTGGCCCTTGATAGCCAGGCGGCGCTGCAGCCAGGAGAGGCTTTCCAGCTGAGCATAGAGGCGGTCTTGGACTCGAACCAAGTCCCTTACTAGTTTTTTGGCATTATTATGTCCTTGCAAGAGAACCTTTTCTTCCATCTCCTGCAGTTTCTTATAAACTTCTTCCACCTCTACCCCCTAAACAAGTTAGTCATTACCAAAATATCCCGGGTGTACACCTTGTTTTTACATCTTCCAAATCTTCAACCATGCGGTTAGCCAAAACAACATCACTAAGTTCTTTAAAAGCATCAAGATCTGACACAACACGGGAACCAAAAAACTCGTTCGCTTCGAGTGCTGGCTCATACACCACAACCTCAACGCCCTTGGCCTTAATACGCTTCATGCCCCCCTGCATAGCACTTGAACGGAATTTATCCGAGCCGGTCTTCATGATCAGACGGCACCCTACAATTAGGTAGTTTTCTAATTTAAATAATAATCTATTTGAGAAAAAATAGAATAGTACTTTACTACATTCCTTGATTTCTTAGACTTTAGCCACTCTAGCTTTTTTATCAAAACATCTTTATCGACCTTAAAAATTTCTTTAGTGTAGCATCTGTCAATAACTTTAGGTGCGTTATAGAAAGAATGATTATATATATTTACCATCTCACCCTTTTCTTTAACAAGAGGCAGGGGAGATGATTTACTTCCTCTCGACCTAGAAGAAATACCTTTATCGTAATCTAAAGCATCAAACAACAACTCATCCCCATCATAGCGAGAGGGAATATGGTAACTTAGATCATAAAACCTCACGTCACTTGGCTTATCATACTCGTAATATGCTAGTTCTTCACACAATCTTTTTGTAACATCAAAAACAATTCTTCCACTAAAAAGAATGTCTGAAGGAACCCTTTGAGATAGTTCCAGCAGACTTTGAGATTGCAAAGCATGAATATCAACTTTTTCACTTCTATGAACTTTATTTCCAAAATGGTACTTCGCCCTAAAATTCAAATAATGGCGAATAAAAGCTGTTGCTGGGTCAGTTGTTCCTAATTTATAAAATGTTGACTCTATCTCCTCTCTTACAACCTCAGGGTGAGCGAAACTTTTTTCAGAAAAATCTCTCACCCATTTATTAACCAAGTCGCTATCGGATCTTCCATCATTTCGGCTGATAACTTTATCTACCATGCCTTGATAAAAACCCCTATACACTTCACCAAATCCACCTCCAAGCAAATAAGTTGGATAAGCATGGTGTATAGAAACTTGTTTAACCAAGGAATCAATAGAGTGATAGGAGAACTGATTATGTGACTGTATCTTTTCTAACAATGAATTAAAGGGCTGGCCAAATATACCGACATCGCCATTTTCAATGAACTTACCACCAAATCGACCGAGAATGGATGCTGATATATATAAGTCTCGACCAATGTCTCGGGTAGTGAACTTAACATCATCAACGTATCCACCTGCAAGAATTGCAGCATAAAGAAGTCTACTATCTCGACCACCAGTTAACGCTGCAATTACGGTACGCCCAGAACTTACTGCCTTGGATACATTATCAACAATCTCATTGGCACCTTGATCGATAAGCCTCCAGTATTCTTCGTGATTAACAACATCACAATAAGTATTATTTCTAACTGTTTCCACTGCGCCATTTGAAACTAAAAGGCTACTCCCATTTTCAAGCTGATAAACGCCTGTTATTGGGGTGTGGAAGGTTGAGGGTTGCATTGTGAAGGAGTTTTCGAACAAAAAATTACTTGCCAGCGCAGACAAATTCGGCGCGTATCTACCAATATGCTTATGTATAATATTTAACAAATGGAGAGAATTAGATACTAGCTGGTTACTGTAATAGACTGGAGACGATGAGAAAGGGTCAACGTTAATATTAGCTGTTTCATTCGAGTAAGACAACGCAATCCAGTCACCCACCGCATCGGGACAGGCGTCGAAAGCACAGGGACCTAATATTATCCTCCCACTTGAAGAAGTATATCCAGATACAACAGTCCCATTAGTGGGTAAATACCCTTCATATCCAAAAAAAAAGATTCTAAAACTCTCTTTTTCTATACAGACACCACCATATTTATTGCAAACATCAAGAACAGATCTTGACTTGCTTGTATCGACAACGAAGTCAAACTTACACCCCTTGTCAGCAAAATAATTCATGCTAACTACCCACCTCTCTTCTTAAAACTAAATATAAGAAAGCCACGCACCAAGATAACTAACAAGGGCTTTTGAAAAATAGACAAAAATGATATAGATTATTCAAAGTCTTATCAATTACCTGCGTAGCTGGAAAAACACATGAAAAACGTCACACCATAAATATGTCTGCAAAATAGGTCTCCAGCATCCATCGAGGATTATTTCTGTTATGGCTCCGCGTTGTGAGGTCGTCTCATCCAAAGATCCAGCTTAACCAGAATCCGTGATGCACGATAAACCACAAGCGCTTGTCGGAAATCTACAGATCTTGGGAGACGGCCAGCACCGGCATAACCTTGACTAGTCGCATGACGGCCTGCTCGAACAACAGGGTGAAGTCACTGCCAGGCCGCTCCTAGGGCACCTAGATGCGTTTGGCGCCATGCTCGGGCCACTTGATGTGCGGGACGCGTGCATATAGGTAGTACTGGTACTGGAAGAGGTTCAGAGGCCGACAAATCTTGTTGGCTAAGTAATGGGCAGGGCAGCCCTTACCACACTAGGGGAAGGAGTAGAGCTGCCTCGCTCGGCCTCAATATAGATGTCCAGACGGGGGCAACACGGGGTGGT
Source organism: Cobetia sp. Dlab-2-AX (assembly GCF_024124625.1). Classification (NCBI taxonomy): domain Bacteria; kingdom Pseudomonadati; phylum Pseudomonadota; class Gammaproteobacteria; order Oceanospirillales; family Halomonadaceae; genus Cobetia; species Cobetia sp. Dlab-2-AX. Next base: position 50,602 of record NZ_JAMXRV010000008.1, on the reverse strand, counting down.
ATCCAGATGCTGGTCCTTGAGCACCCAAGGCGTTTCTAGCCCTAGGCCGAGGTTAGAATCTGTGTACCGTCCGTGCAATACCTCCTATCCATGTAGAGATCATATCCAGGCCAAGATAAGAGGGCAAATTCCACACCCAGCGCCAAAGAGCCTAAAATCACCTTGTGGGCTTTCTCTTCTTTCTAGCTGGCGGAAGAGACTCAATTTCTGGTATTTCCCATCTCCTTTTCATATAACCATCCAGCATCAGCGCCCCTAAATATTTATCAAACTCTTCCGAGAATGAAACTATATTCCCAAAATATGGACCACCTGGGGTTGGGGTTAATTCTCCTACATATGCATTATCACCTGTTGTATATAAATCAACACTTATAAAAGGTCTATCAATATGATTTGAAACTTTCTCCGCAATGCTGATCATTTCATTATAGTTACTTGGCTTTACATGCTCACCCAATTCAACATACTTTTTATTTGTCTTGACAAGGCTTTCATTAGTTGGTTCGAAATCACCATCGAAGAATGCCACATTATCAATGGGGTTATTTCGATCAATTTGGAGAATAAACTTAACAGAACCATCAAATGTATAAAGCTTATAGTCAAAAGGTATCTTCATAGGACCATTAAGGCCTTTAATAACTTCTTCGCCAATTATCCTTGAAGTTTTTGGATTGAAGCTTTTTTTAATTAAAGCAACCAACTCTTCCTTTGAGAAAAGCTTAGATCTAAGCTGTTCGAAATAGCCTCCCTTGACTTTATAAAGTATGAAAACGCCTCTTTTGGCTGCAAGATTAGTGAGTTTTATAACTATAGGGTCTGGCATTCCATCAAGAACCAAATCATCAATAGTGCTAATTTCAAAAAAAATCTTTGGTAAGGGCAACGCCAGCTCATTTACTATCTTTCGAGTCATTAACTTATCTATATATATTCTATTTGCATCTGTCTTTTTGACATGAGCATGTATGAAATCCGTAAAGTACTCACATTTCATGGGCTTTCTCTTATGAAAAGTTTTAGTATTAATTAAATGCAATATCTAGCATGAGGCCTGAACCCAGCTTTTTAGCAGCCTCAAGAAACTTGGCATCATCAATAGCCCAAGTATGATTATTGCCACTTGAATATCGGACGTGTACGAAATTAAACGGGTCTGCTGAAAACACTTTCCGCCCAGAATCTAGAAGGTCTTTGATGAAGATGGAGTCAGTCCCCTGCCTAACTTGAGTAAATTTGAGGTTTCCGGTCATTTTTCGACTCCAAACCAGAGTCCCTCCTTGGACACGCTTGAAATAGCGATAGTGTTTCCCCGGAAAGCGAAGTGCAAAATCATTAGTACTTTCTACATAGCAGAAGAAACTTGTTTTCCCCACGAGAGCGGCCCCAGAGTACTGCAGAGCCAGGCAGGAGTCTAAAAGGTAGTTAGGCCCGTAATGATCATCGTCATCTATTTTGGCCACTATATCTGTATCGCAGGCATCTAGCGCCAAGTTGAGCCCATCAGCAAGCACCTTATCTTCTCCACTGATGCGCATGAACTTGAAACTTTCAAACTCTTGGAATGCCGCAACAACTTCACTTTCATCAGTCTCTTCACCATGGGCGACATAGATAACCTTGACTTCAACACCATTCTGGGCCTTGAGCATCCTTGCAACATTGGCAGCAAACCACGGGCGCTTTGAGACACATACGGCAGTAACGCGGAAGCGTTCGACTCCTTCATCGTCTCTACCTTCCGCAACTTTATCTAATATTTCTGAGAAACGATGCCGATAGGTATTAGCACTATGAACAAATCGCACGCCCTTTGCCGCTATTTTCAAAGCATGGACATCATCGTCCAAAACTCGAGAAATCTTCTCTCGAGACTCTTGAGGTGTATTGGCAACCTGCACAATTTCGCTCAGTTCATTTTTTAGCGAATTTGCTGGTGAAGAAACTATTGGAGTACCACAACCGCAAAGCTCGTATATACGCCTTGCCAACATCGAGCTTGAATCCTCGACAGAGTTGACGTTAATCATCACACTGTATTTTTTATATACCTGGTCAGCAATTTTGTTGTAGGGCACAGCGGGCAGCAAACTAGCTTTATATTTCTCAGGATAGACCAACCCGGGCGCAGCATTTTCTAGAGATGAATAACGATCATAAATATCGAGAATACCCTTTTCCAAGGGATACTCGAATAGCATTTCAAGACGTTCAGCACGTGTTGGATACTTCTCACCATTCCAGCTACCAGCAAATGCAACACGCCCATTTTTTTCACCCTTCAGCAAAGGAGAGTGAAGCTTCTCTTGAGCAGCAAATTTCAGGAGATAAACTCGGTCGTGCCCAACGTCCTCTTTATACCGATCTATTACAGTGGCATCTGTTGTAAAGATGTAATCAAAGCAGCTGGCTGCATCAATGAAAACATCATAGTTAACGGGATCTTCCTTATTCCAAAAAACCGTAGGTATTTTCCGACGCTTGCACTCTAGGAGAAGCTCTAAGAGAGGCGAACCAAACTTACCTTTGATTTTTGACATGCAATAATTCCATGTGGCGCCATTTCCTCGCCACGCGCTTTCTGCAAAAAACATGTCAAAATCATCGTTGTCTAGCTGCTCACGCCAAGCTGCTTTGTCCGCTGGCACGAGGTTAAACTCATCCTTGAAGCAGTCTTGTGTAAACTCGTCCATGATCGTTAAGACATTATAGTTATTATCACTTTCTTTTTTGGAAACTTTGGGAGGGGGTACGTTTTCTCTCAAAACCTTAGACAAGTCAGCAAAAGCGGCTGAATCTGGATAAGAAGCCTTATGTACCAAGGACGAGATTTTCTTCTTAACACCAATCTCGAGTCCATCAACAGTCACTTTTACACTACGAGCATGGAAAAGCCTAAACCCAACCTTTATTTTTACGACCTCATCAGGCACTTCAAATTCATGGAGAGGTACTACGGCTCCCTGGCTGCAATGCAGGTACTTGTAATACGCTCCCAGCGGCTGAGACTTAGCCAAAGCTCCACAAGCGACATCTAGCTCACGACCATCTTGCCCGCAAGCTTTCACTAGCATGACCGCCTTGCGGTCAACTATGCCTTTTTTATTATGATATTGGACATTGCCCTTAACCGTAATGCTCTGCCCCTGGCTCACTTCTATCTCTCGCCAGTAGGTAGAGTTACTCAACTCAATCTTATCTTTTAATTTCTGAACTGGCTGCGACGGCAGCTCAGACTTTGAATTAATCACGGGCGCTACGACTTGCTTGGCAACCGCCTCACTCTCTCCGCCCTGCTGCCCTTTCTCCCCCTTCAATACCCTCACCATCGGCTCGATATGGGCCGAGAACAGCAGCTCGGTACTGGGCTGGGGAACAGGCAGCTTCAGTGCCCCCTGAAGGGCTTTGACTAGGCTTTGGGAACTCCCTGCTTCGAACGTAATCACACTCTCGAAATTCTGGGCGTACTCCACCAAAGGAGCGACATCGGAGACCACCAAACGCTTGCCGAACGCCAAAGCCTCGGCTGCCTTCATGGGCGGCACAAGCTGACACACAGTCGAGTTCTTACGAGGAATAACTACTGCATCAAACAATGAGTAATAGTCAGCTATCTGTTCATGCGGAACTCGACCAGCTCTAATTAGCCAAGGAATGCTCGCCACTGTCTTGATGCTTTCTACTGCCTGAGTGAGAGGTTGATCATCACCCACAAGTAGCAATTGAATTTTCTCACCAGCTTTAACCAGATCTGCGCAGGCCTTGGTCAGCACATCGAGACCTTCATAGGCAGTGAAGCTACCGATATAGCCGATAATTATGCAGTCTTTATCAATCCCAAGTTTTTTTCTGAGTTTATCATCACCCGACTTGAGAGCCGGCAGTTGACTAACCCCGTTAGGAACAATCGAAATTCTTGTAGGATTTACATCTCGGCGTGCCAGCTCTTCTCGCATTGCATGGTTGAGAGTGAATACGTGTCCTGCCTTGCGGGCCACGAAAGCGTCACGCTCTGCTTCCTGCCGGCACGCTTGGGTTTTGGCATACCCCGGCTCGCGTGCTTCACGCGATAGCTCCCAGAAACCTCGAACTTCATTATCAAAAGGTAGGCCGAGACGCTTGGCCGCGATCCAGGCCGGCAGCCCGACAATATAATTTGAAGCGGCGATGATCTTCTCAGGCCGATAGACACGAAACAATTCCGTGAAACGCTCAACACTAGCCTCAAGATGAGCACACTCCCCCTTCGGCACCTTCCCAGCAGGCCATCGGCTATGGAGATAGCGCACCCCGTCAATGGTGACTTCAGTCGTGACATCCGCCTGTTCATTCAACTCCCAGGGACGGCCCGGACGAACAAGACAAAGGACTTCACACCCTTGTGCGTTCAGAGCCTGTGCAATGCCCTGTGTTCGAATGGCGTAACCATTGCTGGCGTAGCTCTGTCCATGACTGACGACATAGGCCACACGCCCCGGTATGGGGAGTGTCAAGGGTGTGTCATCATGTTCGGCGAGACGCGTCGCAAGCTGCAGAAGATCGTCCATTGAGTCCTTCTTTACCCTTCAAAATATATACAGCGAAATCTACAAAGGCGCTCAATGAGCGCCTTTGTAGTCTACACAAGTCTGTGACCTGCTTGACTACACTTAAGGCAACAAGCCTACGGCATCGATCACCATGGATTTTTCTTTCACCGATTCGGCCTTGTGAATAAACGGCTTGTGTTTGACTAGTACACAGACAACATCGGCTTGCGCCAAGGCTTCATCCAGACTGACAAGAGATACATTGTCGGACTGAAGCCCCTTGGGTAGAGATTCGATATTGGGCTCCACCACTTGCACCATGCAGCCAAGCTCGGTAACTCTCTGGGTGATGCCCAAGGCCGGGCTTTCACGCAGGTCATCAATATCAGGTTTGAAGGCAACGCCTAGGCAAGCCACCGTGAGATCACGACGTGTCGCCCCCGGCTGACTGCGATGCAACTTCTCCAGTGCTTGGCCAACTTGGTCAAGCACCCACTCTGGTTTGTAGTCGTTCACCTCGCGAGCGGTGCGGATCAGACGCGTCTGATCAGGGCACGCTGCCACGATGAACCAAGGATCCACCGCGATACAATGCCCACCGACACCTGCTCCTGGAGACAGAATGTTGACGCGTGGGTGACGATTGGCCAGCGAGATAAGATCCCAGACATTGATATCAAGCTCGTGAGCAATAATCGAAAGCTCATTGGCAAAGGCGATATTTACATCACGGAAGCTGTTCTCTACCAACTTCGCCATTTCAGCAGTCCGCGCAGTCGTCGGCAGGCACTCACCCTCTACAACAATCTTGTAAAGCTCGCAGGCGACTTCGGCACACTTGGCCGTCATGCCACCAATCACGCGGTCATTCTCTACCAGCTCACGTACTACATGGCCCGGCAATACACGCTCTGGGCAGTGGGCAATACGGATGTCTGATGCCTCACCATGTGTTTGCGGGAATGTGAGGTCCGGACGAGCCTCAGCCAGCCAAGCGGCCATTTCTTCAGTCGTGCCAACCGGACTTGTAGATTCAAGTACGACCAGATTTCCCGGCACCAGTACCTTGGCAATCGCCTCACAGGCAGACTGGATATAACGCAGATCTGCCTTGTGGTTCTGGCCATTTTCGTCGGTGTGGAAGGGAGTCGGCACTGCCACCATGAAGGCGTCAGCAGGCTCTGGTTGAGTGGTGGCACGCAGATAACCTTCCTTGACTGCGGCATTCACCACCATATCCAGTTCCGGCTCAATGATATGTATCTTGCCCTGATTGATGGTATCGACAGCCCGCTGATCAATGTCCACACCAATCACCTTCTTGCGACGGGAGGCGAATACCGCTGCTGTCGGAAGGCCAATATAGCCAAGGCCAATCATCGAGATGGTATTAAATTCCATTAGTTTACCCTTGCATAGTGTCTAATAATAGGATAGTAAAGATAAAAACTTACAAGCTGAAAGATATGCGTCGAATCTTTTTATTTCTTGTACGACAATTTCTCATGCAGTGGCCACTTCTTTCGCGACCAGCGCATCCAGTATGCGTTTACAGGCCTTACCATCACCATAGGGGTTATGGGCATAACTCATCGCACTGTATAACTCCGGCTGATCTAGCAGCTTTGTCAATTCAGAAGTAATTACATCCACACTCGTTCCCACTAACTTGACTGTTCCTGCTTGCACTGCTTCCGGGCGTTCTGTCGTATTACGCATGACTAGTACTGGCTTGCCAAGGGAGGGAGCTTCTTCTTGAATGCCGCCCGAGTCTGTCAAGATGATATGCGCACGATTCATCAAATAGACAAAGGGGAGATAATCCTGGGGTTCAATCAAGGTGATATTGTCAACATCCGCTAGCAAGCGATTGACTGGTTCACGCACATTGGGGTTAAGGTGGACGGGATAGACAATCTGGACATCTGGGTGCGCCTTGGCCGTTTCCGCCAAAGCGCGGCAGATATTCTCGAAGCCCTCACCAAAGCTCTCGCGACGATGGCCAGTGACTAGCAGCAGACGCTTGTCATCTTTCAGAAAATCAAAGCGCGCGTGCAATTCATCCCCCAGTGGGCCTTCCTCAAGCTTCCTCACTACCTCAAACAATGCATCAATAACCGTATTGCCAGTGACATGAATATTGGCTGGGTCGATATTCTCTTTCAGAAGGTTCTGACGCGATGTTTCCGTTGGCGCAAAGTGCTTGGCTGCCAGTGCGCCTGTCAACTTGCGATTTGCCTCTTCCGGCCAAGGCGAATAAAGATTACCTGTCCGCAAGCCTGCCTCTACATGACCGACTGGGATCTGTTGATAATAGGCTGACAGGCTGGTGGCGAAGGTAGTTGCGGTATCTCCGTGCACCAGCACCATATCAGGCTTGAAGTCTGCTAAGACACTCTTCAGGCCCTGCAGTATACCGCAGGTAATGTCATTGAGATCCTGGCCGGGTTTCATCAGATTCAGATCATAGTCAGGCTTCAGCTCGAACAAGCCAAGCACCTGGTCCAACATCTCACGGTGTTGTGCTGTTACACAGACTCTGGATTCAAAGCGTTCATCTTCCGCAAGCTGCAAGGCGAGCGGTGCCATCTTGATAGCTTCTGGTCGTGTTCCAAATACCGTAAGAACTTTCATTTCATGACTCCTGATGTGAATAGCGCATACAGCTGAGGTTTTTCTATTTTTGACTCTGGGCGAGAACAAAGTACTTTTCCAGCAATGACTGGGTATCATGCAACTGTCTGGTGACTTGTAGAGAGGAGGCATTGACGGCAGCCCTATCGTTTTCACCAGCCGTCCCCTCCCCTTCAGTCATAGATACCTGCCCGTTCAAGGCTTTGATCGCTTGATCACATAACGACAGGTTTACTGCAACAATCGATTCCCCATAACATGCGGCAATTTTCTGGTACAACTTTCTCGCTGCATGAAAGTCACCCTGCTTAAACCGTTGTGCAGCATCCTCAATGATTTGTTGCATGAACTCTCCGCGGTTTCATCCCATCAACATGATGCATGATACGTCTAGATAAAATCGAATTGATACCTGAACAAACATCCTGTTTTATATATAGCTCAACTGACAGTTCTCTTCAGGGGTTCTCTTTACAAAGCATTGTAAGCACTGGAATTCACAGCCGACACTCTACACAAGTACGCTATTTCTACTTAGGATGCTCAGACACTACACTCATATCTTGAAATATTACGAAATTACCGGCAAGGGCTGCCTTTCTTCAGCCTTGCCATAACGTAGGTAATGCAGCAGGGGGTTCATGCCGACCTGGACCACATCGGGGTTGGAAGTGAGATACCAGATAGTGTCGAAGCGCGTACTCGGGTTTCTCCCCTCTCTAGCACCTTCATTAAGATAATGCTTGATTGGATCGAGCCCCGCCATAGCTACGTCAGAGTATTCAGAAAGATACCAGTCAGCATCAAACAAGGACGAACTCTGCAATACGTCATGATCTGCACTTTTCGCCTTTCTAGCCTTTCTAGCCTTCCTTCGTGGCAAAACTTCCTTTGCACGAGAGCAAGCCTCAAACAGTGCCAGCACATGAGCTGTATACTCCGACTCCCTTTCGCGCTGCTGGATTTCCAGCTCAGTGTTAAGCAGATGAATACGGTCCTCTAATCTTCTGGAAACTGCCTTTTCCTTTTTTAGCTTATCATCAAGAATTTTCACTTTTTGACCGAAGCCATCAAGTTCAGATTCGTAATCAAACAACAGCTCCCGAGCTTGAGCCAGAGTGCGCTTGTGCCGATTAGCTCTCTCGAGAGCTTCCTGGACATCGACGGGGTCTGGAGAGCCAAGGGCTGCCACTGCCTCTACCCTATTATCAGTCGACTTTTCTGAGCGACTATCTCCTTGATTCTTCTGGACCTCTGCGGCATACAGCTTCTGAAGCAGAGTCACTTGATCAAACAGGGCCATGTCGGCTGTGCCCAGAGATACTTTCATTTCACTCTCCTGCGCGATTTTCATTTCACTCCTCAGTGGTGACTGAGCTCGTTCGCTCTGCTCCTTCTATCCTTCACGCATCATCAGTCACGATGGTCACGAATTATCATCATCAGCATTGTAAAGATGAAACCGGAGAAAAGCATGAAAATAGCAAAGAGTGTCAGATTATACAGTCGCTCCGGTTTTTCAGAGTATTCCGGCAAGATGGGACTCTGCAGAATACTCACTTGTTTTAGCTTACGTGCTGCTTCAATACGCGTATTTTCCAGCGCTGCCAAAGCATTGGAATATGTCTGCTTGGCAAAGTCTGCACGTAGCTGCAAAGTCTCGTATTGACTGGAAACAGTATTGAGGGCATTTCCTGATTGACGTGCAAGTCGCTCTTTTTCAAGGTCTATCTGTTTTTCGAGTGCCTTTATCTCACTATCAATCCGCACCATCTCGCTCGAGCGTTTACTCTGATAACTGGACAAAGCACTCATACGCGCCTTATAGGTCGCCAGCTTGGCCTCCAGTGAAGACACCACAGTATTGAGACTTTCAACTGTCTGTGTAGGGGAAACAAGGCCATTTTCATTCTGGTAGTCCAACAGTTTCTGACGAGACTGCTCAAAACTGTCTTCCAAGAGGCTCACCTGCTTGTCAAGAAACTTGACTTGCTCTTCTGCCAAACGCTGCCCCATCTGATTCATGTGGCGCTCGCCTTCTACCAACAGAAATTGGGCCAGTTTCTGAGAAAATTCAGGTGTCCAAGCCTGGACTTCAATTTTCAATACGCCCGAGTATTCATCCATCTCTACTGCAACGCGTTTGAGATAGTATTCATATAACTCCTCAATAGGGGCAGCCTCATCATTCAAGCGAGCAATAATATCACCGTTCTGACTATAATGGGCGCGAAAGTCCATTTTTTCTTGTACTTTCTTGAGCATATCAACACTCAACAGATACTCACGCAACAAAAGCAAGTCACTATTTTTCTTGCTACCTGTCAATAAAGAGCCAAAACTCACTTCACTTGCAGTATTGATTTGTGGACTTTCCAATACTACCGTCGCCTTGGTGACATAGCGATCTTCGGCCCATACCGTCCAGTAAAATCCTACGAGCAGTATCGACAATAGGACAATCGCCCATTGTGGGTAACGCTTGATAAATACTGTCATGTAAATTCCCATAAAATAAATATTACTAATATAGAGTCATTAGAAAACAACAAGGAGTAACTTTTACTTTTCACCAATCGATAAGTATCGATCAGCGATGCTTTTTCTTGGCATCACTATCGGCATGATAAGCTTCGATAGCTTGATTAATATCGTCATACCAATATGCACAACCATTACTCAGATATATCCCCGCCTGACATAACTCCTGAAGAATCCCTTCTGAATGCGAGACCATGATCAGGCTGGCTTGCCCCACCTTGTCCTTGAAGGCCTTTGAAGCCTTCGCCTTGAAGGCTCTATCACCTACGGAAGTGGCTTCATCAGAAAGATAGACATCAAAGTCAAATGCCAGAGATAAGCCAAAATTAAGCCGGGAGCGCATGCCAGACGAATACGTGCGGATCGGCTCATCAAATGCACGGCCAATTTCTGCAAACTCCTGAACTCTTTGAATGATGGTTTTTACATCATATTGACTGCCATGCATTCGAGCAACGAACTTGGTGTTCTGGCGACCTGTCATGCTGCTTTGTAGGCCGGCGGCGAGCCCAATTGGCCAGGAAACGCGCGAATGGCGTATTACCTTCCCCTTTTGTGGAGTATCCATACCAGCAATCAACCGTAACAACGTCGACTTGCCAGCGCCATTGGCACCCAACAGGCCTACACTCACACCTGTGGGAATAGTCAGGTTGATGTCTTTCAACACCCATTGATCTTCAGCCTGACTATAGTGTGATTGATAAAAACGCTTGGAAAGATTCTGGATGTCAATCATTGGCTTTTCAGGCGCTCCTTGAAACGAACATGCATCAATAGCCCTAGTGCCAGAACTGAAAGTACCCAGCCCCAAAAGTATCTCATATCCGTACCATGTACGACCTGGTATCCCTCAAAGAACCCATGCCGCATGTATTCAAGGCCATGCACGATAGGATTCCACATGAGGTATTCCAATATCGAGTGCGGGAAATGATTCAGTGGCATGATGACGCCGGAAATAATCAGCAGCGGCAACGATATAATATTGATAATCTTTCCTATCTCAGGTACCAGTGTTCCGAGTACTGATGTCAGAAGCCCAATGCCCAGCCCCAGTAACCAGAGAGACAGCCACCCAAAGATTGCTTGAAACCCATTGTTAGGCAGGAATTCTGTACCGAGTAACTGACCACCAAGAACAAACAGCAGAAAGATGAAGGTGCGAATCAGACCATTCAGCACATTGCGAACAAGGACACCATCCACTGGCTGTACCTGACGATAGGCAAATAGTGCCTTGTTGGCATTGATGGCTCCCAAGCCTTGCATCATGCCTTCCCGCACCAAGAAGAACCCCATCAACCCCACGACCATCCAAGGGATGAAGGGTGCATTGACAATCAAGCTGTCTCCACGTATGTAGCTTCGAATGCCAATCATGACCAACATGAAAGCTGCAGGCTCGGCAATCATCCAGAACCAGCCCATGCGGTCCGTCATCGTTCTACCGACGGCTTCACGCATGAACATGGCGAACCAGACACTGCGCGTCACAGCCCAGGCGGAGCGGGCCTTAGGCCCGCTCTTGTCGTCACCTGTCGAGTGATTTGATGGTGGGGTCATGTCACCTTTCATGTCACTGGCCATGATCAGAGGTCTATCGCGACTTTAGTGGCGACGGCGACCTGATAGAGAATCTGCGTGATGCTGGTGGCCAGCTGCAGGTTCTTGGTCGGCGGTTCCGGCAGTACCAGAATCTGATCACCCGAGCGCAGCTCGACTTCCTCGGCGCGACGCACGGCGCCGTTCTGACGTACCACCAGAATCTGGTCGTCATCCGCATGCTGCGTGAAGCCACCGGCGCTGTTGATATAGTCCATCACCGTCATGCCCTGGGTGTAGACCATGGCCTGAGGCACCACGACTTCGCCACTGATCAGCAGGGAATCGCTGATTTCCGGAATGGTGATGACATCGCCATCCTGCAGGCGCACATCGGCAATGTTGCCGTCTTCACGTGCCACGACCAGTCGCCCGGTCGGCTCTTCCTTCTTCGCCTGCTCGACGAACTTTTCGATCATCTCGGCTTCCTGGACACGAAGCTCGGATTCTTCTGTGGTCGAGGAGGATGCGCCGAGATAGGTCGCCTGAAGACGCTTGAGGCTGTCCTGCAGTGCCTGAGCCTGCTGTTCCTTGACGCTTTTGCGGCGGATGGACACGCTCTGGTAATCGGTCAGCCCTTTCGGCACCCCTACGGCATTGAGCAGCTCGCCCAGGTGGGCATCGCGCGGCAGTGCATAGCGTGACGGGCCATAGAAGCTGCCTTCCAGCTGCACGACGATGGTCTCGTCACGCTGGTCGGCACTGAATAACACTTCATCCCCTGCACGCACATCAGCACCACGGAATCCCACCACCGGCAGATAACGCGAGATGGGCCCATCAGGGCGAGAGCCACGCAGCAGCACATGAGACACACCCGACTTGAGACGCGCCAGATTCAGGACATCTTCGCCACTCAGGCGCGAGTCGGTGAGCTCATAGCGATAGTCTCGCTCGACATCGCCGACCACGCTGATCGCCGGGCCACGCTCCTCGACGACGACGGTATCGCCATCGCGGAACTGCGGACGCGCGATCTCGCCATTGATCAGGAAGTCATAGAGGTCGACCGTATTGATGATGCGACCGTTACGTTTGATCTTGATGTTGCGGTAGCTGCCAAGCGCCTGGTCAATACCGCCGGCCTGATCCAGGAAATACAGCATGGAGTCATTCGGGGTACCGGCATAGCGACCCGGGTTCTTGACGTAACCGGTGACGAAGACACCCACTGGCTGCACACCCTGCAGGTTGGTGTAGACACTGACGTTTTCCGGATACACCTCCTGGATGGCACTGCGCACCTTGCCGTCCAGCTGAGCATTGGTAGTGCCCTGCACCATCACCGGACCGATACCCGGCAGGAAGATGTTGCCCTGGGCATCCACCGGCAGCACGGATTCGATCTCGACCCCACCCCACACCCGCAAGGTGATCTGGTCACCCGGCTTGATGGTGTAGCTGCTGTTGAGGCCATCGGCCATCATGCCGCGGAAACCACCACTGAAGAGGTTTTCGCCGAACGGCGGCAGAGAGTCCGGGTCGGTCTGCTGTTGAGATGTCAGCGGGCCATAGGTGCCACTGCGCCAGTCGGCACGCGCCTTGTCTTCCACGCTGTCCGTCTTCTGCGGAATGTTGGAAGCCTGGTCGCCACTGGACAGGATGGGACCACTGTCCAGCCCGACCGCCATGACAGGGCTGGCGTTTAGGCACGCTACCGCCACCAGGCACCCGGCCCGGAGCAAGAATCTGGAAATTGTCATCGGGCTAGGCCCCTCGTAGTGCAGAAATGGTGCAGTGTTGATCAGGAGTGCCAGTGCCGGTCATGCCAGCCTGCCCCTGTTGTCGTCGGTTCACGCTGAGCCCGACGCGGACCTGTCAGTGCGAAGGTGTCGCAAGCGCATCAGCGCGCCTCTTCTAGCAGGCCGGTCACCAGTCGCTGGGTCACCCAGGTGCCCTCGCCAGCCTTGCCATCATTGCTGGTACGGCAGGCCAGCTCCTTGCTCGGCAGGTCACGGTTGTTGGAGACCGTCAGCTCGCGACAGATGCGCCCACTGGCCGCGAAGTAGCGCTCATGGGCAACCACTTCGACGTTGCTGCCCCAGGGGCTGGTCGGCACCGCAATCACGCTGCCGGGGGCTGCGCTGTCGAGAAATGACGAGACATCCGCCGGCAGTGACGCAGCGCCGGCCAGATTGGCCAGGTTGGTGCTGCCGGCACCGGTGGATTCCGGATAGGAGGTCGCGCAACCGGTGATGGCCAGTGCCAGGCCTGCTGCACAGGCCAAGCGAACGGCACGGGTTGAAGCCTGACGATAAAATTTCTGGTTCATGAAAGTATCCTGATGCTACAAAGGGCCGCATACGCCGGTAGAACCGAGGTCCACACGGTTCACTGTGCGGCAAGAAGATTCATACGCCTCAAAATAAGCATGGCTGCAAGCAGCAACCAATTCATGTGGTAGAGCCTCGCCTGAGGAACTGGTAATGCCTATACGCCCGCAGGCTAGAGGTTGACACGCCGCTGAGTCACTTCGATGACGAATCCCTGCACCATTTCTGTTGATGAATCGGAAGCCAGCACGGCGAGGTACTAAAAAGCCACGACGAACACCTTGCCTGGATAGGGGCCAAGACAGGTGGCTTTCTCTTGAGCGACTTTGAAGAGGAAGGCGACACCCATGGCCTAGGTAAGCAGTCAGCAGGTGCCGGGGTAGAGGAAAAAGCCAAACAGCAAGGAAGGGGGCAGCCATGGCCATAGCGTGCCCGAAATGCGCAGATGCATTGACGCCCAGCAGAATCAACGACACGGCAGCGGCCATCATCAGCCACTCCGCCGGCCAACGATTCCAGACAAGCCCTGCCAACACACCTACCGTCACCACCAGGGTGACAAAAGCATCCATGTGCTGCGCGATTTCCATCTACTAGCCTTCCCTTGGCGTCCTGCCGCTTCTTCTGGTCAAGCCCTGCGCTTCACGTTCATATGAAGCTCAAGCATTAATGAAAATGCATCGCAGAGCGTGGCACTTTAGCAGCAAATCTATTACTGCTGAAGCGTGCAGTGAAAAAGCTGACAAGCAAAATAAAGCACAGGTTAATCATTTGCCTGCTACCAATATCGCGATCAAAGACTTGATTGAATTCGTTCGTCACTTTGCGTACTTTCCCTATTTGCGGACTCTGAGTCAACGGTCTCACACGACAGTCTCACCAAGCGTGCTGAGCATCACGAGTAAGCAGTCACTTTTCTTATCTGAAACGGACACCCTGCATGCTGAAGCCGGCAATGAACCAAGGATGGGAGCTTCTCATGCGTACTCTGCCCTGCGCCTCTCACGCTCGGCACGGATCAGCAGATGTCACTAATGACGCGACCTCTGGGGCATCGCTCTGTTTTTCTTCAGGTATCTATCGCCAACCACTTCTTGCTTGCTTCATTCCCGAGCTGCTGCCATTGACAAGAGGGCGTACACCCTTTTCGTGTCAGAACAATGACAACTCACCTGCCTTCAAGAATTTATCTTTCACTGCCAGTCGACGCGCCCTGACAGGCACGCTGAGCGAAAAAAATGTAGGAAAAGAACAACATCCGGCAGCGTGCGAGGCTGATTCTTTGCCAGAACTCGGGGCATCGAAAGGGATAAATACTGCGCCAGAATTCGCGGGCCAGAAATCCTCGACAAACATCATGCGTGTCGTCGGTTGGGGACATAAACCGACGGCGAAGCGCGCGCGCCAATATGCGCTTGAACATGGATTGCCCTACGTTGCATTGGAGGATGGTTTTCTGCGTTCTCTGACCCTGGCAAGCGCCGGTTACCCTGGCATGGCGATGGTGGTCGATCATCAGGGCATCTATTACGATGCGCGCCAACCGAGTGAGCTCGAGCAACTGATCAAGGAAGCACCGACGCGTCAGGGTGAGGTGTTGCTGGCGCGCGCGCGCGCGGCTCTCGAAAGCCTGCGCATGCATCGCTTGAGCAAGTACAACCATGCACCAGAGCGCAAGCTGCCAGCGCGAAAGCCTGGCATGCAGCGACTTCTCATCGTGGATCAGACCGCCGAGGATGCGTCTGTCGTGGGCGGCATGGCCAGCCCGGAGACTTTCCTTGCCATGCTGAGGGAGACCTGTGCCATCGAGGGAGTCGAGTTATGGGTCAAGGTGCATCCGGATGTGATCGCCGGCAAGAAGCGCGGCTATCTGCTGGAGGAGGCACGCAAGCTTGGCTGCACGCTGCTGAGTGACGATATCAACCCCTGGTGCCTGTTTGAACAGGTCGATGGCGTCCATGTCGTGACCAGCCAGCTAGGGTTCGAGGCCCTGATGGCAGGCCTGCCGGTGACCTGCCACGGCATGCCGTTCTATGCCGGCTGGGGCCTGACGGATGATCGGCAGCAATGCCCGCGCCGCGGCCAGCCACGCACGCTTGAGCAGGTGTTTGCCGCGGCCTATCTCGAATACAGCCGCTATGCCAACCCCTATACCCAGCAGGCCGCGACGCTCGAAGAGATCATTCAGCTGCTTGCAGACCAGAAGCGAATGGCTGCCAGACTGGCAGGTCACTGGATAGCGCCGGGGTACTCGCGCTGGAAGCGTAATTTCCTGCCCGGCTTCCTGGGCCCCTTGGCGCACTGCGACTTCGTCAAAAGCGATGCCATCGCACTGCAGAAGCTGCAAAAGACAGCTGGTGTCACCATCGTACATGATCCGCAAGCGATGTCGCAGCGCGAACAACAGGCCCCACACCCTACCCGCGTGCTGAGCTGGGCGAGCCGAACCACAGCAGAGCTGGAAGCCTCCGTCATTGCACAAGGGGGCGCTCTGTGGCGAATCGAGGACGGTTTCTTGCGCTCAGTCGGCTTGGGGGTGGATCTCACGCGGCCACTTTCGCTGATCCTCGATCCACTCGGCATGCATTTTGACGCCAGTCGCCCAAGCACACTGGAGCAGTGGTTGACAGATCATGATTTCACCGATGCCGAGTTAGGCCGCGCACGCCAATTACGCGAGCGCCTGATCACGTTGGGACTGAGCAAATACAATTCGGAAGGTGATGAATTACCGGACCTTCGCGCGATGGCCAAGGGCCGTGAGGTGATATTGGTCGTCGGCCAAGTGGAGTCAGATGCCTCGATACGCCATGCGTGCCCCGGGATACGCACCAATCAAGCTTTGCTTGAGGCGGCGCGGAAATTTCACCCTGAAAGCTACGTGATCTATAAGCCGCACCCCGACGTTGCCACAGGGGGGCGTAGTGGCGAGGTGGCGACTGAAGGCGGGACGTACGATCTCGAATTGACCAGCGGCAATATCAGTCGGTTATTTGAGCAGGTGGATCATGTACACACCCTCTGCTCGCTCGCCGGCTTTGAAGCCCTGATACGAGGTGTGCCCGTCACGACCCATGGCCTGCCCTTCTATGCTGGCTGGGGATTGACTAATGACCTAGTCGAGTGTCCAAGACGAACTCGGCACTTGAGTGTAGATGCCCTGGTGGCTGGCGCCCTGATCGAGTATCCCGTGTATGTGGCCCCTGAGCACGGTCACTTATGCAATGCCGAGACAGTCGTCACGATCCTGGAACAACAACGTGACAAGCTTCGCAGAGGTACCTTGAAGCCTGCATTGCCTTGGAAAACCCGTCTTTATCGAGGCTATCGCGCCTTATTCATCGGGAAGCATTGAATCATGTTACATGGACGTCTGGCATTGCCTTTCACCGCTTCAGCTTCCGCCCTCATGCCCGCGGACGCTCGCGCGCAAGAGAGCCTTGGGGAGCAAGGCCTTTCACCGACAACCTCCGTGGCTAGCGCGATCGAAAAACTGCGCCAGCTCAAGATGTCGGATGATGCCGTCCTGACACGCCCGCCAGTTCAGCCCGACGTCTCGCGTGGTGCTGAATTGCACACTCCGGAGCAGCCACCCTCTGCTCACATCCGACCGGGAGGCGGCCGCCGGCGCGTCTTCATGTTGCTGCAGGGGGTGTGCTCGCCCTTCTTCCTGCAGCTGGCGAAAAAGCTCAAGCAGGATGGCCATGAGGTCATCAAGGTCAACTTCAACAGCGGCGACAGCTTCTACTGGCGCCACGACAAGGCGTATGCCTATCGAGGCAAGCTCGAGGACCTCGGCGACTGGATCGCCGATCTGTGGCGCAAGCACCACGTCACCGATCAGGTGCTGTTCGGCGACCGACGCCCGGTACATCGTGATGCCGTTCTCAAGGCGGAATATCTCGGTATTCGTACCCACGTGTTCGAAGAGGGCTACTTCCGCCCCTACTGGGTGACGCTGGAGCGCGAAGGCGTCAATGGCCACTCCCTGCTGCCACGTGACCCCGACTGGTTCCGTGAGGCAGGCAAACACCTCGAAGATGCCCCCACGCCGCAGCGTTTCAAGGCGCCTTTCAGTGAGCGTGCGCGTCATGACATTACCTACCACCTGGCGGGCGCAGCCAATCCGCTGCTGTTCCCGCGCTATCGCCCGCACAGCATTCACGCCGTACAGGAATACGCGGGCTATGCGACACGACTGCCCTTGATGCGCTGGTACAAGCGGCGTGACGCCAAGCGTATCGATCAGCTGATGGGCAGTGGCGCGCCCTACTACATGCTGCCGCTGCAGCTGAATACCGATGCCCAGATACGCCACCACTCGCGCTTCGCCAACATGCAGGAAGTCATCCAGCGGGTGATGAAGAGCTTTGCCCTGAATGCGCCACGCGGTGCACGCCTGGTGATCAAGAACCATCCCCTCGACATGGGGCTGGTGGATTACCCGGGGCTGATTCGCTCATTGGAGCGCCGCTACGACCTGATCGGTCGTATCGTCTACCTGGAGAGCGGCAATCTGGAGAAGCTGCTGCAGCAGGCCAAGGGCATGATCACGGTCAACAGCACGACCGGCAACGTGGCGTTGCAGTATCGCTGTCCGACCTTCTGCATGGGTGACCCGATCTTCAACTTGCCGGGTCTGACCTTCCAGGGCTCGCTACATGATTTCTGGACCCAGGGCCAACGCCCTGACCCGACGCTCTTCCGACATTTCCGCAATACGGTGATTCATACCGTGCAGCTCAATGGCGGTTTCTACTGCAAGCCGGGCATGCAACTGGCCGTGGTGGGCGCGTCCAAGAGACTGTGCGCCGAACGCTCGCCGTTGGAAAACATGTTGAGCCGCTGCTGAACATGCAAAAAGACTGCTGGACTACGCAACAACGGTGAGACACGCCAATGATGGCAGCCTCTCTCACCCGACCATAACGAGAATTGCAAGGGAACTGCCGACCTTCGGTGTCGGGATTCAAGGAGACCAAAGATGACGGCCAAGCCCCCCCAGCAGCCAGAGCCCACCGACGCTGAATGCGCCGCTGGCACTCACCGAGCGGTTCATCGACCAGCAGATCATCGACCTGCAGAGAGCGACGCCAGTGCGCAAGCCGCGCAGGATGCCAGCCGCCTGCGGCGCGTCCTGATCACCGGTGCCACGGGCGAGATCGGCGGCGCCCTGGCGCGCGCCTACGCGGAGGCAGGCACCACGCTGATTCTCACCGGCCGCAAGCAGCGCAAGCTCGATGCGATCGCCAGCGACTGCCGCAAGCTGGGCGCCGAAGTGGAATGCACGGTACTCAACCTGTGTGATGAAGAGACCTTGTTCACCTGGTTGGATGAAGTCTGCGCGCGCGGCGTGCCGGACATCGCCATCGCCAATGCCGGCATGAATACCGATATCGGCCCCCAAGGCAACGGAGAGCGTTGGGAGGATTCACGCCGCCTGCTGCAGACCAACGTGATCGGCACGCTGGGGATGGCCCATCAACTGGCCATGGCCATGAAGCAGCGCGGCAGTGGCCAGCTGGTGTTGCTAAGCTCACTGGCGGCCTGGCATGGCCTGGCATTGACGCCCAGCTACAGCGGCAGCAAGGCGGCGGTCAAGGCGTATGGCGAAGGCCTGCGCAGCTGGCTCAAACCCCATGGCGTGGGTGTCACCGTCGTCATGCCCGGCTATGTCACCTCGCCGATGTGTGAGGCCATGCCAGGGCCCAAGCCCTTCGAGATGCCACCCGAGAAGGCCGCACGCCGCATTCTCAAGGGTGCAGCGCGCAACCGGGCGCGTATCAGCTTTCCCTTCCCGCTCAACTTCGGGTGCTGGTGGTTGAGTGTCCTGCCTGCCGGTATCTCCCAGCGCCTGCTCGGGTGGTTCAATTACACTCATTGATCGGGGCTTGCGTCTTCATGAGCCATGAACCTGAGCGGTGAGTCTGAGCCATGAGCCGGCCGGCCATGAACAGCGGGTAATGGCTCAGCGTTTTTCCATTGTCATGACAATGAGTTAGCGTAATACCCCAATACCTGCCACTGGCGTACATCGTGCAGAATTGATGGGAAAGACAGTGACGGGAACGCCATAGCGACAGTTGAACACGCTGGATCGATCAGGATCTGGACACCAGAGCGCCTGAAATTACTGCGGCGAGGGGCCGGATTACCGCTCCCCTCGTCGCCATGGATCTTGATCAGGGTCGAGTACTCGACCGGACACTACACAGCCTCTGCGACGGCAGAGGCTAACGAGGTCGGCATTACATGGAGTTTGTCATTGCGTTTGTGTCTTTTATGGCCGGGCCACTGCTGGTCGGTCTCGGGTCGACGCTGGGGCTTGAGCATCTGCTGTTGAAACAGATGACGACACCGCCAGCCGCATTCTGGCGTCGCCCCGTCAGTGCCCGGCTGGCACATGTCGGGTACTGGTGCGCCAGCTGGTCACTGTGCACCTTGATCACCCAGCGGCCATGGTTCTCGCTGATCGTCGTCAATGCGCTATGGCTGGTAGTGCTGCAGGTCAGCCGCACCAAGTACGTGTCGTTGCGCGAACCCTTCCTCAGCCAGGACTTCGAGTACTTCACCGACGCCATCAAGCATCCGCGCCTGTATATCCCCTTCTTCGGCATCGGGCTGACCATCGCCGCGACCACGGCAGGGGCGCTGGCGATCGGTCTGGGGCTCTGGCTCGAACCCGCGCTGGGCTTCTCCGCCGCCTACTCAGGCAACGCCGCTGTGTGGCTGGTGCCGCTGATCAGCCTACTGATCGGTGCGAGCCTCCTGGTCTACACCCTGGGCAAGCGTCTGGCCAGCAAGGTAATGCTGGTCCCCGAATTCGATCTGGCCGAACTGGGTATGGTGCCCTATCTGCTGGCCTATGCGCGGCTGGCGCGTCGCCCCCTCTCGCCACAGCACAATCCGCTGGATGAGGGAGAGCGCGAACTCGCCGCCACCCTGCGCGAGCTGGAAGACGAGGACGCCACCCAGGCGCTGCCCCATGTCGTCAGCGTACAGAGCGAATCCTTCTTCGATGCCCGTCGTGTCTATCCCCAGGTGCGTGATGACCTGCTGCCGAACCTAGACCGCTGCCACTTCACCGCCCTGGCGCAGGGCCTGCCGTGTGGTCGCTTGGCCGTGCCGGCCTGGGGCGCCAATACCGTGCGCACCGAAACCGCCTTCCTGACGGGGCTGACCGCCGAAGAGCTCGGCGTGCACCAGTTCAACCCCTACCATCAGCTGGCGCGTCGCGCCGTGCCCAATCTGGCCGCCAGCTACAAGGCAATGGGCTATCGCACGCTGTGCATCCATCCCTATCCCGGCACTTTCTACATGCGCAACCAGGTGCTGAAACAGCTCGGTTTCGATGAATTCCTCGACATCGCCCACTTCAGCGATGCCGACAGGAGCGGCCAGTACATCAGCGATGCCGCCGTGGCCGCCAAGGTGGAGGACTGCCTGCTGGAGGCCGGCGACACGCCGTTGTTCATCCAGGTGATCACCATGGAGAACCACGGCCCGCTGCACCTGGAAGCCTTCGACAGCGCACGTCTGCCGGAGTGGTATGACGGAGACCTGCCGGAGAACTGTCAGGAACTGGGCATCTATCTGCGTCATCTGGTGAATGCCGATGCGATGATCGATCAGCTCACCACCGCGCTGGCGCGACTGCCGTGCGGCGGGCTGCTGTGTTTCTATGGAGACCATGTGCCGATCATGCCCGAGGTCTATACGACCCTGGGTGAGCCCAATGGCGTGACCGACAGCTTCATCTGGTCCAGCGCCCTACCGGAGTCCGACGACACCGCCCGCCAGACCATGGCGGCCGTGCGCGACAAGGACCCGCAGCTGATGGAGTGGGTCCTCGACTGCGAAGGGCCCTTCAAGACTGACGAGCAATGCCGCAAGGGCGACCCGCGCGTCATCAATATCGATACATTAGGAAGTGCGCTGCTGAAGGCGACCGCGAAACATGCTCGCCACAGTGCCGTGACTCAGAAGTTCAGGAGCTTGTCATGACCCGACGCGTTGCAATCATCGGCGCAGCCAGCCGTTTCCCCGGCACCACTCAGGCCACCCTGTGGGACGACCTCCTGGCCGGCAAGGACATGGTGACCGAAGTCGCCGACGACCGCTGGAGCAAGGAGTCTCTCTCGCACCCGGACAAGAAGGCGCCGGGCATGAGCTACAGCTTCGCCGCAGGCTCACTGGGCGACATCACGGGCTTCGACCCGGCCTTCTTCGGCATCAGCCCACGCGAAGCCGCCAGCATGGACCCTCAGCAACGCATGCTGCTGGAGATGAGCTGGGAAGCCATCGAGCACGCCGGTATCCCGGCCGAGAAGATGCGCGGCTCACGCTGTGGCGTCTTCATGGGCATCGCCAGCCTGGATTATTCCTATCGCATGGCGGATGACCTGAGCGCCATCGGCCCGAATACCGCGACCGGCAATACCTCCAGCGTGGCCTCCAACCGCCTGTCGTATGCCTTCGATCTGCACGGCCCGAGCCTGTCACTGGATACCGCCTGCTCTTCTTCGCTGGTCGCCTTCCATCAGGCCTGCCAGTCGATCCGAAGCGGTGAGACCGACATGGCGCTGACCGGCGGCATCAGCCTGCACCTGCATCCGTACGGCTTCCTGATCTTCTCCAAGGCCACGATGCTGTCGAAGACTGGGCGCTGTCAGGTATTCGATGAGGCCGGCGACGGCTATGCGCGATCCGAAGGCGGCGGCGTCTTCCTGCTCAAGGATCTCGATCAGGCCATCGCCGATGGCGATCGCATTCTCGCCGTGGTGGCCTCTTCCGTGGTCAATACCGATGGCTACAAGTCCGGCCTGACCGTGCCCAACCCGGCGGCGCAGATCCAGTTGATGGAACAGGCCTGCGAGCAGGCCGGCATCAGCCCGGACGAGATCGACTACCTCGAGGCCCACGGTACCGGCACCGCAGTCGGTGACCCGCTGGAAACCCGCGCCATCGGTGCCGCCATCGGCCAGAAGCGCTCCAACCCGCTGCCGATCGGCTCGATCAAGAGCAACATGGGTCACCTGGAAACCGCCTCTGGCGTGGCAGGCCTGGCCAAGGCACTCGGCGTGATCGCGCACCGTGAAGTGCCCGCAACGATCAAGATCCAGCGCCTGAATCCGAAGATTCGCACTGACGAGTGGAATCTGGATATCGTCACTCAGCCGCGCAAGCTCAAGGCGGAAGGTCGCCTGGTCGTCGGCGTCAACTCCTTCGGCTTCGGTGGTGCCAATGCCCACGTGCTGCTGGAAAGTGCCCCCGAACAGTCGGTAGCGCCGCCGAGCAGTGAAGGTGAACAGACGCCGCCGCTGCGCCTGAGTGCCCGTTCGCCGCAGGCGCTCAAGCAATCCGCGCTGGAGCTGGCAGAGCACCTGCGTGAGCTCGCCGCCCGCGACATGGCACCGAGCCTCTACGATCTCGCCTGGCAGCTGGCCGCCCGCCGCGAGCACCATGTGCATGGCGCCCTGCTCAGCGCCGACACCTTCACCACCCTGCTTGAGGATCTCGACACCCTCGGCAGCGAAGGGGATCTCGGCGACCATCCGTGTATCACCCTGGCGGACCGTCTGCCGGCATTACCGAGCGCCAGTGACAATGATGCATCACCGCGTGCCACGACGAATGCCCCGACTCCCGTACAGGAGCGCGGCCCGGTGTTCGTGTATTCCGGCAATGGCTGCCAGTGGGCCGGCATGGGCCGTGCCCTGCTGGAAGAATCCGCCAGCGTGCGCGCCGGCCTGGAGCGCCTCGATGCCGCCTTCCGCAACTTCAATGGCTTCGAGCTGCTCAAGGAGCTGGACGGCAGCCTGAGCGAGAAAGGCGAGAACCGCCTGGACGCCACCGAGATCGCCCAGCCGACGCTGTTCGCGCTACAGGTCGCGGTCACCGAATGGCTGATCGAGCGTGGCATCCGCCCCGCTGCCGTCACTGGCCACAGTGTCGGCGAAGTCGCTGCGGCCTGGGCCAGTGGCGCGCTGACGCTTGAACAGGCCACCCGGGTCATCTTCCAGCGCAGCTACCACCAGGGGCGCACCCGGGGCACCGGCGCGATGATGGCCGTCGGTCTCGGCGAGTGCGAGATGCGCGAATGGCTGGAGCAGCCGCAATGGGCCTCGCTGTCACTGGCCGGCATCAATGGTCCGCGCGGCACCACCCTGGCCGGCGAGCGTGAGCTGCTGGAAACGCTGAGCAAGGAGCTCTCCGCCCAAGGCACATTCGCACGGGTGCTGGGACTGGATTACGCCTTCCACAGCCCGGCGATGGATCCGATCAAGCCCGGCCTGCTTGAATCCCTCGACGGCCTGACGCCCCGTGCCACCCATACCCCGTTCATCTCCACCGTCACCGGCAGCGTCATTGCCGGCGAGCAGCTGGATGCACGCTACTGGTGGGAAAACATCCGTCAGCCGGTCATGTTCGAGGCCGCCATCACCTCACTGGTCAACTGGCACGCCGACGCGGAAGAGAACGCTACCCTCGGACGCCATCGCCTGCTGATCGAGATCGGCGCGCACCCGATCCTGCGCAGCTACCTGAACGACATCCTCAAGGCGCGCAGTGAAGAAGCCCCCGCCGGCCAGGTGCTCGCGAGCCTCGACCGTCGCCATGCCGGGGTAGACGCCCTGGAGCATCTGCGCGGTCGCGTGCTGCTCTCCGGCGCTGTCGACATCACCGGCCTGTTCCCGGTCGCCGGTCAGTTCGTCGAGCTGCCAAGCTACCCGTGGCAACGCATCCCGTGCTGGCTCCAGACCACCAGCGAAAGCCAGCGTCTGCTGGATCGTCATTACGCACATCCGCTGCTCGGCTATCGTCTCGCCCAGCAACGCCTGACCTGGGAAGCCCAGCTCGATACCCTGAAGGTCGCGTGGCTGGCCGATCACCAGGTCGGCGATAGTGCCGTCTTCCCGGGGGCCGGCTATCTGGAGCAATGCCTGGCCGCCGCCCACGAATGGCAGGCCGCCAGCGCCGATGCGGACAGCCTGCCCGACGTGCTGGATCTGGAAGACTTCGAGATTCGCGCCCCGCTACTGCTCGATGACAGCACTCTGCGACTGACCCGCCTGTCGCTGGACAGCGCAAATGGCGCCATGCGTCTGGAGAGTCGTGAGACACGCGCGGAAGATGCCGACAAGTGGAATCTGCACGCCGTGGCGCGCGCCTTCACCGCCACGCGCGGGCGCCTGCTGGAGCGAGCCGCCCCGATCATGCCCACTCGCGCCGCCGATTTCGGCCGCGATGAGCACGTGGCGGCTGCCGCGCAACTCGGCCTGCATTATGGCCCGCACTTCCGCGCCGCCGAGCAGATCTGGGTCGACGCGGGCACCGACCACCACGCAGCGGGCACTGCGCGTCCGCAGGTACTGGCCCGTTTCTCGCTGACCAAGGAAATGGCCAGCCAGGACGCCGACTTCCACCTGCACCCCGGCGTGCTCGATAGCGCCTTCCAGCTGTTCATTCCGCTGCTGGGGGTGCTCAAGGGCCAGATGGAGGCCAGCAATGGCATGGCCTTCGTGCCGGTGCGTGTCGGTCGCCTGCAGGTGCGTGAGCAGGTACGCGCCTCGCAGATCGTCACCGCGCGTGTCGTGCTGCGCTCGCGTGGCCCGCACTCCCTGTGCGCCGACTTCGAGCTGTTCGATGCCGAAGGCCGCGCCGTGGCGGTTGCTGAAGAGGCCCGCTTCCGCGCCGTACGCTTGGGACGTGACGGCACGGCGCATCTGGATTATCTGGATATCGAACTGACTGCCGCACCGCACCCGCTCACTCAGCCGTCCGCCCCAGTCTTGAATCTCGCAGGCCTGGTGAATGACGCCATGCAGGCGTTAGAAGCTGCCGATGGCGGTGAGGGTGTTGGTGAGAATATTGCTGAGAGCGACACGGCCGCCAGCGCACAGACACTGTTGGCCGACAGCCAGTGCTTCCGCGATGAGCTGGAGCCGCTGCTCGACAGTCTGATGCTGGCCAGCGTCCACGAGACCCTGCTGCGTCACGCGGCGCCGGGCGACCCGGAGCTGGCCCATCTCGATCACGAGGCGCTATCGCGCTGGCAGCGCCGTTGTCCGCTGTACAGCCGTGCCCTGCTCGACTGGGCCGAGTCACAAGGCCTGACGGAAGCACTCGACAGCGGCGACTGGCAGATCAATTCGCTGGATCTGCCCGCCGCCAATGACATCTGGCAGCTGCTGGTACGCGACTACCCGGGCCAGTTCCCGCTGACGCATGCCGCCGGTCGCCTGCACCTGCATCTGGATGAATGGCTCAATCGCGGCATGCCGCTGGGCGGGACTCAGTCAGAAGGGGCTCAGTTGGACGGCACCGCTGATGAAACGACAGCAGACCGCGAGGCGCTACTCTCGGCGGATGCCAGCGCCGCACTGGAGCATCTGCGCCAGCCGCTGATCCCGACGCTGCTCAAGACGGCGGTCGGCAATGCCGGCTGGCAGTGGTTGAGCGCACAGCTCGATCAACGCATCAGCAGCGCGCTTGCCACACTGCCTGCCGGCCAGCGCCTCGATGTGCTGGAGCTGGGTGCCGGCGGCCCCTGGCTGGGCCAGCGTCTCGCGACACTGCGCGAGGCGGATGCACGCAACGGTCGCTACGCGGCGCTGGATTACCGCTTCGTGGCCGCCAGTGCCGGCGCCCTCAGTGAAGCCAATCGCCTGCAGGATGACTTGCCGCTGATCGACGTAATCGCAGGCGAGGCCTTCGAGGATACCGCCACGACCCGCAAGGCTCAGCTCGCCATCGTGCATCTGGACTTCGAGGCACCGTCACAGGCGCGCGAGCTGCTGACAGCGCTGATCGCCCGTCTGGCCCCCGGCGCGCAGCTGCTGCTGTGTGGCTGTGAGCCGGCGGCCTGGGCCGGGCCGATTCTAGCCCTCGATGATGGTGAGCAGCTGCGCAGCCATCCGGGCATCGCGCAATGGCAGCGTCTGTTGACCCAGCTGGGCCTCGATATCGAGTCGGCAGCGCCTGCCAGCGATCACCTGGCCAGCGATCACCTCGGTACCGAAACATCAGGCGCCTGGTGGCTGTCCGCGACGCTTGCCGCTCAGGCACCGCTTGCGGCTCTTGCGAAAACCGCTGAAGGCCAGTCGGCGGCAGGTGAATCAGTCGAGAGTGAATCATTGGAAAGCGAAGCAGTGGCACGCTTAGCCTCAGAAAGCCAGGCCGCCACGCTCTCCATCGCGCTACTGGATAGCCCGCAGGCTCCGGCGGATCAGGCACTGCTGACGCGCTTGAGCGACTCACTGACCGCGCGTGGTCATCAGGTCAGCCATCAGCGCCTGTCAGCCAACCTGCCCGCGGACGTATCCGCATTGATCGAGCAACTTGGCAACGTTGATCACCTGATCGCGCTGCCCAGTGCTGCGGCGACAGATGAGCAGAACGGTACGGATAGCACCAATGCCCTCCAGTGCGCCCGCCAACAGCTGCTGACACAGGTCGCCCAGGCCTTTGATAGCGCCCAAGAGCAGGACGACAGCCGCCTCGCCCCGACCCTGTGGGTGCTGACACATGACGTGGCGACGCTGTGGCAGACAAGCGACGCGCCCGCAGCGACGCCACCGGCGGATGCAGTCAGCTGGGGCTTTGCGCGCAGTCTGGCCAACGAGAGCCAGTCGCTGGCCATTCGCCTGCTGGATACGCCGAAGCTCGAGCACGACGCCGTCAGCATGCCTGCCCTGATGGACGAGCTGGTGCAGGAACTCGAAGCGCCGGATCACGAGCAGGAAGTGGTGCTGGATGCCACTGGCGCCCGCTTCGCGACACGTCTGCGTCAGGTGGCGGCGCCTCAGCAGGCCGCTGGCGCAGAGAATGCCCGCTTGCAGGCATCTGGAACCCAGCGCCACGGCGTCAGCCTCGGCTTCAGCCAACCCGGCCAATTGCGCAATCTGGAATGGCAGCCACGTATTCTGCCCGCCGTGGCAGCCGGCGAAGTCGAAGTACGTGTCGAGGCGACCGGCCTCAACTTCCGCGATGTCATGTACACCCTCGGCCTGCTGTCGGATGAGGCCATCGAACACGGCTTCTCCGGCCCGAGCCTGGGACTCGAGTTCTCCGGCATCGTCACTCAGGCCGGTGCCAATGCCGAATTCAAGGTTGGCGAGCGCGTGGTCGGCTTCGGCCCGGCCAGCTTCTCTGACCGGCTGGTAATCGCCGATACGGCGCTGGCCCATGTGCCCCACGGCGTCAGCCTGGAAGCCGCGGCGACCATCCCGACCACCTTCTTCACCGTCTACTACGCGCTCAAGCATCTGGCGCGGTTGGAAGAAGGCGAGAAGGTACTGATTCACGGCGCCGCCGGCGGCGTGGGCATCGCGGCATTGCAGATCGCCGAGTGGCTGGGCGCCGAGGTGTTCGCCACCGTCGGCTCTCCGGCCAAGCGCGACTTCCTGGCGCTGATGGGTATCGACAACGTCTATGACTCGCGCAGCCATGGCTTCGCCGAGGATATCCTGGCCGATCTCGCCGCACGTCAGCAGCGTGAGCCGTCTGTCGATGCTCGCGGTGTCGATGTGGTGCTCAACTCGCTGGCCGGTGAAGCCATCGCCCAGAATCTGCGCGTGCTCAAGCCGTTCGGACGCTTCTGTGAGCTGGGCAAGCGCGACTTCTACGAGAACACCCCGATGGGGCTGCGTCCGTTCCGCAACAACTTGAGCTACTTCGGCATCGATTCCGATCAGCTGATGAAGGAATGCCCGGGCCTGACCACGCGCCTGTTCCGCGAGATGATGGCGCTGTTCGAGGACGGCACCCTGGCGCCGCTGCCCTACACCACCTTCGATGCCAGTCAGGTGGTCGAGGCCTTCCGCTACATGCAGCAAGCCCGCCAGATCGGCAAGGTCGTCGTCACTCAGCGCGCAGCCGAACACGCCGCTGAGCAAACAAGTGCGGGGGCGGGTGCAAGTGCAGTGTCCCGTCAGTCCGACGCGTTAACGGCCAATGCAAAGGCACTGACGATCGACCCGGCGGGCAGCTATCTGGTCACCGGCGGTCTGGGCGGCTTTGGCCTGCGCAGCGCCGAGTGGCTGGCTGCAATGGGCGCGCGTGAGCTGGTACTGCTCGGGCGCTCCGGCGCGGCCAGTGAAGAAGCGCAGCAAGGTGTCGAGCGTCTCGAGGCCCAGGGCGTGAACGTGCATGCGCTGGCCTGTGATGTCGCCGATTACGCCGTGTTATCAAAGGTGTTCGCACGCTTCGGCAAGTCCGCTGACAGCGATGGTATCGCCCCGCTCAAGGGCATCATCCATGCCGCCGCGGTGATCGATGATGCGCTGATTCGCCATCTCGATGCCGAGCGCATCCAGCGCGTGATGACGCCGAAGCTGGAAGGTGCGCGCCTGCTGGATCGCCTGAGTGCCGAGCATGCGCTGGACTTCTTCGTGCTCTACTCCTCAGCCACCACCCTGTTCGGCAACCCGGGGCAGAGCGTCTACGTGGCGGCCAACCACTGGCTGGAGGGCCTCGCCGCCAACCGTCGTGCGCGTGGCCTGCCCGCCACCTGCGCACGTTGGGGCGCGATCGAGGATGCCGGCTTCCTGGCACGCAACGAGAAGACCCGCGAAGCGCTCAAGAATCGCCTCGGTGGCGACGCGCTGATGGCAGACCACGCGCTGGCCTGTCTTGGCGAGATGATCAGCGCGGATCAGCACGCCCAGGCACTCGGCCTGCCGGGACGCTCATTAGGTGTGCTGGAACTGGACTGGGGCGCGCTTGCACGCTTCCTGCCGACCGCCGCCACGCCACGCTTCGAGGAAATCGCCCGCCGCGCCGGTGAGGATGACAACAGCCAGGCGCAGCAGGATGATATCGCCGCGGCACTGGCGGGCTTGACCGGTGAAGCGCTGCAGACCGCCATCGTCGAGATTCTCAAGGGCGAGCTGAGCAAGATTCTGTTGATCGACGTAGCCGCCATCGACATCAACAAGAGCGTCTACGACATGGGCTTCGACTCGCTGATGGGGGTCGAGCTGATGACGGCGGTCGAGGCGCGCCTGGGCATCAGCATTCCGGTGATGATGATCAGTGAAGCCGCCACCCTGTGGCGACTCGCGGAGCGCCTGATGCACAAGATAGGCAATGCCGACGGTGAGGAAGCCGAAAGCAGCGCCGAAGACCAGGCCATGGCGCAGCTGGTGAAGCAGCATGGTGGCGAGACGGCCACGCTGACAGAGCGGGGAGAGATGGTCAGCAAGTAGTTAAATGCCCACTAGACTTGGCAAGGCACCGGATTCCTGGTGCCTTGCCATATTCAGTATTTATACCTGATCGAATCAGAAGATTGTTATTCAAAAACCTAGTTTAAGGTTAAAAGAACCATTGGGGGTAATTGTTGATGAAGATAGCTATTGCGGGCACCGGCTATGTCGGCCTTTCCAACGCCATGCTGCTCGCACAGCATCATGAAGTGATCGCACTGGATATCGTGCCAGAGAAGGTGGGAGGCCTGAATCGTGGTGTCGCGCCGATTGAGGACGCCGAGATTGACGAGTTTCTGGCACGTGGGGACCTGAATTTCCGCGCGACCCTCGACAAGGAAGAGGCTTACCGCGATGCCGATTTCGTGATCATCGCAACGCCAACGGATTATGATGCCACCACCAACTACTTCAACACCAAGAGTGTGGAGGCGGTGATTCAGGATGTGCGTGATATCAACCCTGACGCGGTGATGGTGATCAAGTCAACTGTGCCGGTAGGCTATACGGTAGAGGCGCGTGAGCGTTTCAATACCGAGAATCTGATCTTCTCACCAGAATTCCTGCGTGAAGGCAAAGCGCTGTACGACAACCTGCATCCGTCTCGCATCATCGTTGGTGAGCGATCCGAACGTGCCGAGGTGTTCGCTGGTCTACTCAAGGAGGCCGCGATCAAGCAGGGTGTTGATGTGCTCTTCACTGACAGCACCGAGGCGGAGGCCATCAAGCTGTTTGCCAATACCTACCTGGCAATGCGCGTCGCCTACTTCAATGAGCTGGATACCTACGCCGAATCGCATGGCCTGGATGCCAAGCAGATCATCGAAGGTGTGGGACTGGACCCGCGCATCGGGCAGCATTACCACAACCCGTCATTCGGGTATGGGGGCTACTGTCTGCCGAAGGATACCAAGCAGTTGTTGGCCAATTACCAGGAAGTGCCCAACAACATGATCCAGGCCATCGTCGATGCCAATACCACGCGAAAGGACTTCATTGCGGAATCCGTGCTCAAGCGCAACCCGCAGGTGGTGGGGGTGTATCGCCTGGTGATGAAGTCCGGCTCTGACAACTTCCGCGCCAGTGCCATGCAGGGCGTGATGAAGCGCATCAAGGCCAAGGGTATTGAAGTTATCGTTTACGAGCCGGTGCTGGAAGATGACACCTTCTTTGGTTCTCGCGTGCTGGATGATCTTGCCGCCTTCAAGCAGGAAGCGGATGTGATTCTCAGCAACCGTATGGCAGAAGAGCTCGCCGATGTGGCCGACAAGGTCTACACCCGAGACCTGTTCGGTAGTGACTGAAATTCGACTTATTAACAACAAGTGCTAATATTACGCCGCATACCTAGCATGCGGCGTTTTTTGTCTCTAACCCGATATATTGTCCAGTAATCACAGGCACTAACCTAAGGAATCGATGAACAAACTCTGCCGTTTGTGCCTGATCGCCACCAGCGGGGTAAAATCAGGCAATACCGCTATCGCCTAATAGAGCCACCCGATGAAGCAGAAATCATTCACGTAAACAGATCATCAGAACAGGAAGAAAGTGACTCGCCGAGAGCGATTTCTAGCCAAGATGGAGGTAATACTACCTTGGCAACGGCTAATCGATGCTCTGTCTCAAGTCCACTTCCCGAATGCGGCAGGCAAGCGAAACCGGCCGCCCATCGAGCTTGAGCGCTTGCTGCGAATCTACTTGCTGCAACAGCGGTATGGACTTGCTAATCAGGCGCCCGAAGACGCCATCTACGACAGCTAGGCAAACGTGCTGGTCAGCCGCGAGACCGCGACGCTGGAGCACAATGGAGAAACTCTGCCGATCAAGCCGGGCATGGTCACCACAGTGGACATCGAGACCGGCGAGCGCAGTGTACGTTCGTATTTCTTGAGGTCCTTCACGCGCCTGGGGCTATGCTGACATCTTGCGACAGTGCTAAATAACTCATCCCAACAGGATGAGCCTTATCCTTACCTAAGATATCATGCACGGAGTATTCACCGGACAACCCGGAGCGTCCGGTGAATCTTCAACTTACGATCGCCAATACTCGTTGGCCGTCATGACATGAGAGTGACCATCATGGACGAAATGACCATCCTATCCGTCAATGCACATCAGGGTCTCAACGATCATGCTCCCCTATCGCTCATGACCAGCGCCGAGGGCTTCACCCTACTACTCGCCAAGACCGACAGCGCGACCTATCTCGTGATCGCCCAGCATATGGGCCGCACGGTGTCGACGGTAGAGCTCGCCTCAGTACGCTATGCCGACTTTGTCATCCAGCTAATTGACGAGCACATTCGACAGCATCCGGGGCTAGAGTGTGAGGAGCTGGATATGCATATCCGACTCAAAGCCAGGGACCATATCCCCCGCACACCCTTGCCTGACGATTTCATGGCACCTGGTGCGTGATTCTTTCCATGATGTTGCAGGGGTAGCCGGGAAGACCGAGCGGCTAACGCATTGAAAAGGCATGCGAGTCTCGATAAGGGGCATTATTGAAGGTCGTAGCGACGACTCAGCGTCTCTTTGTTCCTACAACGCCAGCCCGCTTGGACTCCTCTATCGCCACGCCCTACCGTAAGCCTTGTACCCCCAGTGATACCTCCCCCGCGCTTCCCAGGACTTGCCCTCTTGCCCGCCTCGCCTCATCATCGAACGAAAGACCGCTTCTACTTCAAGGACTTCCTCTTTGGCAACCCGCAACTCCTCTGGTACATCCGCCAGTAACATGAAGCAGCAACTGCTCGACAAGGCGCGTGCGCGTCGCACTCGCCCGACCAATACGCAGTCGAATGATGAGGATATCTTCGCCCACAAGAGCGCTGAACCGCTTCAGATCAGCGATGATTTCGTGCGCTTCGATCGCCAACTGGGCTATCAGCAACTCAGCATGATGCAGCAGGCCGGTGCCGCCTTCGGCGTGCCGGAGCCCTTCTTCCGCGTGCATGACGGCTGTGCCGGTGCCACGACACGTATCGAGGGGCGTGAGCTGGTCAACTTCGCCAGCTACAACTACCTGGACTACTCGCGCCATCCGGAAGTGGTCAAGGCCGCGGCTGAGGCTGCCGCGCACTATGGCACCTCGGTATCGGCCTCACGCGCCGTCTCCGGCGAGCGTCCTATCCACCAGCAGCTGGAAGCCGCCGTCGCGCGTACCTACGACGTCGAGGATGCTGTGGTCTTCGTCAGTGGCCACGCTACCAATGTCTCCACGCTGGGCTATCTGCTCGGGCCGAAGGACCTGGTCCTGCATGACGAGTGGATCCACAACAGCTCGCTGGTCGGCGCCCAGCTGTCCGGCGCCCGCCGCATGCCCTTCGCACACAATGACCCAGACGCGCTGGAGGCGCTGTTGCGTGCCCAGCGTGGCAAGTTCGAGCGCGTGCTGATCGTCACCGAGGGCCTCTACAGCATGGACGGCGACGTGCCGGACCTGCCGCGCCTGATCGCCCTCAAGCACAAGTACCGCTGCTGGCTGATGGTCGACGAAGCCCACTCTTTCGGCGTACTGGGCGAGCGTGGCCTCGGCCTGCGTGAGCACTTCGATATCGAGTCCCGTGACGTCGATATCTGGATGGGCACAATGAGCAAGACGCTATCCGGCTGCGGTGGCTATATCGCCGGCTGCAAGGAGCTGGTCAGCATGCTGCGCTACTTCGCGCCGGGCTTCCTCTACTCGGTTGGCATGCCGGCACAGGTCGCCGCCCCGTCGCTGAAGATTCTTGAACTGCTCCAGGGCGATGATGCCAGGCAGCGTATCGCCCGCCTGCACGCCGTCTCCGGCTACTTCCTACAGCGCGCCCGCGCCCTGGGACTCGATGTCGGCGACAGCCTGGGCGTTGCCGTCGTGCCGGTCATCCTGGGTAGCTCGCTGGTGGCTGCTCGCCTCTCCAACCAGCTGTTCGAGACCGGCTTCAACGTCCAGCCCATCCTGCACCCCGCCGTGCCGGAGAAGAGCGCACGACTGCGCTTCTTCCTCTCCTGCGAGCATACCGAAGCGCAGGTCGACGCCGTCCTTGACACGCTCATGCAGCAGCTGAGCAATATCAAGGCGGGGTTGTGACTCCCCAACTATTCGATGCCCATAAACGACACAGCCCCGCTTTTCAGCGGGGCTGTGTCGTTTATACGCATGTAAACCTGCTGAGCCCGCTATATTCCTCAACGTTAATGCATTATCTAAATGTAAGACTGCTGAAGTAACACGAACTTGGTTCGCCTTCCATGGACTGACTGATTCCGTTGCTCGCTCATACAAAGAACAATCTTGGGATGAATGCCACTATTGTGCAAGACAAACAAAAAATTCCGCACCGGATTACGACATACTGTATATTCAGCTCGAGATGATCATTACAACTCCTGCCATGACTCCTCGACATTATCTATACAGGACTTACAAATCAGCGTTGATACATGACTGTCCAGGACAACGGAGTGTCCGACTCATCTCCATGAAGTACCAATACACACAGCAATCACATGGATGTACGCAAGATGTCGCAATCAACAAGTCTCTCCCTGACAGGGAAGATCGACAATGGGTTCTCACGATTTCTCTGTCAGGTATTGAATGCCATCAAGACTGGCATGCTCTGGCTGATCGGCCTGATGATACTGGCTTTGCTACCCTTTGCCATCTTTGAATACGGTGAAGGCCTGGCAGATATTTCGCTACTCGAATGGGCGTTCATGGCACTGCTGGGCTTGCTTCTGTGGCGGCATGTCAATTACTGCCAGCATTTCTCGACGGGCTTCTGGAGGGGGGCCAGTCGCTTGCTGATCTCTCTCGGAATTCTGACAGTAGTGGAGCTCGTCGTAATTGGCCTGTGTGAAATATTCCTCTGGCAGTCAGAATACGAAGATCTCCCAAGGAATTATCTTCTGGATGATGATCCGCTCGTAAAATTGGCAACTTATGCCAGTCTGCTGGTGGCGCTCTACCTATCAGCACCGACTGGAAACCGGCGCGCCATGACAACGGATGAGCCACAAGTGCAAGGGGACACACCCGCCACCGAGAAAGCAGAAGCTGACACGAGTGATACCTTCAAGGAGCCCACACTGTGAAGTCCATATTCAACAAATACACATCTTGCGCCTTACTAGTCACGCTGGCATTCACAGTGGCTCCAACCGCTCAGGCCAGAGACCGCTCGGAGCGCTTGATCCAGAGTTGTCATGAGCTGGTCGGAATCTATGCCAAGAGAGACGAGAAAAATCTACTGGCTGGCGTCACGACAAGCGTGTCAGAGGCCCTGCAGGCAGGTTACTGCATGGGCGTTCTGGATGAGTACCGTCGCCATGACAGGTGTTATTCCAGAGACTGGTTCACACAGGCACGAAAGATAGCGGACATGTCAGAAGATTACAGCAAGCGCATCTCGCTCAATGACTTGCTGGAGTTCTCTTGTGAGCGAAGCTGACGAGGGTAATTGGCGCGAAATATCTTCCGTGTACGAGGACTTGCTCTGCCGCAAGGTGGGGTTGAGCAAGCCTCTCAGTCGGCATGGCAAACTCTTGAACTCCATCAAGACGCTCGTCAGTGCACTGAGCCCCTCCATCAAGCACAAGGATGATGTCTCTCGCAGGGTTGATCGAAACAAGACGCAACACCTGCGTCTAGATTACACACCGATTGGTCATGGCTGTGACAGCCGGAATCGAGTCCGTATCAACCCCGGCGATGTCACCCTGCTCTGGAACGCCATCCTGCTACAGGGGATCTTCGGTGAGCCAAAGCTCGTCGTTCAGCTCCTTGAGCAGAAAGCCAAGCGCACCGAGCTGGTCGAGTGGGCACGCGAGCTGTTCTTCGAGCGGCAATCCCTGGCGGGCCTGGGCCTGTTGCGCCAGGAATTGATTCACTTGCTGGAGCGTTTGCCAGATGCCGACCTGAAGACGGAGGAACTGCCCAACCCCTTCGCTGATACATTGCCGCAGATGGGGCTGGGCCATCTACAGGGAAACGTACTCAAGGGGCTGGCCGCTCAGACAGCAGCCCTCTCCCAGGGAGACAGCATGATGGCCGCCTACTTGAGTGGTGACCTCGAAAAGGCCTATCAACAAGCGCTCCCGATCGAGACGGACAACGAGGTCCTGGCGAAATATCGCAAGCTGATCATCCGACGATACGAGGACGCTACCTCCTTCGACGCACTGCTGGACACCTTCCGCAAAAAAGATTTGTGAAGCATGCGGGTTGTGGAATCCACAAATAAATACTGGTTTCGTCAACCAAGACGGAGCCAGTCATGCCAACCATCGATACCATCCTCGCCCGCTGTCCCCATGAGGTCAGCAGCTGTTACCAGTCCAAGGCCATCCAGATAGATCAAGCCATGGCCAATGGCACGCCCTACCGGTCACTTGGCGGAAAACGCCTGCGCTGCCGCAAAGGCTATCTGCGCTTCAAGATCGGCCATGCCTGGCGTCTGCTCTATCAGCTGACCGCCAATGGCTATGAGCCCTGTGCCTTGATCAGTCGTCAGAGCTTCGATCGTGAGATGAAACGAAGGCGGGACATCAAGTTCTGCAATACACCCTCACAGGAGTCTTGATCATGAATGCCATCGTTTCTCTGAACCAACCCCTCGTGGATCGCCACGGACTGGGCATGAATGTCAGCCGTCTCGACTTTGATCGTCTCAAGCACAAGTACACGGCCTCCAGCGAAGCCGAAATGTCAGTTGAGTCCTGGGACAAGGCGGAGCGTGAGTATCGCCGCTTCCTGTCACTCAAGGCCTTCTACCCTGCTGTCTCGCTCGTGCCCAGCAAGGAAGTCGATGCCTTATGGCATGCGCACATCCTGGACACGCGTGCTTACCGCGAAGACTGCCACCAGGTATTCGGTCGCTTCATTGACCACTACCCCTACTTCGGCATCTACGGTGAAGACGACTACCAGCAATTGAAGGATGCCTTTGCACAGACGGTCGCGCTGTATGAAAAGCACTTTGGCGCCTATCCGGGCGGTGGCACTGAATCACAGGCAATGCGTTGTCAGGATCATGCTTGTCACGTACCTACCTCATGCGCTTGTCGCGTCGAGGGAGCCTGCAAGTAAGCGTCGCCTACAAGCATCTGAAGTCGATCAATAAACCATCTACAATGAGAGCTATCACAATGAAAAAAACGACCAAGATTCAAGCCACTACATCCAAAGCCCCTGCACGCAAAGCCCCGACTCCGAAAGTACCGAACCTGCCGAGCAAGACTGGCAACCCATCCGGCGGTGGTCGTGGCAATAATCCGCCCAAGAAGGCTCAAGGGCCGACGCCTAAAGCCCCTGCACGTAAAACCCCGGCTCCGAAAGTGCCGAATCTGCCGAGCACGACTGGCAACCGTTCCGGCAATGGTCGTGGCAACAATCCGCCCAAGCGTTCTTGACGGTGGTGTGTCTGTACTCTCCTGAGTGACTGACACCCCCCACAACCAAAAACGCGGCCCTGCTTTTCAGCGGGGCCGCGTTTTTTATCACGACAGGAATCAGTGGCGGAGCCAGGTGTCAGTGGCTCAAGACTGCTCAGCCATCAGCTCGCTCAGCACCTGCTCGAACACTTCCCTGGGCTGAGCACCGCTCAGGGCGCTGCGGCGGTTGAAGACGAAGGTGGGCACGCTGGAGATCCCCATCTGCTTCCAGTGGTTCTCATGCTGGACGACCTGCTCACGTGCCTCGGCGTCATCGAGCTGCGCAAGCCCTTCCGTGGCATCCAGTCCCACTGCTGCCAGCGAGTCCGCCATCACGGCGCGGTCCGACATGTCCTTCTGCAGCGTGAAGAAGTCCGCGAAGAACTGCATCATCAGGTCATGCTGCATGCCTTGCTCGGCGGCGTACTCGAGCAGTACGTGCAGCTCGAAGGTATTGACCATGCGCATGTCGTCGAAGTAGTTGAAGACCAGCCCTTCCTCAGCCGCCAGGTTGGCGAGGTTCTGGCGCGCCTCGACACTGCCCTTGGGCGTGGTGCCGTACTTGCGCTCTGAGTGCGCGCGCAGGTTCTCGCCATGCGCCGGCATGTCCGGGTTCAGCTCGAAGGGCTGCCATTCGATGTCGACCTTGTCTTCCAGGCCCAGTGACTGGATGGCGCTCTCGAGGCGCTTGTAACCAATGATGCACCACGGGCACACCACATCGGAGACGATGTCGATCTTGAGCTTGTCTTGCATATCCATTCTCCTGATCGGCGAGGCAACACGCCACACCGCTCGTCAATATTCGTGAGCGACTGCTCAAATTTGCGCGTACTGTAGACCCGTCACCTTCGCAGGTCAAAACACTCAGCGTATCTGTAGTGTCTCAAGGCGTCGCTCATGGGCGCGCAGCGTGCCCCAGACGATCGACAACCAGAAGGCGTAAACCATCACGCCGCTGGCCTGGGAGAACATCACCCAGGTCATCCCGAAGTCAAGGAAGGTCAGCGGCAGCAGTACCCCGGCGACAGCCAGTGAGCGCAATGTCAGGTCGTCACTGTCCAGGCGGCGATAGAAGAGGCGCAGCGGCACCAGATAGAGGGCCAGCAACGCAAGCAGCCCCAACAACCCGCGCTTGACCCACGCATCGAGAAACTCGTTATGGGGATGCTTATACGGTTGCACATGGCGGCTCAGCTCGCCCTGCTCGATCATCGCATCACGCGCCTCGGCGTAACCGGTCTCGCCCCTGCCCAGCCACGGCTGCTCGGCAATCATCAGCAAGGCGCCCCGCCACATCTCGAGACGTGCACCCGCGGAGGTGCCGGCATTGCGGTCCTCCACGTACTTGGTGACATCCGAGACACCGGCTTCGACACGCTGCTGGATACCGGTCGCCGGCGTCATCACCATCAAGGCGATCACCCCGGCACACATGAAGACGCCCAGGCGCAGCACACGCCGCGAGATCACCTCACCATAACTGCGATACAGCACCCAGGCCGCGAAGGGAAAACCGATCCAACCGCCACGCGTCCCCGACATCAAGGAGCCGATGATGCCGAACGCGCCACCGATCAACAGCGTCAGCAACCAATAGCGCCGCCGAGCCCCCACCTGGCTCATTGCCCAGCCCAAGCCTGCCAGACACATCAGCCCCATCAACATGCTGATATCGCCGAAATTGATGGTATTGGTGAAGCCACCCGCACGATGCACGCCCCACACCAGCTTCTGCCACATCGCCCAGCTGCCGGTCAGCACACTACCGAGGATCAACCCACCCCACATGGCCCCAAGCGAAGGTGGGCACGCCAACGCAAGCATCAGCACCGGCACGGCCAGCAACAGACGAATCGGCACGCCTGTCGTCTGCCATGCATCCCCCTGCAGCAAGATGCTCACCAGCAACAAGGCCGCGAGGCCTGCCACCACGCCGATCACTGCCAGGTCTTCCTTGTGGGCGGCCCCCAACAGCGCGCGCGGCTCTCGCAGCAAGCAATAGCCACTGATCAACACCAGCAACGCCGGCCCCACGCTATAGCCAGAAGGCATCACCAGGCTGAGCAAGCCGAACAGGAAGACACTGCAGGAAACGGCGCGCGATATGATAGGGGGAAAATACGAAGCAACTCCGGATGAATCCGAGCACGCAGCGGAAGCGAATGACGGCATACCTGGCCTTCCTGATCCAAAGATGACGACGTGAACGGTGATACGGTCATCTCGGCCGAATACGACAGAGAGTCATCGTGAGCTTGATGAGCGGGATAGCCTGACACAACTGCCCTCCTCGTTGGCATCAGGCGCGCAGCATGAAAGTCATCACCTGCTCCCTCTACCCCGTTCCCTGTGAACCCATACGAAAACGCCGCATCACTAGAATGCGGCGTTTGAGTTTTGATCAAGAATCAGAACTCTGGATCAATCGTTGCCGAATAGATCGCGGGTGTAGACCTTGTCGACCACATCAGCGAGCTCTTCCGCCATGCGATTGCTCAGGATGACATCCACCTCCTGCTTGAACGCCTCGAGATCACGCGTGACGCGTGAACCGAAGAAGGTGTCATCTTCCAGCACCGGCTCGTAAACGATAACTTCAATACCCTTGGCCTTGATGCGCTTCATCACACCCTGCATGGCACTGGCGCGGAAGTTGTCAGAACCTGACTTCATCACCAAGCGATATACCCCCACCACCTGAGGGTTGCGCTTGAGCACGGATTCCGCGATGAAATCCTTGCGCGTGGTGTTGGCATCGACGATAGCCTGGATCATGTTGTTGGGCACTTCCTGATAATTGGCCAACAACTGCTTGGTATCCTTCGGCAGACAGTAGCCCCCATACCCGAATGACGGGTTGTGATAGTGCTGCCCGATGCGCGGGTCCAGTCCCACACCTTCGATGATCTGCCTGGCATCCAGGCCATGTGACTCGGCGTAGGTATCCAGCTCATTGAAGTAGGCGACGCGCATCGCCAGGTAGGTATTGGCGAACAGCTTGATGGCTTCCGCCTCGGTGCTGTCGGTGAAGAGCACATCAACACCCTGCTTGATCGCGCCTTCCTTGAGCAAACCAGCGAACACCTCGGCACGCTCGGAGCGCTCACCGACGATGATACGAGACGGATGCAGGTTGTCGTACAGTGCCTTACCTTCGCGCAGAAACTCCGGCGAGAAGATCAGATTCTCGGTATTGAAACGCTTACGCGCCTCTACCGTATAGCTCACCGGCACAGTGGACTTGATCACCATCACCGCGTCAGGATTGATGTCGCGTACATCCTGAATCACCGCTTCAACACTGGAAGTATTGAAGTAGTTGGTAGTGGTATCGTAATCCGTCGGCGTCGCGATGATCACGAAATCGGCACCACGATAGGCCTCTTCCTTGTCGAGGGTAGCACGGAAATTCAGGTCCCCACGCGCCAGAAACTCATCAATCTCGGCGTCTTCAATCGGTGCGACACCACGGTTCAGCCCTTCCACCTTGCCTGGCACTATGTCCAGTGCGATCACTTCATGATGCTGTGCGAGCAGCATGGCGTTGGAGAGGCCGACATAGCCGGTGCCTGCGATGGCAATTTTCATTTGCTATAACTCCTCAAAAAATGTGTGAAAGCATCAGGCCTGGCACCGACACAAACATATAGTTATAACCAACAATAAACACTAAGTTATAACATTAAAATAAAACGATAGAGATTATTACATTTACAATTATAAAGTTTTCTAGTATAAAAAACAATACACTCCACAGACAAAAATATGTCAGGAGCAGAAAATAACAAATAACTAAAACATGGTTAAATAGAAATGATTTGAATATACCTATAATCAAGCTTTCGCAAAAGCAGCTAGCATCTTTTCAGCTTGGCAATCTCGAGAGTATACCTGAGCAGCATTCAAAGCACATTTACGAATAGCGTCACGCTGGACAGTATCATCTTTTAGTTTCTCTATGGCTTTGGCCATAGTAATTGGATCTTCCGGAGGAACACAAATACCGGCACCTGAGTCACGAAGAATTTCTGTAGCTTCCCCCTCCGGAAGTGACATCAGAACTGGTATACCCATTGCCATACATTCAAACATTTTAGAAGGAATAACGCTCTCGAATACAGGAGTGTCTCTCAGTGGAATCAAGGCTAAATCACATAACGACCAATATGCAGGCATTGCATCCTTGGTTTGACGTGGTATGAAACGAACATTCTGTAAATTATGATCTTTAGCTCTCGATTCAATCTCAGATTTAGCAGCTCCAGCACCGACAAAGACAAATACTATATCTTCTCTATGACGAAGATAAATAGCTGTATCCAAGACCTTGTCCAACGCATGAGCCATACCATGAGTGCCCAAATAACCAACAACAAACTTATCCTTAAGATT
This sequence comes from Cobetia sp. Dlab-2-AX, assembly GCF_024124625.1. NCBI lineage: Bacteria > Pseudomonadati > Pseudomonadota > Gammaproteobacteria > Oceanospirillales > Halomonadaceae > Cobetia > Cobetia sp. Dlab-2-AX. Next base: position 8,992 of record NZ_JAMXRV010000008.1, on the reverse strand, counting down.
ATATTGATACTGAAGGTTACAATTCGCTGCAATAGGAGAGTATCGGCTGAGATCAACTCCATTAAGTACTACATCAATCTTATCTCCTTCAATACCACGCTGGATTAAATCTTCTTTAAAGGCATGAGTTACGGCTACAATACGCCGAGCACGACGATAGAGGAACAGCTCTATTTTTTCGAGCATACGTATAATACGGCTATCCTTCATAGCACCCACTGCTACAATAGAAGCTGGCCATAAGTCACGCAACTCAAATATAAAGGGTTTGCGCCGCACAACAGATAGAAACCAACCGCTTACTGCTGCAAAAAATTGTGGAGAACTAGCTACAATTATATCAGGCTTTTTTTGGATTAAGCCGCCGACAAAACCACTACACATAAAGGAAAGATAATCTAAGGTACGCTTAAGAAAACCTTCATTTGAGGTGATGTAGCTTTTGACACGTACGACACGAATACCTTCAATTTCCTCCACTGTATACCATCGATTTTTATATCCATTAAAAACGTGTCCCTCTGGAAAATTAGGTGCGCAGGTAACCACTGTGACTTCATGTCCTGCACGCACCCAGCGAATAGCATGATCATAGAGGCGTGTGGCTGGAGCATTAGTTTCGGGCGGGAAATTATCAGAGAGGAAAAGAATCCGCATGGTAAAAGCTCTAGTTGAAAATTGATTAATTGAATAAAGAGAAGCGCTTCAGCCCCAAGAGAGACTGACCCTGCAGCAAGAAGAAGTCATGTTAACTACCAAGCATTGACTGTTCTGAGTATCGCCGAAACGAGGATGCCAAGTACTTAACTCTACGCTGGCCTCACCTCCTTCAATAAATAATACTATTTTTTCACCATTATGAGTAATCAAAAAACCACGATGAGAATTAGACATGATTAAAGACACATCTGGATGACAAAAATACCGTGCTACTGCTTGCTTATAAAGACCATTTAAGCGATCTTCGACTATTAATTTATTTTTCTCAAAAATCCATTTCCGGTAGTGTAAGACATTTCCCTTGAGCCGTTGATAACCATTATGACTACCACATATACTTAGCAAATTTTCTTCGTGATCAATCTGAACTTCACCAGGATATGCACGCCGCGCTACCCTGAAACCCGACCATACTTCTGAGGAGTTTTCACCATCTACAGCAACTGTATTATGGGCTAGTGTTGACCGTTGACGATGACGCTCACTATCTTCGCCGTATTGTGATGTTCCAGAATTAACGAATATACGCATACCATAAAGGCTTAACTCAAAGCTCAATGTATCTGCATGTGCATGACCAGGCTGATAATCAGGTCCTATTGGAGCAAGGTCCAGAAGAGCTTTACATTCTTTAGCCCAAGTAACAGCTATATAGCCGCTAGGGACTGCATGCTGAATGACTAAAGGATAGTCCTCGGCTATACCCGATGTCTTCAGACAAGAATCTTTCAAGCCCGATACTTGCAATTTTACTGCATACCGTTTCAAGTCTGTAAACTTTGGGCCGATGTCGAAGGCTGCATCATTGAAAAAGCTAATATCTCCATCTGGATGACACATCATTTCAAGCCAGTTCAGGCCCCTAGCCAAATAATCACGCCATAAGGTCACGCGTTTCTTTAATGATGGTAAGTCACTACACTCAGCAAGCATAATTAAATCAGCCAAATCCCATAAGAGTATAGCGTGGTACATCGGCGATCGCTCAAAATGACCACCATCACATAAAAACTGTTCTGGGATTTCCGCATCGAGAATAGTCAAGCCTTCCTGCAAAAAACGGTCTGCTAAATCTCCTTGCAGAAAAGCCCCTGCAAAGATAAGTGCTTTACCGTTCACGAACAGGTGATTAGCAAGAATATGATACTCGCGTTGTGCAGAAAGTGCTTGAGCTTGCCGTGCTAAGCTATTACACCACGCATCTGGAATACACTCCCTATTACCCCATACAGGGCCCTTGAACCATTTAACTAAATTCACTATACGTAGTGATAAAGTATAGGGCTCCCAACCATTTCCTGTAAGCACTGGATTAGAGTTGATCCAACTTGATACTAAGTCGCAATGCATTTCAAAGCGTGTCTCGGCCTCTTGAGCCGTAAGGTCGTCAAAGTAGTGGAGGTTGTACAACCAGAGTTTGGATTTTTCTGAACAATGCCAATCCTTACTTGTGGTCAAAAAACCGCGCTCTCCGAGGAACTTAAATTCGTTATTGCCAACCCAACAGGATGGCATCCATACAGGAGCCATCCATATATCTTGCCAAGGACGAACGAGTACTGGCGGCAGTGCAGACATAGCTTTCCGACGCACTCTACTGCGCAAAGCAAGATAGTAGAGACGCCAGCCAATTTGTGAAGGCTTAAGGAAACGGATTGTATGCAATAAGCGAGTAGCCCGATTAAACGTCATTGGTAAAGCTCATAAAGTAGGCAGCAATTAACGCAAGGCTGCTAATCATTAAAACCTAAAAGACAAATAGTCTTAGTCAAGAAGGCTGTTTGATAAAATGCTATAATTTGCTGATTTAGCTAGTCCATACCCCACGGGTATCAACGAGATATCGATTAGACAAGCGATCAAATTCTATTTTTTTAAATGCTTTGTGATCAACTAATAGTACAATGATATCTGCTTTTTCGAGTGCTTCCTCTATCCCTGAGAGTGTGGTCCCCTCCAAACTCGTAGGCAAAGTCGATATATTAGGTTCCACAACCAGTAAGTTGCTGGAAAGTTGTTTGTGTAACGCTTGCGTAATAGCAAGAGCTGGACTCTCACGTAAATCGTCAATATCAGGCTTAAAGGCCAAACCTAAGCATGCAACAGTTACATCTTTAGCTGTATAATGGGGGTGATGACCAAGAAACTTACCTATTGCTTGATTAACTTGGTCAATGACCCACTGCGGCTTACTATCATTTACCTCGCGGGCAGTACGAATTATTTTTGCCTGCTCAGGAGTCTGACTAACGATAAACCAAGGATCAACTGCAATACAATGTCCACCTACCCCTGGGCCTGGCTGCAATATATTTACACGTGGATGACGGTTAGCTAAACGAATCAGCTCCCATACGTTAATTTTAAGTTTATCACAAATAATTGATAGCTCATTAGCAAAAGCAATATTTACATCTCTAAAACTATTTTCTGTTAATTTTGCCATTTCTGCAGTACGAGCAGTTGTGATTATACTCTCACCCTTGACGAATATTTCATATAACGAGCAGGCCGCCTCTGAGCATCGCTGGGTTATCCCACCAATGACTCGATCGTTTTCAACAAGTTCTCTTACTACATGCCCAGGCAATACACGTTCAGGACAATGAGCTACACGAATATCCGATATCTCACCTACTTGACTAGGAAAAGAGAGATCTGGACGTGCCTCTGCAAGCCAAGCTTCCATTTGTTCTGTCGCACCAACAGGTGAAGTTGATTCAAGAATGACCAGATCACCGCTTTTCAAAACAGGCGCTATAGATAAACTTGCAGCTTTGATGTAGGTAAGATCGGGCACATGTGTCTTACCTTCCTCACGCTTGAATGGTGTTGGCACTGCGACAAGAAAAGCATCTGCTGGCTCTGCTTTGGTAGTTGCGCGTAAATAACCTTCATTGACAGCTGCATGCACAAGCATATCTAACTCGGGTTCGACAATATGAATCTCGCCTCGGTTGATGGTATCAACGGCCTTCTGGCTAATATCCACACCTATAACATGCTGACGACGAGACGCAATAACAGCCGCAGTAGGCAGGCCAATATATCCAAGGCCAATCACGGATATTGTATTAAAATTCATAATTTAATCCACTTGTATTCGTGTATTTAGGAGTAATGAGCGGCAAGAATGTCTAGAATACGATTACAAGCTTTACCATCTCCATAGGGATTATGAGCACGACTCATCGCATCATATGCAGAAGGATCATTCAAAAGACGATCCAATTCTAGAGTAATTTTTTCTACTTGAGTCCCGACGAGCTTTACAGTCCCTGCCTCTACAGCCTCAGGACGCTCTGTAGTATCTCTCATCACTAAGACAGGTTTACCTAAGGAAGGTGCTTCCTCTTGAATCCCCCCAGAGTCCGTCAAGATAATGTCGGATAGATTCATTAATGCGATAAAAGGTAAGTAGGTTAAAGGCTCAATCAAGTGAACATTGGGTATATCTGCTAATAAACGGTTAACGGGCTCTTGTACATTTGGGTTGAGATGTACTGGATAGATGATATTAACACCTGGGTTATTAACGGCTGTTTCTCGTAGAGCTTGGCAAATCCGTTCGAATCCACCACCAAAACTTTCTCTCCTATGCCCCGTAACCAAAATGGTTTTATTAGAATTTAATGCAGCTAAACCTAAAGGTAAATTTTCATATTGTGCTAATTCTGGATTAGTGTCGAGCTTTTCAATAACCGTAAATAAAGCATCAACTACAGTATTGCCTGTAACGCTTATCGATGCAGAGGGGATCCCTTCTGCTAATAAGTTTCTCTGCGACCGATCAGTAGGTGCAAAGTGTAGCGTGGCTAATGCTCCTGTAAGCTTACGATTTGCTTCTTCAGGCCATGGAGAATATATATTACCAGTACGTAGACCTGCTTCAACATGTGCGACTGGGATCTGTTCATAATACGCTGCTAACGAGGCTGAAAATGTAGTGGCAGTATCTCCATGAACTAAAATAATGTCAGGCTTTTCAATACGTAGTACACTACGCATACCCAAAAGAATAGTAGCTGTTACATCAGTAAGGTCTTGACCTGGGCTCATAACAGCTAGATCATGATCAGGTACTAGATTGAATAACTCTAGCACCTGATCAAGCATTTCCCGATGCTGCCCTGTTACACACAAACGATGGCTGAAACGCTGATCATTATCAAGGGCTAAGGCAAGCGGTGCCATTTTGATAGCTTCAGGTCGTGTACCAAAGACTGTTAGCACTTTAATTTTATTCATCATTTCACTCTTGAATTAATGTATGGGTATATTAATACTGATTAAGCTTTACACAACATTACCATTACTAATAGAGCAGAAAAATTCATAATGAATTTTTGCCATTTGTTCGATGTTATATTCTTGGAATGCACGTTCTTGCAATTTTTGGGCTTTCGTTTTTAACATCTCTTGATTTTCATAGATTTTATTCATATGCTCAATTACTTTATTGATATTAGAGAAATCTATGAAAGATTGATCTGACTCCTCAGCTAGAATATATTCTGGTGCATGATTAGAAGAACTATCTATAATTATAGACTTTCCGTGCCTAGCTGCGTTCATAACTAATAAGCCAACATGACCAGGGTTAACAACTACATCACACCAATCAAAGAAGCTATTTAACTTAACACCAGTAGTATGACCATATGTTTGAATATTATCGGGAAGATCGTCACTTCCTATTAACTTATCCATCCCCGGCCCTACTAACTTCAACTCAATATAGCTAAGTCTTTTTGCTAACTCTATAAGTCTATCAAGCCTCTTCCTTTCTTGATTTCGACCTACAAATAATAACTTTAATTTCTTAGAATCACTATACACACCAGCACGAAATTCTTTTTTACTGACTTCGGTATTATTAAAACTTATAACTTTTTTATTGGTAACTAAGGACAACTTCTTTTCAATGTTCTTAGAGTATACTAAACACCCTTGAGATTTATTTATTAATACTTTTTTAATTGTGTTAACTATCGGAGAATCATTTCTTCCATACACTTGTCCCCACCAGACTAGTTTTCTTCTATTTAAAGTTAAGGAGGATATTATTCTATTAACGTAGCGTATATTTAAGGCTACGCAAATTACATCGTAACCATCTTTATTAATATTTTTATTAAATGTTCGCTGAAATTTAAACCCTAGAACATTAAAAGTTTGAATCTCAATATATTTATATCCAACTCGTGTTACCGGAGGGGTAAGATTATCTTTAGTACATGACTGTGCAATTACTGTTAGATTCACATATGAAGATAATTCTCTAAGGAAAGTTTCTCTATAGTCTGGAGCGTGATCTAATATGAGTAGTACATTCACTTGCGCACCTTCCCATGCTGTATAAATACGTAAATACGTGAATTAAATCTTATTAACTACCAACAGATTTAATGCTCTATGTTATATTATATTTGTACATTACTACTTAGGAGTTATAACGTGGTAAATTTGTATATGGACACATACTTGATTGTACTATAGAGTGCTAGGATTTATGACATTGATATTTTCTTTGATGTTTTTTATTATGCCATACAATATAAGCAATCGAGGAAGCTCCTATTATTATTATTGGTTTGGCTGTATAAAAGTCGTAAGACTTAGAAAAATCTAAGATTAAGAATATATATATAGCCAGTAAGGACAAACCGGTAGTATCAAAAGCATTATTGTTAATATGTTTAATTAAATAATAGAAGGGAGTGATTATAAATGCCGAAAACAAAATAACTGCAACGACACCTCCATCCAACCATAATTGAAATATCCAGTTATGAGGATATCTACCCTCTATTCCACCAGCTAGTATGCCGCTTGAACCCAATCCATATCCAAAAAGTGGACTGTCATATATTGCTGATAATGAATTACCCCACAGTCCTCCCCTGCCACCTTCAGCTAGTTCTTCAGTAGGATTCATTAGACGAAGTAATCGTTGTGAGGTCCTTTCTACAAAAAAAGCAGCATAAAACAATAAAAACAATAGCGGCATAAAAAATAACCAATAAGCTTTTATAGCCTTGACAATGTATTTATTATTATTTTTAAGAAGTATAGATAGTTGAATTATACCCACAAGCAAAATTGATGCTACGCAAAATATCAGTGCTCCTCGTGCTAGACTCATACTAAGTGACAGCATTAAATAAAGAGATACAAGACACCAAGTAAACCTATTGTACTTAGAATACATTACTTTAAAAATTGATACTATAAGTCCAATTGCTATTGGTGATGCAAATGTTAAATAATTTCTATATATAATGTTGCTATTTTGAGCACTGTCTCCTTTATACATCATATTATATATAACAAACAAACTAATTGTTGACGCTATAATGACATAACCTAAGCATAAGTTGTAAACATCTTCACCGTTAATTGATATAACTATAGTTACAACTAACGATAAGAGAAAAAACAATAAAACTATATCGTTCACCCACTGATAATGAGACTGCGTCCATGCAACTGAAAGCAATAACCATGCAATAGATATAATAAATATAAACCCATATATAACTTGTTTTTTATATATTGATTTTTTATTATATATTGTTTTGAAGGACAGGAGTATAAATAGAAAAAGTGTTATTGGATATAAAGCATCACTAGTATTGAATAGGGTGGACACAACGCCAAAATACGATAACAATGCAAGTAATATTAGGCGTATTAAATTAGTCCATTTCGTGAAGAGCAACATTTACACATTTCTCTTATGGCATTCTTTTTGAATAATATTATTGCACAATTCTACCCATTGGTATATCCAATTATTATAACTAAATCCTTGTGTTAAACCGTAATAAGCATTTTTTCTGATTAAATCCAACTCATTAGTACTTTTAGTTAGAAGCTTATTCAAGTTAATCTCAAATTCTTCCTCAGTTGGTTTGGATAATTTGCCATTGACATTGTTGAGGATTAGATTACTCAAACCACCTACTGGCGATGACAGAACTATAGAACCTCTAGACCAAGCTTCAAGACATACTAAAGAAGTGCCTTCAGTAGAGAGACTAGGAATTAAGGTTATAGTATTAGCATCATATGCTTCCAGCCTATTTTCATATGGCAGCTTATATACCTTAATATTTTTATTATTATTGGCTAAATTGTTTATTAATTTCTCTTCAGGACCCTCACCGATAAAATGAAACTCGAGACTATCTGAAGCGAATTTTTCTGCGAGGTGAATAGCTATTCTTACTCCACGATGCTCTACAAATCTTCTCGGGAATATAACTTTATTCAACCCTCCACCTAAAGATGGTACTACCTGGTCATCAATATGCGCATAGTTAGGTATGTATGTAAGCGTATTCCAATTTAAAGGGGGATTAGTACTAGCGACAAACTGAGGATATGCCAAGTCAACACATACTAAATGATCAAATCGATTAACTAGTTTTGAATACTTATTTACTCTGATCGAGTTTCTTAATAAAGGAAAAATATTCCATAGCCGATTATACTGTACTGGTCGGTCCCATAGTATTCCATGCTGGATACCAACGCATGGTCCTATAATATTATTAGGTATTAGCGTTGATGTTCCTATTATATTAAGGGCTATATTACTAGTAACTGATTTACCAGCTTTCCAATCTTTGACTTTCACCCCGTAAAATTTAGATTTGTTATGCATGAATTCTAAATTTTCTTCCGCTGGAAAATATACCTCTACCTCGTAATTGTTATCAGCCAAGCCATTTGATAAGTCCCATATATATGTTTGGATTCCACCGACGAGTCTATCGCCTTCGGAATTCATCAATTTAGGAGCCCAAATACGGATATTATTCATAATATTTCCTACGATAAATTTGCATATTTAAAGACTAAGTTTAGGGAAGTTAAACATAACTGACACACAATTCATTTATATCTTATGTTATCGTACTAATATAATTTTCCATTGCTATACCTCAGTGCTCATATCTGATTCAATTAAGTAACTAGTTTTGTCTCAGGTAAGAATTATAGAAACTTATCTTATATAAATAAGTCTTACATATGAAATAATCTTAATAATCTATATGAGCTCTCAGCATGCATTATTACTCCTCTTTATTTACTATCCTAGGTAGATACAACATCCACTCTCTTATGCGAACTTAAAACCCTGAATTCAAGCAATAAGCGCAGCACCTGCAGTATCCAGCCCACCTGAGTATTCCCCTAGAAACACCTGCGCCGGTGTCCGGTAGCCGAGTCGCTTTCGAGGACGGTCATTCAGCTTTTCGACCAC
>NZ_JAMXRV010000007.1:0-229195 GCF_024124625.1 Cobetia sp. Dlab-2-AX | reverse complement strand
AACCGCTTAGCGCCGATGGTAGTGTGGAGTTTCTCCATGTGAGAGTAGGTCATCGTCAGGCACTTATCCCGAACCGCCCCTGTAGCCTTGCTGCAGGGGCGGTTCTCTTTGTGGTGAGAAAAGTTGCTCAGGAAAAGTTGTGCAGAAAGAAGGCCAAAGGAAACGCCCCTGTCACTGATGCGGCAGGGGCGTTTTTGCATTCTCGGCACCTTGATCAAGCGGGATAAAGAAGTGATGCTCGGGGTAAAGAAGAGCAAAGCGGCTGTGGAAAACTCAAGATTCGTCAGTGCAGGAGCTACCCATGCGACCTCGCGACAGCTGCTTTCCCTCCAGTGTGCTGTCGGGTGACACGAGTCTCGGAGCCACTGGGCGGCATGTCATGAACGCTATCGTTGCGAGTCTTGCGAGAGCCGTCTGGAGCGATTTTGATCGGGACACAGTCACGAAAAAGCCCTGCCACACAGGATGTGACAGGGCCTTGAGATGAAGATCTTGCGCGATTGTCCTGTGCAATCATCTTGCTCGATTTCAGCGACTACAGAGCAAGGCCTGGAGTGTGCTTCATGACTTGGCGAGCCAGAACCACCAGACAATGGCGGCGATCAGGCCGAGCCCTAGCAGATTGATGGCCATGCAGATCATGCCGACGCTCCTTGCGAGGTGGTGGCGGTATTCTCGGGGTTACCTGTCGCGGATCCAGCTGCGCCCGGGGGCGTATATCGACGCAGCCGATTGGCATTGGTTACGACGGTGACCGAGGACAAGGACATGGCCAGTCCCGCGATGACCGGCGACAGCAACATGCCCGTGAAGGGGTAGAGGATGCCCGCGGCAATCGGGATGCCGATCAGGTTGTAGCCGAAGGCCCCGACTAGGTTCTGCTTGATGTTGCGCAGGGTGGCCTGGCTGATCGCGATCGCATCCGCGACCCCGCCCAGCGACGGCTGCATCAGCGTGATACCGGCGGTCTCGATGGCGACGTCGGTACCTTCGCCCATGGCGAAGCCGACATCGGCCAGCGCCAGCGCAGGGGCATCATTGATGCCATCCCCTACCATTCCGACGACATGGCCTTCCCGCTGCAGCCGCGCGATCTCATCATGCTTGTCATTCGGTGAGGCGCCGGCACGGTAATCATCGATACCGGTCTCGCGCGCCACGGCCGCTGCCGTGTGAGGGTTGTCACCGGTCAGCATGATTACCTTGAGGCCGATGGCATGCAGGCGAGCGATGGCATCGCGGCTATCGTCACGCAGCGGGTCGGCCAGGCCGAAGACGGCGAGCAATTCATCGTCGCGGGCCATCAGAATCAGGGTGCGCGCATTGTCTTCCAGCGCCGTGATCTGCTCGCTGAGAGGAGCCAGGCTGATGCCTGCCTCTTCCAGCATGGCAGCGTTGCCCATGCGCCAGGTGCGCCCTACATCGTCCTGGGCCTGAATGCCCCGCCCGCTGATGGTCTGGTAGTCATGGAGGGACTTGCTGCGCGAGGCATCGGGGCGTCTGTCTTCGATATGTGCCAGCAGTGCCGTGGCCAGCGGGTGCTCGGAGCCCCGCTCCAGTGCATATGCTGCATCCAGTATGGCTTCCTCGTCTTCCCCTTCGAGGAGCGAGACCTCGGCGACTTCCGGCTTGCCGCGCGTCAGGGTGCCGGTCTTGTCGACCACCAGCGCGGTCAAGCGACTGGCGGTCTGCAGTGCCTCACCGCTGCGTACCAGCACACCATGCTCCGCTGCCTTGCCGACCCCGATCATGGTCGAGATCGGCGTCGCCAGACCCAGCGCACACGGGCAGGCGATGACGAGCACTGCCGTCGCGACCACCAGCATATGCACGCCGGTCGGTGCCGGCCCGAAGTTGAACCACACCAGCGCCGCGACGATGGCGATGATCATCACGCTGGGCACGAACACGCCGGAGATGGTGTCTGCCAGCCGGCCAATCGGCGGGCGCGAATTCTGCGCCTGACGCACCTGGTTGATGATGCGTCCCAGGCGCGTCTCGCTACCGACGCGCTCGACCTCGAAGACCAGACTGCCACGCGTATTGAACGTACCGGCGGCTACCTCATCACCGATACTGCGTGACACGGGCAGTGGCTCACCGCTGAGCATCGATTCATCGATATGGCTCTGGCCCTCGATGACCCGGCCATCCACCGGGATGCGCTCACCGGGGCGAATGCGCACCTGGTCCCCGCTGCGGACCTCATTGATATCGATCTCGCGCTCTTCACCGTCGCGGATCACGCGGGCAGTGCGAGTCTGCAGATCCAGCAGCGCGCGCAGCGCCTGCTGAGTGCGGCCCCGGGCGCGGACTTCCAGCGCCTGCCCCAGGCTGATCAAGCCGATGATCATGGTCGAGGCTTCAAAGTAGAGCCCGCGCGCCGCCGGGGGCACGCTGTCGGGGAACAGCAGCACGCCCATGGAGTAGAGCCAAGCGGCCCCGGTACCGAGCGCCACCAGCGTATCCATGTTGGCCTGATGGTGCGTGAAGGCCTTCCAGGCGCTGGTGAAGAAGCTGCGTCCTGCCGTGACGAGCACGCCCAGCACGGCGACGCCGATCGCCAGCCACACCCCGCGCTCGAGCCCCTCGAAGCCGGGGTGATGGAAGAACATGCTGATCATCAGGGGGATACCGATGCCCAGCGACAGCACGCTGTCGCGGACACGAGAGCGATATTCCTGATCGGCGTCTTCCTGCTGTTGCTGCTCACCGGCCTGCGCGTCTTCCACCAGGCTTGCCCCGTAGCCGACACCTTCGATGGCAGAGACGATCTCGTCGGGAGCGAGGCGGCTCGTGACCTGGGCGGTGTGCGAGGCGAAGTTGACCTGCGCCTGCTCAACTCCATCCAAGCCATCCAGTGCCTTCTGGATCGTCGCCACGCAGCTGGCACAGGTGACGCCGGACAGTGAGAACTCGGTGCTTGCGCTATCGGCTGGCTGGCTCTCAGTCGCTGCCTTGTTCGCAGCACTTGACGCGTTCGCAGCCGGCGCGACTTGAGCTTCATCCACCTCGGCGTGGGCCTCAAGCGAATAGTCCGTCTCGAGGATGATGCGCTCGAGCAGTCCGTGCGGCAGACAGGTGTCCACGTCGAGAATGTCTTCTTTCGGCGTGCCAGTGACTTGCGCAGCCTCATCCCAGTGCTGGATGGCCTCGCGCAATCTGGCGACGCACTTCTGGCAGTGCATACCGTACACCGACAGATCGTGATGGGCGCGTACCGGCAGGGCTTCCTCCCGGAGGGGATAGCCGCAGTCTTCCGCGACTTCCTGCAATGTCGTGGATGACAGCTGGCTATGCATCAGCAACAGCTCCGCGTCAGGTGCCCCGAGCAACTCGGCCTGTGGGTCCTGCGCCTGCAGGGCACGACGAATCCTGTTGACACAGCCCTGACAATGGATGCCTGGCGCCTGCAGAAGGCGCGTCTCGGGAAGTGGCGGGGTCATCATGAGTGCCCCCCGTCGCGGCGTTTGGAAGTGGAAGCGGTGTCGGGCATGTCCTGCGGAAAGCCTTCGATCAGACAGCACACACTGTTGCCGTCCGGCACGCCATCCGGCAGGTCCTGCCAGCAATCCAGCGCATGCTCCATGCGCCCTGCCAGGGCTTCCAGCTCACGAATGCGCTCGCGCACTCTCGGCAGGTGCTGTCGCAGCAGGTCACGCACCAGCGGGCAAGGCGAGTCGTGCTGGTCCGCCTGCTCGAGAATCTGTTTGATATCGGCAAGGCTGAAGCCCAGCTGGCGTGCCTGACTGATGAATTTGAGGCGTACCAGCGCCTGCTCATCGAAGCGCTGGTAGTTGTTGACGGGATCACGTCGGGCCGTGATCAGCCCTTGGCGCGTGTAGTGGCGAACGGTTTCAGCGGTGACGCCTCCCGCGCGGGCCAGTTCAGCGACTTTCATTGCAACACCTCCTCGTGATGAAGAGTGGCGGAGAGAGCATCCAGCTGCCCTGTAGGTCTGTCGGCAGCCAATGTTCCGTGACTGATCATCAGTTTAAGACTTATGTGTTGCACATAGGTCAAGCGAGCCGATACATACGAAAAGTCTGATGTTCGACCAATAGGCTAGAGGGGGGAGCAGAGGGGGCTGCCGTGTTTTAAACGCTGGCGACAAGGCACTAAATCCTCGTCAGGTCAGGGGTTTAGCAGCACGTGACAGTGCAGACATGAATGAAAGTTCCCTGCATACTAGAAATCTCCCTATTCAAACAAACGTTCGCCCTTGACTTGAACGCACGACTCGCCCAAAACGTAGATGACAGAGCTATGCATCAACGAATGATAACAACAACATGCGGCTCTCCAGCCACCTGCAATGGGACGCCATCCATAATGAAAAACAAGATGAACAAACTCACCCTCGGGGTCGCTCTGGCAACGGTAGCCACGGCTTATGCCGGTGGCGTTCACGCGGGGGCCTTCCAGCTGAACGAGCAGAGTGTCAGTACCCAGGGCACCTCCTTCGCCGGGCGCGCCTCGAATGCCAATGATGCCTCCACCGTGTTCGGCAACCCCGCCGGCATGTCCTTCCTGGATCGTGCCCAGATTACCGGCGGTGTGACCTATCTGGACGTCAATACCGATATTGATGTCGCCAGCGCGAATGATGCACTCGGTCGGCCAGTCTCTGGCGGAGATGACGGTGACATGGTGCCGGGAGCGGCAGTGCCTTCCTTCTATTACGTGCAGCCGATGAATGATCGGGTAGCACTGGGCTTCGGGGTCTACGCACCCTTTGGCGTGATCACCGATTATGGTTCTGATTTCCGCGGCCGTTATTTCGCCAATTACAGTGAAGTCGAGGTGGTCACCGCCCAGCCGACCATCTCCTACCGTATCAATGACAAGTGGGCCATCGGGGCCGGTGTGACCTACAACAGCATCAAGGGTGAGCTGACGTCGAATACTGCCGATGTCCTTGGCGCAGGCGATGGCAAGGTCAAGATCAAGGGTGACGATGCCGCCTGGGGCTACAACGTCGGGGTCATCTTCCAGCCGGTGGAAAGTACCCGTCTCGGTCTGTCCTATCGCTCCAAGGTGGATTACAGCCTGGAAGGTGATGCCAAGTACAACAATGTCTTCAATGGCAGCATGACCGCGCCAGGCCTCGTGAATACCGAGCAGGACGCCTCGCTGGACGTGACCTTGCCGGAAAGCATCGACTTCTCCGTGACGCACAAGCTGGATGATCGCTGGACGCTGATGGCGGGCGTGACCTGGGTGCACTGGAGTCGCTTCGACGAGATCGCGGTGGAAGTCGACAACATGAATGACATCGTCGAGGAACAGGGCTATGAGGACGGTTGGCAGTATGCGGTCGGCCTGAGCTATCAGCTCAACCCGCAATGGGTGCTGCGTACCGGTATGGCCTTCGATGACAGCCCGACCGTGGATGAGCATCGCAGCGCGCGTATTCCGTCCGGTGATCGCACCATCTTCTCGCTGGGGGCTGGCTGGACACCGATGCCGGATCTGACCATCGACATGGCCTACACCTACCTGTGGGAAGAGACGGCCACCGTCAGCCTGAACGAGCCCAACCGTGGCACCTATGAAGCCGATTACGAGAATGAAGCGCATGGCTTCGGTCTCGGTGCGACCTATCGTTTCTGAGTACGTCAGCGGCTGAAGCGCTGAGCTGGTCTCGGGACAACCGATACAATCGATACAGAAACGCCCGGTCATATGACCGGGCGTTTTCTTGTCGTCCTGTTGGGTTCATCAGGCAAGGGCAGAACTATCGCCTCAGCGCGAGCATTGGCGAACCGTCACCAGCGTCTGACATGACGATCAGAAGTCGTAACGCGCCAGGAACATCAGCTGGTCGCTGTTGCCGCTCTCGTAGTCGCTCATTTCGGGATGGTGGAAGGCCCTGCCCAGCGTGACGTCCTTGTTCGGTTTCCAGTCGAGTGCGGCTTCATCGCGGTGGTCACGCTCATAGCCCGAGTACTCGGTCTCGGTGGTGAAGACGCCATCCTCGAAGAGGGGCGTTTCGGTGCTGTGCTGGCCATCATGGCCGAGCTGATAGAGCAGGCCGACAGTGAACTCTCCGAAACCCTTCTTCCAGTACAGCGAGTTGTCCGGGCGTCTCGTGCCGAGCAGGGCTGCGCCAATCGCGTGACGTGGTCGTGAGTGTGAAGGGGGATGCTGGCTGTTGTTGTAGGTTGCATCGTCATTCTGTGTCTGTCTTTCCATCGGTGTGGGTCATGCCGGAGCGTCCTGCTCCGGCCTCGGTCGGGTGCAAGCACCCGGCTGCCCTTGCCTGCGCCTTTTCTCAGGCAAAGCGGGGTCTTGATGGGCGCCGCAGCGCCCATCAGGCATGTCGTCTTTTCAGGGTGTCAGTGGTGCGTCTGGCCCAGGTCCGGGGCGAAGGCGGCCTGCATCAATTCACGCGTATAACGCTCACGGGGTGCTTCGAAGATGGCATGGGTACTGCCGCTTTCCACCACCTTGCCTTCCTTCATCACGATGAGGTGGTCTGACAGCGCACGCACGACCGCCAGGTCATGGCTGATGAACAGATAGGTCAGGCCGTGGCGTGCCTGCAGGTCGCGCAGCAGGTCGATCACCGTGACCTGCACCGAGCGGTCCAGCGCCGAGGTCGGCTCGTCCAGCAGCAGGAATTCCGGCTTGAGCACCAGGGCGCGCGCGATGGCGATGCGCTGGCGCTGACCACCGGAGAACTCATGCGGATAGCGATTGCGCATGCCGGAGTCGAGGCTGACTTCGCTCAGGGCGTCGCAGACCCGCGCATTGCGCTGGGCGCGATTGAGCTCAGGGTGATGCACGCGCAGACCTTCGCTGATGATCTCGCCCACGGTCAGGCGCGGCGACAGGGAGCCGAAGGGGTCCTGGAAGACGACCTGCATGCGCGAGCGCAAGGGGCGCATGCCTGACTTGTCCAGCGGCATGATATCGGCGCCATCGAAGCTGATCTGGCCCTGGCTCTTGATCAGGCGCAGCAGGGCACGCCCCAGCGTCGACTTGCCGGAGCCGGACTCGCCGACGATGCCGATGGTCTGGCCGCGTCGGACCTCGAGATCGATGCCGCGCACCGCCTCGAAGGCGACCTTGGGGCCGAACAGCGGACGCTTGATGGTGAAACTGACACGCACATCGCGCGCCGACAGCAGCACTGGTGCATCCGCGGCCACCGGGGCCTTCTTGCCGGCCGGTTCGGCATCGATCAGCATGCGGGTGTAGGCGTGGTGCGGGCGCTCGAAGACGTCGTGGGTGGCGCCGGTTTCCAGCAGCTCGCCGTGACGCATCACGCAGACGCGGTCCGCGAAGTGGCGCACGATGCTCAGGTCGTGGGTGATGAACAGGATCGCCATGCCGTAGCGCTGCTGCAGCGACTTGAGCAGCCGCAGGATCTGCGCCTGCACCGTGACATCCAGCGCGGTGGTCGGCTCATCGGCGATCAGCAGGTCCGGCTCGCAGGCCAGCGCGATGGCGATCATCACGCGCTGACGCTGGCCACCGGACAGCTCGTGGGGATAGCTGTCGATACGTCGCGCCGGCTCCGGAAGGCCGACCTGCTCGAGCAGTTCCAGCGCCTTGTGGCGAGCCGCGCGACCCTTGAGGTCACGATGCAGCGCCAGAACCTCGATGATCTGGCGTCCGATGCGGTGCAGCGGATTGAGCGAGGTCATCGGCTCCTGGAAGACGGTGGCGATGCGGTTGCCGCGCAGCTCGCGCATGCGCCGCGTCGAGGCACTCAGCAGGTCTTCGCCGCGCAGGCGGATGGCGCCCTTTATCTCGGCGAGTTCCGGTAGCAGGCGCAGGATGGCGGTGGACGTGACCGACTTGCCGGAACCGGACTCGCCGACCAGCGCCAGCGTCTCGCCCTTGTTGAGGGTGAAGCTGACGCCCTTGACGGCGGGTACCGCGCCGTCCGGCAGCTGGAAGTCGACCTTGAGATCATCGACCTCCATCAGCGGCGGCGTGCCCGGCGCCTCGGCGGCCAGGCCCAGGCGAGTCAGGGTGTCGGCGCGCGCCTGGTCAGCGGCGTTGCGTGCTGGCGGCAGGCTGGAGGAGGTGCCGGAGGTAGAGGGTGAAGACGTCATGATCAGCGCTCCGGTTCAGCGAGTCTTGGGGTCGAGGGCATCACGCAGCCCATCGCCGAGGAAGTTGAGGCAGAACAGGGTCGCGGCGAGGAAGGCCGAGGGCACCAGCAGCATCCAGGGCGCGGTTTCCATCATGTCCTTGCCTTCGGAGATCAACACGCCCCACGAGGTCAGCGGTTCCTGCACGCCGAGGCCGAGGAACGACAGGAAGCTTTCCAGCAGGATGACCTTGGGCACCGTCAGCGTGACGTAGACGATCACCGGGCCCAGCGCATTGGGGATCAGGTGGCGGGTGACCACCTGCAGGTCGCGCACCCCCAGCGCATGCGCCGCCTCGACGAATTCGCGCTTCTTGAGTGCCAGCACCTGGCCGCGCACGATGCGCGACATGTCCAGCCACTCCACCGCACCGATGGCGGCGTAGATGAGGAAGATGTTGCGACCGAACACCACCATCAGCAAGATCACCAAGAACATGAACGGCAGCGAATACATGATGTCGACGAAGCGCATCATCAGGTTGTCGGTGCGTCCGCCGAAGTAGCCGGAGACGGCACCGTAGAGCACGCCGATCACCAGGCTGACGAAGGTGGCGACCAGCGCTACCGACAGCGAGATCTGGCCGCCATGCAGGGTGCGGGTCAGCAGGTCGCGGCCGTTGACGTCGGTGCCGAAGACATGGCCGGAGGCCAGGTCCGGACCGGTGCCGATGGCGTTCCAGTCGACTTCATCGAGTTCGAAGGGCGTCAGCCACGGGCCGATCAGGCAGGCCAGCACGATGACGGCCATCACCACCAGGCTGCACATGGCAGCGCGGTTCTGCTTGAGACGACGCCAGGCGTCGCGGGTCAGGCTGTCGCCTGCCGGCGCGGCAGGCGGCTGGCCGTCGAAGGCACTGGCACCGCCGGTGCCGTGGGGAGCGGGAGTTGTCTGTGACATGTCAGGGCCTCGGGTCAGTCGTCGTAGCGGATCTGCGGGTCGAGCATGCTGTAGAGCAGATCGACGATCAGATTGAGCAGCAGGATCAAGGCGCCATAGAAGACCACCGTGCCCATCACCAGGGTGTAGTCACGATTGAGCGCCCCCTGTACGAAATAGCGCCCGATGCCGGGAATGCCGAAGATCTGCTCGATCACCACCGAGCCGGTGATGATGCCGGCGATGGCCGGGCCGAGGTACGAGACCACCGGCAGCATCGCCGGCCGCAATGCATGGCGCAGAATCACCTTCCACTCGCTCAGGCCCTTGGCGCGGGCGGTGCGGATGTAGTGACTGCCGAGCACCTCGATCATGCTGGCGCGCATCATGCGGGCGATGTAGGCGATCTGCTGGATGGAGAGCGCCACCACCGGCAGCAGCAGGTTCTGCCAGGCGCCGCCGTTCCAGCCGCCGGCCGGCAGCCAGCCGAGCAGCACGCCGAACACCAGCGCCAGCAGCGGGGCGATCACGAAGTTGGGCACCGCGATTCCCGCCAGCGCCGTACTCATCACCAGGTAATCCGCCGTCGAGTTGCGCCGGATGGCCGCGATCACCCCCAGCGGCACTCCGATCAGCAGCGCGGCCAGAATCGCCCACATGCCCAGCTCCAGACTGGCCGGGAAGCCCTGGCTGATCAGCTCGCTGACGTCGAAGTCCTTGTACTTGAAGGACGGACCGAGATCGCCCTGTACCAGATCGCCCAGATAGCGCAGGTACTGCATCGGCAATGGCTCATCCAGGTGATAGGCCGCGCGCAGGTTCTGCTCGATTTCCGGGGGGAGACGGCGCTCTCCATCGAAGGGACCGCCCGGAGCGACCCGCATCAGGAAGAACGACAGGGTGATCACGATCAGCAGGGTAGGAATCGCCTGCAGCAACCGCTTGAGGGTGTAGCTCAGCATCCAGTGCTCCGTTCGGGCCGCTGCCCGGGTGTGTCGTTGTTATGGGTGACTGTCGTCTGTCAGTGCGAGGTATCGAGCTGCAGATAGCGACTCGGGTGCACGTCCAGCGCATTGGGCGCCCAGCCGCTGATGGCGGGGTCGACCAGGCTGGAGGTGACATAGTCGTAGAGCGGCAGCACCACATCGTTGTCGAGCAGATACTGCTCGGCGTCGTGGAGCTGGCGCTGGCGGGTGCCGATGTCTCCTTCACGCGCCGCCGCCTCGATCAGCGCATCGTAGGTCGGCGAGCTGAGCCCGGGCGCGTTGGAGGTGTTGTCGCTGCTGAAGGCGTTCAGGAAGTCGTAGGCATCGGCGATGGTGGCGATCATGCCGTAACGCCCGACCTCGAAATCGCCCAGCGCCAGATCGCGGTAATGCACCGCGGCCTCGGTGTTGGTCAGCGTCACCTTCACGCCCAGCGGCTTCCACATCGCCCCGAGGGTCACGGCGATCTTCTTGTGATCTTCCAGGGTGTTGTAGCGCAGGGTCAGCTCAAGCTGGGTGTCCGGGCCGTAGCCCACGTCGGCCATCAGTTCGCGGGCCTTCGCCATCCTCCGGTCCATCGACCAGTCAGCGAAGTCGAAGCGCGCGCCCTGATGTTCTCTCAATGCCTTCGGCACGAAGTGCCAGGAGGGAATCTGGCCCATGCCGAGAATGCGCTCGGTAATCACCTCACGGCGTGTGGCCAGATTCAGCGCGCGGCGAATGCGCTGGTCGGCCACGGGCGAGCCCGCGCGCAGATTGAAGACATAGAAGTACTCGCCGAGGATCGGGTAGGTGTGCAGGGCAGCGGCCAGATTGTCCTGAATCCAGGCGTAGTGGCTGGCGGGCACGCCGTAGGCGATCTCGACTTCGCCGGCGCGAAAGCGATTGAGCGCGGCATGACTCTCCTCGATGGGCAGGTAGACCACCTCATCGAGCGCGACCGTGTCTGCCGCGTGATAGCGAGCATTGGGTGACAGTGTGATATGCGACTGTGGCGCCCATTCGTTGAGCACGAAGGCACCCGAGGTGACCATGTTGGCCGGCCGCGTCCAGTCAGCGCCATTGGCCGCGATCACATGGCGTGGCAGCGGGGCGGCTTCGCTCATCGCCAGCGTCTGCTCAAGCGTCGCCGAGGGATGACTGAGCGTGATGGTGAGCGTCTGCGCATCGGGCGCGGTCACGCCGAGTTGCTCCGGTGCCAGCGCGCCGGTGTTTACCGCGCGAGCATTGACGATCGGGTAGTAGAGCGTGGCGTTGTGGGCCGCGGTGGCGGGTGTCAGCAGGCGGCGCAGCGCGAAGACGGCATCCTGGGCGGTCAACGGCGTGCCGTCTGACCACTCGAGCCCCTCGCGCAGGTGAAAGGTCCAGCTCAGCCCATCGGCGGACGACTCCCAGCGCTCTGCCAGCCCGGGAATCAGCTCGCCGTCGGCGGAGTAGGCGATCAGCGGCTCGAACAGATCACGCGTGATGCGTGTCTCCCAGGTGCCGCTGGTCTGCTGCGGGTCCAGCGACGCCGGCTCGGCGCCATTGGCGATACGCAGGATCTGCTCGCCTTGGCTTGCAGGGCTTGTGGATTGTGCGGCCATGGCGCTGCCGGAAGCGCCGAAGGAGAGAGAAAGAATGGACAGCAGCAGGCCTGCGCCGAGGCTTGCCGCGCATTGCGTCGGTGAGGTGGGGGACATGCATGAACTCCTTGTCACGCCCGTGGGGCGCGACGTCATCTTCTGGTGCCATCCTTGGCAAATGCCACGCTCCTGCCCTGCCGGACACGAGCGTGGACCCATGACGATCTGGAGAACTGCGAGCCAGGCCAGAGGCTCACAGGGCTCGCCTCACTCGGAGAACGAGATCCAGCGCGAGCGGTGGGTATCCTCGATGTTGTCCTGCCAGCCGTTGAGCTTGGGGTTCACCAGATTGCGCGACACGTAGTAGTAGATCGGCAGCACGGCATAGTCATCCAGCGCCTTGCGCTCGGCGTCTTGCATCAATGCCTCGCGATCCTCCATGTCGAGCGTATTGGCAGCCTCTTGCATGTCGTCATCCAGCGCACTGTTGGCATAGGCGCCGTAGTTGTTGGGCACGCCGCTTTCCAGCAGGTTCAGGAAGTTCTGGGCGTCGTTGTAGTCGCCGATCCAGCCGGCGCGGCCGACATCGAACTTGCCCTGGCGCATGTCCTCGTAGTGCACCGCGACTTCGGCGTTCAGCAGATTGACCTTCACGCCCAGCGGCTTCCACATCGCGGCGGCGGCGATGGCCACCTTCTTGTGGTCTTCGCTGGTGTTGTAGCGCAGGGTCAGCTCCAGCGGGTTGTCCGGGCCATAGCCGGCGTCTTCCATCAGGGACCTGGCCTTCTGCATGCGCTCATCCATCGACATGTCCTTGAAGGCCATTTCCTGGATGTCGTAATGGTTCACGCCGGTGGGCACGAAGCTGTAGGCCGGCACTTCGCCGGTGCCGAGGATCTTGTCGGTGATGATGTTGCGACGGATGGAGAGGTTGAGCGCCTCACGCACGCGCGGGTCTGCCGTGGCATGACCATCGCGCGAGTTGAGCACGTAGTAGTAGATGCCCAGGTAGGGCGCGACGTGGGTGGCGTCCGGCAGGTTGTTCTTCAGCCAGCCGTATTGCTGGGTCGGGAATTCGCGCGCGATGTCGATCTCGCCGGCGCGGAAGCGCTTCAGGGCGCTGTTGCGTTCCTCGATGGGGTAGTAGATCACCTCATCCAGCGCGACTTCTCTGGCATCGTGGAACTCAGGATTCTTGAGCGCGACGATGCGGGTCTGCGGCTGCCACTCGCTCAGCTCGAAGGCACCGTTGGAAACCATCTTGCCGGGGTCGGTCCAGTCCTTGCCGTACTTCTCCACGACATGTTTCGGCAGCGGGTAGGCGGTGTAGTGCGACAGCTGGTCCAGGAAGTAGGGCGTCGGACGCTCGAGGGTGATCTCGAGGGTGTGATCATCCACTGCACGCACGCCGAGGGTGTCCGGCTCGGCCTCGCCGCTGTTGATGGCCTTGGCATTCTTGATCGGATACAGGATGTAGGCGTAATCCGAGGCATTTTCCGGCGTCATGATGCGCTTGAGCGCGTACACGAAGTCCTCGGCGGTCACCGGCTCACCGTCTGACCACTTGCCGTCTTGGCGCAGCGTGAAGGTGTAGGTCTTGCCATCGTCGGAAATCTGCCACGACTCGGCCGCACCGGGGATGCGCTCGCCATCGGCGGCTTCAGTGACCAGCCCCTCGAAGAGGTCGCCCACCACGTCATTTTCCCAGGTGCCGGAGATCTGCTGCGGGTCCAGCGAGGCCGGTTCGCCCATGATCGCCAGCTTGAGCGTGTCGGCCATGATGCCCGGGGAAGCGGCGATGCTTCCGGCCAGCAGCAGGGAGCTTGCCAGACGCTTGAGCGCGAAGCGCTTGGGGAGTGCCGGCGTGTGAGAGGGGGAGTGCAGTCGTGCCATGGTGGGGAAGCTCGCTATTGTTGTTAGGGGGAGTACGAGTGATGCCTCTACCATTGAATCTTTTGCGGTGCGTTGTCCATGTTAAAAAATGGATAGCTCATGCGTGCATTCGATAAGTCTGATGTTGGGCGTGGAATGCCGCGGCATTCGTGGCTGGCGGACGTCTGGATGACTTTGGTCGCAGTCGCCTGAAAGACAGCCAGACCGAGGCTTGTGCACGTTGTGACAGAGGCCTGCAGGCGGCCATCGCCCACCTTGCGCTGGATGATGGGCCGGGCATGGTCGCCACGCCGGGAAATGGCTACAATATCGGGCTTTGCGCGCTGTCGATCTGCACATGTCCCTACGGGTGGCATGTGGCGAAGCCCGTCGCTTGCGACAGTATCGCCGCGCACCCATTCACGCATCATCGCCTCAAGACAGGACGACCATGCAAGAGATCAATCCGATCACCAACCTCATCAAGGACCTGTCCGAAAGGGCAGAAGTCCTGAGGGGGTACCTTTGACTATGCCGAAAAGCAGGATCGGCTAGAGGAAGTCACTCGCGAGCTCGAGAATCCGGATGTCTGGAATGACCCGGACTACGCGCAGAAGCTCGGCAAGGAACGTGCGTCGCTGGAGCTGGTCGTCAAGACCCTCGACGACATGAGCAACGGTCTGTCCGACTGCTCCGACCTGCTGGAAATGGCGGTCGAAGAAGAAGACGAAGGCACCGTGGACGAAGTCGTCCGCGAACTTGACCAGCTCAAGGCCAGTCTCGAGAAGCTCGAGTTCCGTCGCATGTTCTCCGGTGAAATGGACGCCAACAACGCCTACCTCGACATCCAGGCTGGCTCCGGCGGCACCGAGGCACAGGACTGGGGCAACATGTTGCTGCGCATGTACCTGCGCTGGGCCGAGCATCACGGTTTCAAGACCGAGATCGTCGAGGCGAGCGCCGGTGAAGTCGCCGGCATCAAGTCCGCCACCATCCACATCCAGGGCGAATACGCCTTCGGGTGGTTGCGCACCGAGCTTGGCGTGCACCGTCTGGTCCGCAAGAGTCCCTTCGACTCCGGCGGCCGTCGTCACACCTCGTTCGCGTCCGTGTTCGTGTCGCCGGAAATCGATGACAACATCGAGATCGACATCAACCCGGCCGACCTGCGCACCGATACCTATCGCTCCTCCGGCGCCGGTGGTCAGCACGTCAATACCACCGACTCCGCGGTACGTATCACCCACGTGCCGACAGGCATCGTGGCGGCCTGCCAGACCGAGCGTAGCCAGCACTCCAACCGTGACCGCGCCATGAAGATGCTGAAGGCGCGTATCTACGAAGCCGAGATGCAGAAGCGCAACGCCGCCAAGCAGGAACTCGAGGACTCCAAGTCCGATATCGGCTGGGGCAGCCAGATCCGCTCCTACGTCCTCGATGACCAGCGCATCAAGGACCTGCGGACCAGCGTCCAGTCGAGCAACTGTGACAAGGTGCTCGACGGCGACCTCGATGACTTCATCGTCGCCAGCCTCAAGATGGGGCTCTGAGCGCGAGTCCCCTCGCGGCCCAGCGCCTATTCGCCTCCGCCGGTCTCGCCGGCGGAGGCCATGAATCCCCGTATCGCGGTCAGCCCTGATGGTCACAATCGTCAGGCTGACCATGATCTGTCGTGGCCCAGGCCATGACCCTTTGACACGAGACAGGCCCCTCCATGTCGACAGAGCAGACCCCCGCCATTGATGAGCAGCAGGCCGCCGAACAGGCTCAGGAAGAGAACCGTCTGATCGCCGAACGTCGCGCCAAGCTGAACGCCCGCCGCGAGCAGGCCGCCGCCGAAGGCAAGAGTGCCTTCCCGAATGATTTCCGTCGTGACAGCCTCGCCGCTGACCTGATGGAAGAGCTGGGCGAGAAGGACAAGGCCGAGCTGGAGACGCTGGACCGCAAGGCCGCCGTCGCCGGGCGTATCATGCGCAAACGTGGCCCCTTCATCGTGCTGCAGGAAGTCTCCGGCCAGATTCAGCTCTACGTCGACAAGAAGGGCCTGCCGGAAGCGCTGCTCGAGGACATCAAGAGCTGGGATATCGGTGACATCGTCGGTGCCAGTGGCCCGGTGCACAAATCCGGCAAGGGCGATCTGTACGTCATGATCGAAAGCGCCCAGCTGATGACCAAGAACCTGCGTCCGCTGCCGGACAAGTTCCACGGTCTGTCCGATCAGGAAATGCGCTATCGCCAGCGTTATGTCGACCTGATCATGAACGAGCAGTCACGCCGTACCTTCGCGCTGCGTGCCGGCATCGTCGCCTCCATCCGTCGCTTCCTCAGCGATCGCGGCTTCATGGAAGTCGAGACGCCGATGCTGCAGCAGATCCCGGGTGGTGCGACCGCACGTCCGTTCATCACGCACCACAACGCGCTGGACATGGAAATGTACCTGCGCATCGCGCCGGAGCTTTACCTCAAGCGTCTGGTGGTGGGTGGCTTCGAGCGCGTATTCGAGATCAACCGCAACTTCCGCAACGAAGGGCTGTCGACGCGTCACAACCCCGAGTTCACCATGCTCGAGTTCTACTGGGCCTACGCCGACTACCGTGACCTGATCGCGCTCACCGAAGACATGATCCGCACCGCGGCCCAGGAAGTGCTCGGCACCACGCAGATCACCTGTCAGGGCAGCGAGTACGACCTGAGCCAGCCGTTCATCCAGATGACCATGCGCGAGTCGATCATCAAGTACGGCGATGGCATCACCGAAGCTGATCTGGCAGATTACGACGCCGCCCGCGCCACGGCGGAGCGTCTGGGTATCCAGGTCAAGCCGATCTGGGGTCTGGGCAAGCTCGAGACCGAGATCTTCGAAGCCGTCGCCGAGCACCGTCTCGACCAGCCGACCTTCATCACCGAATATCCGGCCGAAGTCAGCCCGCTGGCGCGCCGCAACGATGCCAACCCGCACGTGACCGATCGCTTCGAGTTCTTCGTCGGTGGCCGCGAGATCGCCAATGGCTTCTCGGAGCTCAACGACGCCGAAGATCAGGCCGAGCGCTTCCAGGCCCAGGTGGCCGAGAAGGACGCCGGTGATGACGAAGCCATGTTCTACGACGCCGACTACGTGCGCGCGCTGGAATACGGTATGCCGCCGACCGCCGGTGAAGGCATCGGCATCGACCGTCTGGTGATGCTGCTGACCGACAGCGCCTCCATCCGCGACGTGCTGCTGTTCCCGGCCATGCGTCCGCTGCAGGGCTGAGCAGCAGGCCACCAGCCCCACATGATGTGTCGGCGTGACGCGCCATCGTGACAGGCCACGCTGAGGGCACCCACAACGCCTCCGATCCCTGATCGGGGGCGTTGTGGTCTCTGCCTCACACGAATGGCTGATGGCGAGTGCCTCGCGGGGCATGATCGGTGCCGATGAGGCAAGGTGGCGCTTGGCTTTGTTGCCCGCGAGCGGCCATAATGGTCGGCGTCCAGTCTGCTGGCGCCCTGGCACTGCCAGAGTGACGCGCTGGACACCTCGAGGCTCACCCGCATCGCGTGCCTGCTTCATGAGCGGCGCTGCCATCCACGGTGTGTCCTGTCTCGGAATTGTCCCTGAATGTCCTGGAGAGTGCAGAATGAAGCTGCTTAACCGTTCCGCCCTGAGCGTCAAGCCGACCCAGGCGTTTGTCGACTGGATCAACTCGCTGGAATCCGAAGGCGAGGGAGGTGAGGATCTGGCGCTGGAGGATGTCAATCAGGAGAGCACCGTCTACCTGATTCCCGAGATGGACACGCGTGAGGCACTGGATGGCTTCGTCACCGAGCGCTGGCTGGACGTGCTGGAAAGCGAGCTGCGTGCCTGGGAAGAAGACACCCGCCATTGGCCGGAGCCGATGGACAAGGCACTCTTCGAGCGCTTCCTGACCGTCGAGCACAGCTATCTGGCGGTCGACCTGGACGACGAGGCACCGCTGGAAGTCAGCGAAGTCGATGACGAGTTGCTGGCCGATCTTGACTGACTCTTCGGCATGATGGCCGCCGTCGCCGCACTTTCCGCAAGCGCTGTCAGCGAGCGCCGCCAGCAATGACTGTCAGTGATGGCGACAGACGCTACAATGGCCTCGGGCAAAATGCCCGAGGCCATTTGCGTTGTGGCGATCGCATCGTCACCCTCAATTTTCCGCATGTCCGTCGTGCGGCTTCCCCCCTTCAAGGAGATTGCGCATGAGCATCCAGACCCAGATAGACACCAAGCTCGCGACGCTTGACCCGTTGATGGTCGAAGTCGTCAATGAGAGCCATATGCATAGCGTGCCGGCCAACTCCGAGACCCACTTCAAGGTCACGCTGGTCAGCGATCGCTTCAGCGGCCTGTCGCGGGTCAAGCGTCACCAGCAGCTGTATGCCTTGCTCAGCGAAGAGCTGGATGGCCCGGTGCACGCACTGGCACTGCACCTGTACACCGCGCAGGAGTGGGCGGCACGCGGCGGCGAGATTCCGGATTCCCCCAACTGTCTGGGCGGCGGCAAGCACTGACCATGACCCCTGAACCGCAACGCCTGCAATATCTGGACGCGATGGGACTGACCGCCTGGGTCGGTCGCTATCAGCTGCCCAATGCCTTGCCCACCCAGGCGTGTGACTGGCCCGAGCCGCAAGCGGCGGAGGCGGTCGCGCCCCAGGCGCGCCTGCACGCGCTGATCGATGAGGCGCCGCGTCCGCCTGCTGCCCACCAGACGGCGGATGCCAGTCATGCCCCCTCCGCTCAGGCTGGCGGCATGGCCGGCAGCGCTGTGCCACGCCCGGCAGGGCCTTCTCCGGCTTCGAGTGCACGCGCCTTGCTGGGCATGGCGCCGGCGGCGGTCGAAGCCCCCGCTGCGGCTGCCTCGCCGACGCCCGGCGCTGCCGAGACCAGCAGCACCGCCTCGTGGGGCACGCCGCCGACGCAGGTCCCGGCAGAGGCTCCGGCAGCAGATGAGGCTGTGACACCGCCAGCGGCAGACAAGCCGCCACTGCGTTTCAGCGTTCAGCTGGCGGCGCTGGAAGGGCGCTGGTTGATCCTGCTGCCCGGTGACGAGGCACCGCATCTGGAAGGGGAAGCCTTGCTCAAGGCGTTGTGGCGCGCCGCCGGTATTGAGACGGCATCAGGGCTCACCTTCAGCCACTTCCGCTGGCCGCTGTTGCCCAACCTCAAGGCCAGTGCGCCACTTGAGGAAGCCCGCGAAGGGTTGCATGCCTTCCTGAGTGGCCCGGCGCGTCGTGGTTGGCAGCCGGAGAGGCTGTTGATCTTCGGTAGTGATGAGGCAAGCCAGACGCTGCACGAGGTGCTTGGCATCACCGCTTCCGAGCGCGGCGAGGCGACCTCCAGTCTGCTGAATCTGCCGGTCTGGCAGGGGCCGGCGTTGTCGGCGCTGGCGCGCTCCAGTGAGGCCAAGCGCAAACTGTGGCCGCTGTTGATCCGCTGGGGACGCGAGTGGCAGGCGGCATCGCCGCAGATGGACGCCTCATGAGCGGGTCAGTTCCCCGGCGTCTCGAGCTGCGTGAGCTGGCCGATGATCAAGCGACTCTGACGGCGCTTGAGGCCATCGAGGCCAGCCAGGCACATGGCCTGAGCCAGTCACAGCTGATCGATGTGCTCAACGATGACGCGCGCTGCGTGCTGGGCGCCCGGTGGCAGGCCGGCGAGTCGCCGACTGCAGAGCTGATCGGCTTCGTGGTGCTGGCGCGCGGGCCCTTCGAGGCCGAGATCGAGGCGATCACCGTACACGCCGCGCAGCGCGGGCAGGGCGTCGGTGCACGCCTTTTGGCCGCCGCCATCGCGCAGGCACGTGACTGGCAGCGTGACTCGGGGCTTGAGCGCCTGCTGCTGGAGGTGCGCGCCAGCAATGCCGCCGCCGCAACCCTCTATGCGAAGGCCGGTTTCACTCGGGATGGAGTGCGCAAGGGCTACTACCCGCTGGCGGAGGGTGGGCGTGAGGATGCCTGGCTAATGTCGCTGCCGCTGACGTGAAAGCCCGCCGACATGAAGACGCCGCCGACAGTCTCCTGTCGGCGGCGTCTTCATGAGGCCCTGCTCATAAACTCTTGTTCAAGCGCTCCTGTTCAAGAGTCATTGATCAAGAATGCATGTTCACGTGGGCCTGCGCTCAGGCCGCGCAGGGGCCTCAGGCGCTCTGGGTTTCGCTCTCGGTCTCGCTGAAGCGTGCGATCAGTCCTTCCAGACGGCTCGCCCACTGGTCACGCTCTTCCTGCAGGCGAGCATTGGCCTGACGCAGTTGTTCCAGTTCTTCGCCCTGGCTGCCCTTGGTTTCGTTCAGGCGCTGGTTCTCTTCCTTCAGCTCTTCGACTTCCATCTTCAGCATCTCGATGCTGTCGATGGCCTGGCCGACTTTCTGCTCAAGTTGGGTAAAGAGTTCGGTGCTCATGCTATCTCCTTGTCGAGTCACGATCGTGGCCCGAGGGGGTTCGTTGAGGGCGGTAAAGGTATGCGGTAAATGCTGGTGCGATGAATATCGGCCATGTCGGGAATCCTTGCCGGATGGCGCAGCGATACCCGCCTGCAGGCAGACTACGACGCCGCCTGAGTCGACACAAGTGGGAAGGTGGCTCAGGCGGGCGGATGGCGCCGATACAGGCGGCCATGACTGTCGCCGGCACGGCTTTCCCGGTGCAGCTGCCAGTTGGCGGGCACCACGGGGTCGAGGCCGGATTCCACTTCCAGATAGATCATGGCGTCATCGCTCAGCCAGCCATGCGCTTCGAGCAGTGCGCAGCTCGCGGCGGCCAGCTCGAGCCGGAAGGGCGGATCGAGCAGCACCAGGTCCATGCCGCCCGCGGCGGGAGTGGCCGTCTCGAGCCAGTGCAGGACATCGCCGGTCACCACCTGCGTTGGCAGGCTGTCGCCGTTGGCGAGGGTCGCGAGATTGGCCTCGAGCGCACGCGCGACGCGGCTGTCGCGTTCCACGAAGGTGACATGCGCCGCCTCACGCGACAGCGCCTCGAGGCCCAGCGCGCCGCTGCCGGCATAGAGGTCAAGCACGCGGGCGCCGCCGACATGAAAGCCCAGCCAGTTGTAGAGCGTCTCACGCACGCGGTCGGGCGTCGGGCGCAGGCCCGGTGCGTCGATCACGTTGAGCAGGCGGCGCTTGAAGCGCCCGCCGATGATGCGCAGGCGACCTGGCCCGCCGGCGGCCTGGCCACGCTTGCCGCTCTGCTTGCCGTGCTGCTTGTCAGCGCGCGAGGGCGCGTTGGATTTGCCCCGTGCGGGGCCTTGGGAGGATGCGCGTTTTTTCATGCCGCGAGTCTAGCATGTGCGACGCCGGATGCCGCGCGGTGCGTACCTTCAGCCCCGAAGGGATGGTAGGATGACGCCACTTTCACGAGTTCAGGACTGTCTCGCCATGTTCGGTTTTTTCAAGCGCAAGAAACACAAGGCTCAGGAGCAGAAAGCCTCCGAGCAGCAGGCCCTCGAGCAACAGGCTCTTGAACAGACACAAGACGCCACGCCCCACGAGCCAGCCGATGCCGAGCAGGCAGCGCGGCTCGAGGCCGAGAAGGTAGAGGCAGAGCGCCTTGCCGGTGAAGAGGCGGCTCGGGCCGAGGCTCAGAAGCTCGAAGATCAGCAGGCCGAAGCTGAAGCCGAGCGCCGCGCCTCTGAGCAGGCGGCTGCCGACCAGGCCGCCAAGGCCGAAGCCGAGCGCATCGTGCAGGAACAGGCCGCCCGAGACGAAGCCGAGCGCATCGCCCATGAGCAGGCCGCTGCAGAACGCGTCGCCGCTGAAAAGGCCGCCCGGGAAGAGGCGGAACGTCTGGCTGCCGAGCAGGCCGCCCAGGCAGAGTCCGAGCGCATCGCTGCCGAACAGGCCGCTCAGGCCCGTGCGGAAGAAGCCGCCAGTGAAGCGCGTGCCGAAGAGGCGCGTATCGCGGCTCGCGAGGAAGAAGAGCGTCAGGCCGCCGCGCAGCTGGCCGCCATCGAGGCCGAAGAGCAGGCCGCGCTGGAACAGGCTCGCCAGGAAGAAGAAGCACGTGCCGCCGAGGCTGCCGCCGCTGGCGCAGGCGCCGTGGTCGAGGACGACGAGGCGCGTGACACGGCCCGCGACGGACGCGAAAAGCCACGTCGTGGCTTCTTCGCGCGCATCAAGGCCGGTCTTGGCAAGACACGCGCCAATCTGACCGAGGGCGTCGCCAGCCTGTTCCTCGGCAAGAAGCAGATCGATGATGAGTTGATGGAAGACCTCGAGACCCAGCTGCTGATGGCAGACGTGGGCATCGAGGCGACCACCGAGATCATCGACAACCTGACCGCGCGCATCTCGCGCAAGGAATTGAAGGAGCCGCAGGCGCTCTACGAAGCGCTGCAGGAAGAACTGCGCGTGATGCTGGCGCCGGTCGCCAAGGACCTGGAGCTGCCGGCCAAGGGCAGCGGTCCCTTCGTGATCCTGATGATCGGCGTCAACGGCGTCGGCAAGACTACCACCATCGGCAAGCTGGCCAAGCGCTATCAGAGCCAGGGTCGCAGCGTGATGCTGGCTGCGGGCGATACCTTCCGTGCCGCGGCGGTGGAGCAGCTCAAGGTCTGGGGCGAGCGCAACAAGGTGCCGGTCATCGCTCAGCATACCGGTGCCGACAGTGCCTCGGTCATCTATGACGCCCTGGAAGCCGCCAAGGCGCGTAACGTCGATATCCTGATCGCCGATACCGCGGGCCGCCTGCACAACAAGGGCCATCTGATGGAAGAGCTCAAGAAGGTGCAGCGCGTGATGGCCAAGCTGGATGTGTCCGCGCCCCACGAGGTGATGCTGGTGCTGGATGCCGGTACCGGCCAGAACGCGCTGTCACAGGCCTCCACCTTCCATGAAGCAGTCAACATCACGGGCCTGACGCTGACCAAGCTGGATGGGACCGCCAAGGGCGGCATCATCTTCGCGTTGGCCAAGCAGCTCAATCTGCCGATCCGCTATATCGGTGTCGGGGAAGGTGTTGATGACCTGCGTCCCTTCGCGGCTGATGACTTCGTCAGTGCCCTGTTTGCACGCGCTGGCGATGAGGCAAGCGAAGAGGCCAACGCCGAGTCGCGCGAGGCATGATTGCCTTCGAGCATGTCGGCAAGCGCTATGGAGGGCGCTTCGATGCACTGGCCGGGCTCGACTTCAGGGTCGAGCGTAGCGAGATGGTCTTTCTGACAGGCCATTCCGGTGCCGGCAAGAGCTCGTTGCTCAAGCTGATCATGCTCCTCGAGCGCCCCTCGCGTGGGCGCATTCTGGTGGCGGGGCACGATATCGGGCGGCTGCATACCTCCCAGGTGCCATATTACCGCCGCCAGATCGGCGTGGTCTTCCAGGACCACCAGCTGCTGAGTGACCGCAACATCTTCCACAACGTGGCCCTGCCGCTGATGATCCAGGGGGTCCCGCCGCGTGAACAGGCGCGGCGGGTGCGAGCGGCGCTCGACAAGGTCGGTCTGCTGCATCGTGAGAAGGCGCTGCCGATCGAGCTGTCCGGTGGTGAGCAGCAGCGGGTCGGCATCGCGCGTGCCGTGGTCAACAAGCCCGCGCTGCTGCTGGCCGATGAACCGACCGGCAATCTGGACCCGGCACTGTCCGCCGACATCATGCGTCTGTTCGAGGACTTCAATCGCATCGGTACCACGGTGATGATTGCCAGTCACGATCTGGCGCTGATCGCCCGCCTGCACCATCGCACGCTGGAGCTGTCCGATGGTCGTCTGATCGCCGACAAGGATGCCCGATGAGTCCCCCGCGTTCCCGCAACGATTCTCCTTCTTCACGCGAGCGTGCCCAGTCCCGCGCCGAGACGCGTACCCGCAAGGCCGCCGCGCAGGCACCTGAATCACCGGAGGCCACCGAGCGTGCTGCGCGCAAGGGGGCGCGCTCCAGTCGTGTCTCGGTCGAGAGCCGCTACCGCAGCTGGCTGCGTCATCACGCTGCCATGGCGCGCGACAGCGCACGCCGCCTGCTGGTCGCGCCCATCGCCAGCCTGCTGACCATGCTGGCCATCGCCATCGCACTGACGTTGCCGGCGGCGCTGTGGCTGGCACTGGACAGCGCGCGTCTGCTCGACAATGAACTCAATGACAGCGCTCAGCTCACCCTCTATCTTGAAACCTCGGTCGATGAGAGCCAGGCGCTGACGCTGTCGGACTCGCTGCGCGACGCTGCCGGTGTCGGAGGAGTGCGTCTGATCACCGCCGCCGAGGGCATGCAGGAATTCGCCCAGGCGCTGGACCTCAAGCGCTCACTGAGCCTGCTGGATGACAACCCCTTGCCGGCCAGCATCGTCATCACGCCGCTGGACACCACGCCGGAGTCTGTGCGTGCTCTGGCCACGCGTCTCGAAGGCGAGCCGGGTGTCGCCAGCGCACGCCTGGATCTGGCCTGGCTCGAGCGTCTGCGCCAATTGGGTGAGTTGGGTCAGAAAGTGACGCTGGGTCTCGCGTTACTCTTCGGGCTGGGCGTATTGCTGGTGGTGGGCAATACCATCCGCCTGTCCGTGGAGAGTCGCCGCCAGGAGATCGAGGTCGTGACGCTGATCGGGGCGACCCACGCCTTCGTGCGGCGTCCCTTCCTCTACAGCGGTGCCTGGTACGGTCTGGGAGGGGGGCTGCTGGCCTGCGGGATCCTGGCGCTTGGCGGCAACTGGCTGGCGGCACCCGTGACGGCCCTTGTACAAAGTTATGGCGGCAACTATGTGTTGCCCGCGCTGGGCATTGCAGGGGGTGCCACGCTGCTGTTTTCGAGTACAATATTGGGCTGGATAGGGGCCTGGATCGCGGTCGGACGTCATCTGGCGAGTATTTCTCCGCGCTGATTCCGATTGTTTTTCGCGGTTTTCAGCCAGTATTTCTGCCCAGGAAGGTCAACAGTTACGTTCTGACAACATTCACGTCGGGCGTCAGTGAAGGGGGCTGGTGGGTGGTTAAACGCACCACACACCCGACAGCGTTACGAAGTGCTACTCGTCATGACAATTGTACACGCCATGTACAGCTATTGACGGGAACCTGTCCCAACCTTCACAGTCTCACTACTTGCATGCGTGTTAGGCAACCATGGAGACATCTGCACTATGAGCACCAGTCTTCAGCCACTTGGCCACCTGTCACCGGGTCAAGATCTAAACGGCTATATTCAGTCGGTGAACCGTATCGCTGTGCTTACTGCCGAAGAAGAGCATGAGCTGGCCCTGCGGTTGCATGAAGAGAATCATCTGGAGTCGGCCCGTCGACTCGTCATGTCGCACCTGCGCTTCGTCGTGCATATCGCGCGCAGCTACAGCGGCTATGGCTTGCAGCAGGCGGACCTGATCCAGGAAGGTAACGTCGGCCTGATGAAGGCGGTCAAGCGTTTCGACCCGCATCAGGGCGTACGCCTCGTCTCCTTTGCCGTGCATTGGATCAAGGCCGAGATTCACGAGTTCGTGTTGCGCAACTGGCGCATCGTGAAGGTCGCGACCACCAAGGCTCAGCGCAAGCTGTTCTTCAACCTGCGTGGCGCCAAGAAGCGCCTCGCCTGGTTGAACAACGATGAAGTGGATGCCATCGCGGGTGATCTGGATGTCAAACCTGCCGTGGTGCGTGAGATGGAAAGCCGTCTCTCCGCCCACGATGCAGGCTTCGACGCCGGCCCCAGCGACGACGAGAGCTCTGCCTATCAGGCGCCGGTCAACTATCTGGAAGATCACAGCCTCGATCCGGCTGCCCAGGTGGAACAACAGGATCTGGAAGACGACTCCCACGGTCGTCTGCTCAAGGCGCTGGCGGCACTGGATGAGCGCTCACGCGACATCCTCCAGCAGCGTTGGCTGAGCGACAACAAGTCGACTCTGCACGAGCTTGCTGACATCTATGGCGTCTCTGCCGAGCGTATCCGTCAGCTCGAGAAGAACGCGATGAAGAAGCTGCGTGAATCGATGGGTGACATGAGCGAAGGCTTCGCTGCCTGAGCTTTATGACCTCATGATATGAGCCCGCGATTTTCAGGCTCGCTGTCACGTGAAAAGCCCCGCCGGGTTTCCCGGCGGGGCTTTTCGTTGAGGGAGAGTGGATCGCGAGGCATCCGTCGTTATTGGTTGAACAGTGCAACATAATGTTTCATTCTGTCACACTAAGTCATGAAGCATTTCTACTGGTGACCCTGTGGACCCGATTTCCTCGCACGTCAATAGCACACATTCGCTGTGGCGAATCTTTGGGCTCAATGCGGCCTTGATGGTGGTATTGGGTGGCCTGTTTCTGGCCAGCCAATGGTTTGACGTGCGTGAACAGGAAATGCGCCGCCTGGAGCTGCTGGATACCCAGTTGCATATCTCCACCGAGCAGCTGATCGCCAATGTCTCGCGCGAGATGATGGTGCTGGAGCGCGTGTTGGGCAGTGAAGGCAAGGAGCTATGGCGTGGCTCGCTGGATAGCGCGCTGGGCCGTCATCCCTCTCTGGTCTCGCTGATGGTGGTGCCGTTTGCCGATTACCGCGGCAGTAGCCTGCGTCAGATCGGCGTGGGGCGCAGTTGCAGCTGGCAGCTGACCCAGCCGGAAGCCCAGGCGCTGCCCGGACGCAGCAGCCTGCTGTTCGGCTCCGCACTGCCGCTGGCGTCCGGTCAGCCGGGCTTGCCGTTCTACCGTCACATGGATATCGACGGCATGTCCTGGCTGCTGATCGGCTGCCTGGATTTCTCCGAGTCACGTAGTCTGCTGGCCAACCCTAATTCCGATGATGGGCAGCGCCTGCGCCTGTTCTCCACCAACGGTCTGCTGCTGTTCTCGAGCCCCCAGGAGCATGCGCTGGGCGTGACCGGCAAGCTGCCGTTGTCCTCGATGGCCAACATGGGCAAGTACATCTCCGAGCGTGGTGTGCGCCGCTACCATGTGCCGGGCTTCGACGGCCGGCCGCGCATGGCGGCGGGCAGCTTTATCGCACCGCTCAAGCTGTTCAGCGTCGTGAGTCAGCCGATCTCCAGCCTGTGGTGGCTGTGGTGGAATCGTATCTGGTTCGGCATGCTGCTCGGCGGCATCTTCCTGGTCGTGCTGGTGGTCATGGTGGCGCGTGCCGAGCGCAAGCGCGCTGAGCGCCACGATGAGCTTGAGGGCGCGCTCGAGTCGATGACGGCGCGTTCTCGCACTCTGGTGACGTTGATGGATAACCTGCCGGGCGTGGTATATCGCATCGAGGTCAATACTGGAGTGCTGACCTTCATCAGCAACGGCTCGGCCGAGCTGTTCGGTCGCTCGGCCGAATCACTGGTCGGCGCCGGCATCACCCTGACCGAGCTGATCCATCAGGAAGACCGTCAGTCCGTCAGCGCCGCCCGCCACTGGGCGATGTGCGCGCAGATGCGCCATGAGCAGGTCTTCCGCATCAT
The DNA here is from genome assembly GCF_024124625.1 of Cobetia sp. Dlab-2-AX. Taxonomy (NCBI): domain Bacteria; kingdom Pseudomonadati; phylum Pseudomonadota; class Gammaproteobacteria; order Oceanospirillales; family Halomonadaceae; genus Cobetia; species Cobetia sp. Dlab-2-AX. Next base: position 202,429 of record NZ_JAMXRV010000007.1, on the reverse strand, counting down.
CGCCGACCATGAGCGTTGGGTGCTGGACCGCAGCGTGATGATCGATAGCGAGGATGGCGTGCGCTACTGGGAAGGCCTGCTGCTGGACATCAGTGCGCACAAGGAATCCGAGCGTCAGCTCGATTTTCTGGCGCGCCATGATGCCCTGACGGGGCTCTATAACCGCAAGGCCTTCATGGCAGCGGCCGACGAGCGCGTCACGGCGGGTGGCTTGATGATCTACGCCGATATCGACCGTTTCTCGACCGTCAACGATGGCCTGGGCCATGAGGCGGGTGACCAGCTGCTGGTCGCGGTTGGCGAGCGTCTGCGTCGTCTGCTGCCACCGGGCGGTCTGGTGGCGCGCCTGGGGGCCGATGAGTTCGGCCTCTACCTGCCGCATGGCAATGATGATCCGGCGCAGGTAGTGGAGGAGATCCAGCAGAAGGTCGAGCGTCCCTTTACGATTCTGGGTCGCCCGCTGATCATCAGTCTGACGGCAGGCTATGTGCTGTCCGAGACCAATGGCGATGCCCAGGCGCTGATGCTGAATGCCGATGTGGCGCTCTATCACGCCAAGTCGCGCGGCGATCATGCGCTGTGCTGGGAGTCGTCGCTGGACAAGCATGTCGCGTCGCGCATGACGCTGGAACAGGACCTGCGTCAGGCCATCGGCAGCGAGCAGCTCTATCTGCATTACCAGCCGCAGCTGGATAGCCACGGTGAACTGCAGGGTGTCGAGGCGCTGCTGCGCTGGCAGCATCCGGAGCTGGGCATGATCTCGCCAGCCCAGTTCATTCCGCTGGCCGAGGAGACCGGCCTGATCTTCCGTCTCGGGCGTTTCGTGCTCGAGGAGGCCTGTGCCCAGATGGTGCGCTGGCAGGACGCCGGCCTTCACATGCCGCGCATGGCGGTCAATCTGTCGGCGCGCCAGCTGACCTCGGGCTACGAGAACGAAGTCTTCGGCGTGCTGGAAAGCCAGAAGCTGTCGCCGACGCGGCTGGAAGTCGAGGTGACCGAGACGCTGCTGATCCAGGACATGGAAGGGGGGCTTGCCGTGCTCGGCGCGCTGCGCGAGCTGGGCGTGCGTGTGGCGCTGGATGACTTCGGGCAGGGCTATTCGTCGCTGTCCTATCTGTCATTCCTGCCGCTGGATGTGCTCAAGGTCGACCGCAGCTTCGTGATGAAGATGGATGCGGTCGCCGGCTCTGACGGCGGTATCCGCTGTCCCAATCAGCAGGCTATCCAGCTGGTCGGCGCCGTGATCAGCCTGGGGCACTCGCTGGGCCATGAGATCGTCGCCGAGGGAGTCGAGACGGACGTGCAGTTCGAGGAGCTCAAGCGACTGGGCTGCGACACCTATCAGGGCTACCTGCTGGCGCGGCCGATGTCCGCCGAGGCCATACTGGAGCGCTTCAGCGTCAACGCCTGAGGCGCTGTCCGTGAAGTCCGCCCCCCCCCACTCCATCCCACCCCACCCGGTGGTGACATGAGAAGGCCTGACCCAGCAAAAACGCCCCGCCTGCAATGACTGCAGGCGGGGCGTTCTTTTTGGTGCGGTGCATGCGCGCGGGGCAAGACCCTCAGACGGCAATGCGCTCCTGACTGCTCAGCAGCAGGTCGCGGCTCAGCAGCTGCCACTGGTCTTCCCAGTGCTCGGTCGGGCGCTTGCGATAGTCGCTGCGCACATACTGGGCGATGCGGCCTTCCGCACACGCCATCAGCAGGTTGGCCGCTGCCGTGACGGTGATGGCCGGTCGCAGTCCTTCGCGAGGTTCGGCTTCGCGCAGCACCTGCTTGATCTGCGTCTCGAGACGCTCGAACAGCTGCGCCATGCGCGTGCGCAGGCGTGCCGTCTCGCCGGTGAGGGCATCACCGTTGAGGAGGCGACATAGCCCCGGGTTCTTCTCGGCAAAGCCCAGCAGCAGGCTCAGGATGTGATGCACCCTGGCATGCGCGGTGTCGTTGTCCTGAATGATCAGCGCGATACGCTCGAACAGCGTGCTCTCGATGAATTCGATCAGTCCTTCGAACATGCGTGCCTTGCTGGGGAAGTGACGATAGAGCGCCGCCTCCGAGACACCGACCTGTCGTGCCAGTGCTGCAGTCGTGATGCGTTTGCCGCTGTCCTCTTCCAGCATCAGAGCGAGTGCCTGGAGGATCTGTTCGCGACGTGATTGTTTTGGATTCGCCTGCGTCATGGAATCTTGTCGTTTATCGCGGCCTGCAGCAGTGTGCTACGGGCGGGTCCGTGTCCTGAGGCATGTCGCTTGCCTCGCGCGAAACACCGGGGCCGAGCCCCGGCTTGTCACCTTACGCCTTGTCAGTGTCTGCTTCCGCGTTGCTGATCAACGTGCCGACCCCGGCATTGGTGAAGATTTCCAGCAGGGTCGCATGTGGCACGCGGCCGTCGATGATGTGGGCGCTGCGCACACCTTGCTTCACGGCGTCCAGTGCACAGCTGATCTTGGGCAGCATGCCACCGTAGATGGTGCCATCCTCGATCAGGCCATCCACCGCCTCGGTGGTCAGGCCGGTCATGACTTCGCCTTGTGCGTTCATCAGGCCAGCCACGTTGGTCAGCAGCATCAATTTCTCCGCGCCCAGTGCCTCGGCGACCTTGCCGGCGACCAGGTCGGCATTGATATTGTAGCTGCGGCCCTCGGCATCGACCCCGATGGGCGCGATGACGGGAATGAAATCGTTGCGCGTCAGCAGTTCGATCAGGTCCGTGGAGACATGCTCGACTTCACCGACATGACCAATGTCGATGATTTCAGAGGCATTCATGCCCGGTGTCTGGCCGCTGACCTTGAGCTGACGGGCACGAATCTGGCCACTGTCCTTGCCGGTCAGGCCGATGGCCTTGCCGCCACTCTGGTTGATCAGGTTGACGATGCCCTTGTTGACCAGGCCGCCCAGCACCATCTCGACCACGTCCATGGTCTCGGAGTCCGTGACGCGCATGCCATCGACGAAGCGTGATTCGATGTTCAGCTTCTCGAGCAGTGCGCCGATCTGCGGGCCGCCGCCATGCACGACCACCGGATTGATGCCGACTTCCTTCATCAACACCATGTCGCGAGCGAAGGAGTCGATCAAGGCTTCTTCGGTCATGGCGTTGCCGCCGTACTTGACCACCACGGTCTTGCCCGAGAACTGCTGGATGTAGGGCAGGGCTTCGGACAGGACCTCGACCACCTGATGCGGGTCGCGGTTGGCGTGGCTCATCAGCGTATCACTCCACAGAAAATGGTCCGGAAAGAGAGTCCGGACACTGTCACTCGAAACGGTCTTTCAGCACGCGCGGTGCGCGCTGTCATGCAAATCGGTTGCTTCAGACACCTGATGCGCCCGGAGGAGCGGCTGCAGTGCCTGGCAAGGAGAGGGCGGCGATCAAGCGGCAGACCGCCGCCCCGTTGCGACTCATGCCATCCTGTCGATGGCGAGCCTATGCGGGATCAGAACGGTGCCTGAAGGCTCGGCTCGGCCTGCTTGAGCGCAGCGCGGAAGCTGTCCTTGATGCGCTCCAGTGCGGCTTCCGACTTGCCTTCGAAGCGCAGTACCAGCATCGGCGTGGTGTTGGAGGCGCGGCACAGGCCCCAGCCATCGGCGTAGTCGACACGAATGCCGTCCAGCGTTGTCTTGACACCATCGCTGCCGAAGTCGCCTTCACTGGCCAGTCGCTCGACGATAGCGAACTTGTTCTCGTCGGTCACTTCCACATTGATCTCGGGGGTGCCGAGGTCCTGCGGGAAACGGGCGAAGAAGGTGTCGGCATCGACATCCTGCTTGGCGAGGATTTCCAGCAGACGTGCAGCGCCGTAGATGCCGTCATCGAAGCCGAACCAGCGTTCCTTGAAGAAGATGTGGCCGCTCATCTCGCCGGCCAGTGCCGCGCCGGTTTCCTTCATGCGTGCCTTGATCAGCGAGTGGCCGGTGCGCCACATTTCCGGTGTGCCGCCGGCCTTCTCGATCACGGTCGCCAGATTGCCGGTGCACTTGACGTCAAAGATGATGCGCGCGCCCGGCACGCGCTCGATCAGGTCTTCCGACAGCGCCATCATCAGGCGGTCCGGGTAGAGAATCTCGCCCTTGGGCGTCACGACGCCGAGGCGGTCGCCGTCACCATCGAAGGCCAGACCGATGTCCGCGCCGGTTTCCTGCATGGTCTTGATCAGATCCTGCAGGTTTTCCGGCTTGCCCGGGTCCGGGTGGTGATTCGGGAAGTTGCCGTCGATCTCGTCGAACAGCGGCACGGTGTCGACGCCCAGGCGGCGGATCAGCTCCGGGCCCAGCTCGCCGGCCACGCCGTTGCCGCAATCGACCACGGCCTTGAGCGGACGCTTGACGACCACATCACCGGTGATCTGCTCCAGATAGCGCTCACGCACGTCCTCTTCACGCAGGCTGCCTTCGCCTTGTGCCAGATCGCCTTCCTGCAGGCGACGATAGAGGTCGGTGATGGTGTCGCCGGACAGGGTCTCGCCGGCCAGCACGATCTTCAGGCCGTTGTAGTTGGCCGGGTTGTGGCTGCCGGTCAGCATCACGCCGGAGCGTGTGCCTTCCAGGATATTGGTGGCGTAGTAGAGCACCGGTGTCGGCACCATGCCGATGTCGACGACATCACGGCCGGCATCGCGCAGGCCCGCGATCAGCGCCTTGGACAGGCGCGGGCCGGAGAGACGGCCGTCACGCGCGACCACGACGGTGGATTCACCGCGTGCCGCGGCTTCGCTGCCGATGGATTGGCCGATGGCGCGCACGCCGTCTTCGGTGAGGGTCTCATCCACGATGCCACGGATATCGTAGGCGCGGAAAATTGAAGCGGGTACCTGACTCATGGTGCATCCCTGTCGGTTGAATCAATCGTGAAGTCGCTTGAGGCGTCATGCGTCTCGAACGCTATCGCTGCATGACGATCAGTGTGAAAACCTGCATGGCTTCCTTGTGACCGGAAGCCCGGCTGCCGGTGCGAGCCTGCCGCCGGCTGCCCTGTGGCATGGCGGGGCAATCAGTGGCGACCGGAGTGGCCGAAGCCGCCTTCGCCGCGCTGGCTGGCCTCGAATTCGGAGACTTCCACCAGTTCCGCCTGTACCACTGGCACTAGCACGTACTGTGCCAGACGCTCGCCGGGTTCCAGCACGAACTCGCTTTCGCCGCGGTTCCAGACCGAGATCATCAGTTCGCCTTGGTAGTCGGAATCGATCAGGCCGACCAGATTGCCCAGCACGATGCCGTGTTTGTGCCCCAGGCCGGAGCGCGGGAGGATCATGCCGGCCAGTGCGGGGTCGGCGATATGGATCGCCAGTCCGGTGCGCACCAGCTCACAGGCGCCCGGTGCCAAGGTCAGCGGCGCGTCGAGCAGTGCGCGCAGGTCCATGCCAGCGCTGCCGGGAGTGGCGTGATGCGGCAGCGGGTAATCGCGAACGCGCTCGTCGAGAATCTTGAGTTCGAGCCGGGGGCGGGTCATCTAAGGTGCTTCCTGGTCGTCGGTGACAGTCGGTGTAACGGTCTGGATGGCAGGGTCGAGGCTGACCCTGTGCTGATGGAGTGCCAGGGCGCGCTTCAGAATCGCGCGCGCCAGTTCCGTCTTGGGACAGGCCGCGATGGCCTGTTCGTGTTGCGTGTTCTGATCGAGCGGTTGCCACAGCAGGGTGGCGGCATTGCTGTCGCTGCCGAAGCCAAGGCCCGGCGTGCTCACATCATTGGCGACGATCATGTCGAGCTGTTTACGCGCGAGCTTGTCGCGTGCATAGCGCAGCACATCGCGGGTCTCGGCGGCGAAGCCGATCACCAGTGGCGCCCGCTGACCGGCGGCACGGCGTGCCTGCGTCTGGGCGGCGATACCGGCGATGATATCCGGATTGCGGGTCAGCGTGACCTGCATCTGCTCCTCGCCTGACTGTTTCTTGAGCTTATGGTCGGCGACCGTGGCCGGGCGGAAGTCGGCGACTGCCGCGCAGCCGATGAAGAGGTCGCTCTCGCCGGCGGCCGCCTCGGCGGCGGCCTGCATGTCCAGCGCGGATTCGACATCGATGCGCTCGACGCCAGTCGGGGTCGTCAGTGCCACCGGGCCACTGATCAGGCGCACGCTGGCGCCCAGCGCCGCGGCCTCGGCGGCCAGCGCATAGCCCATCTTGCCGGAGCTGTGATTGCTCAGGTAGCGCACCGGGTCCAGTGGCTCGCGGGTCGGGCCGGCGGTGATGGTCACCGTCAGGCCTGCGGCCGACAATGACATCTCATTGCTCTGGCGGCCGGGGTTGCTCTGGCTCATGAGGTCGGCCAGCGCCGCGACGATCTCTTCCGGCTCCAGCATGCGGCCCGCGCCCACGTCGCCACAGGCCTGTTCGCCGCTGGCTGGGCCGAGCAGCGTCCAGCCATCGGCACTGAGCTGACGGGCATTGCGCTGGGTGGCGGGGTGCGCCCACATGGCCTGATTCATCGCCGGGGCCATCACCCAGCGCGCGCTGTTGGCCAGGCACAGGGTAGTGAGCAGATCATCGGCATGGCCATGCACCAGGCGGGCCATCAGGTCGGCGGTGGCGGGCGCGATCAGGATGACCTCCGCCCAGCGGGCCAGCTCGATATGCCCCATGCCGGCCTCGGCTTCGGGGTCCAGCAGGGAGGTGTGCACCGGATTGCCCGACAACGCCTGCAAGGTCAGCGGTGTAATGAAGGCTTGAGCTCCTTCGGTCATGGCGATGCGCACCTCACAGCCCGCCTTTTTCAACAGGCGGGTGATCAGAGCGGCCTTGTAGGCCGCGATGCCGCCACTGATGCCCAGCAGAATGCGCCTTCCGGCGAGTGAATGCATGGTGTGTCCTGCGTCCCTGATGCGTCGATTGCTACGCTCGCGCGTTTGCCCTCTACCATATCACCGTGATGCAACCTTGCGTAGCGCCACTGGCCCGCGACGCCGAGTGTCGCTTTGGTCCATGCGAGCGCTCGCTTCATGGGGCGGGGCTGTCATCTGATGGCATGCAGGGATCAGACACAGGCCCGCAGGGCGGCAAGCGTTGATGCTCACGATGGCGAAAGAGACCGCGTGTGACCACTCTTCTCATGCTTTGGACTGTCAGCCATTCGGGCGACAGGGGATGGGAGAAGAGTGCATGGGGATTCGAGAGTGGCCGGTCGGAGAGCGTCCGCGTGAGAAGCTGTTGTCGTCAGGGGCAGGGGCCTTGTCAGATGCCGAGCTGCTGGCCATCTTTCTGCGCGTGGGTATAAAAGGGCGTTCGGCGGTGGATCTGGCGCGCGACCTGCTGAACACCTTCGGCGGTCTCAGGCCGTTGCTGGAGGCAACCCAGCAGGACTTCTGCGCAGCGCGCGGACTGGGTGACGCCAAGTATGTGCAGCTGCAGGCTTCGCTTGAGCTGTCGCGTCGCCATCTGGAGAGCCTGTTGATGCGCGGGGCCGCCCTGACATCGCCCCTATTGGTGCGGCGCTATCTTTCCTCGCATCTGCGCGACCTGCCGCATGAGGTGTTCGCCGCGCTGTTTCTCGACAGTCAGCATCGCGTCATCCGCTTCGAGACGCTCTTCACCGGCACGCTGGACGCCGCCGCCGTCTATCCTCGCGAAGTGGTCAAGCGGGCGCTGGCCCTCAATGCCGGCGCCCTGATTCTCGCTCACAACCATCCCTCTGGCGTCGCGGAACCCAGCGAGGCCGACCGGCGCATCACGCAGCGCCTGGAAGAGGCACTGGGACTTTTCGATATTCGTGTGCTGGATCACTTCGTGGTCGGGGACGGCGAGGTGGTCTCGTTTGCCGAGCGCGGCTGGCTCTAGTTGGGGGTGTCGAGGAGGCTGAGGCGCTGAGTGCCCGATGACGGCACAGCCCCCGCCAGGTGCGGTCGTCACTGGCGTGAGAAATGCGCAGGGATTGCAAACCAGGGCACTGGTTGTGGTAATGTTGCGCCTCCCGTATCACCCACCACAGAATTCGCGACCACTCTGGCCGACATTGGCTGAGTGAAGCGTTTGGCTGAGAAGCGTCTGTACCGATGTGACACCTCGGGCAAGGGCGTGCTGGCGAAAAAAATCCGTATAGGACGTGCTTTCACGTTCCTCTTCGGGTAAAATGCTGCGCCTGCACGTTCCAGCACCCGAAAGCTTGTCTTCCGGAACGGACGTAAACACTTTGAAATCAGGGCATGAGGCGGCGCCTGCCACTTCCGGTTTGCCCGACAGGTTTTGAACAACTTAGCCAACGCAGCGGTTGGAGGCTCCAATGTCCAAAGTATGTCAGGTTACCGGCAAGCGCCCGGTGACTGGTAACAATGTTTCTCACTCCCAGCGCAAGACTCGTCGCCGGTTCCTGCCGAACCTGCACATCCACCGTTTCTGGGTTGAATCCCAGCAGCGCTTCGTCAAGCTGCGCGTCTCTACCAAGGGCATGCGCATCATCGACAAGAAGGGTATCGACGAAGTCCTCAAGGACCTCACTGCACGTGGCGAGCGCTTCTAAACATTAGAAGACAGCCCCTGTAGCAATGGCAACCGAGCCGAGGGCAACGCTCTCAATCGCTCGGTGAATGCGACTGTGGAAGGAAACTGAAAATGCGTGACAAGATCAAGCTGGTGTCAAGTGCCGGTACTGGCCACTTCTACACCACCGACAAGAACAAGCGTAACACTCCGGACAAGCTTGAATTCAAGAAGTACGATCCGGTCGTTCGCAAGCACGTGATGTACAAGGAAGCCAAGATCAAGTGATCTTGTCTCCCGCCAGCGTGCTGTCGGAACCCTCGAAAACCCGGTCCTGACCGGGTTTTCGAGTATCTGGATGTCGCTGTTATGGGCATCCTGCAACAGGGTGGCGGCTTCTGTCGTCACCCTGTTGTGCGTCTGGCGGTCAGTCGAGGAGAGAACATGCCCGAATTACCGGAAGTCGAGACGACCCGTCGCGGTATCGCGCCGCTGGTCGAGGGCCAGGAGGTCACCGAGGTGATCGTGCGTCAGCCGCGTCTGCGCACCCCCGTGCCCGGCGAGCTCGCCGAATGGCTGGTGGGTCAGCGTTTCGGCACGCTTGCGCGTCGCGCCAAGTACCTGCTGTTGCCGATCGCCGATGGCCATCTGCTCTGGCACCTGGGCATGTCCGGTAGCCTCAGACTGGTGCCCATCGGCACGCCGCCACGCACGCATGATCATGTCGATGTCGTGCTCGGCAGCGGCCATGTGCTGCGCTATCACGACCCACGTCGCTTCGGCTTCGTCGACTTCGTACGCGGTGACCCGCATGCCGATAAGCGCCTGGTGCGACTCGGGCCGGAGCCGTTGTCCGATGCCTTCGATGGCGAGCACCTCTTTGCGCGCTCCCGCAAGCGCCGCGTGGCGATCAAGCCGTTTCTGATGGACAACGCCAATGTGGTGGGCGTGGGCAATATCTACGCAAGCGAAGCGCTGTTCATGGCGGGTGTCGACCCGCGCCGTCCTGCCGGTGAAGTGACGCGCGAGGAGTGCGAGCGCCTCGCCAACGCCGCCAGCAGCGTGCTGGCCGCGGCGATCGCCCAGGGCGGCACCACGCTGCGTGACTTCGTCGGCGGAGATGGCAAGCCGGGCTACTTCGCGCAACGCCTCAACGTCTACGGGCGGGGTGGCGAGCCATGCCGCGAATGCGGCCACGAGATCATGAGTCTGGTGCTGGGCCAGCGCGCCAGTTGCTTCTGCCCATATTGTCAGCGCTAGCGGCGAGCCGCATCAGACCACTGCTTGACCGGGGGCTCCGTGACCGGGGCCGCCATGACGACTAGAATAGGCCCGTTCGGGCGCGTCCTGTCGTCGTCCTGTCCCTTCCTCTGCTTTCTGGATATTTCCCGTGACTGAACGTCTGCGCCTGAAGAAGAATGCTGATCGCCGCCTCAAGGCCGGCCATCTGTGGCTGTACTCCAATGAAGTCGATACCGTCGCGACGCCGCTCAAGAACTTCGAGCCGGGCGCCCAGGCCATCATCGAGGCCAGCAATGGGCGAGCGATGGGTGTTGCCTACGTCAACCCGAACTCGCTGATCTGCGCGCGCATCGTGTCGCGCAACCCGGAACAGCGTCTGGATCGCTCGCTGCTGGTGCACCGCTTCAACCAGGCGCTGTCGCTGCGCGAGAGCCTTTATGACAAGCCGTTCTATCGTCTGGTCCACGGCGAAGGCGACCTGCTGCCGGGCCTGATCGTCGATCGCTTCGGCGACGTGCTGGTCTGTCAGCTCAATACCTTCGGCATGGAGCGTCTGGCGGAAGTGATCGTCGATGCGCTGCTCAAGGTCGTCAAGCCGACAGCCATCGTGTTCAAGAACGATTCCAGCGGTCGTCGTCAGGAACAGCTCGAGCGCAACGTCGAAGTCGTCTATGGCGAGCTGCCGGAAAGCGTGCTGCTGGAGGAGAACGGCGTCCAGTTCACGGCGCCGGTGCTCGACGGCCAGAAGACCGGCTGGTTCTACGACCACCGCGCCAACCGTGACTGGTTGAACCGTCAGGTCGAAGGCAAGCGCGTGCTGGACCTGTTCAGCTACGTCGGCGGTTGGGGCGTGCAGGCGGCGGCGCATGGCGCCAGCGAAGTGCTGTGTGTCGATGCTTCCGGCGCGGCGCTCGAGCATGTTTCGGACAACGCCGTGCTCAATGGTGTCGAGGGCCGCGTTTCCATCGCGGAGTCGGATGTCTTCGAGGCCCTCTCGGCCCTGCGTGCGGAAGGTGAGCAGTTCGACGTCATCATCGCGGATCCGCCCGCCTTCATCCGCAAGCGCAAGGACATCACCAACGGCGAGCGCGCCTACGCACGCCTCAACCGTGAAGCCATGCGCCTGCTGGGTCGTGACGGTCTGCTGATGTCCGGCTCCTGCTCCATGCATCTGGCGCCGGAGCGCCTGATGGATGTGGTACGTGGCGCCGTGCGTCACCAGGACCGCCATGGTCAGGTCATCTTCCAGGGCCATCAGGCCAGTGACCACCCGGTGCATCCGTCCATCCCCGAGACGTCCTACCTCAAGGCCCTCGGTGTGCGCGTCTATCGCGACTGATGACGCCTGACGGATATCAGGACTGATGGCTGTGCCATCCGGCATCGATGACAACGCCGCCCTTCGGGGCGGCGTTGTCGTCTGTGGCTTGTGAGTCGCTTGTGGCTTGTGAGTCGCTTGTGGCTTGGGTGACGGTTGTGGCTTGAGTGTCGGCTATGGCCTGTCTATCGACTGCAGCCCGCTTTTGACTAATCGTCCATGGCTCATGGACTCTGATAGTCTGACGGCATGTATAGACGACTGACATCTCATCACAATCTCGTGCTGCTCGATCACTGGCGGAACCTGCTGGAAAGCGAGGGCATCCCCTGTGAGCTGCGCAATCGCCTGCTCGGCTCGGCCGCGGGTGAGTTGCCCGTGCTCGACTGCGAGCCCCAGCTGTGGGTGGCAGAGCATGACCTTGCGCATGCCCGCCGCCTGCTGGCGAGCATCGAGGCCGCGCCGGTCCTGCCGGACTGGCAGTGTGCCTGTGGCGAACGTCTCGAGGGCAGCTTCAGCGAGTGCTGGGCGTGTGGGGCAAGTGCGCCGCAGCGGCCCGCACCACAGGCGCCCCCGCGCGATGAGGACCCGGAGTTCGTGGCATGAGCAAAGGCACCCCGAAGGCGAGCGACTCGCCGCCGTTGACGCAAGATTCCCCCGGCTGGGCACTGCCACGCCCGTTCCTGTTGCCGATCAGCGTGAAGAAGAAGGCGCTGGATGGTTATGGTCACGTCAACAATGCCGAGTATGTGCGCTGGCTGGAGGACATCAGCTGGGCACACTCCGAAGCGTTGGGGCTTGGCCTGGCACATTACCGTGAGCAGGACCGCGGCATGGCGGTCCACCGTCACGAGATCGACTATCTGGCCAGTGCGCGACTTGGCGATTCACTGATGCTGGCGACCTGGCTGGTGGATTGCGATGGTCGCTTGAGTCTGACGCGTCGTTTCCAGTTGCGCCGTTGCTCGGATGGCCAGACGCTGCTGGAGGCGCGCACGCGCTTTGTCTGCATCGAGCTCTCGAGTGGACGGGCCCGACGCATGCCCGGCGCCTATCGTGAATGCTATTCGGCGGCGCTGGTGAGTGAGGAAACTGCCAGTCAGCGATGATTCCTCGCATTCCACTGCATCATGGGCGTGTTTTGGTGAATCTTGCTGGTATCTGATTGGCGAGACGCTGACGAGTCTGCTGTGCTTGTAGCAGGCGTCGTGATGACGTCAGCGTATTCCGCCAGCAGTGCAAGGAGTTCACCATGCAGATTGCCGTGCCGAAGGAAATCAAGAACCACGAGTATCGCGTCGCTCTCACGCCTGCCGGTGTGCGTGAGCTGATCGCCCAGGGCCATGAGGTGATCGTCGAGTCTGGCGCCGGGGAGGGCAGTGGCTACCCCGATGCCGAATACCAGGGCGTGGGCGCGCGTCTTGAGTCGGACGTCGAGCGGGTCTTTCGCGACGCCGAGCTGATTCTCAAGGTCAAGGAGCCGCAGCCTGCCGAGGTGGCGCGGCTCACCTGCGGCCAGACCCTGTTCACCTATCTGCATCTGGCGGCCGCTCGTGAGCTGACCGAGGGTCTGCTGGAGAGCGGCGTGACGGCCATCGCCTACGAGACCATCACGGATGCCGACGGAGGCCTGCCGCTGCTGGCACCCATGAGTCGTGTCGCCGGACGCATGGCGATCCAGGCCGGCGCGCACGCGCTGGAAAAGGCGCAGGGTGGCATGGGCGTGCTGTTGCCCGGCGTGCCCGGTGTGCCGCCGGCGCGGGTCACGGTGATCGGTGGCGGTGTAGTGGGGGAGAACGCGGCACGCATGGCGCTGGGGCTGGGCGCCGAGGTGGTGATTCTTGATACCTCACTGGCGCGCCTCGAGACGCTGGATCATCGCTATCAGGGCCAGATTCGTACCGTCTACTCGACCTCCGAGGCGCTGGAGGAAGCGGTGCGGCAATCGGCATTGATCATCGGTGCCGTGCTGGTGCCCGGGGCGGCGGCCCCCAAGCTGATTCGCCGCGAGCATCTGCGCAAGATGACGCCAGGCGCCGTGCTGGTGGATGTCGCCATCGATCAGGGCGGCTGCTTCGAGACCAGTCAGGCGACCACTCACGCCGAGCCGACCTACGTGGTGGATGGCATCGTGCATTACTGTGTGGCCAACATGCCCGGCGCGGTGGCACGGACCTCGACCCAAGCGCTGACCAGCGCGACACTGCCGTATATCGTGCGCCTCGCCAATGGCGGCTATCGCGAGGTGCTGAGCCGGGACAGCCACTTTGCCGCGGGCCTCAATGTGCACGCGGGGCAATTGATCCTGCCGGAAGTCGGCGAGGCCTTCGACATGCCCGTCACTGCACTCGCCGAGGCACTGGGGAAGGATTGAGGCGAAGGAGTGAGCCGGGCGCGCCGGCCCTTACGAAGGCTGCACGCCTCAGGGTAAGATGTGGGACATATAGCGACAGGTCATGGTGGCGGCGTTCGAGGGATTCGAGCGGGCGCTGCCGCGACCTGTCGTGATCCATTGTGAGTGAGTGCGGCCCCGCGGCACGACCTCCCGACCCAGACGCCCAAGAAGTGCATCCATGACCAAGACCCGCGTTCTTACCGGCATCACGACCACCGGCACCCCTCATCTCGGCAACTATGTCGGCGCCATCAAGCCTGCCATCGAAGCCAGTCAGGACCCGACGGTCCAGTCCTTCTACTTCCTCGCCGACTTCCACGCCCTGATCAAGTGCCAGGACCCGAAGCGCGTGCAGGAATCGCGTCGTGAGATCGCCGCCACCTGGCTGGCACTGGGTCTGGACACCGACAACGCCATCTTCTATCGCCAGTCGGACGTGCCTGAAATCCCGGAGCTGATGTGGCTGCTCAACTGCGTGTGCGCCAAGGGCTTGATGAACCGTGCGCATGCCTACAAGGGCGCCGTGGCCGAGAACGAAGAGAGCGGCATCGAGGATCTCGATCGCGGCATCAGCATGGGGCTGTTCAGCTATCCGGTGCTGATGGCGGCGGACATCCTGATGTTCAATGCGCACAAGGTGCCGGTGGGGCGTGACCAGATCCAGCACATCGAGATGGCGCGCGACATGGCCGGACGCTTCAACCACCTCTTCAAGGGCAACTACTTCACCATGCCCGAGGCGGTGACCGACGAGAAATCCCAGCTGCTGCTGGGCCTCGATGGCCGCAAGATGTCCAAGAGCTACAACAACACCATTCCGCTGTTCGGCACCGAGAAGCAGCTGCTCAAGAGCGTGCGCAAGATCAAGACCAACTCGCTGGAACCGGGCGAGCCGAAGGACCCGGATACCTGTTCGCTGTTTCAGATCTATTCGGCCTTCGCCACCGAGGCGGAAGTCGCCGCCATGCGTGAGCAGTACGCGGCCGGCATCGGCTGGGGCGACGCCAAGAACCAGCTGTTCGAATACCTGAATGATCACCTCAAGGCGCCGCGCGAGCGTTACGTCGAGCTGATGGAAGACCCGGCGCACGTCGAGGCGATCCTCAAGCGTGGCGCCGAGCGTGCCCGTGAAGAGGCCGCACCGATGATGGAGCGTCTGCGTCGCGCTGTAGGTCTGGGCAACTTCCTCTAGGTCGCCCGTCCACGCTGCTCGATCGGCCCCCGTCATCTTCCCGGATGGCGGGGGTTTCTGTTGTTGGCGCCGTCGCTTCAGAGGGCGGCGTCATCGGGGCTGTCGGGCTGATGGCGTCCGGGGTGTGATGTCAGGCATATACCTGAAGGGAATGAAAAGCATGCTGGAAATTCATTCACAGCTATAAAGCGACGCGTTAGGCTTGCCGCATCAATGCTTCAAGCATACTGAATACACAAGGGGGTACGACATGAGTCAACACGCGATGCCGGGCAAGGCCAGTGAGCCTGCCCAGCCGTCTACCACCATCAATCCTCGCGCCGTCTGGGCGGGTGGGCTGCTGGTCATTGCCTCAGTGCTGCTGAGTCTGGTCGCCGGCTGGCGCCAGGGTCTGCTGTTGCTGATCGGTGGCGCGCTGGGCGTGGTGCTCTATCACGCGGCCTTCGGCTTCACCTCCGCCTGGCGAGTGTTCATCACCGAGCGTCGTGGTCGCGGCCTGCGTGCCCAGATGCTGATGCTGGCGATCGCCGTGGTGCTGTTCTTCCCGGTGCTGGCCTCGGGCAGTCTGTGGGGGCAGGAGGTCTCCGGTTTCGTCTCGCCGCTGGGCACCTCCGTCGTGGTCGGCGCCTTCCTGTTCGGCCTCGGCATGCAGCTGGGTGGCGGTTGCGCCTCGGGCACGCTGTTCACCGTCGGTGGCGGCAATGCGCGCATGGTGATCACCCTGATCTTCTTCTGCGTCGGCTCGGTGATCGGCACCGCGCACTTCAGCTGGTGGCAGAGCCTGCCGTCGCTGCCCGCCGTCTCGCTGGTGGACAGCTTCGGTGCACTGGGCGGCATCATCGTCAGCCTGGTGCTGTTCGCCATCATCGTGCTGGTGACACGCACGCTGGAGAAGCGTCGTCACGGTGAGCTCGAGAAGGCCGCCGTGACCGATAGTCAGCCGCGTGGCCTGTCACGTTTCCTGCGCGGCCCCTGGCCACTGCTGGCGGGCGCGGTGGCGCTGGCGTTGCTCAACTTTGCCACCCTGGCCCTGGCGGGGCGCCCGTGGGGCATCACCTCGGCCTTCGCGCTGTGGGGCACCAAGGTCTACACCACACTGGGCTTCGATGTCAGTGACTGGGGTTACTGGCAGGCGGCGGGCAATGCCAAGGCACTGGCGGCACCGCTCTACACCGACATCACCACGGTAATGAACATCGGCATCGTGGTGGGGGCGCTGGCGGCGGCGCTGCTGGCCGGCAAGTTCGCACCGAAGTGGAACATTCCGCTGCGCTCGCTGGTGGCTGCCGTGCTGGGTGGCCTGCTGCTGGGCTACGGCGCGCGCCTGGCCTTCGGCTGCAACATCGGCGCCTACTTCGGCGGCATCTCCTCCGGTAGCCTGCATGGCTGGCTGTGGCTGGTGATGGCCTTCGCCGGTAACATGCTGGGCGTGAAGCTGCGTCCCTTCTTCGCCCTTGCGCCGCGCAAGCCGGCGTCGCGTGCCGATCTGGCCTGAGCCATTCCTCGCACGTGACTGCGAACGCCTCGCTCCTTCCCCGCCAGGGGGATGAGCGGGGCGTTTCTCGTCATGCAGTACCCTTGTCTGCGCAACGCACGCCAACCTTGCGCAGGCTGCCGGAGATAGCACTGCGCGTGCTATCATCATGCCTTGTTCGCACGTGGAAACTGCACGTCGAAAGGTCCCTCGGACGCCCGGTTGCCAGCAGGTCTTCTGCGGTGCTTCAGCGGGCATGCTGCGCTTGTCTGCCGGCATGCCGAAAGCTTGCCGAGCGTGAGGTCGTCCCCACTGATTCAAGAGTCTCGCCATGACGGATACTTCCAAGCGCGCCCTGTATGTTCCTTACGCCGGCCCGAGCCTGCTCGAGATGCCGCTGCTCAACAAGGGCAGCGCCTTCAGCCTCGAGGAGCGTGTCAGCTTCAATCTGATGGGCTTGCTGCCGCAGAATGTCGAGAGCATCGAAGAGCAGGTCGCGCGCGTCTACAGCCAGTATCAGCAGTGCGCTACCGACCTCGACAAGCACATACTGTTGCGCTCTGTGCAGGACGACAACGAGACCCTGTTCTTCCGTGTGATCGAGGAACACCTCGAGGAGATGATGCCGATCATCTACACCCCGACCGTCGGTCAGGCGTGCGAGGAATTCTCCAACATCTACCGCAACCACCGCGGCCTGTTCATCTCCTACCCGGATCGCGAGCACATGGATGACATCCTGCGCTCCGCGACCAAGGACAACGTCAAGGTCATCGTCGTCACCGATGGCGAGCGTATCCTGGGGCTGGGCGATCAGGGCATCGGCGGCATGGGTATCCCCATCGGCAAGCTGTCGCTGTACACCGCCTGTGGAGGCATCAGCCCGGCCTACACGCTGCCGATCTCGCTGGATCTTGGCACCAACAACCAGAAGCTGCTCGACGACCCGCGCTACATGGGCTGGCGTCACGAGCGCGTCACCGGTGATGACTACAACGCCTTCATGGCCGAATTCATCACTGCCGTGAAGCGTCGCTGGCCGAAGGCCATGATCCAGTTCGAGGACTTCGCGCAGGCCAACGCCATGCCGCTGCTCGAGCGTTACCGCGATGAAGTGTGCTGCTTCAACGACGACATCCAGGGCACCGCCTCCGTCGTGGTCGCGACTCTGATGGCGGCCTGCAAGGCCAAGGGCGAGAAGCTCTCCGACCAGCGCGTCACCTTCCTGGGTGCCGGTAGCGCCGGCTGCGGTATCGCCGAGATGATCGTGGTGGCGATGGTCAAGGAAGGCATGGACGAGGCCGAGGCCCGCAAGCGCGTCTTCATGGTCGATCGCTTCGGTCTGCTGACCAGCGACATGGAAGGCCTCTACGACTTCCAGAGCCGTCTGGCCCATGACGTCGACAGCGTGACCGACTTCGGTGACCGCGGCCTGCTGGATGTGGTCAAGGCCGCCAAGCCGAGCGTACTGATCGGTGTGTCCGGCCAGCGTGGCCTGTTCAGCGAAGACGTGATCCGTGCCGTGCAGGCCGGCTGCGAGAGCCCGCTGGTGATGCCGCTGTCCAACCCGACCTCACGCGTCGAAGCGACACCGGCAGAAGTCATCGAGTGGACCGACGGCAAGGCGCTGGTCGCCACCGGCAGCCCGTTCGCGCCGGTCGAGCACAATGGCCATACCCACGCGATCGCTCAGTGCAACAATGCCTACATCTTCCCGGGCATCGGTCTGGGTGTGCTGGCGTCCAATGCCTCACGCATCACCGACAACATGCTGATGGCCGCCGCCAACGCGCTGGCCAACAACGCTCCCATCGTCCTGAAGGGCGAGGGCGCGCTGCTGCCGTCACTTGGCGACATCCAGGATATCAGCCGTCAGATCGCCTTCGACGTGGCGCGTCAGGCCCAGACCGATGGTGTGGCGCTGACCTCCAGCGACGAGATCATCCAGGCCAACATCGAGAAGAACTTCTGGCAGCCGCGTTACCGCGCTTACCGTCGCAAGGCATTCTGATCGCGCCTGCGCCGTCATTGAGCGCATGGTACAGACTGCGTAAATGAAGAAGCCCCCGCAGGCCATGCCTGCGGGGGCTTTTGTGTGGCAGTCAGCGCTGCGGTGAGCGGCTGGCGGGTTACAGCATGCCGCGCAGCACGTAGTGGAGGATGCCGCCGTGGCGGTAGTACTCCAGCTCGTTGTCGGTATCGATGCGGCACAGCGCCTCGATCTTCTGCTCACCCTTGTCGCTCTTGAAGGTGACCTGGACCTTGCCGCCGGCCGTCAGGTCATTCAGGCCGCTGATGCTGATTTCCTCATCACCGGTCAGCCCCAGCGACTGGCGGCTCTCGCCTTCGGGGAACTGCAGCGGCACCACGCCCATGCCGATCAGGTTGGAGCGATGGATGCGCTCGTAGGACTCGGCGATCACCGCACGCACGCCCAGCAGCAGGGTGCCCTTGGCGGCCCAGTCACGTGAGGAGCCGGTGCCGTACTCCTTGCCGGCGACGACTACCAGCGGCGTGCCTTCCTCGGCGTACTTCATGGCGGCATCGTAGATGGCCATCTGCTCGCCGGACGGTACGTGGCGGGTCTCGCCGCCCTCGACACCATCGAGCATCTCGTTGCGGATACGCACGTTGGCGAAGGTGCCGCGCATCATCACTTCGTGGTTGCCGCGACGCGAGCCGTAGGAGTTGAAGTCCTTGACCTCGACCCCGTTCTCCTTGAGGTAACGACCCGCCGGGCTGTCCGGCTTGATGGCGCCGGCCGGCGAGATGTGGTCGGTGGTCACCGAGTCGCCGAGCATCGCCAGCACGCGGGCATTCTCGACATCCTGAACGGCTTCGGGCTCACGCTGCATGCCTTCGAAGAACGGCGGATGCTGGATGTAGGTGGAATCCTTCCACTCATACACTTCGGCTTCCGGTACCTCGATGGCCTGCCAGGTCTCATCACCGTCGAAGACCTCGGCGTACTCCTTGCGATACATCTCGGTGCGTACCTGCTCGACGGCCTCGGCGATCTCGGCCTGACTCGGCCAGATGTCCTTGAGGAAGACGTCATTGCCCTCGGTGTCCTTGCCCAGCGGCTCCTTGGAGAGATCGACCCGTACGGTGCCGGCGAGAGCATAGGCGACCACCAGGGGCGGCGACGCCAGCCAGTTGGTACGCACGTTGGGATGCACGCGACCCTCGAAGTTGCGGTTGCCCGACAGCACCGAGGCGACCGTCAGGTCGCGCGCATTGATGGCGTCCTCGACCGGTTCCGGCAGCGGCCCGGAGTTGCCGATACAGGTGGTGCAGCCATAGCCGACCAGGTTGAAGCCCAGCTCGTTGAGGTCATCCTGCACGCCGGCAGTCGCCAGGTAGTCAGTGACGACCTTGGAGCCCGGCGCCAGAGAGGTCTTGACCCACGGCTTGCTGCTCAGGCCTTTCTCGCGCGCCTTGCGCGCCACCAGGCCTGCCGCCAGCATCACGCTGGGGTTGGAGGTGTTGGTGCAGGAGGTGATGGCGGCGATGACCACATCACCGTGGTCGAGACGGAAGGTCTCGCCATCCAGCTCGCTGTAATCGCCGTTCTTCACCTCGCTCTGCTTGTCGTAGCTCTGCTTGACATCGACGGCGGTCTGGCCACCCTCGGACAGCCACTTGCCGTCCTCGATGTCCGGCACTTCTCCCAGTTGATCACCGAGAATCTTCTCGAAGGTCTGCTTTATGTCAGTGAGCGCGACTCGGTCCTGCGGGCGTTTGGGGCCAGCGAGGGAGGCGACGACATCAGTCATGTCCAGCTCGAGCGTATCGGAGAAGACCGGTTCGTGGCCCGGTTCGCGCCACAGGCCCTGCTCCTTGGCATAGGCCTCGACCAGCGCGACCTGCTCATCGGAGCGACCGGACAGACGCATGTAGTTGAGCGTCTCGTCATCCAGCGGGAAGAAGCCGCAGGTAGCGCCATACTCCGGCGCCATGTTGGCGATGGTCGCGCGGTCGGCCAGCGGCAGGTCATCCAGGCCATCACCGTAGAACTCGACGAATTTGCCGACCACGCCGCGGCTTCTCAGCATCTGGGTGACGGTCAGTACCAGGTCCGTCGCGGTGATGCCTTCGTTGAGCTTGCCGGTCAGCTTGAAGCCGACCACTTCCGGAATCAGCATCGAGACCGGCTGGCCGAGCATCGCGGCTTCCGCCTCGATACCGCCGACGCCCCAGCCGAGAACGCCGAGGCCGTTGATCATGGTGGTATGGGAGTCGGTGCCGACCAGGGTGTCAGGGTAGGCGAAGGTCTTGCCATCCACTTCACGTGTGAAGACAGCGCGGCCGAGGTATTCCAGGTTCACCTGATGGCAGATACCGGTGCCTGGCGGGACGACGGAGAAGTTGTCGAAGGCCTGCTGGCCCCAGCGCAGGAATTCGTAACGTTCGCGGTTGCGCTCCATCTCGATGCGCACGTTGTCCTTGAAGGCGCTCGGATCGCCGTAGTGATCCACCATCACCGAGTGGTCGATGACCAGGTCCACCGGAGTCAGCGGATTGACCTTCTCGGGGTCGGCGCCGAGCTTCTTGACGGCGTCACGCATGGAGGCCAAGTCGACCACACCGGGCACGCCGGTGAAGTCCTGCATCAGCACGCGCGCTGGACGATAGCCGATCTCATGGGTGCTGGAAGCGGTCTTCTGCCAGTCGGCCAGTGCCTTGATGTCTTCCTTGGTCGCGGTTTCACCGTCCTCGAAGCGCAGCTGGTTTTCCAGTAGCACCTTGAGCGTGAAGGGCAGTCGCGTCAGGTCGCCAAGCGTGTCGGCCGCCTTCTTGAGCGAGTAGTAGTGATAGCGCTTGTCTCCGACTTCCAGCTCGGAGAGGGTGTCAAGCGAATCCAGTGACTGAGAGCGCTGGGAACCCATGATTCTCCTCCTTGTCGTTGTCTTCACCGGCCAGACTGCTGAAGTGTCGTTCAACAGTCGCGTCAGGTGCCTCGGCCGGATGCGACGCGTCGCGAGAGCGACTGCCAGGTCGCGTATGGTTACCTGTATAAGGCTATGGTCATCATGTGACAGGAATTCAAGCGCACACCATCATCGAGAGTAGTGTGAAGCAAGGAACCCTGCGTCGCGTTCGCTGCCATAGAGTTTGCCGCCACGATTCTCGCGCGGCGTGAATGCGGCCTCTGAGGTATCCAATGCAATGGCATCCGAAACGGTGCCCCTCGCAACGTCCGTCGCGTTCACCATCAGGCACAACGGAGGCTGTCATGAACGATCAAGGGCGCAGGCCGAGCGAATCCGGCGAGCTGTTGGAAGATGATGAGGTTCTGGGTGCGGCGGTCGAGCAGTGGCTGGCGGAGCATTCCTCGGGGCAGTCCGATGAATGGCCGGGTCATGAGCTGCTGGATGATGAGGAGGGGCCGGTCAATGAGGCGCTGCATGAGGTGGAGATCAACTGTCCCTACTGCGATACGCCCTTCACGGTGTTTCTGGATCTGGACGAGGGCAGTCTGACCAACATCATTGATTGCGAGCGTTGCTGTCAGCCGATTCAGGTGCGCCAGCAGGTCGACCCGATCAGCGGGGAACTCGAAGGTCTGGATATCGGCCAGGATGACGACGTGCTGTGATGACCGCCTACGGCGTGATCACGTGAGCGCCGTGTGTGGCTGGCTTCCAAGGCAGGGTACCGGAGATGCTGTATTCTATGGGCGAGGTCACTTATGATCCTGACACTCGCTGTTGGCGTCATCGAGCTGCCATAGGCAATCTCTATGGTGGCGATTGCAGCAAACATTTGGCATCTGCCACACGTGGCGATTAGTCTGTGTGGCGATTCATCACAAAGGCGGTCCGCTGCCTTTATCATCATTATTCCTCAGGAGATCACCATGAGCGTATTGGTCGGACGTCAGGCCCCGGATTTCGAAGCCGCAGCAGTGCTGGGCGACGGTACCATCGTCGACAACTACAAGCTGTCTGATTCCAACGGCAAGCTGCGCGTGCTGTTCTTCTGGCCGCTGGACTTCACCTTCGTTTGCCCGTCTGAAATCATCGCCCACGACAACCGTCTGGCGAAGTTCAAGGAACTCGGCGTCGAAGTCATCGGTGTGTCCATCGATTCCCAGTTCACTCACCACGCATGGCGCAAGACCTCTCCGGACGCTGGCGGCATCGGTGAAGTCGGCTTCCCGATCGTGGCTGACGTCAAGCACGAAGTCACCCAGGCATACGGCATCGAGCATCCGGAAGCTGGCGTCGCTCTGCGCGCTTCCTTCCTGATCGACGAAGAGGGTGTCGTCCAGCACCAGGTCGTCAACAACCTGCCGCTGGGCCGTAACGTCGACGAGATGGTCCGCATGGTCAAGGCCCTGCAGTTCCACCAGACCAACGGCGAAGTCTGCCCGGCAGGTTGGGAAGAAGGTCAGGAAGGCATGAAGGACACCGCGGAAGGTGTTGCCAAGTACCTGGCAGGCCACTCCAGCAGCCTGTAAGTCGCTGCTGACGAGATCAGTTCATGCATTCCATGGCTGACTGATCGAGCGCCTGCCTCCGACACCTCTGCGTGAGTGTATCGAGAGGTAGGCGAGCCGGAAGCCGTCGCCCTTGGCGGCGGCTTCCGCGCATCTGAAGCTTGCGTCATAAGCATCTGCGATGCCGGTCTGAGCGCAGTGCTGAAAGCCTGGCCCGTCTGCGCTACTCTGCGCAGTCCTCCGTTCCATCACCACCGTGTCCTGAGCCATGCCGATCGCGCTCGCTGTCCGTATCGCTCAGCACATTGATCATCAGCCGTCGCTGCGGCGGTTGGTGAATTTCTCCGCCTTCATCTGTCACTGAGGTCATCCATGAGCAATGTCCGTCACGAACGTCTGATCATCCTTGGTTCCGGCCCGGCGGGTTATACCGCTGCCGTCTATGCCGCGCGTGCCAATCTCAAACCGCTGTTGATCACCGGCATGCAGATGGGTGGTCAGCTGACCACTACCACCGATGTCGACAACTGGCCGGGTGATGATGCCGGCGTGCAGGGACCGGAGCTGATGGAGCGCATGCGCCGTCACGCCGAGCGCTTCGAGACCGAGATCCTGTTCGATCACATCAATGAAGTGACCCTCGGTGAGCGTCCCTTCCTGCTCAAGGGTGACAACGGCAGCTACAGCTGTGACGCCCTGATCATCGCTACCGGCGCCAGCGCGCAGTACCTGGGGCTGCCGAGTGAGCAGCAGTTCATGGGCCAGGGCGTCTCGGCCTGTGCGACCTGTGACGGCTTCTTCTATCGCAATCAGGAAGTCGTGGTAGTCGGTGGTGGCAACACCGCTGTCGAGGAGGCGCTGTACCTGTCCAACATCGCCTCCAAGGTCACGTTGGTGCATCGCCGTGACAGCCTGCGCGCCGAGAAGATCCTGCAGGACAAGCTGTTCGACAAGGTCGAGAACGGCAACATGGCGGTCGAATGGCACCACACCCTCGACGAAGTGCTGGGCGACAACTCCGGCGTCACCGGCGTGCGTCTGCGTCATGTCGAAAGCGGTGCCACCAAGGAGTTGAGCTCGATGGGCGTGTTCATCGCCATCGGCCACCGTCCGAATACCAGCCTGTTCGAAGGCCAGCTCGAGATGCAGGGCGGCTATCTCAAGGTCCAGTCCGGTCTGGAAGGCAATGCCACCCAGACCAGCATCCCCGGTGTCTATGCCTGTGGCGATGTGATGGACCACGTCTACCGTCAGGCGATCACCTCTGCCGGTACCGGCTGCATGGCGGCGCTGGATGCCGAGCGTTATCTGGACGGCCTCATCGCCTGAGATCGTCCTGCCCATTTCAACACGATCCATGTCGACACGATCTGTGTCGAGAGTGTCTGATTCGGCACTTTCTGATTTGAGACAGTCTGATTCGATACAGTCTGATTCAGCACTGCCCGACCGGCCCCGCAGCCTCGCTGCGGGGCCGGCCTGCGTTCAAGGCCCTGTCAGGACTTGGCTGGGAGGGCTGAGGCTCAGTAATGGGGTGGCAGCTCGTCGTGTGGCTGCGCACTGAAAGGTGCTGTCGAGTCTGCATTGCCTTGCTGTTCGCGCAGGGTGCGGAGCTGGCTGGCCATCAGCGCGGTGAGGCGCTCGAGGGTCTCTATCTGGCGCTGCTGGGCGATGACGGTGCGATCGAGGGTCTCGAGCCAGTCATCCTGATGCGCGAGGCGCGATTCCAGTGCTTCCAGTCGGGCTTCCAGGTTGGGATCAGTCGAGGTTGTCATGCATCTGGGTTCCAGAGGGTGAGGGAATGGTCCGCGTTAGCAATGGAGGAGGAGGGTAAGGCGGCCGCCGTTGGATGACGACTCATGCCACGATTTCTGAGCGATGGCACGCCGAATCGTTGCTTCGGTCATTACCGGGATCATTGCCTGGATCGTTGTCGAAGTACCGCAAAGTGTTGAAGGATTGTCACTGAGTTGCCTCAGACGCATCAGGAAGAGGCGTGATAGACTGCTGACAGTGCGATTGACTTGTTTTTCGTATATCGCACCCATTGACGGCCTTCGATCGCCTGCGCTTCGCGCGTCATTGACAGGGCCGGTTCCATCGACTGATGTGGAGTTACCTGCATCACGAGCCACGACGTCACCAGAGCGATGCACAGGTATCTTCGCGTGTATCAGTGACGGTGACGGGCACCGCCGTGAGGCGCTGCATTCAGGCAGTTTCCCGACTGACGATAGCTGCTGTACCCCTGTCGTGCGGTCAGGCGCTGTCCATTGCGATCAAGGGCAGAACATTCTGATAGGGATCATCCGAAGCACTCATTTCTGCCCTCGCGTTACACCTCCACCCATTACCTAGAGAGTTTATCTTGATGAGTTCCAAGACGTTCTTCCGTTGTTTCATCATCAGCCTGCTGCTGGCACTGCCGGCACCGTTGCTGATTGCTGTCTTCATCACCCTGACCGGCGGCCAGCTGGCCGACACCCTGAGCCAGGCGCTTAGCGTCGAGGGCTTCGAGCTGGCGTACGCGGCTGCCGTCGCGGCCGTGTTCATCCTGCTGTTGATCGCGACGCTTGCCATCCCGGTGCTGTCTCCGCGCTCTGCAGTGCTGGCTGAAGTCGAGGACGACGATCGTGAGATCGGCGAGGTCAAGTGGTTCAATGTCAACAAGGGCTACGGTTTCGTGACCCGTGAAAGTGGTGAAGATGTCTTCGTTCACTTCCGTGCCATTCGTGGCAAGGGCCACCGTACCTTGGCCGAAGGTCAGAAAGTGCGTTACCACGTCATCAGCAATGAGCGTGGCCTGCAGGCGGATGACGTGACAGTCATCACCTGATCGCTGACTCGCTCAGTGAAAGACGACAACGCCCCGCAGGCCAGCCTGCGGGGCGTTGTCGTTTCATGGACTGTCACCAGAAGAGACGGGTCACTCAGCCCTTGTCCGGCCAGGTGAAGGCCTCTTCGCTGCCATCAGCCATGACGCGGAAGAAGCGGTCCGGCTCATCACCGGGCTGCCAGCTGCCCAGTGAGCAACGCGTCTCGACCTGCAGGGCCCGGGCGGCGTCGCGTGCGCAGTCGACATCGCGCGCCCAGGGGGTACTGGCGCTGTCGAACCACAGGCTGGCGAAGCCATCGGCGACCTTCTCGACCACCAGCACCGCGATCTCGGCGCCATCACGCGTGAGGCGCGTACGGTGCTGCAGCTTGCCGGCCGGCTGGAAGACGACGACCTGACCGAACTGCTCGCCCAGCCAGGCGCCCAGTGCTTCCAGGCTCAAGGGCTTGAGGTAGATCTCGATGTCCGGATATTGCTCATCGGCGTCATTGTGCGGGGTGTCGCTCATGCCGGGGTCTCTTGGGTCGCGGGGACAAACAGGTATTCCAGGATGTGCTCGTAGGCGCTGGAGAGTCGGTCCAGGTCGCTGGCCATGACGCGTTCATCGATCTTGTGGATGGTCGCGTTGACCGGCCCCAGCTCGACGACCTGAGTGCCGAGCGTGGCGATGAAGCGACCATCGGAGGTGCCGCCTGAGGTGGACAGGACAGGTTTGCGTCCCAGCGCGCGTTCCACGCCGTGCACGGCGGCATCGACCAGCGCACCTTCCGGCGTCAGGAAGGGTTCACCACTCAGGTTCCACTCGATCTCGACGTCCAGACCGTGCTTCTCGAGGATCTCATAGGTGCGACGCTTGAGATCATCGGCGGTCAGCTCGGTTGAGTAGCGGAAGTTGAAGACCACTTCCAGCTCGCCGGGGATGACGTTGGTCGCGCCGGTACCGCCACGGATGTTGGAGATCTGGAAGCTGGTCGCCGGGAAGAAGTCATTGCCGTTGTCCCAATGCTCGGCGGCCAGGTCAGCCAGAGCCGGGGCGGCATCGTGGATCGGGTTGCGCGCCAGATGCGGGTAGGCCACATGGCCCTGGATGCCCTTGATGTGCATGACTGCACCCAGCGAGCCGCGACGGCCATTCTTGATCACGTCCCCGGCGTAGTCGGTGGAGGACGGCTCGCCGACGATGCAGTAATCGAGGCGCTCATGATGCTCGCGCAGATACTCGACCACCGCACGAGTGCCGTGAACCGCCGGGCCTTCCTCGTCGGAGGTGATCAGGAAGGCGATGCGGCCTTCGTGGTCCGGGTTGGCGGTCACGAAGCGCTCGGTGGCAGTCAGCATCGCGGCCAGCGAACCCTTCATGTCGGCGGCGCCACGGCCACACAGGAAGCCGGCATCGTCGATGCACGGCGAGAACGGCGGATACTGCCAGTTGGCTTCTGGGCCCGTCGGCACGACATCGGTATGGCCGGCGAAGGCCAGCACCGGACCATGGTGTCCACGCACCGCCCAGAAGTTGTCGACATCGCCGAAGGGCAGCCGCGTGATGGTGAAGCCCAGCGCCTCGAGGCGTTCGATCATCAGGGTCTGGCAGTCCAGGTCGTCCGGCGTGACCGAGGGGCGTGAGATGAGATCGAAGGCCAGCTCCAGCGTCGGAGACAGATCGGCGGGGCGTGGAGGAAGCGGTGCGTTTGAATCAGTCATCATGGGCCATCGCTGCAGGCGTCATCGCGAGGAGCGACAGCGCGAAATTCGGGGGGGGGAGAGACGAAGTGTGTTCATGCCGGCTCGGACACTGCTGCCCGAGCCGGGAAATGCCACGGCTGCCCGTCATGCTGACAGGCAGCCGTCACACGTATCAGTTGTGAGCGTGCAGGGCATCGTTGAGCGCGATGGCGCTCTTGTTGGTGAGGCATTCGACACGACCGGTGATCGAGTTGCGACGCAGCAGCAGGTCGTCCTGATTCGCCAGCTCACGTGCTGCGATCGTCTCGACTTCCTGGCCTTCGTTGTCGAAGACCATGACCTTGGTGCCAGCGGTGATGTACAGGCCAGCTTCCACGGTGCAGCGATCGCCCAGCGGGATGCCGATACCGGCATTGGCGCCGATCAGACAGCCTTCGCCGACCTTGATGACGATGTTGCCGCCACCGGACAGGGTGCCCATGGTGGAGCATCCGCCGCCAAGATCAGACCCCTTGCCGACGAAGACGCCCGCAGCGATACGGCCCTCGACCATGCCCGGGCCTTCGGTGCCGGCATTGAAGTTGCAGAAGCCTTCGTGCATCACGGTGGTGCCTTCGCCCAGGTAGGCACCCAGACGCACACGTGCGGTATCGGCGACACGGATGCCGGTCGGCACCACGTAGTCGGTCATCTTCGGGAACTTGTCGACGCAGTCCACGGACAGGGTGCGACCTTCCAGGCGGGCCTTGAGGCGGCGCGCCGGCAGCTCTTCGATGTCGATGGCGCCTTCGTTGGTCCAGGCGACATTCTTGAGCAGACCGAACATGCCGGTCAGGTCGATGCCGTGCGGGCGCACCATGCGGTGAGACAGCAGGTGCAGCTTGAGGTAGACCTCCGGCACGCTCTGCGGGGCGGCATTTTCCTCGATGAACATGGCGACCAGCGGGCGCTGGCTGGTGGCCAGGCTCTCGGCCAGTTCGGCCTGGGCGCTGTCACCGGCGTCGCGCAGGGCGCTGGCCAGGGCGGCGCAGTGTTCCGGCAGGAAGCTGGTGGCGGTGGTGCCAGCCGGTGCGTCCAGTGCCTTGCGAGCGGCGTCAACAACGGCAGCGGTCGGCTTGAACAGCGGGGCAGGATAATAGACTTCCAGCCAGTCGCCGGTGGTGTTCTGGGTGCCGATTCCGAGGGCAAGGCTCAACATCGTGTCAATCTCCGAGGTGTCCAGTGGTGTAAGGGGTAACTCAATCCTGCGATTCGTAGACCGCCTTGTCATAGCCGATCACCAGATCCATCTCATTGTCGGCGGGATGACGCTCGAGAATGGGACGCTTGATCAGGGTCGGGTGCTCCAGCATCAATGCGCGTGCCGAATTGGCATCGAGGCTGTCACGTTGTTCATCGCTCAGGTTGCGCCAGCTGGTGCTGCGCTTGTTGAGCAGGCTGCTCCAGGCGGCCTGCTCCAGCCAGGATTCCAGCAGGCTGGCGGAGAGGCCATCCTCGCGCAGGTCATGCCAGCGGTAGGGCACGCCCCGATCGTCGAGGGCGCGGCGCGCCTTGCGGCAGGTATCGCAGGTCTTGATGCCGTAGAGCACGTGCATGGCGGTCTCCTTGAGCCAATCCACCCCGCCGGGCGGGGCTGTCATCCAGTGTTGGGCTGCTGTCAGCCCGTGCAGGCCTGGCGCTCAGCGCAGGCGTTCAACGAAGCGACGCAGGCGCTGGGCGGCTTCGACGGTCTGTTCCAGTTCGGCCACCAGCGCCAGACGAATGCGCCCGGCACCCGGATTCACGCCGTCCACCTCGCGCGCCATGTAGCTTGCCGGCAGCACGCCGACCGCCTCTTCACGCAGCAGGTCGCGGGTGAAGGCGGCGTCGTCACCGCCGGGCACGGCGGGATACAGGTAGAAGCTGGCTTCCGGTGTCGGGAAGTCCATTACCGGCGCAAGGATTTCGGTCACGGCGGCAAACTTCTCGCGGTAGGCATCGCGATTGGCCAGTACGTGGGCTTCATCATTCCAGGCAGCGATGGAGGCATACTGGTGATGCAGCGGCATCGCGCAGCCGTGATAGGTGCGGTAGTGACGGAAGCGACGGATCACCTCGCCATCGCCGGCCACGAAGCCGGAGCGCAGGCCCGGCAGGTTGGAGCGTTTGGACAGCGAGTGGAAGACCACACAGCGCGCATAGTCATCGCGGCCCATGGCGGCACAGGCCTGCAGCAGGCCCGGCGGCGGTGTGCCTTCGTCGAGGTACAGCTCCGAGTAGCACTCATCGGAGGCGATCAGGAAGTCATGCTCGTCGGCGAGGCGAATCAGCTGCTGGAAATCGGCCAGCGGTGTCACGGCACCGGTGGGATTGCCCGGCGAGCAGACGAAGACGATCTGGGTGTCGCGCCACACGTCCGCCGGCACCGCCGCGTAATCAGGGCGGAAGCCATTCTCGGCGGGGCAGGGCAGGTAGGTGACATCGCCGCCGGCCAGCAGCGTCGCGCCTTCGTAGATCTGATAGAAGGGATTCGGCACCAGCACGCGCGCCGGACGCGTGCTGTCCAGCGAGGCCTGGATGAAGGCGAACAGTGCTTCGCGGGTGCCGGTGACCGGCAGGACCTGCTGGTCGATATCCGGCGTGGCGTTGAGCGAGAAGCGCTTTTCGAGCCAGTCGGCAATCGCCTGGCGCAATTCCGGCAGCCCGCCGGTGGCGGGGTATTTGGCCACGCCCATGATGTGCTCGCGCAGGGTGTCGAGCACGAACTCGGGCGGCGCATGACGCGGCTCGCCGATGGTCAGTGCAATCGGGTCCAGGGCGGGGTTGGGCACGACGCCCTCGCGCAGCTTGGCCAGGGTTTCAAACGGGTAGGGCTTGAGCTGGTCGAGATCCGGGTTCATGCACGTTCCATGGGTGATGGCCGTGGCAGTCAGGCTGCCGGCCGAGCAGGAAGGAAGGCGTCCGCGAGTCACTGGACTGCCATGCAGGTCGACTCGCGATTATAGGGAAGCCGGCCGGTCCCCTCAATCGCGGGGTGCCGGCCGGCGCTTTCCCTCTGTACTCTCGTCACGTGCCGTCATGTGCCGTCACGTGTCTCAGCCGCGCTCGCCGACCTCGAGGACTTCGGTGAGGGCGTCACGCAGGCGTGTCTGGCGCTCGGGGTCGGTGATGGGCTCGCCGGCGCGGTCGGTGATGAAGAAGATATCCTCGACGCGCTCGCCGAGGGTGGCGATCTTGGCGGCGTCGATGGCGATCTCGTGCTCCATGAACACGCGGCCGATGCGCGCCAGCAGGCCCGGGCGGTCCGAGGCGATCACTTCCAGTACGCTGCGGCCGTTGGTGTAGTCCTGGCTCAGCGTGATGCGCGGCGCGATGCGGAAATGCTTGAGCTGGCGCGGCGTGTGACGATTGACGATCACCGAGTAGTCATCCGGGTCATCCAGCTCTTCGACCAGATGGGTGCGGATATCGGCCAGGCGTGCGGCATCGCGGATCGGCTCACCTTCATCGTCGAGCAGGATGAAGGTGTTGAGCGTCCAGTTGTGGCTGGAGGTGGCGATGCGCGCATCGTGGATCGAGAGCCCCAGCTGTTCCAGCGCCGCGGCAGTGGCCGCGAACAGGTTGTCCACCGAGCGGGTATGGATGAAGACCTTGGTGCCGCCTTCGGTCATCTCCTCGGTGGGCGCGCTGGTCAGTACCAGCGGCAGCGGCTCGCCATGCTCGTCGAGCTGCGGTGCCGCCTGGCGCGCCAGGATGCCCTGAGTGTGCCAGGCCACCTCGCTGGGCGCGTAGCGTACGAAGTAGTCGTCGCCGAGGCTGGCCCACAGCGCCTCGGCGTCAGTGCGGGCGGTGCCCATGCCGGCCAGCAGGGACAGTGCCTCCTCACGGGTCTCGGTGATCCACTCGTGGCGCTCCGGTGGGTGCTCGAGGCCACGGCGCAGCGCCCGGCGCGTCTCCATGTGCAGCTGGCGCAGCAATGCCGCACGCCAGCCGTTCCACAGCGACGGGTTGGTGGCGTTGATGTCGGCCACCGTCAGCACGTAGAGATAATCGAGGTGCGTCTCGTCGCCGACGATCTCGGCGAAGCGGGTGATGATCTCGGGGTCGGCGATGTCCTGCTTCTGGGCGGTCATCGACATCAGCAGGTGGTGGCGCACCAGCCAGCTCAGCGTACGGGTGTCGCGCGGGCTGAGGTCATGACGGCGCGCGAAGTCCTCGACCTCGACGGCGCCGATCTCGGAGTGGTCGCCGCCACGGCCCTTGCCGATGTCGTGATAGAGCCCGGCGATCCACAGCAGCTCCAGCTTGGGCAGTTCGCGGATCAGGGTCGCGGCGACCGGGAATTCCTCCTCGGCATCGGGGGCGCGGAATTCCTGGGCGACCTTGAGCAGGCGCAGGGTGTGCGCATCGACGGTGTAGACGTGGAAGAGGTCGTGCTGCATCAGTCCCACGGCACGCCCGAAGGCCGGCAGGTACTTGCCGAGGATGCCGTAGCGCGCCATGCGCTTGAGTACGCGGGGCACGTTGCCGCCACAGCGCATCAGCTCCATGAACAGACTCTGGTGGCGCACGTCATCGCGGAAGGCGTCGTCGATCTGGTGGCGATGATCACGCAGCGCGCGGATGGTGTCGGCGCGCACGCCCTCGATCTCCGGATGCTGCGCCATCAGCAGGAACAGCTCCAGCAGCGCGGCGGGGCGGCGGCGGAACACGCCTTCCTCGCGCAGGCTGATGTAGCCGCTGCGGATCTCGAAGCGCGGATTGAGCGGCACGATGTTGACCGGTTCGTCATGGCGCAGGATGGCCTCGTCGAAGTGCTGCAGCAGCATGTCATTGAGGCCCGCCAGGGCGGTGACATGGCGGTAGTAGCGCTTCATGAACTGCTCGACCGCCAGATGCTCGGGCGTATCGCGGAAGCCGAATAGCTCGGCGATGGTGCGCTGGTGGTCGAACAGCAGCCGGTCCTCGGCGCGCCCGGCCAGCATGTGCAGCGCGAAGCGCACCTGCCACAGGAAGGCCTGGCCCTGGCTGAGAATGCGCAGTTCGGCATCATTCATGAAGCCCAGTGCGACCAGGTTGTCGTAGCGCTCGACCCCGAAGTGGCGCTTGGCGACCCAGCCGATCATCTGGATGTCACGCAGGCCGCCCGGCGACGACTTGATGTTGGGTTCGAGGTGGTATTCGGTGTTGGCGAACTTGTGGTGACGCGCGATCTGCTCCTGCCACTTGGCCTCGAAGAAGGCTTCGGCCGGCCACAGGCGGTCGGTAGCCAGGCGTTCGCGCATGGCCTCGCGCAGTCGCTGCGGGCCGGCGATAACGCGGGATTCCAGCAGGTTGGTGATCACGGTGACATCGGCGCGTGCCTCACGTTCGCAATCACTCAGCGAGCGCACGGACTGGCCGATCTCGAGACCGATGTCCCACAGGAAGGTGATGAAGTCGGATAGCGCCTCACGATAGGGCGTGTCGTCGTCCTGCTCCAGCAACAGCAGCAGGTCGATGTCGGAATGCGGGTGCAGCTCGCCACGGCCGTAGCCGCCCACGGCGAGCAGGGCGATGCCGTCATCCGGCCAGGCCTGACGTTGCCAGGCGATGGCCAGCAGGCGATCGATGGCGCGGGCACGACCATGGATGAGGTCGCGGATGTCGGCGCCCGCCTTGAAACGAGCCTCGAGACGCTCCTGTACCTGTGCCAGAGCCCGCTTGAACAGCGGGATGGGGGTCTTCGTCGTGGCCAGCTCGCCGTCCAGGGTGACGGCATCGTAGAGCGCTTCACGCTCGACGAAGTGATAGTGGTGCAGGAGCATCTTGATCAACCCTCGAGGAAGGAGAGGTCCTCTTCCGTGCGACGTGTCAGCACCTCAACGCCGGTGGCGGTGACCAGCAGGGTGTGCTCCCACTGGGCCGAGAGGCTCTTGTCCTTGGTGACAGCCGTCCAGTCGTCCTTGAGGACCTTCACCTTGTAGCCGCCGACATTGACCATCGGCTCGATGGTCAGGCACATGCCTTCCAGAAGCTCGGCGTCAGCACGGGTTTCGTAGCCGTCATAGTGCAGCACCTGCGGGTCTTCATGGAAGCCGGCGCCGATGCCGTGGCCGCAGAAGTCACGCACGACACTGTAGCCTGCCGCTTCGGCATGCTTCTGGATCGCGCGACCGATTTCTGACAGGCGTACGCCCGGACGTACCAGCTCGATGCCTTTATAGAGGCATTCCTGGGTGATGCGGCACAGACGCTCGGCCTGGATGCTCGGTTCGCCGACGAAGTACATCTTCGAGGTGTCGCCGTGATAGCCATCCTTGATCACGGTGATGTCGATGTTGAGGATGTCACCCTTCTTGAGCTTCTTGTTGTCATCGGGAATGCCGTGACAGACCACGTGATTGATCGAGGTGCAGATCGATTTCGGGAAGCCGTGGTAGTTGAGCGGTGCCGGAATGCAGCCCTGAACTTCGGTGATGTGGTGGTGCGCGATGCGGTTGAGCTCGCCCGTGGTGATGCCGGGACGGACGTGCTCGTCGAGCAGCTCCAGCACTTCAGCCGCCAGACGGCCGGCGACGCGCATCTTGTCGATTTCTTCAGCTGTCTTGATGGGAATGTTCATGAGGACTCGAGGCAGGAGATAAGAGGGATGAAATGCCGCCAGGCCGCGCGTGACGGGGGGATGGCGCGGTACATCGCGTGCCGCGTCGGGTAGTGGCGACTTCATATCGTGGTCGAGCTATGGTATAAAGCCGCGCGCTTTCCTGCAAATTCTCCTCGATCGGCCACCTCCGGGCGCCTGGCCGAGGCGAGATTGAAGGACTGACGTACATAACCCCAATCCACACACGTTCCGTCACATGGTCCCGGGTGCCGCGCAAGCGGTCGGATCCATGGGGGACGTGGAGGCCCAACCCGATATCCAGGAGATATTCACATGGCGCAAGTCAACATGCGCGATCTGCTCAAGGCAGGCGCACACTTCGGTCACCAGACCAAGTACTGGAACCCGAAGATGTCCAAGTTCATCTTCGGCGCTCGCAACAAGATCCACATCATCAACCTCGAGCACACCCTGCCGGCGCTGAACGAAGCCGTGTCAGTGGTCGAGAAGATGGCTGCCAATGGCAACAAGATCATGTTCGTGGGCACCAAGCGCGCTGCCGGCAAGATCATCAAGGAAGAAGCTCGCAAGGCTGGCCAGCCGTACGTCAACCATCGCTGGTTGGGCGGCATGCTGACCAACTTCAAGACCATCCGTCAGTCCATCAAGCGCCTGCGCGAAATCGAGCAGATGCATGAAGACGGTACCTTCGCGAAGCTGACCAAGAAAGAAGTCCTGATGGCCACTCGTGAGCAGGAAAAGCTCGAGCGTTCCATCGGCGGTATCAAGGACATGGGCGGCCTGCCGGACGCAATGTTCGTGATCGACGTTGACCACGAGCGCATCGCGATCAACGAAGCCAACAAGCTGGGCATCCCGGTCATCGGCGTCGTCGATACCAACTCCAACCCGGACGGCGTGGACTACGTCATCCCGGGTAACGATGACTCCATCCGTGCCATCCAGATCTATGTCCAGGCAATTGCAGGCGCCTGTGGCAAGAACAAGGAAGAAGAGCTGGCCGGTGAGTTCGTCGAAACTGCTTCTGAAGAAGACGCAGCAGAGTGATCCTGGCGGCTTGATCTGACTGTCACAAACGCTGCGCTACACTGAGTGCGGCATGGCCTAGCCAGGTGGCAGTCAGGTCAGGCAATGAGGGGGCCAAGGCCCCCTCATTTGCGACCGTTCCGCGGTCGTGACCGAATTCCCGTATTCAAAGACGTCGACACGACAGAGGTTTCATCCCATGGCAGCTATCAGCGCATCTATGGTCAAGGAACTGCGTGAGCGTACTGCGCTCGGCATGATGGAATGCAAGAAGGCTCTTACCGAAGCCGGTGGCGACATCGAGCTTGCGATCGAGAACCTGCGCAAGAACTCCGGCCTGAAGGCCGCCAAGAAAGCTGGCCGCGTGGCCGCTGAAGGCGCCATCGTCATCAAGGTCGCCGACGACGCCAGCTACGGCGTGATGGTCGAAGTCAACTCCGAGACCGACTTCGTCGCTCGTGATGACAATTTCAAGGCCTTCACTCAGCTGATCGCCGATCGTGTGTTCGCTACCAAGAACACCGACATCGCCTCCCTGATGGAAGGTGAGCTGGAAGACGCCCGTGGTCAGCTGGTCCAGAAGATCGGTGAGAACATCTCCGTTCGTCGTGCCGAGCTGGTCGAAGCGCCGGCTGACGGCGTCGTCGGTGGCTACGTCCACGGCGGCCGCATCGCTGCGCTGACTCTGCTGAATGGCGGTACTGGCGAAGCAGCCAAGGACGTTTCCATGCACGTCGCAGCCGTCAACCCGGTCTGTGCACGTCCGGCAGACATGCCGCAGGAACAGATGGACGCCGAGAAGGCCATCATCCTTGCTCAGCCGGACATGGCAGGCAAGCCGGCGGAAATCGCCGAGAAGATGTCCCAGGGGCGTCTGAAGAAGTATCTGGCCGAGAACAGCCTGACCGAACAGCCGTTCGTCAAGGACCCGAACCAGACCGTCGCCGAGTTCGTCAAGGCTGCCGGCGGTGAGGTGGTGTCCTTCGTGCGCATGGAAGTCGGTGAAGGTATCGAGAAGGAAGAAGTGGACTTCGCAGCTGAAGTCCGTGAGCAGGCCAGCCGCGCGTAAGGGCTGACTGTTTTCGCTTCTCACGATGGCGTGCGCTTAGGCGCACGCCATCGTGTATCTGGCCCCCGCCTTCGGGCCGCCCCGTCCCCGTATGTCAGTATCAGGAGAGATTCGCATGGCCACCATTTCCGCTGAACGCAATGCCAAGTACAAGCGCATACTGCTCAAGCTTTCCGGTGAGGCCCTGATGGGCGATGGCGATTTCGGCATCGACCCCAAGGTGCTGGATCGCATGGCGCTGGAAATCGGTCAGCTGGTGGGCATCGGTGTCCAGGTCGGTATCGTGATCGGTGGCGGCAACCTGTTCCGTGGCGCAGCCCTGCAGGAAGCCGGCATGGAGCGCGTGACCGGTGATCACATGGGCATGCTGGCAACCGTCATGAACGGTCTGGCACTGCGTGATGCACTGGAGCGCTCCAATATCCGTTCTCGCGTGATGTCTGCCATCCCGATGAGTGGCGTGGTAGAACATTACGACCGCCGTACCGCCATTCGCTATCTGACGTCTGGCGATGTGGTCATCTTCTCCGCCGGTACCGGCAACCCGTTCTTCACTACCGATTCCGCTGCCTGTCTGCGCGGTATCGAGATCGACGCGGATGCCGTCATCAAGGCGACCAAGGTAGATGGTGTCTACGACAAGGACCCGGTCAAGTTCCCGGATGCCGTGAAGTACGACAGCCTCAGCTATGACGACGCCCTGGAGCAGAAGCTTGGCGTGATGGATTTGACCGCCATCTGCCTGGTGCGTGACCATGACATGCCGGTGCGGGTGTTCAACATGAACAAGGCAGGCGCGCTGCTCAACCTGGTGGTGGGTGGCAAGGAAGGCACGCTGATTGATAGAGGGTAAGATTGTGATCAACGACATCAAGAAAGACGCCGAATCACGCATGAAGAAGACCATCGAGTCCCTCGGTGCCGCCTTCGGCAAGATCCGTACGGGTCGTGCGCATCCCAGTATCCTGGATGCCGTGACGGTCGATTACTACGGCAGCCCGGTGCCGCTGAATCAGGTGGCCAACATCAGCGCCGAAGATGCGCGTACCCTGACTGTCGTGCCGTGGGAAAAGCCCATGGTGCCGAAGGTCGAGAAGGCCATCATGACTTCTGACCTGGGTCTCAACCCGTCCACCGCCGGTGACGTGATTCGCGTGCCGATGCCGATGCTGACGGAAGAGACGCGTCGCGGTTATACCAAGCAGGCGCGTGCAGAAGCGGAAAACGCCCGCGTGGCGCTCCGCAATGTGCGTCGTGACGCCAATGGCGACATCAAGAGCCTGCTCAAGGACAAGGACATCTCTGAAGACGATGCACGTCGCGGAGAAGACGAGATCCAGAAGCTGACCGACAAGTATGTGGCGGAAGTCGACAGTGCTCTGGAGCACAAGGAAACTGACCTGATGCAGGTCTGATCGGGTCTGCCGCCGGCGCTTGCCGGCGGCATCCGGTGCTCGTAGCGAGACCCCATGACGTCACCGAACTCCCCCTCCACGCCACGCCATGTGGCGATCATCATGGACGGCAACAACCGCTGGGCGAAGTCCCGCGGCTGGGCTGGCATACGCGGCCATCGCGCCGGTGCCGAAACCGTCCGCAGTACCATCCGTCGCGCTGCCGAGCAGGGCGTGGAAGTGCTGACCCTGTTTGCCTTCTCCAGTGAGAACTGGAAGCGCCCGGCCAATGAAGTCAGTGCGCTGATGGAGCTGTTTCTGCTGGCGCTCAAGCGCGAGGTCAAGAAGCTTCATCGCCACGATATCCGGCTCTCGATCATCGGCGAGCGCAGCCGTTTTTCCGATTCGATTCAAAAGCATATCCAGAGCGCCGAAGACATGACGCGCGGCAATCGCGGCATGCATGTGGTGATCTGCGCCAACTATGGCGGCCGTTGGGATATCGCCGAGGCCGCTCGCCGTCTGGCGGAGCAGGTCGAGCGCGGCGAGCTCAAGGCTGCGGACATCGACGAGTCACGTCTCGGGGCGGAAGTGTGCCTGAGCGATCTGCCGGAGGTGGATCTGTGTATCCGCACCAGCGGTGAGCAGCGTATCTCCAACTTCCTGATCTGGCAGCTGGCCTATGCCGAGTTCTATTTCTCGCCCGTGCTGTGGCCTGATTTCGATGCGGCAGCCTTCGATGAAGCGCTCAGCGCCTACGCCCTGCGTCAGCGTCGTTATGGCATGACCAGCGAACAACTCGACGCCGAGGGGCTCTAGTGCTCAGACAACGAATCATCACCGCGCTCATTCTCGCGCCGCTGGCGCTGTGGGGGCTGTTCGGCCTCGACGGCGCTGCCTTTGCCACCTTCACCGGCGCTGTCGTCGCGCTGGCCGCCTGGGAGTGGTCCAACCTGTCTGGCGTGCGTGCTGGCATGGCGCGCCTGCTGTTCCCGCTGGTGCTCAGCGCGCTGATGCTGCTGGTCTGGCAGCTCGATGGCGCTCTTGCGCGTTGGCCGCTGTATCTGGCGGCACTGGCATGGCTGGTCAATCTGCGCTGGGTAATGCGCTATCCGGCCGCCAGTCAGGAATGGCAGGCGACCGGCGTGCGGTTGGGGGTCGGCGTGCTGGCGCTGCTGCCGACCTGGTTCGGCTTCGTGCAGCTCAAGGCCAGTGGCGGCGAGTGGCTGCTGTATGTGCTGCTGATGGTGTGGGCGGCGGATATCGGTGCCTACTTCTCCGGCAAGCGTTTCGGCAAGCGCAAGCTGGCGCCGCGCGTCAGCCCGGGCAAGTCCTGGGAGGGCGTCTACGGTGGTCTGGTGGCCACCGGCCTGCTGGCGACCGGCTATGCGCTGGCGGGGCTGGCCGACTGGCTGCCGCTGCTGCTGGTCACGCTGGGCGTGACAGCCGTCTCGGTGCTGGGTGACCTGCTCGAGAGCATGTTCAAGCGCCAGCGTCAGATGAAGGACTCAAGCCATCTGCTGCCCGGTCATGGTGGCGTGATGGATCGCATCGACAGCCTGACCGCGGCGGTGCCGCTGTTTGCCCTGCTGTTGCCGTGGGTGCTGGGAGGTGGTGCGTGAGCACGAATGTGAACGTGAATCACGAGACTCCTTCTGATGCACCTGAGTTGCAGCGCATCACCATCCTCGGCGCGACCGGCTCCATCGGGGCCAGTACCCTGGATGTGATCGCGCGCCATCCCGAGCGCTATCGGGTGCATGCGCTCAGCGCTGCCACGCGCCACGAGGCGCTGCTGGAGCTGTGTCTGACGCATCGCCCGCAGGTGGCGGTGATCGCCTCGTGCGAGGCGGCTGCATGGCTCAGTGAGGCCCTCAGGGGCGTCGAGAGCTATCAGGGCACGCCCATCGAGGTGCGCCACGGTGAGCAGGCGCTGGTCGACATCAGTGAGGCGCCTGAAGTCGATAGCGTGATGGCTGCCATCGTCGGTGCGGCTGGCCTGTTGCCGACACTGGCGGCGGTGCGGGCCGGCAAGCGCGTGCTGCTGGCCAACAAGGAAGCGCTGGTGTGTGCCGGGCAGCTGTTCATGGATGCGGTGAAACAGCACGGGGCGACCCTGCTGCCGATCGATTCCGAGCACAACGCCATCTTCCAGTGCCTGCCGGCTCGGCATCGTGATGGCCTGGCGCCGATCGGTGTCGAGAAGCTGTTGCTGACCGCCTCCGGTGGCCCGTTCCGCGATGACGCCGAGTGGCCCGTCGAGCGACTGGCGACGGTGACACCGGACGAGGCCTGCGCGCATCCCAACTGGTCGATGGGGCGCAAGATTTCCGTCGACAGCGCCACCCTGATGAACAAGGGGCTGGAGCTGATCGAGGCCTGCTGGCTGTTCGCCTGCGGGCCGGACGACATTCAGGTGGTCGTGCATCCTCAGAGCGTGATTCACTCGATGGCGGCCTACAGTGATGGCTCGGTACTGGCCCAGATGGGCAATCCGGACATGCGCACGCCGATCGCCTATGCGCTGGCGTGGCCGGAGCGTATCGATGCCGGCGTCGAGCCGCTGGACCTGTTTCAGGTCGCGCGCCTCGATTTCCGTGCCGCCGACGAGACACGCTTCCCGTGTCTGCGCCTGGCCCGTGAGGCCATCGCGGCGGGCGGCACCTGGCCTGCGGTGATGAATGCTGCCAACGAGGTGGCCGTGGCCGCCTTCCTCGAGGGTCGCCTGGCCTTCGATCGAATTCCGGCAGTGGTGCAGGCCGTGATGCAGGCGCGTCCGCCACTGGCGGTGGATGGCCTTGAGGTGATTCTCGCAGAAGACGCGGCGGCGCGTGAGCTGGCCGCTGCCGAGTTGGCCCTTGCCGGGCCCTGAAATCCTATCTTGCACTGTCTTGTCACTTTCTTGGTGAGCGTGGCAAGACAGGCTGCCCATCTCGGGCACCAACCTCCAGGAGCGCGTGATGGGTGTGATCCAGAATATTCTTGCCGTGATCGTCGTGTTGGGGGTGTTGATCACCATCCATGAGTACGGTCATTTCTGGGTCGCGCGTCGTTGCGGCATCAAGGTGCTGCGCTTCTCCATCGGCTTCGGCAAACCTTTCTGGTCGTGGACCGATCGCCACGGCACCGAGTACGGGGTCGCCGCCATTCCGCTGGGTGGCTACGTCAAGATGCTGGATGAGCGCGAAGGGCCGGTCGATCCGGCCGAGCGTCATCTGGCCTTCAACACCAAGTCGGTGTGGAAGCGTATCGCCGTGGTCTCGGCGGGCCCGCTGGCCAACTTCCTGCTTGCCATCGTCGCCTACTGGGCGCTGTTCGTCGCCGGTACCACCACGGTGGTGCCGATGGTCGGTGCCGTGGCGCCGGACTCGCCGGCTGGTCGCGCCGGCCTTGCGCCGAAGACCGAGATCGTCGCCATCAATGGTGAAGCCACTCCCTCATGGGATGAGGTCAACCTGCGCTTGATTGGTGCGATCGGCGATGACAGCCTGACGCTTACCACGCGTGCCGAGGGCGCCAGCACCACGCGTGAGCAGTCCCTCGATGTGACACGCTTTCTGGTCGATCAGGATCCGCCGCGTCCGCTGGTGACGCTGGGCATCACGGCCTGGCGCCCTCAGCTGCCAGCGGTGCTGGGGCGTGTGCTGGACGGTGGTGCCGCCCAGGCGGCAGGTCTGCAGGCCGGTGACCGCATCGTCAGCATCAATGGCACCCTGGTGGTCGACTGGATCGATTTCGTCGAGCGCGTGCGTGGTGCGCCGGGCGAGACGCTGTCGGTACTGGTGGCGCGAGATGGCAAGGAAGAGGCGCTGTCACTGACACCTGCCAGCAATTCGCTCGATGACGGGCGTGTCGTGGGACAGGTCGGCGCCAGCGTCCAGAATGTCAGCTGGCCCGAGCAGTATCAGCGCGAGCTCAGCTTCGGGCCACTGGCGGCCGTCGGGCAGGCCGTCGGCAAGACCGGCGAAATGACGGTGTTGACGCTGGATTCGATCCGCAAGATGCTGGTTGGCCTGATCGCGCCGTCCAATCTGTCAGGCCCGATCACCATCGCGCGTATCGCCGGCGACACGGCGCGCTCCGGCCTCGAGGCCTTCCTCGGCTTCATGGCCTATCTCTCCATCAGTCTGGGTGTCCTGAACCTGCTGCCGATTCCGGTGCTGGATGGCGGGCACCTGCTGTTCTATCTGGTGGAAGCCGTGCGCGGCAAACCACTTTCGCAAGAGGTCCAGAATGCGGGGTTGAAAATCGGCATGGCGCTGGTCGGTTCCCTCATGCTGATGGCCATCTACTTCGATCTCATGCGTCTTTGGTGACGGATTCGGGGAGCCATCAGCACTCGATGGCTCCCGCAGGATGAACCGAATCTGAACTGTCGATGCCCATGGGGGTCAATTCATTGCACGGGCTGGTCAATGCGATCAACTCCCGTCATCATGCCCACACGACTTCGGCCCCGATTGCCGATCCTCACTCGCCGCTGTCTTGTCAGTTGCAGGGGGTTGTGTATAAGGTGCCTGTTCACCCAAGCGGGCGGAATCCAGAGAAGCGAAGCGACTGCATGAAACTCAAGACCATTGGATTGGCAGCTGCGCTGCTCGGGGCCAGTCAGGGCGCCTTGGCCGCATCTTTTAAAATTTCGGACATTCGGGTAGAGGGTCTCCAGCGCGTGTCTGCGGGCACCGTCTTCAATGCCTTCCCCGTCTCCGCGGATCAGAATGTGGAAGAAGAGGAACTGTCGTCGGCTGCGCGTCAGCTGTTCGATACGGGCCTGTTCGACGACATCCGCCTCAAGCGCGATGGCGATGTCCTGATCATCGATGTGGTCGAGCGTCCGACGATCTCCAAGATCGAGATTGAGGGCAACTCGCAGATACCCGACGAAGACCTGCGCAAGGGCCTCAAGGAAGCAGGGCTGGCCGAGGGTCAGGTGCTGCAGCGCTCCACGCTGGAAGAAATGCAGCGTGAGCTCGAGCGTGTCTACCAGGCTCAGGGCCGCTACAGCGCGCGTATCGAGACCTCCGTCGAGGAACTCGAGCGCAATCGCGTGCAGGTCAATATCGACGTCAAGGAAGGCGCGATCGCCAAGATTCATCAGATCAACATCGTCGGCAACGATGCCTTCGATGACGAGACTCTGCGCGAACAGCTGGAGCTGGAAGACAAGCCGAGCTGGTTCTTCGGCTGGTTCTCGGATGATGAATATTCGCGTGAGAAGCTGACCGGCGATATCGAGACCCTCAAGTCCTGGTATCTCGATCGCGGTTACGTCAACTTCCAGGTGCGCTCGACCCAGGTGTCCATCTCGCCGGACAAGTCCGAGATCTTCGTCACCATCAACGTCGATGAAGGCAAGCCGTACAAGATCGGCAATATCGGCTTTGCCGGTGACCTGAAGATGAAGGAAGAGCGCGCCCGCGATCTGGTCAAGCTCGCCCCGGATGCTCTCTATTCCCAGCGTGATGTGACCGCTTCCAGCGAGGCGCTGCGCCAGGCACTGGGTGCCGATGGCTTCGCCTTCGCCAAGGTCAATGCGGTGCCGGAGGTCAACGAGGAGAGCGACACCGTCGATCTGACCTTCGCGGTCGACCCCGGCAAGCGTGCCTACGTGCGTCGCATCAACTTCAAGGGCAACACCACTACCGCAGACGAAGTGCTGCGTCGTGAGATGACCCAGCTGGAAGGCGCACCGGCCTCCACCGACAAGATCAAGCAGTCCAAGCAGAAGCTTGAGCGCCTCGGCTTCTTCAAGCAGGTCGATGTCGACACGCGCCCTGTCGCCGGCGAGCCGGACCAGCTGGACGTCAACTACAACGTCGAGGAGCAGCCGTCAGGTTCCATCTCGGCGTCGATCGGTTTCTCCCAGGGTGACGGTGTCATCTACGGGGTGGGCCTGTCGCAGAAGAACTTCCTGGGCACCGGCAACGAAGTCAACATCAATGCCCAGAAGTCGGATGACTATACCAACGTCAGCTTCGGCTACACCGACCCGTACTGGACGCTGGATGGCATCTCGCGCGGCTACAATCTGTTCTACCGCAAGGTCGATTACGACGATGATGATGACGTCGCCAGCTACGCGACCGACAGCTTCGGCGGTGGCATCAACTTCGGTTATCCGATCAACGAACTGTCGCGCCTGAACTTCGGCGGCGGTTACGAGTTCGTGCGCGTCAAGGACTTCGACGACAGCCCGGCGGAGGTCACGCAGTTCATCGAGGATGAAGGCGAAGACTTCAACCTCTACAAGCTGACGGCCAGCTGGTCACGCAACAACCTCAACCGTGGCATTCTGCCCACGGCGGGCAGCTCTCAGCTGCTGTCGCTGGAAGTGGCGGTGCCGGGCTCTGATGCGGATTACTACAAGTTCCGCTACAAGGGGCAGAAGCTGTTCGAACTGCATGATGATTGGTCACTCAAGTTCCGGACAGAACTGGGCTACGCCAACTCGTTCTCCGGCGATACTTATCCGTTCTTCAAGAACTTCTATGCCGGTGGTCTGGGCAGCGTGCGGGGCTATAGCTCCAATACCCTGGGGCAGGCATCCACCGAGGTCGATGACGGTGATGACGATACCCTGGGCGGCAATATTCTGATCGAAGGTGGGGTCGACCTGATCTTCCCGATGCCCTTCATCAAGGACAAGCGCAGCGTTCAGCCGTCGTTCTTCGTCGATGCCGGCAATACCTATCTGACCTCCTGCTACGATGTCGAGTCCGACTACTCCAGCAGTTGTGAAAGTGGCGTGGACCTTGGAGATCTGAATTACAGTGCCGGTATCGGCCTGTCGTGGATCACGCCGGTGGGCCCGCTGACCTTCAGTGTCGCCCAGCCGATCGGTGACGATGACGACGATGACACCGAGATCTTCCAGTTCTCGCTGGGCCAGACCTTCTAAGGCCGTACGATGCCGCACCCGCTTGAGCCGGTGCGGCCTTCGTCACGACCACCGGCGGCGCTGTCCCTGTTCCGTCGCCGGTCCTCGCACCGTCGGTCGCTGAGTCATCAGTGACCGAGCAACAGGCCTACAAGGAGTTTGTGTGATGCGTAAATTGACCCGCGCCCTGTGTCTGGCTGGTGGCCTTGCCGCCATGGCGACTCCGATGCTGGCACAGGCCACCGAAGTCGCGGTCCTCGACTGGCGCCAGGCGCTGTTGAGTTCCGACTCGGCCAAGATTTCCATGAACCAGCTCAAGAATCAGCTGGCCGGCAAGCAGGATCAGGCCAAGGCACTCGCCAAGGAACTGGAATCCCTGCAGGCCAAGCTGCAGAAGGACGGCGCCGTGATGTCCGACTCCGAGCGTCAGTCCGTGCAGCAGCAGCTGCGCCAGAAGGGTGGCCAGTTCCAGCAGCTGCGTGGCCAGGTCCAGCAGCAGCAGCAGCAGGCGGAGCAGACCTTCCTCAAGCAGTCCAAGCCGAAGCTCGACAAGGCCATCCAGCAGGTCGTCGACAAGCATGGCATCGAGCTGCTGGTCGACCGCAATGCGACGGTCTACAGCAAGGATGGTCTGGATCTGACCAATGAAGTGACTCAGGTGTTCAACTCGCTCAACTGAGTGCATCCCGCGCGTGCAAGCGTGCGGGATGTGTTGCATCCGAGCATGCCAACGCGAATGCGAGCCAGAGGCGCTCAGCGCCCAGAGACAGAATGAAAAAGCGACAATTCTCTTACACTCTCGAGGATCTGGCCCAGCGGCTGGGCGCTCGTCTCGTCGGTGACCCGGCTGTCCGGGTCACCGGTCTGTCGACGCTGGTCGATGCTG
This sequence comes from Cobetia sp. Dlab-2-AX, assembly GCF_024124625.1. Taxonomy (NCBI): domain Bacteria; kingdom Pseudomonadati; phylum Pseudomonadota; class Gammaproteobacteria; order Oceanospirillales; family Halomonadaceae; genus Cobetia; species Cobetia sp. Dlab-2-AX. The sequence continues at coordinate 157,601 of NZ_JAMXRV010000007.1, read as the reverse complement.
AGCCCGGCGATATCGCCTTCCTCGCCAATCGCGCCTACCTCAAGTATCTCGGGGAAACCGCCGCGACTGCCGTGCTGCTGCATGAAAGCCATCTTGAAGAGTGCAAGGGCAATGCCCTCGTGCTGGACAATCCGTATCTGGCCTACGCCGAGCTGTCGCGTCTGTTCGATCCGCTGGCGGTCGAGCCTCAGGCGAGCGTGCATGCCAGTGCCGTCATCGACGAGACCGCAACCCTGGGGGCCAATGTCGAGGTCGGCCCGCAGGTCGTGATCGGTCCGGGCGTCAGCATCGGTGACAACACGCGCATTCAGGCGGGTTGCGTGATCGGGGCCGACAGCGTGCTGGGCGAGGGCTGTCTGCTGCATCCCAATGTCACGCTCTATCATGGCGTGGTGATCGGGGCGCGCGCGGTGCTCCACAGCAGCTGCGTGATCGGCGCCGATGGCTTCGGTTTTGCCCACGATGGCAAGGGCTGGCACAAGATCGCTCAGCTCGGCGGCGTGCTGATCGGCGATGATGTCGAAGTCGGCAGCTGCACCAGCATCGATCGTGGCGCGCTCGGCGACACCATCATCGGCAATGACGTCAAGATCGACTCCCAGGTCCAGATTGCGCACAACGTCCAGATCGGGGATCACTCGGCACTGGCGGGCTGTGTCGGCATCGCCGGCTCCACCAAGGTCGGGCGCTACTGTCTGATGGGCGGCGGTGTGGGTCTGGCGGGGCACCTGGAAATCGCCGATGGCGTGCAGGTGACCGGCATGAGCCTGGTGACCAACTCCATCACCAAGCCGGGCGTCTATTCTTCCGGCACCGGCGCGATGGACAATGGCCTGTGGCGCAGAAATGCCGTGCGTTTCAAACAGTTGGATCAGTTGGCGCGACGCTTGAATCAGGTAGAGAAGAGTTTGAAGGACAAGTAGTACTGCAAGCCCGGGTAGTACCTGTCCAGAGCGGGGTCTCGCACCTGCTTGGCACACTGTCGGGCAATGAGCGGCTGCCAGCCACGCGCAAGGACGCTATAATGCGCGCCATTGCCCGAACGGCGGTCCGGACCGTCATTACATGCCTGCCCGCGAGCGGCAGGCATTTCGTTATTTCAGAGGTTGCAAGCCAATGGTTATGGACGTCAACGAGATCCGTGAGTATCTCCCGCACCGCTATCCTTTCCTGCTGATCGATCGTGTCATGGACCTGACCCTTGGCGAGTTCATCGTTGCGCGCAAGAACGTCAGCATCAACGAGCCGTTCTTCAATGGTCACTTCCCGGAGCACCCGATCATGCCGGGCGTTCTGATCGTGGAAGCCATGGCTCAGGCGGCGGGTATTCTCGGCTTCAAGACCGTCGACAAGCGTCCCGCCGATGGCTACATCTACTATCTCGTCGGAAGCGACAATGTGCGCTTCAAGCGCCCGGTGATGCCGGGTGATCAGCTCGAGATCAGCGCCCGCGTGCTGCGCGAGAAGCGTGGCATCTGGAAGTTCGCCTGTCAGGCCAAGGTCGATGGCGATGTGGTCTGCGAGGCCGAAATCATCTGTGCCGAGAGGAAGGTCGCTTGATACATCCTACTGCCATTGTCGATCCCGGCGCCCGCCTGGCCGATGATGTCGAGGTCGGCCCGTTCTGCGTGATCGGCGCTGATGTCGAGATCGGCGCTGGCACGGTGGTGGGGCCGCATGTCGTCATCAAGGGCACCACCGTCATCGGTGAGCGCAATCGTATCTTCCAGTTCGCGTCAGTGGGCGAGGACTGTCAGGACAAGAAGTACGCCGGTGAGCCGACGCGTCTGGAAATCGGGGATGACAACGTCATCCGCGAGGGCGTGACCCTGCATCGCGGCACCGTCCAGGATGCCAGCCTCACGCGTATCGGCAGCCGCAACCTGTTCATGGCCTACTCGCACGTCGGTCATGACTGCATCATCGGCGACGACTGCATCATGGCCAATCAGGCGACGCTGGGTGGCCATGTCCATCTCGGCAACCACGTCATTCTGGGTGGTCTGTCGGCGGTGCATCAGTTCTGCCATATCGGCGAACATGCCATGGCGGGCGGTGGCTCCATCATCACCAAGGACATCGCGGCCTTCGTGATGGTCAATGGCCATCCGGCGGAAGCACATGGTCTCAACAGCGTCGGCCTCAAGCGCCGTGGCTTCAGCCGCGAGACCATCTCCGCGCTGAACACGGCCTACAAGACGGTCTTCCGTCAGGGGCTGACGCTGGCGCAGGCCCTCGAGCAGCTGGAAGCCGAGCCGCCGCTGGCCGAGCGCGATGTCTTCATCGCCTCGCTCAAGGCGTCCACTCGCGGTCTGACTCGCTGAGCATGCGCATCTACCTGGTAGCCGGGGAGCTCTCCGGTGACATCCTCGGTGCCAGCCTGATGCGCGCGCTCAAGACGCGCTATCCCGATGTCGAGTTCCGTGGCATCGGCGGCCCGCGCATGCAGGCCGAGGGCTTCGACAGCCTCTATCCGCTGGAAACCCTGTCGGTGATGGGGCTGGTCGAGGTGCTCAAGCATCTGCCGGCACTGATCAAGGTGCGTCGCCATCTGTTGCGCGACGCCCTCGAGTGGCAACCCGACGTGATGATCGGCATCGATGCCCCGGACTTCAATCTGGGGCTCGAGCTGCGCCTGCGCAAGCAGGGCATCACCACCGCGCACTACGTCAGCCCCTCCGTGTGGGCCTGGCGTCAGGGGCGCGTGAAGACCATTCGCCGCGCCGTCGATCGCATGCTGACCTTCCTGCCCTTCGAGGCCGCCTTCTATCGTGAGCATCAGGTGCCGGTGACCTTCGTCGGCCATCCGCTGGCCGATGAGTTGCCGCTCGAGGATGATCGTGCTGCTGCCCGTGGGCAGTTGGGGATCGACAGTGATGTGCAGCTGCTGGCGGTATTGCCGGGCTCCCGCGCCAACGAGATCCGCTTTCTCGGCGAGACCTTCCTGGCCGCCATCGAGCGTCTCTGTCAGCGTTATCCCGGCCTTGAGGTGGTGATCCCGGCGGCCACACCGCTGCGGCGCACCGAGCTCGAGTCCCTGATGGCGGAGCACGAAGGGCTGGATCGCAGTCGCATCCATCTGGTGGATGGTCAATCGCGTGAAGCGATGACCGCCGCCGATGCCGTGCTGCTGGCGTCCGGCACGGCGGCGCTCGAATGTCTGCTCTGTCATCGTCCGATGGTGGTGGCCTATCGCATGGCGCCGATGACGCATCGCATCGCGCGGCATATGGTCAAGACCGAGTGGATATCCCTGCCCAACCTGATCGCCCGCGAGACGCTGGTGCCGGAGCTGATCCAGGACGCCGCCACGCCGGAGTCCATCGAGGAAAGCCTTGCGCCATTGCTGTCGCGTGCCGCCGGTGACGTCGCTCGCCAGCGCGAACTGCGGGAACGCTTCACCGCCATGCATCGTGAACTGACCTGTGATGCCAGTGCCGCGGCCGCCATCGCCATCGGTGAACTGGCCGGACGCTGATCCCGCGTGTCGCCGCCAGACATTGCGCTACCCTTGATTGAATCACCTCGACAGGCAGATCGCATTGGCGCTCTGCCTGTTGTCTTACGCCTCGAGATATCATGACCGACTCTGCCGACAGCCACGCCACCACGCCTTCTGCGCGCAAGCGTAAACCCGCCGATGATTTTCCGCCGCTGGTGATTCCCTATCAGGGGCAGTTGCTGGCCGGTATCGACGAGGTCGGGCGTGGGCCGCTGGTCGGCCCGGTGGTGGCGGCAGCGGTGATTCTGGACCCGAATGACCCCATCGAGGGTATCACCGACTCCAAGAAGCTCAGCGAGAAGAAGCGTCTGGCCCTCTACGAGCAGATTCGAGCGCGCGCCTGGGCGTGGGCGATCGCCGAGGCCACCAGTGACGAGATCGATGAGCTGAACATCTATCAGGCCACGCACCTGGCCATGCGTCGCGCCATCGATGCACTGGGCGTGCGCCCGGAATACCTGCTGGTGGATGGCAATCGCCTGCCGGGGCACGAGATTCACGGCATGGCGGTGGTGAAGGGCGATCTGCGTCACGCTGCCATCGGCGCGGCCTCGATTCTGGCCAAGGTGCATCGCGACGCCCAGATGGCGGCGCTGGATTCACACTTCCCCGCCTATGGCTTCGCGCGTCACAAGGGCTACCCGACCCGCGAGCATCAAGCCGCCATCGAGGAACATGGCATCCTCACCCTGCACCGCAAGAGCTTCGGGCCGGTCAAGCGGCTGTTCATGTCGGGGCACGTGCCACGGGCCGTGCCGCCGGACGCGCTGATCGCGCTTCCGACCCCGCAGGCTGCGATTCCAGAAACGGCGACGCCAGAGCTGGATGACAGCGCCGCGCCGGCAGGGCCGCAGACAGGAGTGCAGGTCGAGCCAACACCAGAGCCGAGTGCGACGCTGAGCGATGCAAGCGAGCCGAGCCAGCGTCCCACGGCAAAAAAGCCGGCAGCCGTGGTCTGACTGATGCCAGTGAGACCACGGCATCCCCGTCAGTCGAGCCTGCCCGGCCAGACGCTGCACCTTCAGACGATGGCGCTGACAGGCTATCCTTGAAGCCCGAGCCCGAGCCCGAGCCCGAGCCTTCAGCCTCGCCGCCGCCGACAGAACGCGCAGCGACGACAGCCCCAGCCGCAACCGAATCCTTCACCGTCACGCCGACTTCACGAGCCGATTCCATGACCACGCCCTTTGTTCACCTGCGCGTTCACACCGAGTTCTCTCTCGTCGATGGTCTGCCCGGCGTCAAGCCGCTGATCAAGGCGACCGCCGCGGCGAGCCAGCCGGCTGTCGCGGTGACTGACGAGGCCAACCTGTTCGGACTGGTCAAGTTCTACTCCAATGCACGCGGTGCCGGCATCAAGCCGATCATCGGTGCCGACATGTGGATGACCAATCCCCAGGATGCCGCGCGGCCGTATCGCCTCACGCTGCTGGCGATGAACGACACCGGTTATCGCAATCTTACCGAGCTGATCTCGCGCGGCTGGACCGATGGCCAGAAGCAGGACCGCGCCTACCTCGAGAAAGAGTGGGTCTTCGAGCAGGCCGAGGGGCTGATCGTGCTGTCCGGCGGTCGTGAAGGCGAGATCGGCCGCCATCTGCTCTCTGATCACGAAGATACCGCGCGGACACTGCTCGACGAATGGAAGGCAGTGTTCGGGGATCGCTTCTATCTGGAGCTGACCCGCACCCAGCGTCAGTACGAGGAAGAGTGCCTTCATCTGTCGGTGGCGCTGGCCGAGGCCACCGATACGCCGGTAGTGGCCACCAATGATGTGCGCTTCCTCAAGCGTGAAGACTACTGGGCCCATGAGACGCGCGTCTCCATCGGCGAAGGCAAGGCGCTGGATGACCCGCGGCGCGAGACCCGCTACAGCGATGAGCAGTACCTGAAGAGCGCCGAGGAGATGAGCGAGCTGTTCTCCGACATTCCCGAAGCGCTCGAGAACAGTGTGCTGATCGCGGCGCGCTGCTCGGTGACCGTGCAGCTGGGCACCTACTTCCTGCCCGAGTTCCCGGTGCCGGAAGGCATGACGATGGACCAGTTCTTCCGCAAGGTCTCGCATGATGGCCTGACGGAGCGCCTCGACAAGCTGTATCCCCATGCCAGGCATCCGCGCGACAGCGAGGCCTGGGCCGAGATCGAGCAGCGCTACCGCACGCGGCTGGATTTCGAGCTCGACATCATCCTGCAGATGGGCTTCCCCGGTTACTTCCTGATCGTCATGGACTTCATCCAGTGGGGCAAGGACAACGGCGTGCCGGTCGGTCCGGGGCGCGGTTCCGGTGCCGGCTCGCTGGTGGCCTACGCTCAGAAGATCACCGATCTGGACCCGCTGGAATATGACCTGCTGTTCGAGCGCTTCCTGAACCCGGAACGTGTCTCCATGCCTGACTTTGACGTCGATTTCTGTATGGAGAAGCGTGACCGCGTGATCGACTACGTGGCCGAGCGCTACGGGCGCAACGCGGTCTCGCAGATCGTCACCTTCGGCACCATGGCCGCCAAGGCCGTGGTGCGTGACGTGGCGCGCGCCCAGGGCAAGCCGTACTCGTTGGGCGACAAGCTCTCCAAGCTGATTCCCTTCGAGGTCGGCATGACGCTGGAGAAGGCCATTGAGCAGGAGCCGCAGCTCAAGGAATTCATCGACAACGACGAGGAAGCCCAGGAAATCTGGGAGATGGCGCTCAAGCTCGAGGGCACCACCCGGGGAACTGGCAAGCATGCCGGCGGGGTAGTGATCGCGCCGACCAAGCTGACCGACTTCGCGCCATTGCTGTGTGATGAGGACGGCAGTGGTCTGGTGGTCCAGTTCGACAAGAATGACGTCGAGGAGGCCGGACTGGTCAAGTTCGACTTCCTGGGCCTGCGTACCCTGACCATCATCGACTGGGCGATCGAGATGGTCGACAAGGTCCGCGAGCGCGAGGGGCTGGCACCGCTGGATATCGATGACATTCCGCTGGATGACGCCAAGACCTTCGACATGCTGCAGAAGGCGGAGACGACAGCCGTCTTCCAGCTGGAATCCCGCGGCATGAAGGAGTTGATCAAGAAGCTCAAGCCCGACTGCCTGGAAGACATGATCGCCCTGGTGGCCCTGTTCCGTCCCGGTCCGTTGCAGTCCGGCATGGTGGATGACTTCATCAACCGCAAGCACGGCCGCTCCGAAGTGTCTTATCCACACCCGGATTACCAGCATGAGCTGCTCAAGCCGGTACTGGAGCCGACCTACGGCATCATCCTGTACCAGGAGCAGGTCATGCAGATCGCGCAGGTACTGGCCGGCTATACGCTGGGCCAGGCCGACATGCTGCGCCGCGCGATGGGCAAGAAGAAGCCGGAAGAGATGGCCAAGCAGCGCGCCGGCTTCATGGAAGGGTGTGCGGACAAGGGTATCGACAAGGACCTGGCCGGCAACATCTTCGACCTGGTGGAAAAATTCGCCGGTTACGGTTTCAACAAGTCGCACTCGGCGGCCTATGGTCTCGTTTCCTACCAGACCGGCTGGCTGAAGGCACATTATCCGGGGCCGTTCATGGCGGCGGTGATCTCCACCGAGATGCAGACCATCGAGAAGGTGGTGCCGCTGATCGAGGAGTGTCGCCATATCGGCCTGACGGTCACGCCGCCGGATGTGAACCTCGGTGGCTACAAGTTCACCGTCGACCTGGAAGGGCATGTCGTCTACGGCCTGGGCGCCATCCGTGGCGTGGGCGAGGGCCCGATTGATGCCATCGTCAGTGCGCGTGCCCAGGGTGGGCCGTTCAGTGACATCTTCGACTTCTGCAAGCGCATCGATGCCAAGAAGATCAACAAGCGCACCCTGGAAGCGCTGATCCGCTCTGGCGCGCTGGACAACATCGGTCCGTCGCGTGCGGTGCTGATGCTGGCAGTGGAGGATGCGCTCAAGGCCGCCTCCCAGAATCACGCCAACAATGATGTCGGCATCACCGACATGTTCGGCGATGCCTTCAGCGAGCCGGAAACCGATGTCTATGCCGGCTATCGCAAGGCGCGCGAGTGGACCGACAAGGAGCGCCTCACCGGCGAGAAGGACACGCTGGGGCTCTATCTGACCGGCCATCCCATCGATGAGTATGAGGGTGAGCTCAAGCGCTTCATCAATGCGCGCATCAGTGATCTCAAACCGTCGCGTGAGCCGCAGCGCATCGCCGGGCTGGTGATCGCCATGCGCACCATGAAGTCCAAGCGGGGCGACACCATGGCCTTCGTGACCCTGGATGACCGCACCGGACGCATCGAGGCCTCGATGTTCGGTGAGCTCTACGATCAGGTGCGCAACAAGCTGGTACCTGACAGCGTGGTGATCGTCGAGGGCGAGGTCAGCCAGGATGACTATTCCGGTGGCCTGCGTCTGCGCGGCAAGGATGTCACGCCGATCATCGACGCGCGGGCGCGCTTCGGTGAGGCGGTCGAGATGAGCATCGCCGCCGAGGACATCGGCGGTCGCTTCACCCAGCAGCTGACCACCTTGCTGACGCCACACCTGGCCAGTGAAGGCCTGCCGATGCGCCTGCGTTATCGCAACGCCGCGGCGGAGGCCTGGCTGGAACTGGGCGAGCAATGGCGCGTTGCGCCCAGTGATGAGTTGTTGATCCAGCTGGGTGAGGTGGAAGGCCAGCGCGGTGTGCGCCTCAAGTACCGTGACTGACTTGCTGGCCGACAGGATGATGCCTGCCTCGCCAAGCGGCGGGGCAGGCACAGCACCGAGATGAGCGGCGTGGGCGCAGAGTTAATCCACGCCGAACAGGCGGGCAAGGTTTGCACCTGTCGAACAGGGTGCGATAATGCTTGTCCATCTTTTCCGTACCCAATTCCATGCCGACTGTGACCGCCGCGAGCCACAGATCGCCTGAGCGTGTGCTCAGGGGGAGTGACCCGGCCGACTCGCTTTCCTGGCTGCCCGAGACGACGAACGAAACGCCTTATGAATCCCAATTATCTGGACTTTGAACAGCCGATCGCCGAGCTGCAGGCCAAGATCGAGGAACTCCGTCTGGTCGGTAACGACTCCCAGGTCAACCTGTCTGACGAGATCGCTCGCCTGCAGGAAAAGAGCACCAAGCTCACCGAGTCCATCTTCAAGGACCTCGGCGCCTGGCAGGTCTCCCAGCTGGCACGTCACCCGCAGCGCCCGTATACCCTCGATTATCTCGAGAACCTGTTCACGGACTTCGATGAGCTGCACGGCGACCGTCACTACGCGGACGACGAAGCGCTGGTCGGCGGTATCGCGCGTCTCGACGACAAGCCGGTGATGGTGATCGGTCACCAGAAAGGCCGCGACGTGAAGGAAAAGGTGCGTCGCAACTTCGGCATGCCGCGTCCGGAAGGCTACCGCAAGGCCTGCCGTCTGATGGAGATGGCCGAGCGCTTCAAGATGCCGATCCTGACCTTCATCGACACCCCGGGTGCCTATCCGGGCATCGGTGCCGAGGAGCGTGGTCAGTCCGAGGCCATCGCCTACAACCTGGCGGTGATGTCGCGTCTGAAGACGCCGATCATCTCCACTGTCATCGGTGAGGGGGGCTCCGGCGGTGCACTGGCGATCGGCGTGTGTGACGAGCTGAACATGCTGCAGTACTCCACCTACTCGGTGATCTCGCCGGAAGGTTGTGCTTCTATCCTGTGGAAGAGTGCCGAGCGTGCCGCCGACGCCGCTGATGCGATGGGCATCACTGCCTCGCGCCTCAAGGAGCTGGGCTTCGTCGACAACCTGATCAAGGAGCCGCTGGGTGGCGCACACCGCAACCCGCAGTCCGCCGCCGACAGCATCAAGGCTGCGCTGGGCGAAGGTCTGGAGCGTCTTGGCGCCATGGATACCGATGCCTTGCTGGAGCGTCGTTACCAGCGCCTGATGAGCTACGGCGCACCGGCATGATCCCGGTGCCTCTCGCGTGATGCGCGATCGGCTCATGCCCGCGTGACCAGGACGCCTCCGGATTCTTCCGGGGGCGTTCTTGCGTTCAGGGCCGGCGTTTTCTCCTCCACTTCCTCTTCTCCACCACTTCCTTCCTCCGCTTCGCGACAGGAGCCCGACATGTCTCTGTCCCCCTCACTGGATTCGCTGTACCTGCGTGCTCAACCGCTGAGCGAGATGGCAGAGTCGCGTGCACTCGTCGCCGTGCGCGAGGCGCTCGAGGCCAGCGATGCCAGGCGCACGGTATGGGTCGCGCTCTCGGGTGGGCTGGATTCGGTGATGCTGGCGCGCCTGGCGGCACGTGCGGTCAAGGACTGCCCGCGTCGACTGCGGCTGGTGCATGTGCATCACGGCCTGCAGGCAGCCAACGATGATTTCGAGCAGCTGGCGCGCAGGCTGGCCTCGCGTCTCGGGCTGCCGCTTAGCGTGCGTCATCTGGCGCTGGCGGAGACGGCACTCAAGTCGCGAGGACTGGAGGCGGCAGCGCGCGAAGGGCGGCTGGCGGCGCTGAGCGCCTGTCTGGCGGCGGGGGATAGCCTGTGGCTGGCTCAGCATCAGGATGATCAGGCCGAGACGCTGTTGCTCAATGCGCTGCGTGGCAGTGGCGGGCGCGGCCTGGCGGCCATGCCGCCTGAGCGGGCGCTGGCCGTGGGCGAGGCGTTCCCCGGGCGAGACCAGTCCGCCCATGAGCGGGCACGACTGCTACGGCCGCTGCTGGGGATCTCGCGCGATGAAATCCAGACACTGGCGAGCCAGCAGGGCTTGCAGGCTGGGCGCGACTGGTGCGAAGACCCCAGCAATGTCGATCAGCAGTTTGATCGCAACTACCTGCGCCACAGTGTCGTGCCGCTGTTGCAGGCGCGCTGGCCGCAGGCCGTGGCCAGCCTGGCGCGCTCGGCGCAGCAATTGCAGGAAGAGCAGTCCTTGCTTGATGAGCTGGCGGCCGAGCTGCTGGCGAAGGTTCAGGTATCAGGCGCAAAGCACCTGGCTCAGAGACAAGGGCAGGGGCAGGTACAGGGTCTTGATCAGGGCCTGAATCAGGTGCGGGAGCAAGAAACGCAGTTGTCATTGGCGGAGCTGGCAGGCTTGAGTGAGTCACGCCAACGGCTGGTCCTGCGCCATCTATGCCAGTCGCGTGGCTGGCCGGTGCCGCCGCGGGGTCGCTTGATGAGCCTGCAGCAGTTGATCGCCACGCCGCCCGACTCGGTGGCCGAGGTGCACTGGGCCAACGCCAAATACACCGTCAGCGTGCGCGCGTGGCGCGGCCAGCTGTGGTGGCAGGTGTCAGATACCGTTATTGAGCAGGGTGTGCGTCATCGACAAGGCGATACCGGCTACGCGAGAAGTGGTCGCCAACCCGGCGAGACGCCTTCCTGCGAGTGGGATTCTGAGGCACGCAAGGGATGGCGGGCGCTGGGGAGGGGGGAAGAGCATGTTGCCTTCACGTCGCGTCAGCCGGGAGATGTACTGCGAGTGGCAGGGCGGGGGCGGCGCGATATCAAGCGTTTGCTGCAGGAAGCCGGCATCCCGCCTTGGCAGCGTGAGCAGTTGCGAGTGGCGCGCATGCACGATGAGACAGTCGCGGGGTTGTGGCACCCCTCGCGGGGCTGGTGGCTACTGGCCTCACTCACATCGCAGTGAGGCCAGCGGGCGATCTCGCCGATATCTTGCTTGGGGCTCGCTCAGGAATCGGCCAGTGTCAGCGTCATGCCGGCGGCTTTCTGCAACTCGCTTTCCTGGCTGAGGTCATCGTTGATCAGGCTGTGATCGCGATATTCCTCGGTCAGATTGAGCGTCAGATCGTCGCCTTCGGCGCTGAGATGCATGCCGAGTACCGGCGCTTCCGAGCGTGAATGGTTGAGCATCACCGCCATGCGTAGCAGGCGTGCCAGGCGCGCCAGACGCGGTTGCTGCGGCCCCGGCAGCGCCGCCAGTTCGTTCTTGGGGAACTTGCGACGGTGGGCACGGACCAGGAAGGCCAGCGCGCGCTGTTCGGGACGCGAGAAGCCGAGCAGGTCGGAATGCTCGAGCAGGTAGGCGCCATGGCGATGGAACTGGCTGTGGGAAATCGCCTGGCCGACTTCGTGGAGTTCGGCGGCCCAGCTCAGCAGTTGACGTGACGTCGCCCCCAGCGCCCAGTCACCGGCGACCTGATCGAACAGCTGCAGGGCGGTGTCGCGCACATTGCTGGCGTGGCGGGTATCGATGCCATAACGACGCTGCAGCGACTCGATGGCTGACAGGCGTGAATCCTCCGGCGTGTTGCGCCCGATCAGATCGAACAGCACGCCTTCGCGCAGCGCGCCGTCGGAGTAGCGCATCTGCTCCAGCCCCAGTGCCTCGAAGACACCGCACAGAATGGCGATGCCCGCCGGGAAGACGGTGGCGCGATCGCTCTTCAGGCCAGGCAGGCTGACCTTGTCGAGACGTTTGAATTCCAGCAGCGCCGCGCGCAACTTGTGTAGCCCTTCGCGTGTGACCACGCCATGCGGGGCCCAGCCGTGCGCTTCCAGCACGTTGGCGGCGGCCTTGATGGTGCCGGAGGAGCCGACCGGGTCATCCCAGCCCATCTCGCGATAGGTGCGCTGGATGCTGGCCAGTTCCGAGCGTGCGGCCAGCTCGGCGCGGCGCATGCGCTTCTCGCTGATCTCGCCATCCTGGAAGAAGGCCTTGGTATAGGCAACGCAGCCCATGTGCAGGCTTTCCAGCAAGCGTGGCTCGAATTGCTCGCCGATGATGAACTCGGTGGAGCCGCCACCGATATCGACGATCAGACGCTTGCCGTGCACATCGGCCAGTGCATGCGCCGCGCCCAGATAGATCAGGCGGGCTTCTTCGCGCCCGGCGATGATCTCGATGGGATGCCCCAGCAGAGCCTCGGCACGCTCGATCAGTTCTTCACTGTTATGCGCGGCGCGCAGGGCATTGGTGCCCACGACCCGCAGATGGTCGGCCTCGATGCCATCGATGAAGGGTGCGAACTGGGCGAGACAGTTGAGGGCGCGCTCCATGGCTTCTTCGCTGAGCATGCCGTCTTCGTCCAGCCCTGCCGCCAGCTGGACCTTCTCACCCTGCTTGGCCACGACCTGCAATTGCCCCGCCTGGTGGTTGGCCAGCAGCAGGTGGAAGCTGTTGGAACCCAGATCGATGGCGGCCAGCTTCAGCAGCGGGGCCTCGTTGCCGGCGCTGCCTTCATCAGAGGTGGCGGGTTGCGGGTGCTGGAAGGGTGCTGATTCACTCAAGGGCGGAGTCCTTTACGGCGGGTCATTCATGGCAGGCATCATGCACTGCCTCCTTCACGCCAACTCCTGCGACGGCTTCCTTGCGTGGCGACCATGGCGCAATGAAGTTGTCGTGAGCGTGGGTGGTCACCGGACGCGAGCCTGCTGCGGGAAGATGACGCTGGCAGCAGGTCGCGGCGGCGACTCTCGCAAGATTGCGGCGACTGGCCAGAGGTGTCAAACCGGTGGCACCCACGGAGCCATCACCACGAGGGGCTGGCGGCACATTCAGCGCATGGGGCATGCTATTCTAGCGGCGTGATATGACAGAACGACGAAGTCGCGGGTCATCATCACGCACAATGAGTCGCAAGCCATCACGCAGCAAAATCAGCAAGACCAACCGGGTCTGGGAGATAACGTCGCGATGAGCGAACGTGTGGTACCGATTGCAGAAAGGGACTTCGAATCCGTGGTGCTGGAAAGCGAGCATCCGGTGCTGGTAGATTTCTGGGCTTCCTGGTGCGGGCCGTGCAAGAGCGTGGCACCGACGCTGGAATCCCTGGCAGAGGAATACGAAGGGCAGCTCAAGATCGTCAAGGTCGATGTCGATGAAGCCCCTGAGCTCGCTGCCCGCTTCGGCGTGCGCGGTGTGCCGACATTGATGCTGTTTCTGGGCGGCAATGTCGAAGCCAGCAAGGTGGGCGCCATGCCGCGCGCGCAGCTGGCTGCCTTTCTGGATGCCAATCTGTGAATCGGGCCTTGCTGCCCTCGGGGGCCTTGAGGCGTCAGTGAAAGCGCTACGTCAGCGGCGGCTATCGCAGCGCTGGCTGGCCGCTAGCGAGCGCTTCAGGCAGCGCCGGGTGCGCCACCAGGCCGCCGGGGCTTGCGTTCAGGGGCCGGCTTGACTACCATCGAGGCGTTCGCCTGATTACACGCTCTCTGATTGCGTCATGTCGACCGTCCCACGGTCCCCCAGTTGTCAGCCAGCCCTCTGGTAATGCTGCCCGCGACTCGCCGGCCAGCCTCCAGGCGATTCATACCGCTAGATTTCATATCGAGAAGACTTTTCCGTCAGCAAGCATGATGCGCCGTGTCCCTTCGACCGGTCCGTCGTCGCTGGACATCCGTAGCTCGACACTCCGTCGCTGAATCCGTTGTTCGCCGTGGTGAGTGATCTTTCCTGAACTTTTGGCACCTGTCTTCATCCAGCTCAGGCGCTTGCCTCCGGGAATGCTGTCGAGTTCTGTCTGCACCCTTGCAGTGCCGGTCCTTGCCTTCTGCCCGTCTTCTCGATTCCCTTCTTATCTATCAGCTCCGCTGACCTGAGCCACGTTCAAACAAAGCCGATGAATCTTACCCAACTCAAGCAAAATACTGTCCCCGAACTGCTGGAACTTGCCCAGACGATGGGCATCGACAATCTGGCACGTTCGCGCAAGCAGGACATCATCTTCGCCATCCTCAAGAAGCACGCGAAAAGCGGTGAGGACATCTACGGCGACGGCGTTCTGGAAATCCTGCAGGACGGCTTCGGCTTCCTGCGCAGTGCAGACTCTTCCTACCTCGCGGGTCCTGATGACATCTACGTTTCACCGTCTCAGATCCGTCGCTTCAATCTGCGCAAGGGCGACACCATCTCCGGCAAGATTCGTCCGCCGAAGGAAGGGGAGCGTTACTTCGCGCTGCTCAAGGTCAATCAGATCAACTTTGACCGCCCCGAGAATGCCAAGCACAAGATCCTGTTCGAGAACCTGACGCCGCTGTTCCCGCAATCCCGTCTGCTGATGGAAATCGGCAACGGTTCCACCGAAGACATCACCTCACGCATCCTTGATCTGACCGCACCGATCGGCAAGGGTCAGCGTGGCCTGATCGTCTCGCCGCCCAAGGCGGGCAAGACGATGATGTTGCAGAACATCGCCGCCTCCATCACGCGCAACAACCCCGAATGTCACCTCATCGTGCTGCTGATCGATGAGCGTCCCGAGGAAGTCACCGAGATGTCGCGTACCGTACGCGGCGAAGTCGTGGCCTCCACCTTCGATGAGCCGCCGGCCCGTCACGTCCAGGTCGCCGAGATGGTGATCGAGAAGGCCAAGCGCCTAGTCGAGCACAAGAAGGATGTCGTCATCCTGCTCGATTCCATCACGCGTCTGGCACGTGCCTACAACACCGTGGTGCCGTCCTCCGGCAAGGTTCTGACCGGTGGTGTCGACGCCCACGCCCTCGAGAAGCCGAAGCGCTTCTTCGGTGCCGCGCGCAATATCGAAGAAGGCGGCAGTCTGACGATTCTCGCCACGGCGCTGGTCGATACCGGCTCCAAGATGGACGAAGTCATCTTCGAGGAATTCAAGGGCACCGGTAACATGGAAGCTCACCTCGACCGCAAGCTGGCCGAGCGACGCGTCTTCCCGGCCCTCAACATCCGTCGCTCCGGCACGCGTCGTGAAGACCTGATCGCGTCCGAGGATGAAATGCAGCGCATGTGGATCCTGCGCAAGCTGCTCAACCCGATGGAAGATGTGGCTGCCACCGAGTTCCTGATCGATCGCCTGAAAGATACCAAGACCAACCTCGAGTTCTTCGAGGCCATGAAGCGCCGCTGATCGAGGCCGGCCCTGCCGCGATGGCGGGCCATGTCCACGACGTGCGCTGCCTGAGACGCCCACTTCCCGCCCGGGAAGTGGGCGTCTTGCGTTGTTGGTCTGCCGAGTGCCGGCTGGCAATGGTATGCTCGGGGCTTGATCAAGCCGAGCGGAAACTCCCATGCAGTATCGAGACTTACGCGATTTCATCGCGGCGTTGGAAGAGAAGGGCGAACTCAAGCGCATTCGTGCCGAGGTGGACCCCTATCTGGAGATGACCGAGATCTGCGATCGCACCCTGAAGGCAGGGGGGCCGGCGTTGCTGTTCGAGAACGTCAAGGGCCACAGCATGCCGGTGCTGGGCAATCTGTTCGGCACGCCGCGGCGCGTGGCGCTGGGCATGGGCCAGGAGTCCGTCGAGGCGCTGCGTGAAGTCGGCGAGCTGCTGGCCTTTCTCAAGGAGCCGGAGCCGCCCAAGGGCTTCCGCGATGCCTGGGACAAGCTGCCGATCTTCAAGCAGGTGATGAGCATGGGGCCGAAGAAGGTCAAGCGTGCGCCCTGTCAGGAGATCGTGCTGGAAGGGGAGGAGGTCGATCTCGACATGATTCCGATCCAGCACTGCTGGCCCGGGGATGCCGCGCCGCTGGTGACCTGGCCGCTGGTGATCACGCGTGGTCCGCACAAGGAGCGCCAGAACCTCGGCATCTATCGTCAGCAGAAGCTCGGCAAGAATCGCCTGATCATGCGCTGGCTGGCACACCGTGGCGGTGCACTGGACTTCCGCGAGTGGCAGAAGGCCCATCCGGGCGAACCCTTCCCCGTCGCGGTGGCGCTGGGTGCCGATCCGGCCACCATTCTCGGCGCTGTCACGCCGGTACCGGATTCACTCTCCGAGTATGCCTTTGCCGGTCTGCTGCGCGGCTCGCGCACCGAGCTGGTCAAATGTGGCCTGTCGGATCTCGAGGTCCCGGCCAGCGCCGAGATCATCCTGGAAGGCTATCTGTATCCGGATGACGTGGCACCGGAAGGCCCCTACGGCGATCACACCGGCTATTACAACGAGGTGGAGACCTTCCCGGTCTTCACCATCGAGCGCATCACCCATCGGCGCGACCCGATCTATCACTCCACCTATACCGGGCGTCCGCCGGATGAGCCGGCGATTCTCGGCCTGGCGCTCAATGAAGTCTTCGTGCCGATTCTGCGCAAGCAGTTCCCGGAAATCGTCGACTTCTATCTGCCGCCGGAAGGCTGCTCCTACCGCATGGCGGTGGTGACGATGAAGAAGCAGTACCCCGGCCACGCCAAGCGCGTGATGATGGGAGTCTGGAGCTTCCTGCGTCAGTTCATGTACACCAAGTTCGTGATCGTGCTGGATGATGATGTCGATGCCCGCAAGTGGGAAGATGTCATCTGGGCCATCACCACGCGCATGGACCCGAGCCGTGATACCGTTCTGGTCGACAATACGCCGATCGATTATCTGGACTTCGCCTCGCCAACGGCGGGGCTTGGCTCCAAGATGGGCATGGACGCGACCAACAAGTGGCCCGGCGAGACGGACCGCGAGTGGGGCGAGCCTATCGTGATGAGCGAAGAGATCACTTCCCGTGTCGATGAACGCTGGGACAGTCTGGGCATTCTGGACTGATTCCGCGACAGACCATCAACACCCATGCATTTACCCTGTCGTCGCGCGGCGCGCTGGCGGCAGGCATCAGACAACAAGAGGATACGATGACGGCGCGGACCCTGACCTGTCATGTCGAGAGTGTGGAAGATCTGACCCCGGACGTGTTTCGTGTGCGCTTCGCCGCACGTCCCGAGGCCCTGGCGCACGCGCCGGGCCAGTATCTCGAGATGAAGCTCGATGACACCACCTGGGTACCGTTCTCCATCGCCAATGCCGCCAGTGATGATGGCGTGCTCGAGCTGCATATCCAGCATTGGCCGGAACGCAGTAATTCCGCGCGTCTGCGCAGCCTGCTGGTCGCGGCCAATCAACTTGAGCTACGCCTGCCCAGTGGTGAGTGCGTGCTGGACCTCGACGACCCCAGCCCCATCGTGCTGATCTGTGCCGGCACCGGGTTTTCGCAGATGCACGCCATGCTGCAGGCGGCGTTTGCGCGTGGCCTGACCCAGCCCATCGAGCTGTGGTGGGCCGCGCGTGAGCGTCGCGATCTGTATCTGGAGAGTGCGGCACTCAACTGGGCGGCCAGCCAGCCGAATTTCCGTTATGTGCCGGTGCTGGAGGAGGCACCGACACACGGTGACGCCCATCATCGCGCGCTGGAAGCGGCCGGGGTCGAGGCGAGCTTCAAGGGCCATATCGGTCGTATCGACCAGGCGCTGCGTGAGCACGCCGACAGCATGGCAGGCAAGCGGGTCTATCTGTCTGGGTCGCCGGGCATGGTCTATGCCTGCGTCGACGCACTGACGCCCCTGGGAGTCGAGGCCAGCGCGCTGAGCTCCGATGTCTTCAGCTATGCGCCACGCGAGCCGCTGCTGGACCCGGCTCTGATGCCTGCCTGAATGAGTTTCCGGTACGAGGAAAGCGTGACATGAGTCAGTCCCCGATCCTGATCACCGGTGGTGCCCAGCGGCTGGGGCGTTACTGTGCCGAGCGACTGATCGATGATGGGCACCCCGTCATCGTCAGCTATCGACGCGAACGCGAAGAGCTCGATGCTCTGCGTGCGCTGGGTATCCGCACCGTTCAGGCGGATTTCTCCAGCGAGGCGGGCATCCGAACTTTCATCGCCGCGATTCGCGAGCTGACGCCGACGCTGCGGGCCATCGTGCACAATGCCAGCGACTGGGCACCGGATGGTGACGGCGAGGGGCAGGATGAGGTATTCGAGCATCTGTTCCGTGTCCATATGCAGGCGCCTTATCTGATCAACCTGGGATTGCGCGACCTGCTGGAAGCCGGGGTCGAGACGCAGGCGGATATCGTCCACATGAGTGACTTCGTGGTTCAGAAGGGCTCGCGCAAGCATGCGGCCTACGCGGCCAGCAAGGCCGGGCTCGAGAACTTGACCTTGTCGTTCGCGTCGATGTTCGCGCCGCGCATCCAGGTCAATACCATCGCGCCGGCGCTGATCATGCTGCGCCCAGGCGATGATGATGACTATGCCGAGCGTGCGCGCGCCAAGTCGTTGATGCAGCAGGTGCCCGGGCCAGGCGTCATCTGGCAGGCACTGCGCTATCTGCTGGATAGTCCCTATGTCACGGGCACGACCCTTCCGGTGGATGGGGGGCGCCACCTGCGCTGATAGCGTGTGTCAGTGGTCTTTCGGTTATCGCTTTTGATATTTGCGACACGACATTCGAGACCTGACATTGGGCATAAGAGCACCGCACAAAAAAGCCCCCGCTTCTTAGCGGGGGCTTTTTTCGTTGTTGCGACCGTTGTTACGACATTCTGCACTGGCGAAGCGCTTACAGGATGTGGCGGCCTTCGACCGGCGTCAGCTGACCCTTCTTGAGGGTCGGGCCCATCTGGTTGCCGGAGGGCGCGCCCTGCGGGCTTTCCAGCGTGATCACCAGATCGCTGTCGGGGAAGGCGGCCAGATACTCCTTGGGCACCTCGACCTTCATGGTGCCGGAGTGCGGCAGGATGCCCAGTGACATCGGTTCCTTGCCATCCTTGGCCATCAGCCACAGCTCGCAGACCTTGCCGGGGGCCGGCGCTTCGGGCCTGACGGCCTGTACCATCATCTCGCCCGAGTGGGAGGCGTTGACGATCCAGCCGGGGCTGCTGTCAGGGTTGTTGACCACGAACACGTAGTCGCTCTCCATGCCTGCGTTGTGCCCCAGGCTGAAGGTCAGGGTGACTGCCAGCGCCAGGCTGAACGCCGTGGCGGTCATGCCCTGCCACAGGCCCAGGCGACGCCACCAGGGCTGACGGGCGGTTCCCGTCGCCTCGGCGATGCCTTGCCAGACATGGGCCGGTGGCGTGACGGGGGGAAGCTGTTCATTGAACACGTTGAGATGCTCGCGCCAGCGCTCCACATCACGTTGCAGGTCGTGGCTGACGGCCAGCAGTGACTCGAATGCCGCGCGCTCGTCGCGTGTCAATGTGCCGAGCGCATACTCGCCCGCTGCGGCTTCGCGCAGTTCCGGGTCGCTCAGATCAAATGACTCATGCATGTCTTCAACCTCTCGAGTCCACGTCGGACCCAGCTCTTGACGGTACCCAAGGGCTGGTCCAGTTGATTGGCCAGATCCTGGTGGGTGAGGCCTTCGAAGTAGGCCAGTTCCAGGGCGCGGCGTTGATCGTCATTCAGCTCGGCCAGGCACTGGTGGAGTTCACCACTGTGCTGGGCCAGGTCGACATCTGCCTCGATATCACTCCGCCCCGGCATGGCGGCGATCAATTCATCGCTGTCATGCTCGCTGGGTCGCTGTCGACGTATCCAGTCGATGGCGATGTTGCGGGTCATGGTGCCGAGCCAGGTCATCGGGCGGGCGCGGCCGGCGTCGTACTGGCTGGCGGCGGCCCATACCCGGATGTAGACCTGCTGAAGACAATCCTGCGCGGATGCCTCATGTCTCAAGATACGCAGCAACTGAGCGTATAGATGCGCACTGGTCGCTCGATAGAGCTGATCCAGTGCCTTGGCATCCTGCCGGGCGCATCCCGACAGATACTCAATCAGTGCATCATTTCGGGAATCCTGCATGCATGCATTCCAAGCTGTGGGCGCGGTGTCAGGCACCGCTGGACGAATGCGTGTTGCCGATCATGTTGCTCGACAACCAAAGATTATACTGATGCCACTTCAGGCTGATAGCCCTTCTTTATGCGTGCGGGCAACGGTTTGTTGCCGGTTCACGCTTGCGCAGGACGATCTGGAGTGCAAGGATAGGCCTATCACCTTTTTCATCGTCACCACTGGATATCGGCCCGACCCATGAATCAGACCACCATCCACCGCCCGTTCACTGTCGCTGCCTGCCCTTCGGGCCAGGTCGTGATGGCGGCGTGTGCGGCCGGCTATTGGTATTGGTTTACACAGGGGCGCGCCTGAGGTTACGGCGCGCCTGTCTCGTACGGGCTGCCACCACCTTGAAGAACCCCCGGTCGCAGCCACGGCCGGGGGTTCTTGCGTTTCGGGCCTTGCGAAATCCATGACGAGAGGCATGTCACCCTAACGTGCCGACAATGATTGCAGTATGAATGACGAGAGGAATGACCATGCGCACCACTATCCTGACTACCCGCTTTTCTCTTGCCTCCGCTCGGGTCGTGCATGGTTATTGGCGCTGGCGATTTAGCGGCGTCCTGCCTCTTTCCGCTGTCACCGCGGGGCAGGGCGAGCAACACCGGGGTGACGATTCGCGAAGTCCCTGTCTGTCAGAATGAATATTGCGTGATGGAGCCGAGGCTTCATCACAGGAGAGAAGACCATGAACGCCAGCCTTGAACGCGTGTTGACCGCAAACCCGCACACTGCCGACGCCACTGTTGATCCCTTGACTGCCGAGAACGCCACCGTGACCCGCTCTGATGCCGCCCAGACACCGACCACACCCGGACGCATCAGTCGTGAAGCCCTGCCCAGCGCCAGCGAATTGCGCGAGCAGCTGCCGGTGGACGCCGACCTGGCCGGCCAGATTCGCCAGCATCGCGATGAGATCAACGCCATTCTCGCCGGCGACGATGATCGTCTGCTGGTGGTGGTCGGGCCGTGCTCCATCCATGATCTCAAGGCCGCGCGTGAGTACGCCCAGCGCCTGGCGGTGATCGAACCGCAGGTGCGTGATCGCCTCAAGCTGGTGATGCGTGTCTATGTCGAGAAGCCGCGCACCACAGTGGGCTGGAAGGGGCTGGCCTATGATCCGCATCTGGATGGCAGCGATGACATGGCTACCGGCCTGCGTCAGGCACGCGAGCTGATGCGCGAGATCAACCAGCTGGGCCTGCCGGTGGCGACTGAGCTGCTGCAGCCGCTGACCGCCGCCTACCTGGAAGACCTGCTCGGCTGGGCGGCCATCGGCGCCCGCACCACCGAGTCGCAGATCCATCGCGAGATGGCCTCCGGCCTCGGCTGTGCGGTGGGCTTCAAGAACGGCACTGACGGAGGCGTCGAGGTCGCCGTGCAGGCCATCGGGGCGGCGGCGCATGGGCATCGCCACTTCGGCATGGATGACAGCGGACGTCCGGCGCTGATCGAGACCGCGGGCAACCCGCATACCCATGTGGTGCTGCGCGGCGGTCATGGCCAGCCCAACCATGACGCCGCCTCGGTGGCCGCCTGCCGGCGTGAGCTGGAAGGCGCTGGCCTGACGCCGCGCCTGATGGTCGATTGCAGCCACGCCAATTCCCGCAAGGACCACCGCCGCCAGAGTGAAGTGATGCTGGATGTGCTCTCCCAGCGCCTGGCGGGGGATGATGCCTTGATCGGCGTGATGCTCGAGAGTCACCTCAATGAAGGCAAGCAGGCCTTGCCGGCAGCGGAGAAGCTCTCCCAACTGCGTCATGGCGTGTCCATCACCGATGCATGCCTTGGCTGGGAAACCACCGAGCACCTGCTGAGCCTGGCCGCCGAGCGCCTGCGTCAAGTCTGACATCAGGTGTCAGCCACTCGTCACGGCCGAAGATGACTCAGCGCTTGCACGCTATTTGCTGAATTCACCGAATGTCTCTGAGGTCCCCAGCGCCCAACGGTCGAAAGGCCGTTGGGCGCTGTCGTCTCTTGCCTTTGTTGCCCGTTCGTCACGGAATTGTCATCGGGCTCGCGTATCACTCTTGTTGCCTTCGGCATGCCCTCAAGGGGCATGCCTGAACAGAACAACCCGAAACCTGACTACGGGGAAGCGACATGAGCAAGGAAATCGAAGACCATCGCCTGCTTAATCCCAGCAGCAACGAGACGTTCTCATCCGTCATCGAACGACACATCTCGCGTCGTCGTGTCCTGCAGGGCGGCCTGGGCATGGCGGCGGCCAGCATGCTGGGTGGTTTCGGTCTTGCGGGGCTTAGCACCACGGCCAACGCCGCCAGCAATGCTGCGGGCGAGAAGACGGCTCTGGCACTGGCCTTCGAATCGATCAAGGGTTCACGCACGGATGCAGTCGTGGTTCCCAAGGGGTATACCGCACAGGTGCTGGCGCCGTGGGGCACGCCGCTCAATGCCAAGGCACCCAAGTGGAGCAAGGACCTGGCGATGACGCCGGAGATCCAGCTCAACACCGTCGGCATGCATCACGATGGCATGCACAACTTCGCCTTGAACGACGACACGGCCTCCAGCAACTTCCTGCTGGTCATGAACAACGAATACATCGATCAGGATGCTCTGTGGGCACCCAAGGGCGGTGCGACCAATGCGGATTCCGGCAAGCGTCCGGCCGATGAAGTGCGTACCGAGATCAATGCCCACGGCGTGACCATCGTCGAGGTCAAGAAGGCCAGCAATGGCAAGTGGGAAGTGGTGGGCGATTCGCGCTACAACCGCCGCTACACCAGCGCCAGCGAAATGAAGCTGAGCGGCCCGGTGGCGGGCAGCGATTACGTCAAGACGGCCTTCTCGCCGGATGGCATGCGCACCCGTGGTACCAACAACAACTGCGCCAACGGCTACACCCCGTGGGGCACCTACCTGACCTGCGAAGAGAACTGGCCGGGTTACTTCGTCAAGCGCAGCGATCGCCAGCTCGATGACAACCGCATCGGCATCGAGACCGAGCGTGGCCGCTATGGCTGGGAAACCGCCGCCGGGGATGCCAGTGAAGTCGATGGCGAGTTCGCGCGTTTCGACAACACGCCGACGGCAGACAGCGCCGACAAGGATTACCGCAACGAACCGCGGACCTTCGGCTATATCGTCGAGATCGACCCCTACACCGGCGAGCAGGCCATCAAGCGCACCGCGCTGGGCCGCTTCCGTCACGAAGGTTGCTGGCCGGGCAAGCTGGTCGAGGGTGAGCCGGTGGTCTTCTACTCCGGTCACGATTCGCGCAACGAGTACATCTACAAGTTTGTGTCGGACGCCAAGTGGGACGCCGCTGATGCCCGTGGCGCCGGTGACGTTAAGGACCGCCTGGCGATCGGCGACAAGTACCTGGACAAGGGCACGCTGTATGTCGCCCAGTTCTCCGCCGATGGCACCGGCACGTGGCTCAAGCTGACCCCGGACGCCGTGACCAAGGATGGCCGCACCCTGGCCAAGGCACTGGGGCTGGCAGCCGATGACCTGGCCGGCATCATCATCCACACCACGGATGCGGCAGACCTGATGGGCGCGACTCCGATGGACCGCCCGGAGTGGGGCGCGGTGGACCCGGCATCCGGTGAGGTCTACATGACGCTGACCAACAACTCCAAGCGCACCGAAGACGGCACCGCAGCAGCCTTCACCAACGATGGCACCGCCATCGAGGAGCCGGGTGTCGGCTACGCGACGGCACCGACCAACGCGGCCAATCCGCGGGGCGACAACGAGGCGGGGCAGATCATCCGCTGGCGTGAGGGCGGTGACAATGTCGCCTTCGATTGGGAGATCTTCGTGTTCGGCGCAGCGGCCAGCGATGCCGACAACCTGTCGGGTCTGACCGCAGACAACGAGTTCGCCAGCCCGGATGGTCTCTACTTCGATGCCCGTGACGATGAGCAGGGCATCCTGTGGATCCAGACCGACAACGGCTACGAAGGCATCACCGAGGTCACCAATGACCAGCTGCTGGCGGTCGTGCCGGCCGGTCTCGAGCAGGCCGAGGGAGACGCGGCCGTGATCGGTGCCGACAACCAGGCGCAGCTCAAGCGCTTCGCGGTGGGCCCGAACGGCTGTGAAGTCACCGGGATCTTCACCACCCCGGACAAGACCGCGATGTTCATCAACATCCAGCACCCGGCCAACTGGCCGCAGAGCGATGACGCTACCGCCGAGACCGACGGCAGTGTGCGTGCCCGCGCCGCGACCGTGGTCATCCAGCGCGAAGATGGCGGCAAGATCGGCGTCTGATGCAAGTACCTGATCCGATGTAAAGCGAAGCCCCCGTATCGATGATACGGGGGCTTTTTCGTGTGCCCGGATCTAGCGCCTTTTCGCCTGAGAACGCGCGTCGGTCAAACAAAGGAGAGGGCCAACGACAACGGCCCCCACGCAAGCGTGAGGGCCGAGAGTCCAGCGGTCTGTCTTCAGCTCATCTGACCTGCTTTGAGCTGAGCTGCTTGGAGAGCCGACCTTGCCGAGGGCGATCAGGCCTTGGCAGCGTAGGCGAACAGCAGGGTTTCCTGCACGCTGATCGGTTCCGCGTCGCCGGCATCCAGCTGGGTGTAGTGGCCATCGCTTTCCAGACGCCAGCTCTGGCAGTTGTCGACCAGATAGGTGTCCAGGTCCTTGCGGATACGCTGGGCCAGCTTCTTGTCGAGCAGCGGGAAGCAGGTCTCGACGCGGTGGAACATGTTGCGCTCCATGTAATCCGCGCTGGAGCACCAGGTTTCCGGCTGACCGGCATTGTGGAAGTGGAAGGTGCGCGTGTGCTCGAGGAAGCGACCGATCACCGAGCGTACGCGGATGTTGTCGGAAATCCCCGGCACGCCAGGGCGCAGACAGCAGACGCCGCGGATGATCAGGTCACACTGCACGCCAGCCCGCGAGGCGCGGTAGAGGGCGCGAATCAGCTTGGGCTCGGTCAGTGAGTTGCATTTGATGATGATGTGGGCGCGCTTGCCTTTCTCGGCGTTGCGCGCTTCACGGTCGATCATCTCCACCATGCGCTCATGCAGCGTGAAGGGCGCGTGCAGCAGCTTCTCGATATTGCGCTGCTTGCCCATGCCGGTCAGTTGCTGGAAGACCTTGTGGACGTCCTCGCACAGCGTCTCGTTGGCGGTCAGCAGGCTGTAATCGGTATACAGACGCGCCGTCTTGGCATGGTAGTTACCGGTGCCCAGGTGCGCGTAGTGACGCAGCTCGCCGTGTTCACGTCGCACGATATGCAGCATCTTGGCGTGGGTCTTGTAGGCCATCACACCGTAGATGACGATGGCGCCGGCTTCCTGCAGGCGTGAGGCCAGCTGCAGGTTGTCGGCCTCATCGAAGCGCGCCCGCAGCTCGATCACCACGGTGATCTCCTTGCCCTGACGTGCGGCTTCCACCAGCGAGGAGACGATGTTGGAGTCGGCGCCGGTGCGATAGAGGGTCTGCTTGATGGCCAGCACGTTCGGGTCACGTGCCGCCTCGGCGAGCAGGTTCTCGACCGGGGAGAAGGACTGGAAGGGGTGATGCAGCAGGATGTCTTCGCGACGGATCGCATCGAACAGGCTGTTGTCGCCCTTGAGCGCCTTCGGAATACCCGGGGTGAACGGGGCGTAGAGCAGGTCCTCGCGGCCGACGTCGCCGATGACTTCCATCAGGCGGTTGAGGTTGACCGGGCCCTTGACCTGATAGAGGTCGCGCGTTTCCAGATCGAACTGCTGGAGCAGGAAGGTGTAGAGCGCTTCCGGGCAGTTGTCGGCCACCTCGAGACGCACCCCATCGCCGTAGCG
This sequence comes from Cobetia sp. Dlab-2-AX, assembly GCF_024124625.1. Lineage (NCBI taxonomy): Bacteria > Pseudomonadati > Pseudomonadota > Gammaproteobacteria > Oceanospirillales > Halomonadaceae > Cobetia > Cobetia sp. Dlab-2-AX. The sequence continues at coordinate 131,851 of NZ_JAMXRV010000007.1, read as the reverse complement.
GCGAGCCAGCAGCTCGCCACGCAGCGCGGAGGCCAGGTCGGAGACATCCTCGGCATCCACCGAGAGATCGGCGTTGCGGGTCAGGCGGAACTGATAGCAGCCCTTGATCTTCATGCCCGGGAACAGCTCCTGGGCGTGAGCGTGGATCATCGAGGACAGGAAGACGTATTCGGTATACCCCGGCTCGACAAGGCCATCCGGGATGCGGATCAGGCGCGGCAGCGAGCGCGGGGCCGGCAGGATGGCCAGGCCACCTTCACGGCCGAAGGCATCCTTGCCTTCCAGCTCGACGATGAAGTTGAGGCTTTTGTTGACTAGGCGCGGGAACGGGTGCGACGGGTCGAGACCGATCGGGCTGATGACCGGCTGGATCTCTTCCTCGAAGTAATCGCGCACCCAGGCCTTCTGGGTATCGTTCCACTGATTGCGACGACGGAAGCGGATGTGCTGCTCTTCCAGTGCGGGGATCAGGTCCTCGTTGAGCATGCGGTACTGGCGTTCGACCTGCTCATGCGTGATGCGGGACACCTCATCGAGCACCTTGCTCGGCAGCATGCCGTCACAGCCGGGATCGGTGCGATCGAAGGCGATCTGATGCTTGAGACCTGCCACGCGAATCTCGAAGAACTCGTCCATGTTGGACGTGAAGATCAGCAGGAACATCAAGCGGTTGAGCAGCGGATGCGAGGTATCCCTGGCCTGCTCGAGTACGCGGATGTTGAACTGCAGGTTGGACAGCTCGCGATTGAAGTACAGCGCCGGATCGCTGAGATCGGCTTCGGGGGAGGGAGTGGCCTTGGCATGGATACCGGTACGCGTCCGGTTGACGCGCAGGGGCAGCGGTTCCTGAGCCGGCGGCTCATCCGCCGCCAGCTCGATCTCGCCTTCCCGTGGGGTGGATGCTGCCTTGGGGGCAGCATCCTTGTCGCGACTGTCAGCGACTTTCGGCAGGGTCGCCGTGTTGTTGTCGGTGTCTTGCTTGGGCGTCTGTTCCATCATCAACTCCATGATCCCGGTCAGCCGCATCCGCAATGGCCGGGGTTGTCAAAGGCGGTTTTTCTGCGCCAGCAACTCGGCCGCCTGGCGAGCAAAATAGGTGAGGATGCCGTCGGCACCCGCACGCTTGAAGCACATCAGCGACTCGAGAATGACCTTGTCGGCATCCAGCCAACCGTTCTGGAAAGCCGCCATGTGCATGGCATATTCGCCACTCACCTGATAGGCGAAGGTCGGCACTTCCAGTTCACGCTTCACGCGCGTTACTACATCAAGATAGGGCATGCCCGGCTTGACCATCACCATGTCAGCGCCCTCGGCGATGTCCATCGCCACCTCATGCAGGGCTTCGTCGCTGTTGGCGGGGTCCATCTGGTAGGTCTGCTTGTCGGCCTTGCCCAGATTGCCGCTCGAACCGACTGCGTCACGGAACGGGCCGTAGTAGTTGGAGGCGTACTTGGCCGAGTAGGCCATGATGCGCGTGTTGATCAGGCCTTCCTGTTCCAGCATGGCGCGGATGGAGCCGATGCGGCCATCCATCATGTCGGAGGGCGCGATGACATCGGCACCGGCTTCCGCGTGTGACAGCGCCTGCTTGATCAAGGTCTCGACGGTGCGGTCGTTGAGCACGTAGCCGTCTTCGTCGAGGATGCCGTCCTGACCGTGAACGGTGTAGGGGTCGAGCGCGACATCCGTGATGACACCCAGTTCCGGCAGCGCTTCCTTCAAGGCGCGCACGCAACGCTGCACCAGGCCGTTGGCGTTGTAGGATTCTTCGGCATGCAGCGTCTTGGCCTCGGCATCGACCACCGGGAAGAGCGCGATGGCCGGTACGCCCAGCGCGTGGACGGCGCGGCATTCTTCGACCATGAGGTCGATGGACAGGCGCTCGACGCCCGGCATGCTGGGCACGGCTTCACGACGCTGAGTGCCTTCGAGAACGAAGACCGGCAGGATCAGATCATCGGCCGTCAGCTGATTTTCACGCATCAGGCGGCGAGAGAAGTCGTCCTTGCGCATACGGCGCATACGAGTCGCAGGAAACTGGCGCGGGGTACGTTGGCTCAAGAAATGCTCTCCGGGTCGGGTGGTCCGCTCCCGTGATGGTCGCAGGCAGTCTAGGTCTATAATATTTCATTAATATTACAGTGATGCCAGCGGTCATGGGGCAAGGCCGGTCACGTGAGGTGCCAGCAGGGGCTGAACATGACGACAAGGTGTCTGTCGGGCGACGAGAAGGCCTGGCTTGCGGCCTGCAAGTGGGTGGCCCGTGGCGGAAGCCGTCGTCCCTGTGGCAGGGTCAATTGAGTATATCAGCGTTGACTTGTGGCCACAGGCGCAGGAGATGTGTCGCGGTGTCGCGCCTCATGCACGGCCCTGATGGGGCGGGTGTTGGGCCTGACAGACCCCTCCGGACAACTGCGGCAAGCCTCCGGCACCAGAGCCTTGATGACCATGCGAGTGGACGAGGAGCAGCACTTGAGTTGTGCCAGGGCCGCCCATAGTCTTGAGAGGATGCGCAGTGACATGCCTCGCCTGCACGCCTGTCACTGTCTGCCGCGTGGCGGTCGCGCAGCTTCGGTGCCGCTGAAGCGTCTTGTGCTTGGCATGACGCCGGGCATGACGCCTGGCATGAAATCAGGCTCGGCATTCGAATCAGTCACGCGCTTGTATTAGTCTTTTCTGACCTGTCCGGCAATCGCCGCGCACAGCTCATCGTCAATGGAGTAACCCATGACCAAGCAGGTAGCCCTGATCCTATCCGGTTGCGGTGTCTATGATGGCTCCGAGATCTACGAAACGACCCTGACCCTGCTGCGTCTCGATCAGCTGGGCATTGCCTATGAGTGCTTTGCACCGGATGTCGCGCAGCATCACGTGATCAATCACGGCACTGGCGACGAGATGGAGGAGACCCGCAACGTGCTGGTCGAGTCCGCGCGTCTGGCACGTGGCAAGGTGCGCCCGCTGGAAGAGCTGTCAGCGGACGACTTCGATGCACTGATCCTGCCCGGTGGCTTCGGCGCCGCCAAGAACCTCAGCAACTTTGCCGTCAAGGGCGAGGACCTCGAACTCGTCGACGGCCTGCAGGACGCGGTACAGCCCTTCCACGCGGCCGGCAAGCCGATCGGCGTGATGTGCATCGCCCCGGTGATGGTGCCCAAGCTGTTGGGTGAGGGCATCTCGCTCACCATCGGCAACGACGCCAGTGTCTCCGGGGCGATCAGCGCTCAGGGCGGCCTGCACAAGAGCTGTGAGGTGACGGATATCGTGGTCGACGCCGCCAATCGTATCGTCACCACTCCCGCCTACATGCTGGCGGAGCGCATCTCCGAGGCGGCCGAAGGCATCTTCAAGCTGGTCGAGCGTATCGACAGCTGGATCGAGGAAGACCAGGCGCGTGCCGCCGAGCAGGACTGACCTCGACACGCCGATGCGTCTGGCGTGATAGCGCGCGCCTGGTATGAGCAAGTTCCTCAGAAAGCCCTAGAAACAAAAAACCCTAGAAACAGAAAGCCCCGTCGGTTCACCGGCGGGGCTTTCTGTTTTGATGCTTTGATTCTGATGCTCTGTTTCTGGCGCCCTGTTTCTAATGCCCAACTGCTGGCAGCCACGTTCAGGGCGCTTCCTGCGATGCCTCATCGTCTGAGACCGCACGCCGACGCTTGAAGAGGCGCGAGGCCAGAATACCGACCTCGAACAGCAACCACATCGGAATCGCCAGCAGTGACTGTGAGATCACGTCCGGCGGTGTCAGCAGCATGCCGACCACGAAGCAGGCGATCACGATGTAGGGACGCTTCTTGCTCAGGGCTTCCACGGACGTCGCGCCAGTCCAGATCAGCAGGAAGGTCGCGATGGGGATCTCGAAGGCGACCCCGAAGGCGAAGAACAGCTTGAGGACAAAATTCAGATACTGATTGATGTCCGTCATGATCGCCACGCTCTCGGGGCCCGTGGTGGTGAAGAACTGGAACAGCAGCGGGAAGACGACATAGTAGGCGAAGGCCGCGCCGGCATAGAACAGCAGGATGCTGGAGGCCAGCAGCGGCAGGGCCAACGCCTTCTCGTTCTCGTAGAGGCCCGGCGCGATGAATGCCCAGGCCTGATGGAGCACGGCGGGAATCGCCAGGAACAGCGCCACCACCAATGTCAGCTTGAAGGGCGCCAGGAAGGGCGAGGCCACTTCGGTGGCGATCATCTGCGAACCCGGTGGCAGCAATGCCATCAGCGGTTCGGCGACATACAGGTAGATCTGGTTGGAAAAGCCGTACAGCGCGGCGAAGACCACCAGCACCACCAGGGTGGCGCGCAGCAGGCGTGAGCGTAGCTCGATCAGGTGTTCGATGAGCGGCGCATGTGCGGCGTCGCCCTGACCACCTGACGGTGAGGCATGTGGATCACTCATCAGGAACGTGGCTCTCGTGATTCACGGGTGTCGGAAGCAGTGCTCGGCTCGGTGGCCGGCGCACCATTCTCGGCAGGACGGGGGCTTGTCTCAGCGCCGGAAGCGCCTGCATCGCGGGGCGTGCTGGACTCGGTGATGCCGCGCTCGACATCGCGTGCCTCGTTGCGCGCATGAGCGAGCGTCTCATCGAGCTGCTTCTTCTGCTCGTTGAGCGTCTGACGCAGTTCCTCGGCTTCCAGCTGGGCACTGATTTCCTGCTGAATGCCCGAGACACTGCGCTTGATGCGTCCCAGCCACAGACCCGCAGTGCGGGCGGCCCGGGGCAGACGCTCCGGGCCGAGCACGATCAGCGCCAGCAGCGCGATCAATGCCAGTTCAAAAAAGCCGATATCGAACATGCGGGTTACGAGCGCTTGTCAGCGGTATCGCGGCTCTCGGCCTCGACATCGATGGTGTCGCCACGCTTTTCCTCATGCGCGACCTTCTGCTGGGCTGTCGGCTCGTCGCTCTTGTTCTCTTCTTCCTTCATCGCGCCCTTGAAGCCCTTCACGGCACCGCCGAGATCAGAGCCGACGTTGCGCAGCTTCTTGGTTCCGAAGATCAGGATGATGATGCCGAGCACGATGAGAAGCTGCCAGATACTGATGCCACCTAACATGGGGAATTCTCCATTTGGGCCGCTGACACCGGGTCATTGGGCCTTGAGACTTGCAGGGTGCTGGCACCTCTGCCGGAAAGCCGGCTTGCGCCGGAATAATATGGGTCCTTCACTGGCCGCGAGCGGCCTTTTCATCATGGCCGGAAACACCGAAGCGGCGCGCCAGCTCATCCAGCACTTCCTGATGATCCAGCCCCAGATGCGACAGCATGACCAGTGAATGGAACCACAGGTCAGCGGTCTCACCGATCACTGCACGCTGCGAGTCCACGTCGTCGTGAGCGAAATCCTTGGCGGCCAGTACGGTTTCGGTCGCCTCTTCGCCAATCTTCTCCAGTACCTTGTTGAGGCCCTTGTGGTGCAGGCTCGCGACATAGGAGGAGGTCGGGTCAGCGTCGCGCCGTTCTGCCAGTACCACTGACAGACGGTTGAGAATATCACTCATGAATCATCATTCCTGAAAGCTTGGGTCTTGCGTTAAATCATCGAGTTCTGCGCTGACGGCACATCTTGCACGGCAAACGGCACGGCGTGGGCAGGCGACTCAGGATGCAAGTGTTATATGTCATTCATATTGCACTGCGTCCCATGGGGCGGCAAGTGTCGTTGCGCGCCGGGCCAGTCAGGCCATCATGTCTGCCTGCGGCTAGCGCCACAGCAATAACACGATTCCCAGTCCTGCGCCCACCAATACCGCCGCGGACTGGGTCTCCGCCCAGGCCATCAGGGGCTGCCAGCCGAAGGCGATGGCGAGCAGCAGTCCGCCGGCACGCAGGCGCCAGCCGGTGCTGGAGGCGTGGTTGACGCGGTCCCGCAGGGTCGCCAGTGCTTCGGTCTGGCGCTGGCGGGCGCGATGCTCGTCCTCGATGCGCTGCATGGCCTGGAAAGCCATCGCCGGCAGCTGGGGCAGCTGATGTGACAGCTCCGGTGCCTGCTTGACCATCTCGGCCCAGAACGCCTTGGGGCCGGCGCGCTCCTTCATCCAGCGCTCCAGATAGGGGCGGGCGGTGGCCCACAGGTCGAGGTCCGGATACAGCTGGCGGCCGAGGCCCTCGATGTTGAGCAGTGTCTTCTGCAGCAACACCAGCTGTGGCTGGACTTCCATGTTGAAGCGGCGCGCGGTCTGGAACAGCCCCAGCAGAACCTGGCCGAAGCTGATGTCCTTGAGCGGCTTCTCGAGAATCGGCTCGCAGACGGCGCGGATGGCGGCGGCGAATTCGTTGGCGCGCGTGCCTTCGCCGACCCAGCCGGACTCGATGTGCAGCGCCGCGACCTCGTAGTAATCCTGGCGGAAGAAGGCCAACAGGTTGCGGGCCAGATAGTCCTGGTCCTCGCGGGTGAGGCTGCCGACGATGCCGCAGTCGATGGCGATGAACTGCGGGTCGTGCGGGTTCTCGCGCGAGACGAAGATGTTGCCGGGGTGCATGTCGGCGTGGAAGAAGTTGTCGCGGAATACCTGGGTGAAGAAGATTTCCACGCCGCGCTCGGCCAGCTTCTTGAGATCGGTGCCCTGCGCGGTCAGCTCCTCGATATCGGCCACCGGGATGCCGCGGATGCGTTCCTGCACCATCACGCGGCGGCCCGTCAGTGGCCAGTGGATGGCCGGGACGTAGAGCAGCGGCGAGTCGAGGAAATTGCGCTTGAGCTGGGAGGTGTTGGCGGCCTCCTTGTGCATGTCGAGCTCGTCGAACAGCGTCGCTTCGTAGTCGGCGACGACTTCGACCGGGCGCAGGCGGCGGGCCTCCGGTGAGGCCTTCATCAACAGGCGCGCGAACATGTAGAGCAGGCCGATATCCTTGCGCATCACTTCCTCGATGCGCGGCCGTATGACCTTGACCACCACGTCCGAGCCATCGTGCAGGCGTGCGGCATGTACCTGGGCGATGGAGGCGGAGGCCAGGGGTTGGGCCTCGAATTCGGCGAAGGCTTCCTCGACCGACATCTCGAGTTCCTGCTCGACCAGCTCCCGCGCGACCTGGTTCTCGAACGGTGGCACCTGATCCTGCAGGCGCTTGAGTTCGTCGGCGATGTCCGGCGGCAGCAGGTCGCGGCGCGTCGAGAGCATCTGACCGAACTTGATGAAGATCGGGCCGAGGGCCTCGAGCGCGAGACGCAGACGCTCGCCGCGCGTGCGTCTTCCGATGGGGAACAGACGCAGCGGCGACAGCTTGAGCAGCGGGCGCAGCAGGGCCGGCACGCGCCCCGGCGGCACCAGGTCGTCGAGGCGGTAGCGGGCGATGACCCACAGGATGCTCAGCAGGCGATAGAGTCTCACGACGGCTGGCACTCCCGCTCGGCAGGTTGATGAGAGGTGGCGGCCTCGAGATGACGGCGCAGCCGCGCCAGACGCGCTTCGGTGCGATCCAGACACTGGGTCAGCTCGGTCAGCTCGTCACGCGCGACGCGCATCTGCGCCTGACCGGGCAGCCAGCGCACTTCCTCGGTGAGGTACTCGCGCAGGTCCAGTTCCAGCTCGCGGCGACTGATCAGGCCGAAACGCCCGAGACTGCGCAAGCCGGTGGCCAGGCTATGGCCGGGGGCTTCGCCGAACCACTCACTGAGCGCGCCTTCCCAGTCCAGATCGAGGTCCATCACCAGGTCACGGGCGCTCTCCAGCAGATGGATTCGCCCACGCACGGCCAGGCGGCCCTCGAACATCAGGCGCTCGATGGGCTCGCCGGACAGCAGGGCGGCGGCGGTCTCCATGTCGAGCTCCACCACCACGTCGCCATCGCTCTCGTTGGCCTGGGGCAGGCGCAACAGGTGCAGGCCCTGCAGGTCGAAATGCACGAGCAGGTCAAAGGCGGGGCGTTCGACACGCACCAGCAGGCGTCGGCCTGCCAGTGCATTCAGGCGCGACGTCGAGGCCGGGTCGCGAGCCAGCAGCTGATTCAGCGTCCGCTCAGCGGTCGCCAACAGCAGGGGGGTCAGCAATGCCATGACAGCCTCAGAGCTTGATACCGCGGTGCAACGCGACGATGCCGCCCGTCAGGTTGGTGTACTCGACACGCTCGAGACCGGCCTCTTCCATCATGCCGGCCAGGGTCTTCTGGTCGGGGTGCATGCGAATGGACTCGGCCAGGTAGCGGTAGGAGTCGGCGTCTCCGGCGACCATCTCGCCCATCTTCGGCAGCAGTCGGAAGCTGTACTGGTCGTAGGCGGTGGACAGCAGCGGGTTGACCGGCTTGGAGAATTCCAGCACCAGCAGGCGGCCACCCGGCTTGAGGATGCGCTGCATGGAGCGCAGGGCCTTGGCCTGATCGGTGACGTTGCGCAGCCCGAAGGCGATGGTGATGATGTCGAAGGTGTTGTCCGGGAAGGGCAGGGCTTCGGCATTGGCCTGTACGTATTCGACATTGCCACCGACGCCACGGTCGAGCAGCTTGTCGCGACCGACGTTGAGCATCGAGGCGTTGATGTCGGCCAGCACCACGCGGCCTTTCGGGCCGACCAGACGCGAGAACTTCAGCGTCAGGTCACCGGTGCCGCCGGCGATGTCCAGCACCGACTGGCCGGGGCGGGCGCCGGCACGCTCCAGGGTGATGCGCTTCCACAGACGGTGGATGCCGAACGACATCAGGTCATTCATCACGTCGTACTTGGCGGCGACACTGTGGAAGACATCCGCGACGCGGCCTGCCTTCTCGTCCACGGCAACTTCCTGATAACCGAAGTGAGTCGTACGCTTGTCCATGACTTCCCCTGTTGTGACGCCGCCGTGGCGACGTCAGCACGATATGGTGAGCTTTCGCAGTGGCTCGATTGTAACCGCTGGCCAGCGGGCTGTCTTTTGGCAAGACGTCGACTCGGACATCTTGCCGCGCCAGTGACATCAGTGGCTTACAGCTGGTTGAGCGGAATGCCCAGTGGTTCGCGCGAGGCGCCGGCCTCTTCCAGCTGACGCAGGTAGTAGGCCCACATGGCGTCGCGGCGATTGGCCAGTTCCCACAGGTATTCCCAGGTATACAGGCCGCTGTCATGGCCATCATCGAAGTGCAGCTTCAGCGCGTAGCGGCCGCTCTGGGTGATGTTGGTCAGCCCGACGTAGCGCATGCCGACCTGCAGGGTTTCCTGGCCGACACCGTGGCCACGCACTTCCGCCGACGGCGACATCACGCGCAGGAATTCGGTGCTCAGGCGGAAGCTCTGGCCATCGGCGTAGCCCAGTTCCAGTTCGCGCTGTGACTTGTGGTAGTGCACTCGTGTCGGTACCGGGGCCTCTTCGCCATCGCGGGCATGGCGCTCGTTGAGGCGGTAGTCGCGTTGCTGGCCGCTGGGATCAGCGTCGTGGGACGCGGCGGAGTTCCTGGGGGTGTCGTGGCTCATCGGGGCATCCTCGGGCTTGCATGCCGCGCGGCGGCGTGTATGCGCAGGGCGGCATGGCGAAGGCAGATAGGCGTCGAGCGCGGCGCTTGGCCGGTCGATGTGTCTTGTGCGCATGATGCACTGACGCCCGATCCGGGCCAAGCCGGATCGGGCGTCAGAAGTCCCCTCAGGAACGGGACTGGCTTCCATGAGGGGCTGTCAGGCGCGTGAGCGTGTCGTCAGAGGATGTAGCGCGACAGGTCTTCATCACGGGCCAGATCACCCAGGCGGGCATCGACATAGGCGGCATCGACCTTGAGCTCGCCGGCCTGATCACCGCCCTCGTAGGAAATCTCTTCCAGCAGGCGCTCCATCACGGTGTGCAGACGACGGGCGCCGATGTTCTCGGTGCCTTCGTTGACCTGATAGGCGATCTGCGCGATGCGCTCGATGGCATCGTCCGCGAAGCTCAGCTCGACGCCTTCGGTCGCCAGCAAGGCCTTGTACTGACGGATCAGGGCGGCGGACGGCTCGGTCAGGATGCGCTTGAAGTCTTCCGGCGTCAGGGCGTTGAGCTCGACACGGATCGGCAGACGGCCCTGCAGCTCCGGAATCATGTCCGACGGCTTGGACAGGTGGAAGGCACCGGAGGCGATGAACAGGATGTGGTCGGTCTTGACCATGCCGTGCTTGGTGGACACGGTGGAGCCCTCGATCAGCGGCAGCAGATCGCGCTGCACGCCTTCGCGGGACACATCGCCGCCACTGCCGGATTCGCCACGCTTGGCGACCTTGTCGATCTCGTCGAGGAAGACGATGCCGTTCTGTTCGACGGCCTCGATGGCACGGCTCTTGAGGTCTTCATCGCTGACCATTCTGGCCGCTTCTTCCTCGTGAACCAGCTTGAGCGCTTCCTTGACGGTGATGCGACGGCTCTCTTTCTGCTGCTTGCCCATGTTGGAGAACATGGACTGCAGCTGGCTGGTCATCTCTTCCATCCCCGGCGGGGTGGCGAAATCGAGACTCTGGCTGGCCGGGCTCAGCTCGATGTCGATTTCCTTGTCATCCAGCTGACCTTCGCGCAGCTTCTTGCGGAACATCTGGCGCGTGCTGCTGTTGTTGGCGGCAGCGTCGTACTCTTCGCCACGCACACGCGGCAGCAGGGCGTCGAGGATGCGCTCTTCGGCGGCATCTTCGGCCTTGTCGCGCACTTCCTTCATGGCATCTTCGCGTACCAGCTTCATCGCGACCTCGACCAGGTCGCGGATGATGGATTCCACGTCACGGCCGACATAGCCGACCTCGGTGAACTTGGTCGCCTCGATCTTGAGGAAGGGCGCACCGGCCAGCTTGGCCAGACGACGGGCGATCTCGGTCTTGCCGACACCGGTCGGGCCGATCATCAGGATGTTCTTCGGCGTGACTTCCGGGCGCAGGTCGTCATTGAGTTGCATGCGACGCCAGCGGTTGCGCATGGCGACGGCCACGGCACGCTTGGCTTCCGGCTGGCCGACGATGTGCTGGTCGAGGGCGTTGACGATTTCCTTCGGGGTCATCTGGGACATCTCAGGACAGCTCCTCGATGATGGCATTGTGGTTGGTGAAGACGCAGATGTCGGCCGCGATGGAGATGGACTTCTCGGTGATCTCGCGGGCGGAAAGCTCGGTATTCTCGATCAGGGCGCGTGCAGCGGCTTCGGCGTAGTTGCCGCCGGAGCCGATGGCCAGCACGCCGTGCTCGGGCTCGACCACGTCACCATTGCCGGTGATGATCAAGGAGGCGTTCTTGTCGGCGACCACCAGCATGGCCTCAAGCTTGCGCAGAGCGCGGTCTGAGCGCCACTCCTTGGCAAGCTCCACGGCGGACTTCACCAGCTGGCCCTGATACTTCTCGAGCTGCGCTTCGAAGCGTTCGAACAGCGTGAAGGCATCGGCGGTACCACCGGCGAAACCGGCCAGTACCTGATTGCGATACAGACGACGCACCTTGGCGGCGTTGCCTTTCATGACAGTGTTGCCAAGGGATACCTGGCCGTCACCAGCCAGGGCGACCTGGCCGTTGCGACGCACGGAGACGATCGTGGTCATGGATAACTCCTGAGAGAGCATGCCGGCGATTGGAATAAGGTGAACGGGGCCGGGCATGGCATTTCTGGGCAGACGAGGCCGTGGCCTCGTCGCGTAAAACGGGTGGTGATCGTCAGTCTGGCGCTTGCCACTGCTTGCCGCGATCCTGCACCGCCTGATGGGCGGCACGCGGGCCTGATGTCTCACCGGAATGCTGTAGATGGGGGCGCCGATACGGGTTTCAAGTCATCGGCGACTCAGCGTTGACTGCGACCGGCCCCGGTCTGCGCCCTCATGCAACGGGCCCGCTCAAAAATGAGCGGGCCCGTCTGTCGCAAGGCTCACGCCTGGCTTACTGCAGCTTGATCAACAGGGGCTCGATGCCCTGGGTGTTCATCAGGTCCTGGGCGCGATTGAGCTCGCGGGTGTCCTTGTAGGGGCCGACCTGCACCCGGTGCCAGACAGTGCCGCCGGAAGCATTGACGTCACTGACCTTGGCCAGCAGGCCAAGGTCCTTGAGCTTGCCGGCCAGCTTCCTGGCATCGCTCATCTCGCGGAAGGACGCCGCCTGCAACATGTAGTTGGTCAGCGAGGCCTCGGTCTTCTTGGTGCTCTCGGCGCTGCCCGGACGCGGCGTGGACTTGTACTCATCCACCTTGGGCGCGATCACCTCGGTTTCCGGCAGCAGGGTGTAGAACTCGAAGGTCGGCATGTTGCCGGCGGACTCTTCGGCGGCTTCCTTCTGCTGCTGGTTGCCCTGTTTGACGGCCTGCTGCCCGTTCTGTTGTCCGTTCTGCTGCCCGCTCTGCTGAGTGTTGGCCTTGGGAACGATGGCCGCGACCGGCAGACGCGGAGCCTGTTTCTCGAAGTATTGCGCGAGAGCGAAGCCGGCGATCAGACCGATGATGCCCCACAGCCAGCCGGGCAGACCACGACTCTGGCTGGCAGCGGGTTGCCGACGGGGGCTCGCCCCCTGGCGGGAGGCGGGCTTCTTGTTGGCGGGGCGGCGAGCAGCCATGGCTTACATCTCCTCGGGAGCGCTGACACCCAGCAGGGCCAGGCCGTTGCGGATAACCTGAGCGGTCGCCAGGCCGAGGGCCAGGCGCGCATTGCGGGTCGCGTCATCCTCGACCATCACCTTCACCGCGTTGTAGCAGGTGTGGAAGTCGGAGGAGAGGTCCTGCAGGTACTGGGCGAGCTGCTGCGGCTCGCGGACCTTGGCGGCGTGGGCGATGACATCCGGGAACTGCGCCATGCGGTTCATCACGGCCTTTTCCTGATCGCTGGTCAGCAGGGTGAGCTGCGCCATGGCCAGGGCCTCGTCGAAGGGCTTCTCTTCGCGGCTGGCCTTGCGCAGCACGCTATGCACGCGGGCGTGAGCGTACTGGATGTAGTAGACCGGGTTGTCATTGGACTGGGAACGGGCCAGATCGATGTCGAAGGTCAGCTGGGAGTCGGCGCGACGTGCGGCCAGGAAGTAGCGGGTCGCGTCGCGGCCGACTTCCTCGATCAGGTCGCGCAGGGTCACGTAGCTACCGGCACGCTTGGAGAGCTTCACTTCCTCGCCGGAGCGCATCACGGTGACCATCTGGTGCAGCACATAGTCCGGCCAGCCCTTGGGAATGTCCGCCTGCAGAGCCTGCAGACCGGCACGCACGCGGGTCACGGTGGAGTGGTGATCGGCACCCTGCTCGTTGATGACCTGGGTGAAGCCACGCTGCCACTTGTCGAGGTGGTAGGCGACATCGGGCAGGAAGTAGGTGTAGCCGCCGTCACGCTTGCGCATCACGCGGTCCTTGTCGTCACCGAAGTCGGTGGTACGCAGCCACATGGCGCCATCGTCTTCGTAGGTATAGCCGTTGTCGACCAGACGCTTGACGGTCTCCTCGACCTTGCCGTCGCTGTAGAGGGAGGACTCGAGGAAGTAGACATCGAATTCGACACCGAAAGCCTTGAGGTCGAGGTCCTGCTCGTGACGCAGATAGGCGACGGCGAAGACGCGAATGGCCTCCAGGTCGTCGGCATCCGCGGCGCCGGTGACCTGCTTGCCATCGGCTTCGACGGTGTCGCCGGCCATGTAGGAGGCGGCCAGTTCGCTTATGTAGTCACCGCGATAGCCGTCGGCCGGCCAGCTGGCGTCATCCGGGCCCAGGCCCTTGGCGCGTGCCTGGACGGAGAGTGCCAGATTGTTGATCTGGGCGCCGGCGTCGTTGTAGTAGAACTCGCGGGTGACATCGTGGCCGGTGGCGGCCAGCAGGCGGCACAGCACGTCGCCGACCGCGGCGCCGCGGCCGTGGCCGACGTGCAGCGGGCCGGTCGGGTTGGCGGAGACGAACTCGACCTGCACCTTCTCGCCGGCACCCACGTCGCTGTGACCGAAGCTGTCGTTTTCGCTGAAGATGCGACGCACGATGTCGGCTACCGCGCCAGTGTCAGCGAAGAAGTTCAGGAAGCCGGGGCCGGCGATCTCGACCTTGGAGACGGCATCGGAGGCCGGCAGCGCCGCGATCAGCTTCTCGGCCAGATCGCGCGGCTTCATGCCGGCGGCCTTGGACGTCATCATCGCCAGATTGCTGGCGTAGTCGCCGTGGCTCTTGTCCTTGGTCGGGTCGACCTTGATCTGCGGGCTGGCGTCGGCCGGCAGGGTGCCGTCGGCCTTGAGGGTTTCCAGGGCCTGGCCCAGCAGTTCGATGATCGTCTCTTTCATGGAATATCGGTCTCTTCACGGCTCGGGTCGCACCGCGTGCCATACAGCAGGCGGTTGCAGGCATCAGGCCTGCGGGCAATGGGGGAGTGCGGATGTCGCTGCACGATGGCGGGCATTATCACCGATCCTGGGGCTTGCATAAACCGTCGTGATCAATCGCGCCGCATTCCGCGCCCAGCAGGGATAGTGGTCAGTTCATCGCCAGCGGCGTGCAGGGCTGTCACGCCGCTGGCAATGAGCTCAGGCCATGCCGATGGGATCGACATCCAGCGACCAGCGCAGGCGGCGCGCGTCGCGGTCCTGCTCGCAGAGCGTCACCAGCCAGGCCGCCGCTTCATGCAATGGACCGCGTTTCGCACAACGCAACAGCAATTGGGCGTGATAGCGATTCTGGCGACGCTCCATCGGCGCGGGAACCGGGCCGAGGCAATCCACCTTGAGATTGGCAGCCTCGAGGTGCTGGCGCAGGGCGCTACCCACCTTCAATAGCCACTGCTCGACCTGCTGCTGGTCGCTGGCCTCGGCGCGCAGCAGCGCCAGATGGCTGAAGGGCGGCAGCTGGGCGATGCGACGTTCCTCGAGCAACTCTCCCGCCAGCTGCGGGTAGCCGGCCTGGATCAGTGTCAGCAGGTTGGGGTCTTCCGGGTGGCGGGTCTGGATCAATACCTCGCCGGGACGCTCGGCACGTCCGGCGCGACCCGCGACCTGCACCAGCAGCTGCGCGGACTGCTCCAGCGCGCGAAAGTCGGCGGCGTAGAGGCCGCTGTCGGCGTTGACTACCACCACCAGGGTAACGTGAGGAAAGTGGTGGCCCTTGGCCAGCATCTGTGTGCCGACCAGCAGGCAGGGCTCACCGCGCCGGATCACCGCCAGCGCCTCGCTCATGGCGTCCTTGCGCTGGGTGCTGTCGCGGTCGATGCGCAGCACCGGCACGTTGGGGAATTTCTCGCCGAGCAGCTCTTCGGTACGCTCGGTGCCTGCGCCCTGCGGGCGAACGTCGCCACTGCCACAGGCCGGGCAGGCGTCCGGCAGCGGGCGGGTGCGCTCGCAGTGGTGGCAGGTCAGCTGGGGCGGATGGCGATGCAGGGTCATGCGGGCATCGCAGTTGTCGCATTCGGCGATCCAGCCGCAGGCATGGCAGGTCAGGGTCGGCGCGAAGCCGCGTCGATTGATGAATACCAGCACCTGATCGCCCTGGGCGAGGCGCTTCTCGATCGCTTCCAGACTCTGGGTCGAGAGACCGCCCAGCGTCATGCGGCCGCGTAGGTCGACCGGATGCAGTCGGGCCGGCTGGCTGCGTCCGGCGCGCTGATGCAGGTGCAGATGCGTGAAGCGCCCCTCGCGGGCATGGCGCAGGCTCTCAAGGGATGGCGTGGCGCTGCCGAGCACCACGGGGATGCCTTCCTGCTTGCCGCGCACCAGCGCCAGATCGCGAGCGTGATAGCGCAGGCCGTCCTGTTGCTTGAAGGAGCCGTCGTGTTCCTCGTCGACGATGATCACGCCGAGTCTGGCCATCGGCGTGAAGATGGCGGAGCGGGTACCGATCACGATGCGCGCCCGGCCGCTGCGGGCGGCTTCGAAGCCATCGAGGCGTTCACCATCGCTGACGCCGGAGTGCAGCATCACCTGCGGCACACGGAAGCGTCTGCGAAAGCGCTCCAGCGTCTGGGGCGTCAGGCCGATCTCGGGCACCAGCACCAGCGCCTGGCCGCCGCGGTCCAGCACCGCCTCGATCAGCTGCAGGTAGACCTCGGTCTTGCCGGAGCCGGTCACGCCCTCCAGCAGCGTGGGTGAGAATTGACTCAGACCGTCGTGCAGACGTGAGAGGGCGCGACCCTGCTCATCGTTGAGGGCCAGGCTGGGTTCGGCGAGCACGCCCTTGCTGGCCTGCTCCGGCGTGGCGCCGGTCACCGGCTCCTCGCGGGATTCGATGTAGCCGCGACCGCGCAGGGTTTCCAGTTGCTGGCGGGTGAAGCCCTGGGCGGTGATGGCGCTGTGCACCAGGCCATGACGATGCTGGGCGAGCAGTCCCAGCAACGCGATCTGGCGGGTGGCTCGCCCGAGGCTTGCCGGCTCGGTGGTGCGGCCCTTGTCGGTCAGCGTCCAGCGCTCACGGGTACGCGCCTCCAGGGCGCGCCCCTGACGCAGCAGCGAGGGCATCGCCTGGGCGAAGGTGTCGCCGAGCGAGTGCTGGTAATAGCGCGCGGTAAACTGACATATCCACAACCAGTCGGCCGGCAGCGGCTCGTCATCGATGATTTCGCTGACTGGCTTGAGCTTGTCGATGGGGAAGCTTGAGTCGCTGCGCAGCTCGGCGATCACCCCGACCAGCTGGCGACGCCCGAATTCGACGCGCACGCGCAGGCCCACCTGCCAGCCGTGGCGGGGCGGTTGGCGGGATGGCAGGTAGTCGAACAGATCGCGCAGCGGGCCGGGAATCGCGATGCCCAGCACAGGTCCCGGCAGGTGAGTCGCAGTCTTGTCGGTAGTGTCAGGCACGCAAGGTATCCGGATATGAGGTGATATGAAGCATTCAGGAAAACGGGAATATGCCGTGGCACGCAGTCTACAGAGTGTTGCTCGCAATAAACGGCACAAAGTTTGGTCTTGCGGCAGATGACTGGTAAAATGCGCGGCCTTCCGTCGGAAACGGCGGAATGACCGGTTCAATCCAAAACCCGTGTACGGTGCCTGGCAAGTGATCAGGTGGCGGTGCACAGCGACCTGAGGTTACACATCATGAAACAGGGTATCCATCCGGACTACCAGCGCCAGACCGCAACTTGCTCCTGCGGCGCGCAGCACGAAATCGGTACCACTTCCAAGCAGGCTTTCGCGCTTGACGTGTGCTCCGAGTGCCACCCGTTCTACACCGGCAAGCAGAAGCAGGCTACCACCGGTGGTCGCGTCGAGCGCTTCAACAAGCGTTTCGGTGCTGCCATCAAGCGCTGATACCTTCAGCTGCTTGTCGCTTTCATGGCGCTGCGCCTCTTGCAGCGTCATGGACGAAAAACCCGCTCACGAGCGGGTTTTTTTGTGCCTGTCGTTCAGGCCCCTCTGAAGAGGGCCGCGACCACGACAGCTGATTCGAGATGCCCTTGCGAAGATGTCACCTCTGCGCTGCGCTTGCTGAAGGGAAAGATTGTTTCCGATTTGGCACTTTTTCTGCTCTGCCTCTGCATCAAGCGCGCTGGAATGGTGGGTTGCGTCGGTGAGCGGTCGAAAATCGAGGATCTTGCGCGAATCGTGGCGTCAGCAAGGGGCAAAATCGACGAGAAATCCTGTCAGTGATAAGGAAAGGTTTATGGCTGGATAGGGCATCCATAACGTTAGACGAATGGCTAAAACATTTTTTAAACGATCGTTTTAAAGTCATGCATAACAGCAAGTTGCGTCGGTTGTTCAGAAGTGTCTTTTTCTATATTCTGGAGCAGCCAACCCCCGCCAAAATACCGGATGACACGCATGTCTGATGCCATGAAGAAAGCAGCACTGCAATATCACGCCGAACCGATTCCCGGGAAGCTCTCCATCGAGCTGACCAAGCCGACCGAGACCGCCAAGCACCTGGCGCTGGCCTACAGCCCGGGCGTTGCCGAGCCGTGCCGCGAAATCGCCGCCGACCCGGAAAACGCCTACCTGTACACCGGCAAGGGCAATCTGGTCGCGGTCATCTCTGACGGGACTGCCATCCTTGGCCTGGGCAACCTGGGGCCGCTGGCTTCCAAGCCGGTCATGGAAGGCAAGGGCGTGCTGTTCAAGCGCTTCGCTGGCATCAACTCCGTCGATGTCGAAGTGGATGCGGAAAGCCCGCAGGCCTTCATCGACACCGTGCGTCGCATCCATACCACTTACGGTGGCATCAACCTGGAAGACATCAAGGCACCGGAGTGCTTCGAAGTCGAACAGGCGCTGATCGAACAGTGCAACATCCCGGTTTTCCATGACGATCAGCACGGTACCGCCATCGTCACCGCGGCCGGCATGCTCAATGCCCTGGATATCGCCGGCAAGAAGCTGGAAGACGCGCGTATCGTCTGCCTGGGTGCCGGCGCTGCCGCCATCGCCTGCATGAAGCTGCTGGTCGCCAGTGGTGCCAGGGTCGAGAACATCTTCATGCTCGACCGCAAGGGCGTGATCCACAGCGGCCGGGACGACCTGAACCAGTACAAGGCGATGTTTGCCACCGAGACCGAGCTGCGCACGCTGGACGACGCCATCGATGGCGCCGACGTCTTCGTCGGCCTGTCCGGCCCGAACCTGCTCAAGGCTGAGCAGCTCAAGAAGATGGCCGCCAACCCGATCGTCTTTGCTTGCTCCAATCCGGATCCGGAAATTCACCCGGATACCGCTCGCGAAGCACGCCCGGACGTCATCATGGCGACAGGTCGCTCCGACTACCCGAACCAGGTCAACAACGTGCTGGGCTTCCCGTTCATCTTCCGCGGCGCGCTGGATGTGCGTGCGACGCGTATCAATGAAGAGATGAAGCTGGCTGCCGTCCACGCTCTGAAAGACCTGGCGCGTGAGCCGGTCAGCCAGGATGTGCTGGATGCCTACGAGATCGATAGCCTCGAATTCGGCCCGGGTTACATCATCCCGACGCCGATGGACTCGCGTCTTCTCGAGCGTCTGCCGGCTGCTGTGGCCCAGGCGGCCATCGATTCCGGTGTCGCGCGCAAGCCGTTCCCGGCGCATTACCCGCTGACCAGCACAGACCAGGTCTACGGTTGAGTGCCTACGGCCTGATGGCCGGTTGGTAGCGTCGCCAAGGTGATGCAAGATATGAAAAAGCCCTCGCCGGAGCCTCCGGGGAGGGCTTTTTGTTGGTGGCTGCTTTCCGTCATGCATTGCGGGGATGAGCCACCGGCAGGCATGGTTTGTGCCTAGGCGAGGGTAGGCTTTGCTCAGAAGCTGTAGAGGATGGAGGCCGCCGTGGTGGTATCGGTGTTGGCGTCCGATTCATCGGGCGGGTTGGTGTTGTTCTCGATCTCATGCGAGAGCTTGAGGGCGAGGCTTGCATTGATGGCGACCGTCAGCGCGGTATAGCTGCGACTGATCACGTTCTCGCGCGTGGCCTCCGCCGAGAACTGCTGCTCGAACTTGGAGGTGTCGGACAGCTGCCAGCGATAGTCCATGGCGCCATAGCCCAGCAGGTAGTTCTCGTGATCCCCCGCTGTGATGTCATCGAAACGATAGCCCGGCCCGGCCTCGAGGGATAGGTTGTGTTCGGGGCCATCCAGCAGTGTGACGCCTTGACCGACGATGGAGGTGACCTGGTGGTTGTAGCCGGAGAAGCGCTCCTTCTCCCAGCGCAGCAGGCCGAAGGCGTAGTGGTCGTCGCTGAGGTCGTAGCGCTCGCGCTGGCCGACCAGGTATTTGTCGGTCGTGGTCTCGCCGCTGCTGGAGACGCGCTTGGCCTCCACTCGGAAGGTGTGAGTCCAGGGCTTCAGGTGCCAGGACAGGCTTGTCTTGCCCAGCAGGGTCTCGCTGTTCGAGTTGCCCGACAGCTTGGTGAAGCCCAGCTCGGCCTGGCCGCTGAAGGGCTCAGAGTCCTCGCTGGCGGGTGGTGGTGCATAGAAGAGGTCGTCTGCGACAGCCGTGTCGAGGGGAAGCAGGGCCAGGCACATAAACGCGGTCCTGCGCAGTGTGGGCAGTGGGTGAAGCATGCGAACTCCGGCATGGTTGTGGCATGACATCATCATCGGGAATGTGACTTGCGAGATGACGCGTGCTGAGCGAGGCGGCCTGGCGCATCATCCGCACGCTACCAGTGGGGCGCGACACGGGGGAGCCTTTTGAATGCTCAGATGGCAGAAGAGCGACCAGCGGCCGCTCTTCCTTGGGCTCTCCCCCTGCCGATTAGGTTGGTGGGCGAGGGCTGGAGATCAGATCAGAAGATGGCCTCGAAAGTTCCGGTACCTTCCGAACCGCTTTCCTGCTCCAGTTCCTTGCGGATGGTGCGTTCCTTGTAGGGTGGCAGATTATCCTTGCGGAACAGCTCACTGATGCCGCCGGACTGGCCGCTGCGCAGGCGCTTGCCAGAGTCCGGGTCGATGGTCGCCGTCACGATGTTGTCCGGACGCTCCATGGTGGAGGACGGCATGCCCTCGAGGGCGCCGCGCATGTAGTCGACCCAGATGGGCAGGGCAGCCTGGGCGCCATACTCGGCCAGGGTGTCGTTGGAGTCCTTGCCGACCCAGACAGTGGCCACCAGCTTGCTGTTGAAGCCGGAGAACCAGGCATCGCGCTGATCGTTGGTGGTACCGGTCTTGCCAGCCAGATCATCGCGACCCAGCGTCAGCGCGCCACGGCCAGTACCGCGCTTGATGACATCCTGCATCATGTCACGGATCAGGTACATGGCTTCGGGGGAGGCGACACGCTCGGCCAGCGGGTACTGGCGACCGTCACGATTGACGGTGACCATGCCCGGTGCACAGTTGGCGCAGGCGACCGCCGGATGTGCCTCGTAGTCGGTCTCGTCATCGCCACGCGTGATGGTATCGATGTACCAGGGCTCGACACGGAAGCCGCCATTGGAGAGCACGGCGTAGCCGCGTGCCATCTCCAGCGGGGTCAGTGAGGCGCTGCCCAGGGCCAGTGACAGGCCATTGGGCAGCTCGTCACGCTGGAAGCCCAGCTTGACCAGGAAGTCGAGGGTCTTGTCGAGGCCGACCGTCTGCAGCAGACGCACGGAGACCAGGTTCAGCGAGCGATACAGGCCAACGCGGATGCGGGTCGGGCCGGTGAACTTGCCGCCGGCATTTTCCGGGCGCCATACCTTGCCGCCATCCTGAAGCACGACGGGGGCGTTGTTGATGATGGTCGCCGGTGACATGCCGGCCTGCTCGAGCCCGGACAGATAGACGAACGGCTTGAAGATCGAGCCTGCCTGGCGGCGTGCCTGGATGGCGCGGTTGAACTTGCTGGCGGAATAGCTGAAGCCACCTTGCAGGGCGAGGATGGCACCACTTTCCGGGTCCAGTGAGACGATGGCGGATTGCGCATCCGGCAGCTGGCCCAGACGGTAGCCGTCATCCTGCTTGATCACGCGCACCAGGTCGCCGGTCTTGGCGATCTCGGCGGCCGAACTCGGCACGCCGCCACGCCATTTGGCGCTCTTGTATTCGCGTGCCCACTTCAGGCCGTCCCAGTCGAGGGTCACGACCGTGGCGTCGGCCAGCAGTACCTTCATCTGCTTGCCGGTGCTTTCCACCACGATGGCGGCCTTCAGCGGGCCGTAGTCCGGGGTGCGATCGAGAACTTTCAGCCAGTTCGAGACATCACGATCGATGCCGGCGATACGCTTCTCGCTCTTCCGGGCCGCCTGCCTGGCGGTTTCCAGCACTTCCGGTGACTTGGAGAGCTCTTCCTCGAGGCCGGCCTGATCGGTCTGGTCCTGGGCTTCCGCCAGGGAGGCTGCGATGTCGGATTCCTCGACCCCGCGCCAACCGTGGCGGGTATCGTAGGCGATCAGCCCCTTGATCAGCGCATCACGTGCCATTGGCTGCAGCGAGCTATCCAGCGTCGTGGTGATGCGGACGTTGTCGGTGTAGGCCTTGTCGCCGAAGCGGTCGACGGCGAAGCTGCGCGCCATTTCCGCGACGTAGGGTGCCTGCACCTCCGGTCTGGAGGAGTGGCGTGCCGCGGTGATCGGCGCCTTGACGGCTTCGTCATAGGCCTGCGGCTCGATGTAACCCAGCTCCTTCATGCGCAGCAGGATCCAGTTGCGACGGATCAGTGCGCGCTGCGGATTGGTCAGCGGGTTGAAGCTCGACGGCGCCTTGGGCAGGCCGGCCAGCATGGCCTGCTCGGCCAGTGTCAGTTCATCCAGGGACTTGTCGTAGTAGGTGCGCGCAGCGGCGGCGATCCCGTAGGCGCGATGGCCCAGGAAGATCTTGTTGACGTAGAGCTCCATGATCTCCTGCTTGGAGAGGATCTCTTCCATCTGCAGCGACAGCAGAATCTCGCGAATCTTGCGCGTGAACGTCTGGTCCAGCGTCAGCAGATAGTTGCGCGCCACCTGCATGGTGATGGTACTGCCACCGGACTGGATGCTGCCGCTGGAGGCCAGTTGCACGGCCGCGCGCGCCAGCCCCTTGGGGTCGATGCCCGGGTGGGAGAAGAAGTTGCTGTCCTCGGCGGCGAGGAGGGCGTCGACGAAGGTCTCGGGAATCTCGTCGTAGGTGACCGGGATGCGGCGCTGGTCACCGTATTCGCCGATCAGCTTGCCATCGCGGGTATAGATGCGAAGCGGCGTCTGCAGCTTGGTGTCCTGAAGCTGATGGACGTCGGGCAGGCCTGGCGAGAAGTACAGCGAAGCGCCAACGATGGCCAGAAGTCCCGCGGCACATAGTGATAGCAGCAGCCAGAACACTGGCGAAAATAGTCGTCTCAATAGCTTCATGGGCAAGACAGGGTCCGTGGGTAAGAAAAGCGAGTGGCTGCGCGGTGATTGGCAATTCCATTGCTGGGGCATTATAAGTAGCGGGTTCAGGTGCGGCCAGCGTTGAACCCTGACTTGCGCGCCTGTTGTGTTATTCTGGGAAACATAATGTAACATCCTGGAATGATAGAGGGTGTCGCGGCAACGTCGTCAGGGAACCGGCGGCCAGCCAGTCTGGCAAGATCGTCATCAGAGCAGGGGAACGCCAATTGCTGGGACTCAAATCCGCCGGCAAGGGACTCATCGGGGTCGATATCACGTCGGCCACGGTGAAGCTCCTGGAGCTGTCCAGGCAAGGAAATCGATACCAGATCGATAGCTATGCGGTGCGTCCACTCAAGGAAGGCGCAGTCGTGGAGCGACGGATACGGGACATGGACGAGGTCGTGCTCGCCATCAAGCGCGCGGTCGAGCAGGCACAGCCGCGCTCGAAGCGGGCCGTGGTCGCGGTTCCCGCGAGTGCTGCCATCACCAAGACACTGAGCTTCCCGGCCAACCTCGCCGATGATGAGATCGAGCAGCGCATCGCGCTCGAGTCCGAGAAGCACTTTCCCTTTCCGCTGAACGATGTCGCGTTCGACTTCCAGCATCTGGGCGTCAATCCGCGCAATCCCGATCAGCAGGATCTGCTGCTGGTGGCGTGTCGCAGCCTGGATGTCGATCAGCTGACCTCGGCACTCTCCCAGGCCGGCCTCGAGCCGGCTGCCGTCGATGTCGAGACCTTCTCCCTTGAGCGCGCCTTCGGCGAGCTGCGTCATCAGTTGCCGCCGACCTACGACAACGAAGAGTGCGTTGCCGTCGTCGATATCGGCGCGACGATGACCGCCTTCCACGTCATCCAGAATGGCCGCATCGTCTACAGTCGCGACGCCGTCTTCGGGGGGCGTCAGCTGACGGACGAGATCATGAATCGCTTCGATCTCTCCAATGATGAGGCGGGTCTGGCCAAGAAGCGGGGCGGTCTGCCGGATACCTATGACAGCGAAGTGCTGGGTCCGTTCCGCGAGACGCTCATCCAGCAGATCGCACGCTCACTGCAGCTCTATTACACCGCTGGCAAGCGCCGCGAGGTTCAGCGCATCCTGCTCGGGGGCGGTACGGCCGCCATCGCCGGGCTGCGTGAAGGCCTGGCGGAGCACACCGGGCTTGAAGTGATCATGGCCAACCCATTCACTCACATGAGCGTCAATCCGCGCGTCGACATCCAGGCGCTGGCGGGCGATGCCCCGGCGATGCTCACGGCCTGCGGTCTTGCGATGAGGAAGCGCTCATGACCATCGAGATCAACCTGCTTTCCTGGCGTGAAGACCGGCGTGAGAAGCGCAGCAAGCGCTTCATGGGCATACTTGCGCTAGCGGCTGTCGTCGGCATCGGTGGCGGCTATGGCATGAGTGAGTATTACCAGAGTCAGCTCGAGGCGCAGCAGCAGCGCCATGCCTTCATCGGGAAGGAAATGGCCCGCCTCAATCGTGATATCAAGGAAGTCGAGGACATCGAGGCACGACGCACCCAGATGCTCGACCAGATAGAGCTGATCCGAAGTCTGCAGTTCTCGCGTCCGGAAACGGTTCGGATCTTCAATCAGCTGGTGACGTCTCTGGTGGACGGTGCCTGGTATCAGAGCATCAGTCGCAGCGGGCGCCAGCTCAAGGCGAATGGCACGGCGGAAAGCACGCGTCAGGTTTCCGGCCTGATGCGCGCCATTGCCCTGTCGGATTCCTTCGGCACCCCGACGCTCTCCGATGTGCAGAGCAATGACGACGATCAGCGCAGCTTCAATATCATGATTCCGGAGCGCCCGATGGGGTCTGCGCTGAACGCTTCCGATGCGGTAAATGACAAGAAAGGAGGTCGGCGATGAGTTTCATCGATGCTGAGATCCGCCGCCTCAAGTCGACGGATTTTCGTGATCTTGACCTGAAGGAAGCCGGCATCTGGCCGGTCACGCTGCAGGCCGTGCTGGCGCTCATCGTGCTGGGCGCCCTGTTCTGGGCATCCCACTGGTTCCTTGCGGCGCCCAAGGCAGAAGATCTCGAGCGTCTGCGTGCCCAGGAAAGTCAGTTGCTCCAGCAGTTCGAGAGCAAGGCGTTCAAGGCCGCCAACCTGCCGGCCATGCGCGAGCAGATGGTGGAGCTGGAGTCCCGCATGGGCCAGCTGCTGGAAATGCTACCCACCGACGCGGAAGTCCCGGCGCTGCTGGATGACATCAGCGAGACGGCGATCAACAACCAGCTGGCGGTCGAGTACATCCGTCTGAAGCCGGCGGAGAATCGCAACTTCTACGTCGAGCAACCTTTCGATATCAAGGTGCGCGGCGACTATCATCGTATCGCCGCCTTCATTTCCGGTGTCGCGGGGCTTTCACGCATCGTGACGCTGCATGATTTCGTGCTGACGCCGGTCGCCAACAGCGATGACCTCGAGCTGTCGCTGCTGGCCAAGACCTACAATTATCGTCAGACCCCGGCAACATCAGGAGGCAAGCAATGAGCCTGATGACACGTCGAAATACCGTGATGGGAACTGTGTTGCTGGTCACTCTGCTGGCGGGTTGTGGAGACCCGCAGCTGGGCGCGCTGGAAGGGGAGCTCGAGTCATTGAGAGGGCGTCCTTCCGGCAAGGTGCAGGAGTTGCCGCCGCAACCCGAGTATCATCCCGTCACCTATGACATGGCGGATGCACGCAGTCCTTTCCAGTCACGCCTGCCGGAGCCCGAAGAGGAGCTGACGGCCGTCGACAACGGTGTGCGACCGGACCTCGATCGCCCTCGTGAACCACTGGAAGCCTGGCCGATGGAACAGCTCAGTATGGTCGGGACGCTGGATGTCGATGGCGCGCGCTCGGCATTGATTCTGACGCCGGAGCAGGAAGTCCAGCGTGTGCGGGTCGGCAACCATATGGGCAGCAACTTCGGCAGGATCACCCGTATCGGTGATACGCAGATCGATATGGTGGAAATCGTACCCAATGGTCAGGGCGGTTGGATAGAGCGGTCTCGCGCCATGGCGCTGAAAGAGCCCATGTCGACAGGTGGTTGAGATCACTGGCGTTGGCAGTAGCCATATTGTCACGGAAGACGAACGGTCGACCCGCAAGAGTTGACGACCGACACCATAACGCTTCGATAAGAATAAGGCGCGATCAGCCCGACGGTTGAACGGAGCCACGGCGAGACAGGGGACTAGGGAACATGACGCGATTGCAACGAATGAGTCTGCTGGGGCTGGCGGCAGTCGGAAGTCTGATGGCAAATGTGGCGATGGCCGCGTCATCGCTGCAGGACCTCAACTTCACCGCCCTCGGAGGCGACCGTATGGAGCTCAAGCTCGACTTCGTCGGCGGAGTGCCGGAGGTCAAGGGCTACCGTATCGAGACGCCGCCGCGCATCACCATCGACCTCCTGGATACCAGCAGTCAGCTCGACAAGCGTCGCTTCGATCTGGGGCTCAGCGGCGTGGACGAGCTGGTGGCGCTGGAGGCCGGCTCGCGCACGCGTCTGGTCATGAAGCTCAACCAGTCCAAGCCGTACGTCACGCGCACCGAGGGCAACAGCCTCTACGTCATCGTCGGCGAGCAGGGCGGTGCGCCGGGCGCTCAGCCTGCGACTGCCTCCCAAGCGAACGCCGCCAGCGTACCGCCGGACAACCGTGCCCTGGAAGTGGCAAGCGAGCCGGCCGTCAGTGGCATCGATTTCCGTCGTGGCACGGATGGTGAAGGCCGCGTCGTGATCAACTTCAATCGCTCCAATGTCGAGTCACGTGTCACCGAGCGCGGGCGCAAGATCTACGTCGACATCAAGGGCGTGAAGCTGCCGCCGGAGATGAATCAGGTGCTGGATGTCGGCGATTTCGCCACGCCGGTGACCCGTATCGATCCGCAGCGTACCCGTGATGGTGTGCGTATGGTGGTGGACGCCAGTGGCTACTACACCCAGCTGGCCACCCAGGCAGGCAACGAGCTGGTGCTCGAGGTCAAACCGCTGACGCGTGAAGAGCAGGCGGAGCGCATCAAGGACAAGTTCCCCTACACCGGCAAGAAGATCTCGCTCAACTTCCAGAACATCGAAGTGCGCTCCGTGCTGCAGATCATCGCTGACTTTACGGGGCTCAATCTGGTCGCCAGTGACAACGTCACCGGCAACGTGACCCTGAACCTGAAGGAAGTGCCTTGGGATCAGGCGCTGGATCTGGTGCTCAAGTCCAACGGTCTGGCCAGTCGTCGCATGGGCAACGTGCTGATGGTCGCACCGGCCGAAGAGCTGGCGGCACTCGAGCGCAAGGAGCTCGAGGCGAATCAGCAGGTCAAGGAACTGGCGCCGATGACCACCGAATACATCCAGGTGCGTTATGCCAAGGCGGCGGACCTGGCGGCGTTGCTGCGCGGTGAAGGCGGTATCGGTCTGCTGTCCGAGCGGGGCCGCGTGATGGTCGATGAGCGCACCAATACCATGCTGATCCAGGACACCCGCGATACGCTCGAGTCCATTCGCGGCACGCTGGAATACCTCGATATCCCGGTGCGTCAGGTGCAGATCGAAGCGCGCATCGTCATTGCGCGCAGCAGCGTCTCCAGCGAGATCGGTGTCAATTGGGGGCTTTCCAACAGCAGCAACGGCAAGTTCGGCCTGGAAGGCGCGTCTACCGGTACGACCAGCAACGGTGGTCTAAGCGTAGATCTGGGGGATGATAGCAGTCCGGGAAGCACCTTCAGCTTCGGTTACCTGTCCGGCGATATCCTGCTGGACCTGGAGCTCTCGGCGCTGGAAAGCGAAGGCAAGAGTCAGACCATTTCCCAGCCCAAGATCATCACCGCCAACCAGAAGAAGGCCGTCATCAAGCAGGGTCAGGAAATTCCCTACGAGGAGGCGACCTCCAGCGGCGCGACCAACATCGAGTTCAAGGAAGCGGTGCTGGCATTGGAAGTGACGCCGCAGATCACGCCTGATAACCGCATCATCATGGATCTGTTGATCAACAATGACGATGTCTCCGATGACAGCTTCAATGGCGAACCGGCCATCGATACCAATGAAATCGAGACGCAGGTGCTGGTCAATGATGGCGAAACCGTGGTGCTGGGTGGCATTCTGACCTCCGAGCAGATTCGCAGCGTCTTCAAGACGCCCTTCCTCGGAGACCTGCCGGTGATCGGGAATCTGTTCCGCTATACCGAAGAGTCCAACGAGAAGGTAGAATTGCTGGTATTCATTACCCCGAAGATCATCGAGGACGGCCTGGCGGTGCGCTGATGCATGTGATTCCCAACGTATTCCTTGTCGGCCCCATGGGGGCCGGCAAGAGCACTATCGGCCGCCTGCTGGCGGCCGACTTGCATCGTGAATTTCGCGATAGCGACCATGTGATTGAAGACCGCTGCGGAGCCAGCATTCCGTGGATTTTCGACGTCGAGGGCGAGTCCGGCTTTCGTGAGCGTGAGCAGGCTGTCATCGATGAGCTGACCTCGCTCAGGGAGGTCGTGATGGCCACCGGTGGTGGCGCCATCATGGCGGAGGTCAATCGGCGCGTACTGCGCGAACGCGGCACTGTCGTGTATCTCTACGCGCCGGTCGAGCAGCAGCTCAAGCGAGCCGGCCGTGATCGCAATCGTCCGCTGTTGCAGCAGGATGACCCCGGGCGGGTGCTCAAGCGGCTGTTCGAGTTGCGTGACCCGCTCTACCGCGAGACGGCCGATATCATCGTGCGTACCGATCGGCGCAGTCCTCGGGCGGTCACCAACGAGATCCGTCGCCGCATCAAGGCGCTGGCGGACCCGCTGCACGCCCCTGGCTAGTCTCATCAGCGGCTGGTGGCCCTGGTGGGCATCAGTCGCTGTCATCTGTTTCGCCCAAGGAGAATTCTGATGTCCCTGGCACCTGCTCATCGTCTTGATGTCGCGCTCGGCGAGCGTAGTTACCCCATTCATATCGGGCCGGGCCTGACCGCACGTGGTGATCTGATTCGTGAGCACCTTGCGGGGCGTCAGGTGATGATCGTCACCAACACCGTGGTGGCACCGCTGTATCTGGACGCACTGAAGGCCTCGTTGGGCGAGGGGCTCGATATCCGCGAGGTCATCCTCGACGACGGTGAGCAGACCAAGCACATGGCCAGCATCGGCCTGATCTGGGATGCCCTGCTCGAGGCCGGCTTCAATCGCCGCTGCACCTTGATCGCCCTTGGTGGCGGTGTGATCGGTGACATGACCGGCTTCGCGGCGGCCTGCTATCAGCGGGGCGCGGCCTTCATCCAGGTGCCGACCACGCTGCTGTCGCAGGTGGATTCCTCGGTGGGCGGCAAGACCGGCGTCAATCATCCGCGTGGCAAGAACATGCTGGGCGCCTTCTGGCAGCCGCGTCTGGTGCTGATCGATACCGCGAGTCTCAAGACATTGCCGCAGCGTGAGCTGTCGGCGGGCATGGCCGAGGTCATCAAGTATGGTCTGCTGTGGGATGAAAGCTTCCTGAGCTGGCTGGAAGACAACATGACGGCCTTGATGGCGCTGGACGAGACCCTGCTCGGTGAAGCCATTCGCCGCAGCTGTGCCATCAAGGCGGATGTCGTGGCGCAGGACGAGACCGAGCAGGGTGTGCGTGCGCTGCTCAATCTGGGCCACACTTTCGGGCATGCCATCGAGACGGATCAGGGCTATGGCGCCTGGCTGCACGGTGAAGCCGTCGGCACCGGCATGCTGATGGCGGCTGAGCTTTCGGCGCGCATGGGCTGGCTGTCGAGTGCGGATGTGGAGCGTGTCTCGCACATCATCGCCAAGGCAGGCTTGCCGCTGGC
This sequence comes from Cobetia sp. Dlab-2-AX, assembly GCF_024124625.1. NCBI lineage: Bacteria > Pseudomonadati > Pseudomonadota > Gammaproteobacteria > Oceanospirillales > Halomonadaceae > Cobetia > Cobetia sp. Dlab-2-AX. The sequence goes on along the minus strand of NZ_JAMXRV010000007.1, from coordinate 102,475 downwards.
GGCTCCGGAAGACATGGGCGTCGAGGACTTCCTCAAGCACATGCAGCTGGACAAGAAGAATGTCGATGGCCGTCTGCGCCTGATCCTGCTTGAGCGCATCGGCCGCGCGGTGATCAGCGAAGAGGCGCCTGCTGGCGTGCTGGCCGACATGCTGGAGCACTGGCCGCGCAGCTCTCGCTGATATCGACACCGGCGCTCTGGCCAGCCATTGGTCGATTCACGGGCGCCGACGATCATGCAAGCCGTCACCTTCGGGTGGCGGCTTTTCTTTTGGCGGCTGGCTTTTCTCTGGCGGCTGTCAGCGCGTCGTGATGAGCGAATGGCTCGCAGCGGGGAGCGTATCGAGGTGCGTGATTCCTGAATTGGTATGCCGTATGCGCAATCGGTATGGGGTGATGCGAATAAGAACGCTGTTTTTTATTTAACCAATACTAAAGTTGCAAGGCGAAATTCATGAGGCATGTCTACCTGCTAAGCGCTTGAGCCTACAGGGTTTTTTGGTTGAAGGTTCTTCTAACCTTCGGTTTTGTCAGGTTTTTTTGGTCGATGGGCGACCTGTGGAGAATTGCGCAGGCGGGAAGCTGGGGGATATGCTCGAGGGAAATCTGGCGTCGTGTAGCGACACTGATGGCGCCACTATCGGCAGGTATAAAAATAAAGATAACCGATAACTATAACCGGGAAAATGCTTGAAAAAAAGCATCTGGACACATGATTTCTCCGTGAGGCACGCCCCATGAACAAAGGTCTCCACCATCCGGGAGAGTTCCGCGACAACTGCGGCTTCGGTCTGATCGCCCATATGGAAGGGCAGGCGAGCCACGAACTGCTGCAGACAGCCATTGAATCCCTGACCTGCATGACCCACCGTGGCGGGATTGCCGCTGACGGCAAGACCGGCGATGGCTGTGGCCTGCTGCTCAAGATGCCGGACGGCTTCATGCGCCAGATCGCTCGAGAAACCCTCGGGCTGGAACTTGGCGCCCGCTATGCCGTCGGTACGCTTTTCCTGCCCGACGATGACGCGCGTGAACAGTCCGCGCGTGACGCCTTCGAGTCGGCGCTGATCGCGCGCAATCTCGAGGTGCTGGGCTGGCGCGACATGCCGGTAGATGACAGCGTGTGCGGCCCGATGGCCCGCGACTGCCTGCCGCGCATCCGTCAGGTCTTCGTCGGCGCCGCCGACGAGCGCACCGACATCGCCTTCAATGTCGATCTGTTCATGGCGCGTCGTCATGCCGAGCAGGCGCTGAAGAGTGAAGAGGACTTCTACGTCTGCTCGCTCTCCGGCAAGGTCATCTCCTTCAAGGGCCTGGTGATGCCGGAAGATCTTCCGCGCTTCTACAAGGACCTGGGCGACCCGCGCCTCGAGACAGCGATCTGTGTCTTCCACCAGCGCTTCTCGACCAACACCGCGCCGCGCTGGCCGCTGGCCCAGCCGTTCCGCTTCCTCGCCCACAACGGCGAGATCAACACCATCGAGGCCAACCGCGGCTGGGCCAACGCGCGCAAGGAGAACTTCGTCTCCGAGCAGCTGCCCGAGATCGCCGAGCTGGACGAGATCGTCAACACTGTCGGCTCCGACTCCTCCAGCATGGACAACATGCTGGAAGTCCTGCTCACCGGTGGCATGGATATCTATCGCGCCATCCGCATGATGGTGCCGCCGGCGTGGCAGAACGTCGAGCAGATGGACTCCGATCTGCGTGCCTTCTACGAATACAACTCCATGCACATGGAGGCCTGGGACGGCCCGGCGGGCATCGTGCTCACCGACGGTCGCCACGCCGTGTGCATGCTGGACCGCAACGGCCTGCGTCCGGCGCGTTGGGTCATCACGCGCAATGGTTTCATCACCCTGGCCTCCGAGATCGGCACCTACGATTACAAGCCGGAAGATGTCGTCGCCAAGGGGCGCGTCGGGCCGGGTCAGGTGCTGGGTGTCGATACCGAGACCGGTGAGGTGCTGCACACCGATCAGGTCAGCGAGCGCCTCAAGGGCGCGCATCCCTACAAGCGCTGGCTGCGTGAGAACGCCAACTATCTCGAGTCTGCACTGACCGAGCTGGCGCGCTTCCAGCCGATGGATGCCGATCAGCTGGACGTCTACCAGAAGATGTTCCAGGTCAGCTTCGAGGAGCGCGATCAGCTGCTGCGCCCGCTGGCCGAGAGTGGTCAGGAGGCGGTCGGCTCGATGGGCGATGACACGCCGATGGCCGTGCTGTCGCGCCAGAACCGCGTGCTGACCGACTACTTCCGTCAGAAGTTCGCCCAGGTCACCAATCCGCCGATCGATCCGCTGCGCGAAGCGATCGTGATGTCGCTGGAGACCTGCTGTGGTGCTGAGCTCAACATCTTCGACGCGACGCCGGAACACGCGCATCGCCTGATCCTGACCACGCCGGTGCTGTCACCGCGCAAGTTCAATGCGCTGGTCAATCACGAAGATCCGGCCTTCACCTCGCAGACGCTCAAGCTGCACTACGATCCTGCGCAGGACTCCCTCAGGCAGGCGCTCAAGGGCCTCTGTCAGCAGGCCGAGGAAGCGGCGCACAATGGCAAGGTGATCCTGGTACTCAGCGACTGTGGCTTGAAGAAGGGGCAGCTGCCGATCCATGCCGCACTGGCGACCGGCGCCATCCATCATCACCTCGGTGCGCTGGCCCTGCGCCCGCGCGTCAACCTGGTGATCGAGACCGGCTATGCGCGTGACGCGCACCAGATGGCAGTGCTGTTCGGGGTCGGCGCTACGGCGGTCTACCCGTACCTTGCCTATCAGGTGATGGCTGACATGCATCGCACCGGCGAGTTGTCCGGCAACCCGGCTGATGCCCGCGAGAACTACCGCAAGGGCATGCAGAAGGGCCTCTACAAGATCCTGTCCAAGATGGGCATCTCGCACATCGGCTCCTACCGTGGCTCGCAGCTGTTCGAGGCGGTCGGCCTCAACAGTGAAGTCATGGACATGTGCTTCACCGGCATGGCCTCGCGCATCGAAGGCGCCGGCTTTGCCGAGCTTCAGTTCCAGCAGGAACTGCTGGCCCGTGAAGCCTGGCTGCCGCGCAAGCGCATCAAGCAGGGCGGGCTGGTCAAGTACGTGCATGGCGGTGAATACCACGCCTACAACCCGGATGTGGTGGTGAAGCTGCAGCAGGCTGTGCAGCAGGGTGACTACGGCAAGTGGAAGGAATTTGCGCGCCTGGTCAACGAGCGTCCGGTGGCGACCATTCGTGACCTGCTGACCCTCAAGCCGGTCGCCGAGCCGCTGCCGATCGAGGAAGTCGAGTCCGTCGAGTCCCTGTTGCCGCGCTTCGACAGCGCCGGCATGTCGCTTGGTGCCCTGTCTCCCGAGGCACATGAAGCGCTGGCCCAGGCCATGAACGAGGCCGGTGGGCGCTCCAACTCCGGTGAGGGCGGTGAGGACCCGGCGCGTTACGGCACCGTACGCTCCTCCAAGATCAAGCAGATCGCCTCCGGTCGCTTCGGTGTCACACCGGCGTATCTGGTCAATGCCGAGGTACTGCAGATCAAGGTCGCCCAGGGCGCCAAGCCCGGTGAAGGCGGTCAGCTGCCTGGCGGCAAGGTCAACGACCTGATCGCACGTCTGCGCTACGCCGTGCCGGGGGTGACACTGATCTCGCCGCCGCCGCACCACGATATCTATTCCATCGAGGATCTGGCGCAGCTGATCTTCGATCTCAAGCAGGTCAATCCGTCGGCGCAGGTCTCGGTCAAGCTGGTCTCCGAGCCGGGGATCGGCACCATCGCCACCGGGGTCGCCAAGGCGTACGCCGACCTGATCACCGTCTCCGGCTATGACGGTGGCACCGCGGCCAGCCCGATCACCTCGATCAAGCACGCCGGTTCCCCGTGGGAGCTGGGGCTGCCCGAGGTGCATCAGGCGCTGCGCATCAACCAGCTGCGCCACAAGATCCGTCTGCAGACGGATGGCGGCCTCAAGACCGGCCTCGATGTGGTCAAGGCCGCGATCCTGGGCGCCGAGAGCTTCGGTTTCGGCACCGCGCCGATGGTCGCGTTGGGCTGCAAGTACCTGCGTATCTGTCACCTGAACAACTGTGCCACCGGTGTCGCGACCCAGCACCAGGCGCTGCGTGACGAGCATTTCCGCGGCACCGTCGAGATGGTCAAGCATTACTTCCGCTTCATCGCCGAGGAAGTGCGTGAGCTGATGGCGCTGCTGGGCGTGCGTCAGATCACCGACCTGATCGGTCGTACCGATCTGCTCGAAGTGCTGGAAGGCGAGACCAACGCGCAGCGTCGTCTCGACCTCATGCCGTTGCTGGGCAATGACTTCGTGCCCAAGGACGCGCCGCAGTTCTGCCAGGTCAGCCGCAACGAGCCGCATGATCCCGGTGCCAAGAACCTCGAGATGCTGGCCGCGATGGAATCGGCGATCGACAGCCGCAGCGGTGGCGAGTTCAGCTTCCATGTCACCAACTGCGATCGCTCGGTGGGCGCGCGTGTCTCGGGGGAAATCGCCAAGCGCTATGGCGAGGCCGGGCTGGCAGGCTCACCGCTCAAGGTCAGCCTGACCGGTGTGGCCGGTCAGAGCTTCGGTGTCTGGAACGCGAATGGACTCGAGATGCATCTGGAAGGCGACGCCAACGACTATGTCGGCAAGGGCATGAACGGCGGCAAGCTGACCATCGTGCCGCCGCGTGGTTCGCGCTTCGAGAGCCACAAGACCGCCATCATCGGCAACACCTGCCTGTACGGCGCGACCGGCGGGCGGCTGTATGCCGCGGGTACCGCCGGCGAGCGCTTCGGGGTGCGCAACTCCGGTGCGCACGCCGTGATCGAAGGTGCGGGTGACCACTGTTGTGAGTACATGACCGGCGGTCTGGTGTGCGTGCTGGGCGAGACAGGCGTCAACTTCGGCGCGGGCATGACGGGCGGCTTCGCCTACGTGCTGGACGAGAATCGCGACTTCGTCGACAAGTACAACCACGAGCTGGTGGAAATCCACCGCATCAATACCGAAGCCATGGAGGCCTATCGTCGCCACCTGCGCGAAGTCATCGAGGAATATGTGGCAGAGACCGGCTCCGAGCGCGGGCGCGACATCCTGCGCGATTTCCCTGACTTCGTGCGTCACTTCTGGTTGGTCAAGCCGAAGGCGGCAAGCCTCAACGGCCTGCTGGACCAGTCACGGCGTCAGCCGGAGTGATCGCACCCCTCACCCCAGCATGCCTCGGGTGAGGGCCCGCACCGCGACGGTGCCCGGATTTTGAGAGAGGATTCATCATGGCCAATCAGCTCGCCAACGACTTCCAGTTCATCGATGTGGGTCGTCAGGACCCGCAGAAGAAAGATGCTCGCGTACGCGCACGTGAGTTCAACGAGATCTATGCCGAGTTCAAGCCGGTAGAAGCCGCCAGCCAGGCACATCGCTGCCTGGGCTGTGGCAACCCCTACTGTGAGTGGAAGTGCCCGGTACACAACTACATTCCCAACTGGCTGAAGCTGGTCTCCGAGGGCAACATCCTTGAGGCCGCCGAGCTTTCGCACCAGACCAATTCGCTGCCGGAAGTCTGTGGTCGCGTCTGTCCGCAGGACCGTCTCTGCGAGGGCGACTGCACCCTGAACGATGGCTTCGGTGCCGTCACAATCGGCTCGGTGGAGAAGTACATCACCGACACCGCCTTCGCCATGGGCTGGCGCCCCGACATGTCCAAGGTCAGCTGGACCGACAAGCGCGTCGCCATCATCGGTGCAGGTCCGGCGGGTCTCGGTGCTGCCGATATTCTGGTGCGCAATGGCGTGCGTCCGGTGATCTATGATCGCCATCCGGAAATCGGCGGCCTGCTGACCTTCGGTATCCCGGAGTTCAAGCTCGAGAAGGGCGTGATGACGCGTCGCCGCGAGATCTTCGAAGAGATGGGCATGGAGTTCCGTCTCAACGTCGAGGTCGGGCGTGATGTGACCTTCGATGCGCTGCTCGAGGAATACGATGCCGTCTTCCTGGGCATGGGTACCTACAACGCCATGAGTGGCGGCTTCCCGGGTGAGGATCTGCCGGGCGTGCACAAGGCGCTCGACTTCCTGATCGCCAACGTCAATCACTGCCTGGGCTTCGAGAAGGACCCGGCGGATTACGTCTCCATGGAAGGCAAGAAGGTCGTGGTGCTCGGCGGTGGTGATACCGCGATGGACTGCAACCGCACCTCCATCCGTCAGGGCGCGGAAAGCGTGACCTGTGCCTACCGGCGTGACGAGACCAACATGCCGGGGTCACGCCGTGAGGTGACCAATGCTCGCGAAGAGGGCGTCGATTTCCTCTTCAACCGTCAGCCGGTGGCAGTGGTCGGCGATGGCAAGGTCGAAGGCGTCAAGGTCGTGCGCACCCGTCTGGGTGAGCCGGATGCCAATGGTCGTCAGCGTCCGGAAGTGGTGCCGGGCTCTGAAGAGATTCTGCCGGCGGATGCCGTGGTCGTGGCCTTCGGCTTCCAGGCAAGCCCTGCGCCGTGGTTCGCCGACTTCGACATCGCCGTCGATGAGCGTGGCCGCATCGCGACCAGCGCCGAGCGTCATGCCTTCCAGACCACCAACGCCAAGGTGTTCGCTGGCGGTGACATGGTGCGCGGCTCCGATCTGGTGGTGACCGCCATCGATGAAGGTCGCCGTGCCGCTGAAGGGATTCTTGATTTCCTGGAAGTGTAAAGGTCATCTGGCGTCACGCATCAGGCCCGCCACGGCGGGTCTGATGCGTTATGGCGGGTGCATCGGATGGTGACGCGAGATGGGCAGGTGGTGGCATTCAAATTGAGCCGGAGCAGCCTTTCCGCTAGACTGGCGACCCATCCTGATCCGTTCCCCCGGGTCTCTCCTACAGCTCACGTTTTCGGCAGGTTTCCATGACACGATTTATCTTCGTGACGGGCGGCGTTGTGTCCTCGCTTGGCAAGGGCATCGCATCCGCTTCGCTGGCGGCTATTCTCGAGGCCCGTGGCCTCAAGGTCACCATTCTCAAGCTGGATCCGTACATCAACGTCGATCCGGGCACCATGAGCCCGTTCCAGCACGGCGAAGTCTTTGTCACCGAAGATGGCGCGGAAACCGATCTGGACCTCGGTCACTACGAGCGTTTCATCCGCTCGCGCATGACCCAGGGCAACAACTTCACCACCGGTCGCGTCTACGAGCACGTGCTGCGCAAGGAGCGCCGCGGTGACTACCTCGGCGGAACGGTGCAGGTCATCCCGCACATCACCGACGAGATCAAGCGTCGCGTGATCGCCGGCGGTGAAGGCTATGACGTCGCACTGGTCGAGATCGGCGGTACCGTAGGTGACATCGAGTCGCTGCCGTTCCTGGAGTCCATCCGTCAGCTGCGTGCGCAGCTGGGTGGCGAGCGTGCACTCTTCATGCACCTGACACTGGTGCCGTACATCAAGACGGCCGGCGAGACCAAGACCAAGCCGACCCAGCACAGCGTCAAGGAGCTGCGCTCCATCGGTATCCAGCCGGATATCCTGATCTGCCGCAGCGAAGTCGAGATCGAGGAAAGCGAGCGTCGCAAGATCTCGCTGTTCACCAACGTCGAGGAGCGGGCTGTCGTCTCCCTGCAGGATGCCGACACCATCTATCGCATTCCGTTGATGCTCCACGAAGCCGGCCTCGACGAGATCGTCTGCGACAAGTTCCGCCTGGAGGCCAAAGAGGCCGACATGTCAGAGTGGGTCGCGGTGCTCGACGCCAAGCTCAACCCGCTCAAGACCATCAACATCGCGATGGTCGGCAAGTACATGGAGCTGCTCGACGCCTACAAGTCGCTGAACGAGGCGCTGACCCACGCCGGTATCCAGGGGCGTGTGAAGGTCAACGTCGACTTCATCGACTCCGAGGAAATCGAGCGCAACGGCACCGACCGTCTGATCGGCAAGGACGCGGTGCTGGTACCGGGCGGCTTCGGCGAGCGTGGTGTGGAAGGCAAGATCGCCACCGCGCGCTTCGCGCGTGAGAACAAGGTGCCGTATCTGGGCATCTGCCTGGGCATGCAGGTTGCCGTCATCGAGTTCGCGCGTAATGTGGCGGGCTGGAGCGATGCCAACTCTACCGAGTTCACTCATGACACCCAGCACCCGGTGGTCGGTCTGATTACCGAGTGGCTGACGCCGGAAGGCAAGATCGAGACCCGCGACGCGGCGTCTGATCTGGGCGGCACCATGCGTCTCGGCGGTCAGGCCTGTACCCTGCTCAACGGCTCCAAGGCGCATCAGGCCTATGGCAGCGACGAGATCGTCGAGCGTCACCGTCACCGCTATGAGGTCAACGACCAGTTCGTGCCGGCCCTGGAAGAAGCGGGTCTGATCTTCTCCGGTCGCAGCGTCGACAACTCGCTGGTCGAGATGGTCGAGCTGCCGGATCACCCGTGGTTCGTGGCATGTCAGTTCCACCCGGAATTCACCTCCACGCCGCGCGATGGCCATCCGCTGTTCACCGGCTTCGTGAATGCCGCGCTCAATCACAAGGCGGCGCGTACTCGCGGCGAGTGATAGGGTGTTGAGCGGGCGCCACCTCGGGTGGCGCCCGTAGGTCTTCTCCGCGGTGGTTGCAGGTCTTGATGTTCGCTAGAGCATCCTCAGGCAGACTGCCGATGGACAACGATTTGATGGACGGTGCAGAGATGAGCAACGAACAACGCGTGATCGACTTTGCGGGTCTGCAAGTCGCCAACGATCGTCCGATGACGCTTTTCGGTGGCATGAACGTGCTCGAATCGCGGGAGCTGGCGCTGGAAGTCGCCGAGCAGTATGTCGAAGTGACGTCACGCCTGGGCATGCCGTACGTCTTCAAGGCCAGCTTCGACAAGGCCAACCGCAGCTCCATGCACTCCTACCGTGGCCCCGGGATGGAGAAGGGGCTCGAGATTCTGGCCGAGATCAAGTCGCGCTTCGGTGTGCCGATCATCACGGACGTGCATGAGCCGCATCAGGCGGCAGCCGTGGCGGAAGTGGCCGATGTCATCCAGCTGCCGGCCTTCCTGGCGCGGCAGACCGACCTGGTCGTGGCCATGGCACGTACCGGCGCCGTCATCAACGTCAAGAAGCCGCAGTTCCTCGCGCCGCACGAGATGCGCCATATCGTCGCCAAGTGCGGTGAAGCCGGCAATGACAGGATTCTGCTGTGCGAGCGTGGCTCCAGCTTCGGTTACAACAACCTGGTGGTCGACATGCTCGGCATGGCCGAGATGAAGGATACCGGCTTGCCGGTATTGTTCGATGTCACCCACTCGCTGCAGCGCCCGGGCGGGCGAGCCGACTCCGCTGGCGGACGCCGCGAGCAGGTCTTCGATCTGGCACGCTCCGGTGTCGCACTCGGGCTGGCGGGCCTGTTCCTCGAGGCGCACCCGGATCCGGACAATGCCAAGTGTGACGGCCCCTGCGCCCTGCCGCTGGATCAGCTCGAACCCTTCCTGCGCCAGCTGCAATCGCTGGATGCGCTGGTCAAGGGCTTCGCGCCGCTGGACATTCGTTGAGCAGGACTACTGGCCGTTCACCCCTGTGTGAGCGGCCTTTTTGCACTATGGGCAAGATGCCCGTCGTGGTGTTTCAATCCCCCGTGTAGAGGACGACACAAGATGGCCAATATCGTCGAAATCCGCGCCCTTGAGGTGCTCGATTCCCGTGGTAACCCGACCGTACAGGCCGAGGTCGTGCTGGAAGGTGGCCAACGTGCCAGCGCCTGCGCGCCTTCCGGTGCCTCCACCGGTTCGCGTGAAGCGCTGGAATTGCGTGATGGCGACAAGAGCCGTTATCTGGGCAAGGGCGTGCTGAAGGCCGTTGACGCCGTCAATGGCGCGATCCGCGAGCGTCTCGTGGGCATGGATGCACTCGACCAGCGTGCGCTGGACGATGCCATGCTGGCGCTGGACGGTACCGAGAACAAGGAATCGCTGGGTGCCAATGCGATTCTTGCCGTCTCTCTGGCCGCTGCCAAGGCAGCAGCGCAGGCCAAGGGCATCGAGCTCTACGCTCATATCGCCGAGCTCTACGGTCAGCCGGGCCAGTACTCCATGCCGGTGCCGATGATGAACATCATCAACGGCGGTGAGCATGCCGACAACAACGTCGACATCCAGGAATTCATGGTCCAGCCGGTCGGCGCGCCGACCTTCCGTGAAGCACTGCGCACCGGTGCCGAGATCTTCCACGCGCTGAAGAAGGTGCTACAGGGTCGCGAGCTGAGCACCTCCGTGGGTGATGAAGGTGGCTTTGCACCGAACCTGGCGTCCAACTCCGAAGCACTGGCCGTCATCAAGCAGGCCGTCAGCGATGCGGGCTACACCCTGGGCACCGATGTGACCCTGGCGCTGGATTGCGCGTCTTCCGAGTTCTACCAGGACGGTCAGTACAACCTGTCCGGCGAAGGCAAGAGCTTCGACGCACGTGGTTTCGTCGACTATCTGGCCGGCCTGGCCGCGGAATATCCGATCGTCTCCATCGAAGACGGCATGGATGAGTCCGACTGGGAAGGCTGGAAGATGCTGACCGACGAGCTGGGCGACAAGGTGCAGCTGGTCGGCGACGACCTCTTCGTCACCAACACGCGCATCCTGAGCCGCGGTATCGAGGAAGGCATCGGCAACTCCATCCTGATCAAGTTCAACCAGATCGGCTCGCTGTCCGAGACCCTGGATGCGATCAAGATGGCGCAGGCCGCCGGCTTCACCGCGGTCATCTCCCACCGCAGTGGCGAGACCGAAGACACCACCATTGCCGACCTCGCCGTCGGTACCTGTGCTGGCCAGATCAAGACCGGCTCTCTGTGCCGCTCTGACCGTGTCGCCAAGTACAACCGTCTGCTGGTGATCGAGCAGCAGCTGGGTGATGTGGCTTACAACGGCCTGAAAGAGATCAAGGGTCAGTAATCGCCTGTGATGTGAGGGCTCAGCGCCTAGCATTGCAGAGGTAACTTGCAACGGGGTCGTGCCTTCTGGCACGGCCCCGTTGTGCATTGCAGGCGATGATTGAGTGCGTTTGTGGGAGGGGCAGGAAACAGGCCGCTTTCAGGCACTGAATTCATGTAAGTCATCTCTTACAAATCCCGCAGGACAATCGAGACACTGGCTGCGAGTCGCCTGCGGATATGAACGTATGTCCTCCAATATGTATCTGTTTTTATTGAAAATATTTTCTTTGACGGCCTGTTCAGGTATAGCGGGTTAAGCGGTTTGGCTAGTTGCCTCGCCGGCGAATGCTGCCCAGAATGGCTACATGGACGTGAGGGTGCGGCGGGACACCGCAGTCTCGGCAGGATGCCAACGGGATGATCAGAAAAGACTTGATGGCGAGACAGGACGTTTCGCCCCGCTGAGCAGGACGCTCGGCGGAAAAGGACCTGGCATGGACGTCGGTAGCAGAGAGCTGTATATCTTCGCTTGAAGGAGTCAGGCGAGAGATGCCAGGGAAGCAAGGATGGCGGGCATGACACCGGAGTGTGTCAGGATCAGGATGATCCGTCGGCGATGGGAAGCGCCACACAGGCAGGAAGCACGATAACGACACGGAGTGTCGAAGAGCCCCAGGCTCTGATATGCAGTCAGGAAGCTTGCTCTTCACAGGAAGTGACGGATGACGGGACATCATCCGCGTCAGGAATGATGGGGCAGACAGCGGCAGCATCAAGTGGCAGGAAGCCATGACAAGGATAAGTCGGACAAGGAATGTCGTGAGGCTGTCAGCTGCACAGGCAGGGAGCGGTACAGGCAGGACGCCGGGCAATGCATGGGCAGGACAGCAGGACAGGCAAATATCTGCACTAACGGGCATTGCGGTGGGACAGCTGCGCGAGCAGTGCTGCAATGCCCGCCACGCGTGACGGTGCGCCCCGAATGACAGGATGTCGTGAAGGGCAGGGACAGCACTCAGGAGTGCGATCCAGGATGGATCGACAGGGACACGCTTGGAGCGGGCGACCTTACGGGGTCGCCCTTTTTTATGTCTGGAGGTCGGGGGGAGGAGTTCTCAGCGCGAGCTCTTCAGGCACCGACTTCAGGCATCAGATACAGAAACGGCAGCGGCTCCCGGGGGAATCGCTGCCGTTTCTGTCGTCAGAGCCGAGCTTGCCCGGTCAGGGCGGGCAAGCCGCTAGCCACGCGAGATGCGGGTGACTTGAGGGGGTTACTGCTCCAGATACTCAAGCTTGCCGTCGACACCATCCCACTTCTCGGCGTCTTCCATGGCGTCCTTCTTCTCGCTGATGTTCGGCCAGACTTCGGCCAGATCGGCATTCAGCTCGATGAATTCCTTCTGGTTCTCCGGCACTTCATCCTCGGAGAAGATGGCTTCGGCGGGGCATTCCGGCTCACATAGCGCGCAGTCAATGCACTCATCCGGGTTGATCACCAGGAAGTTCGGGCCTTCGTAGAAGCAATCCACCGGGCAGACTTCCACGCAGTCGGTGTATTTGCAGCGAATGCAGTTCTCGGTGACGATGAATGCCATGCAGGTCTCCTGACGCGGATTGGCGTCTCTCTCGTAGGTCGTGGTCCAGGCGCCCACCATGTGCCGTCTCGGCGACATCATGGCCTTCAGGTTATAAGCGGCGCAGATGTTATAAGGCGTTATTCTAGTGGCGCTCTGCCGCCCCCGCAATCAGCAGGGGCGGATCGTTTTGGAATGGTGCTATGCCCGAAGGTTGCTGTCGAGCCTTGCCGCTCATTCTCGAGCCAGGCGCGCCAACGTTGGCTCGGTGTGAGGGCGCTCAGCGCTGACGGTGCCATTCGTAGATCAGCTCCAGCGCTCGCTTGGGGCTCAGGTCATCCGGGTCAAGGCCGTTGAGGGCCTCGACGACCGGATGCGGCGGTGCCGCGAACAGGTCATTCTGCTGCGGTACCGGCTGGCCCAGCGCATTCTCGCGTGCCACCTGCGGACGATCGATTTCCTGCTGCTCCAGACTGGTCAGCTTCTCGCGCGCGCGCAGGATGACGCTCTGCGGCACCCCGGCCAGCTGGGCCACCTGCAGGCCATAGCTCTGGCTGGCAGGGCCTTCCTCGACGCGGTGCATGAAGACGATGCCATCGCCGTGCTCAGCGGCCGTCAGGTGCACGTTGGCGACGGCATCGGCATGCTCGGGCAGCGCTGTCATCTCGAAGTAATGGGTCGCGAACAGGGTGAAGGCACGCGTGCGCGCCAGATGCTCGGCACTGGCCCATGCCAGTGACAGACCATCGAAGGTCGAGGTGCCGCGGCCGATCTCATCCATCAACACCAGGCTCTCGTCAGTGGCGTTGTGCAGGATGCTGGCGGTCTCGGTCATCTCGACCATGAAGGTCGAGCGGCCGCCGGCCAGGTCGTCCGAGGAGCCGATGCGCGTGAAGATGCGATCCAGCGGGCCGATGCAGGCGCGCGATGCCGGCACGAAGCTGCCGGTATGCGCGAGCAGAGCGATCAGTGCCGTCTGGCGCATGTAGGTGGATTTACCGCCCATGTTGGGGCCGGTGATCACCAGCATGCGCCGCGCATCATCGAAGCGCACATCGTTGGGAACGAAGGGATGATCGCTGACATGTTCGACCACCGGGTGGCGGCCGCCTTCGATGTCGATGCCCGGGGTCTCGCTGAGTTCGGGGCGCACGAAATCGAGCGCGGCGGCGCGATCAGCGAAGGCGGTCAGCACATCCAGTGATGCCAGCGCACGGGCCGTCTGCTGCAGGCCATCCAGTTCGGTATTCAGATCATCCAGCAGGTGCTCATACAGCAGCTTCTCGCGCGCCAGTGACTTGGACTTGGCGGACAGCGCCTTGTCCTCGAATTCCTTGAGCTCGGGGATGATGAAGCGCTCGGCATTCTTGAGGGTCTGGCGGCGGATGTATTCCGGCGGGGCCTCGGCCGATTGCGAGCGCGGCAGTTCGATGAAGTAGCCATGCACGCGGTTGTAGCCGACCTTGAGGTTGCTCAGGCCGGTGCGCTCGCGCTCGCGAGTCTCGAGTGCGACCAGATACTGGCCGGCGTTCTCGGACAGGCCGCGATACTCGTCCAGCTCATCGTCGTACCCATCGGCGATCACGCCGCCATCGCGCAGCACCACTGGCGGGTTCTCGACCAGCGCCTCGCTGAGCATCGCGGAAAGTGCCGGGAACAGGCGGATGGCATCGCGCAGGTCGTCGATGGCGCTGCCTTTCTCGACGCTGGCGAGCACGGCGCGCAGTTCGGGCAGGGTGTTGAGGCCATCGCGCAGGCGGGCCAGGTCGCGCGGGCGTGCGCTGCGCAGTGCGACACGGGCGAGGATACGCTCCACATCACCGATACGCTTGAGCAGGCCGTGCAGCTCGAAGGGATAGTCGCCATCCAGCAGGCGTTGTACCGCCGCCTGGCGCTGGCCGATCTGACGCTGATCGCGCAACGGACGATTCAGCCAGCGCTTGAGCAGGCGCGAGCCCATCGCGGTCGCGGTGACATCCAGTACGTTGGCCAGCGTGTTGTCGCTGGTGCCGCCCAGGTTGGTGTCGATCTCGAGGTTGCGACGGCTGGCGGCATCGATCACCACCGAGTCATCGCGGCTTTCGACCGCCAGTGCGGTCACATGGGGCAGCCCGGTGCGCTGGGTATCGCGAGCATAGTCGAGCAGGGCACCGGCAGCCGTGACGGCGCGCGTCAGATGGCTGCAGCCGAAGCCGTTGAGGTCCTGGACGCCGAACTGGTCGCATAGCAGGCGCAGGGCTGTCTCGTGATCGAAGTGCCAGTCGCTCTGACGCGTCAGCCCCGGGCGCGAGGCCAGGCTGGCGGGGAGGGTACGGCTTTCACCGACCATGACCTCGGCAGGTGACAGGCGCTGGATCTCTGCCTGCAGCTCATCATCACCGTTGACCTCGAGCACGCTGAAGCGACCGGAGGACAGCTCGAGTGCCGCCAGGCCCCAGGTGTCCCCGTCGCGGTGCAGCGCTACCAGCAGGTTGTCGCGGCTGGCATCCAGCAGCGCCTCATCATGCAGGGTGCCCGGCGTGACGATTCGCACCACCTTGCGCTCGACAGGCCCCTTGCTGGTCGCCGGGTCACCGATCTGCTCGCAGATGGCCACCGATTCACCCATCTTGACCAGGCGTGCCAGATAGCCTTCGGCGCTGTGATAGGGCACCCCTGCCATGGGAATCGGTGAGCCACCGGAGCTGCCGCGCGCCGTCAACGTGATATCGAGCAGTTGTGCTGCGCGCTTGGCGTCCTCATGAAACAGTTCATAGAAGTCGCCCATGCGATAGAACAGCAGCACGCCGGGGTGCTCGCGTTTGATCTTCATGTACTGCGTCATCATCGGCGTCATCTGGGGCGCGCTGTTCTTGGCCATGGCCATGGACTTCCTTGACTGCACTGCAATGGGAAAAAGCACACATGCGAGAGCACGGCATGCGGGATGCGCGATATTCTACGGACTGGCGCGGCCGGCTCCAATGCCTGTGATGTCTCATGCTCGCTGCCCTTTTCACCTGATGACCTCCACGAGGAGAAAGTTCGTGAGCCAATTGACTGGTACGACACCCGAGGCTGCGTGCGCGAATGCTCTGGCTGAGCAGTTGCAGGCGCTGGCGATCGCGCGCGGCGTGCGCGTCACCACCGCCGAGTCGTGCACCGGGGGCGGCGTGAGTGCCGCGATCACTGCGATTGCCGGCAGCTCCCGCTATTTCGATGCGGGCTACGTGACTTATTCCAATGCCACCAAGCAGCGCCTGCTGGGGGTCAGTGAGGCATCGCTTGAAACTTTCGGCGCCGTCTCCGAGGCGGTCGTGTGCGAGATGGTGCGGGGCGCCTGTCGCGAAAGCGGCGCTGAGCTGGGGGTGGCCATCAGCGGCGTGGCCGGCCCCGGCGGGGGAAGTGACGAGAAGCCCGTCGGCACCGTATGGCTGGCGTGGGGGAGCGAGACGCGCCAGCAGGCACGCTGCTGTCACTTTTCCGGCGACCGGCAGGCAGTGCGTGACGCCGCCGTGCGGGAGGCGTTGCAGGGCTTGATCAAGCGCGTGGAGGCCTTGCAGGTCGGCACCGAAGACGCGTGAGCCCGGTGCAGGCCCCGCGATGAGGGTGCTGCCT
This sequence comes from Cobetia sp. Dlab-2-AX, assembly GCF_024124625.1. Taxonomy (NCBI): domain Bacteria; kingdom Pseudomonadati; phylum Pseudomonadota; class Gammaproteobacteria; order Oceanospirillales; family Halomonadaceae; genus Cobetia; species Cobetia sp. Dlab-2-AX. Next base: position 86,432 of record NZ_JAMXRV010000007.1, on the reverse strand, counting down.
GAAAAAGCGCACCACCGGACTGGCAGAGCGACGCAACTTGCGGCATTATACTGTCCATGTATACAGGGTTTTGCCACGACACCTCAGCCGCTAGTCTGACGGTGTCTGCTCAGCTCTCAGTGACAGAATTCTCTATTCCAGGTGGCAGCCCGTGTGGCTCCGCCGTTCGACAGGAGGCCACATGGCAAAGGACGACAATCGTACCAAGGCGCTGAACGCGGCGCTGTCCCAGATCGAGCGCCAGTTCGGCAAGGGCGCCGTCATGCGCATGGGCGATGCCCCGCGTGTGGCCATCCCGTCGGTTTCCACCGGTTCTCTGGGGTTGGATATCGCACTCGGCATCGGCGGCCTGCCCTTCGGGCGCGTGGTCGAGATCTATGGTCCGGAATCCTCGGGCAAGACGACCCTGACTCTCTCGGTCATCGCCCAGGCGCAGAAGCAGGGTAAGGTCTGTGCCTTCATCGATGCCGAGCACGCGCTGGATCCGTCCTACGCCGAGAAGCTGGGCGTCAACCTGGATGAGATGCTGGTCTCCCAGCCCGATACCGGTGAGCAGGCGCTCGAGATCGTCGACATGCTGGTGCGCTCCGGCGGCGTCGATGTCATCATCGTCGACTCCGTGGCGGCACTGACGCCGCGTGCCGAGATTGAAGGCGAGATGGGTGACTCCCACGTTGGCCTGCAGGCGCGTCTGATGTCCCAGGCACTGCGCAAGGTGACGGGTCACATCAAGAACGCCAACTGCATGGTGGTGTTCATCAACCAGATCCGCATGAAGATCGGCGTGATGTTCGGCAGCCCCGAGACCACGACTGGCGGCAACGCCCTGAAGTTCTACTCCAGTGTGCGTCTGGATATCCGCCGTACCGGTTCCGTGAAGTCCGGTGATGAAGTCACCGGCAACGAGACCCGCGTCAAGGTCGTCAAGAACAAGGTCGCGCCGCCGTTCCGCCAGGCCGAGTTCCAGATTCTCTATGGCAAGGGCATCTACCACGCCGGTGAGGTGATCGACCTGGGTGTGCAGTGCGGTCTGGTCGGCAAGTCAGGTGCCTGGTACAGCTATCAGGGCAGCAAGATCGGTCAGGGCAAGGCCAACTCCGCTCAGTACCTGGAAGACAATCCCGCCATCATGGAGGAGATTGAAAACCAGATCCGCGCCCAGTTGCTGGCAGCACCGGAAGCCAAGGAAGAGCCGCAGGAAACCGCGGCCGCCGAGAGTGAGGACGATCTGGATATCGATCTCGACTGAGGATCGCTCCTGAGCAAGTACGCCGGCCGCCAGGCTGGCGTCAGCGCAGCGGGTCGAGAACGCCCCGTTGCGCTGGTCCCAAGGCGCCCGCCCCGATGACTCGGAGGCGGGCGCCTTGCGTTCACCTCCCTCTATGCCCTTCTGCTCAACCCGGGGAGCATGACCATGCACGATGACAGCACATCACTGGGCGGGCCTGAGTATCAACCGCTCGACTCAGGCGTGATGACGCCGCAACGGCGTGCGCGCAATGATGCCATCGCGCGTCTGGCGCGCCGCGAACATAGCCGCCGCGAACTGCACGACTATCTCCGAGAGCGTGACTATCTGCGGGCGCTCAGCGATGACGAGTTGGCAGAACGGCAAGCTGCGGGCGAGGAGGGTGCACCGGCGGCCTTGAGTCGCGATGAGGTCGAACTGCTGATCGAGGAGGTGCTGGAGCGCATGGCCGAGGAAGGCCTGCAGTCCGATGAGCGCTTTGCCGCCAGCTTCCTGCGGATGCGCGTCCTGCGCGGGCAGGGGCCCAGGCGTATTCAGCAGGAGCTGCGCCAGCGTGGTATCGATAACGAGACGCTCAATGCCGTGATGCGTGCCGCCAGTGACCCGACGCCGGATGTCTTCGGTCATGTCGAGGCGGTGGATTTCTTCGAACTGGCGCGCGAGACGCTGGCCAGGCGCTTTTCCGGCCCCGGCGAGGGGCACAAGGAGCGCGCACGGCGCGAACGCTTTCTGCTCCAGCGCGGCTTCGACTATGAGCAGCTGCGCTATGCCATGGAGTCCGCCTGGAGTGATGAGGGGGAAGAAGGCTAGCTGGCGGGCGACTGTTTGGCTCTCATGGCGCGCAAACCGGCGCTTCAGGACATTTCCCCCCCTTTAGCTTGCGCGAACAGGCGTTATACTAGGTCGTCTTGCGACGGCACGGGGCAGGCGCCTTCTTTCATGCTTTTCATTGCACCTCCATGCATACCCACATGGATGAACATGCAGAAACCATGCGGAAGTCATGCAGAAGACCCCCGGAGCGTCTTTACGCACATCGCTACGGAACCTCTATGAAAAGCGCAGAAATCAGAAACGCCTTCCTGACCTATTTCGAGAAGCAAGGCCATACCATCGTGCCCACCAGCTCTCTGGTGCCGAACAATGACCCGACCCTGCTGTTCACCAACGCTGGCATGGTGCCCTTCAAGGATGTCTTCCTGGGCCGTGACCCGCGTGGCTACAGCCGTGCGACCTCCGCGCAGCGCTGCGTGCGCGCCGGTGGCAAGCACAATGACCTGGATAACGTCGGCTATACCGCCCGCCACCACACCTTCTTCGAGATGCTGGGCAACTTCAGCTTCGGCGACTACTTCAAGCGCGAAGCCATCCAGTTCGCCTGGAAGTTTCTGACCGAAGAACTCGGCCTGCCGAAGGAGAAGCTGTGGGTCACCGTGCACGTCAGCGATGACGAAGCCCGTGACATCTGGTTCAACGAGGTCGGCATCGATCAGAACCGCTTCTCGCGTCTCGACGAGGACAACTTCTGGCAGATGGGCGACACCGGCCCGTGCGGCCCGTCCTCCGAGATCTTCTATGACCACGGCGAAGACGTCGCCGGTGGCCCGCCGGGCAGCCCGGACGAAGATGGCGATCGCTACATCGAGATCTGGAACCTGGTCTTCATGCAGTTCGACCGCGACGCCGAGGGCACGCTGCACCCGCTGCCCAAGCCGTCCATCGACACCGGCATGGGCCTGGAGCGTGTCGCGGCCGTGATGCAGGGCGTGCACTCCAACTACGAGATCGACCTGTTCCAGAATCTGCTGGCCGCCGCGGCCGAGATCATCGGTCACGACAACATCGCCACGCCGTCACTGCGCGTGGTGGCTGACCACATCCGCTCGTGCGCCTTCCTGATCACCGATGGCGTGCTGCCCTCCAATGAAGGCCGTGGCTACGTGCTGCGTCGCATCATCCGTCGCGCCGTGCGTCACGGTCACAAGCTGGGCGCGCGTGGCAGCTTCTTCTACAAGCTGGTCGCGGCTCTCGACAGTGAGATGGGCGATGCCTATCCGGAACTGCGCGCCGCACGCGAGCAGATCGAACGGGTGCTGCTCAAGGAAGAGGAGCAGTTCGCGCGTACGCTGGAACATGGCATGAAGCTTCTGGAAGAAGCCATCGCTGGCCTCGAGGGCAATACCCTCGACGGCGAGACCATCTTCAAGCTCTACGACACCTACGGCTTCCCGTATGACCTGACCGCCGACATCTGCCGTGAGCGCGAGCTGATCCTCGATGAGGCAGGTTTCCAGGCGGCCCTGGAAGCACAGCGTGATCGCGCCCGTGCCGCCAGCAACTTCGGCGGCGACTACTCCGCCAACCTGGTGCTGGAAGGCGAGACCGTCTTCACCGGCTACGACCAGCTGGAAGGGGAAGCCACCGTCACCTCGCTGTTCGACGCCGAAGGCAATGCCGTCGAGCAGCTCGAGGTGGACACCAAGGGCATCGTGGTGCTCGATACCACCCCGTTCTACGGCGAGTCAGGTGGCCAGGCCGGTGACACAGGTTATCTGCATTTGGATGGCGGCCGCTTCCAGGTCAGCGATACCCAGAAGCAGACCGGCCATCACCTGCACCACGGTGTGCTGATCGAAGGCGCTCTCAAGGTCGGTGACAAGGTACGTCCGCAGGTCGATGCCGAGCTGCGCGCGGCTTCCGTGCGCAACCACTCCGCCACGCACCTGCTGCACGAAGCGCTGCGTATGGTGCTGGGTGAGCACGTTCAACAGAAGGGCTCGCTGGTCACGGCCGAGCGTCTGCGCTTCGACTTCAGCCACTTTGAGGCGATGACGGCCGAGCAGCTGTCCGAGGTCGAGCGCATCGTCAACGCGCAGATTCTCGCCAACGCCGAGACCACCATCGAGTTCATGAGCCTCGATGAGGCCAAGGCGCGCGGCGCAGCGGCACTCTTCGATGCCAAGTATGGTGAGGAAGTCCGCGTGCTGACCATCGGTCAGGATGCCTTCTCCATCGAGCTGTGCGGCGGAACTCACGTCAAGCGCAGCGGCGACATCGGCCAGATGCACATTCTCGCCGAAACCGGTATCGCGTCCGGCGTGCGTCGTATCGAGGCCATCACCGGTCGCGCCGCGCGTGACTTCCTGCTTGCGCAGGAAGCGACCCTGACTCGCCTCGGTGAGCGTCTCAAGGCCAAGCCGGAACAGGTCGAGGAGCGCGTTGGCAGCCTGCTGGAGCGCAACCGTGGCCTCGAGAAGGAGCTTGAGCGCCTCAAGGCCAAGCTGGCGTCTGCCTCGGCCAGCGACATGCTCAGCGACATCGCGAATGTCCAAGGCATCAAGGTGCTGGCCAAGCAGGTCGAGGGCGTCTCCGGCAAGGAGCTGCGCGGCCTGATGGATGACCTCAAGTCCAAGCTCGGCTCCGGCATCCTGGTGCTCGGCGTCGCGGACGGTGACAAGGTCAGCCTGATCGCCGGTGTCACCGACGACCTGACCTCGCGCGTCAAGGCGGGTGACCTGGTACGCCACGTGGCCGAGCAGGTCGGTGGCAAGGGTGGCGGTCGTGCTGACATGGCCCAGGCCGGTGGCAGTGATGCCGCCTCGCTTCCGGGCGCACTGGCCGGTGTGCCATCATGGGTAGACGCCCAGCTGGGCTGACAGTACAAGATGAAGGCCGGGCTCCTCTTGGGGAGACCCGGCTTCTTTTTGGGCTCACATGAGCTTCATGTGGGGACAACGCAAACGGACACGGATAACGGAAACGCACATGGCGCTATACGTTCAGAAGTTCGGAGGCACTTCGGTCGGCTCGGTGGAGCGGATCAAGGCCGTCGCCGAGAAGGTCAAGCGATTCCGCGATGAAGGGCATCAGGTTGTCGTGGTCGTCTCTGCCATGAGTGGCGAGACCAACCGACTGATCGGTCTCGCCAGCGAGATCAATGATGACCCGACACCGCGCGAGATGGACATGCTGGTCTCCACTGGCGAGCAGGTCACCATTTCCCTGCTGGCCATGGCGCTGCAGAAGATCGGCGTCGACGCGACCTCCTACACGGGGGCCCAGGTGGGCATCCGCACCGATAGCGCGCACACCAAGGCGCGTATCCAGCGCATCGATACCGATGACCTGCGTGAAGACCTCGACGATGGCAAGGTGGTCGTGGTGGCAGGCTTCCAGGGTGTCGATGAAGAGGGCAACATCACGACGCTGGGTCGTGGTGGCTCTGACACCACCGGTGTCGCCCTGGCTGCCGCACTGAAGGCGGATGAGTGCCAGATCTACACCGATGTCGATGGTGTCTATACCACTGACCCGCGCGTGTGCTCCAAGGCACGTCGTCTGGAAACGGTGACCGTCGAGGAAATGCTGGAAATGGCGAGCCTGGGCTCCAAGATTCTGCAGATCCGTTCGGTGGAATTCGCCGGCAAGTACAATGTTCCCCTGCGTGTGCTGTCTTCCTTCGAGGATGGCCCGGGTACCCTGATCGTCGCTGAGGAAGAAGACAACATGGAAGAACCGCTGATCTCCGGCATCGCCTTCAATGTCAACGAAGCCAAGCTGACTCTGCTCAACACACCGGATATCCCGGGTGTCGCTTCCAAGATCCTGGGCCCGATCGCCGATTCCAACATCGAAATCGACATGATCGTCCAGAACGTCTCTCCGGACGGCAATACCACTGACTTCTCCTTCACCGTCGCCAAGACCGACTTCAAGGCGACCCAGCGCATCCTGACCGAGACGGTGATTCCGTCCGTCGGTGGTGGTGAGATGCGAGGTGATGACAACATCGCCAAGGTCTCGCTGGTCGGTGTCGGCATGCGTTCTCACGCCGGTGTCGCCTCCAAGATGTTCCGCGTACTGGCGGAAGAAGGCATCAATATCCGCATGGTCTCCACTTCAGAGATCAAGATTTCCGTCCTGATCGACGAGAAATTCATGGAGCTGGCGGTTCGCTCTCTGCACACCGCTTTCGGGTTGGATGCAGAAGCGATCAGCGACGAGACTGCCTGAGTCTCACCACGGAGCGTGCAGCAAGGAAGTCGTAAAGGCACTGACAATCAATGACTTGCCCAAGTCGTGAAGCGTCGGTGCCCAGGCCGGGGATATTGGTCTGGCAGACGTGCGGTACGTGAAGTCGACAGCGCCCGATACATTTTCTGTCATTCTTATGAATGTCAGTCTGTGCATCGGGCGCTTTCATTCAACGTGTCTATCGGGTGTGATGAAGGTATGGCATTGGCCGTCGGAGCATGCATGGCGCATAATTCGAGCTTCATGCATCAGGGTGGTCGACTTGTCCCGGTCGATCGCCGCCTCCACATCCCGTTGAAGTCCCAGCTGTTTTGAATTTCTGACAAGGAGATCAGTCATGCTCATCCTGACCCGTAGAGTGGGTGAAACTCTGATGATCGGAGACGACATCACTGTCACCGTTCTCGGAGTGAAAGGTAATCAGGTGCGTATCGGTGTGAACGCGCCCAAGGACGTTGCCGTCCATCGAGAAGAGATCTATCAGCGCATCCAGCGTGAGAAAGAAGACAATGGCGATGCCATTGCCTGACGGCATGCTGCGCCTGCACGTCGCACAACCCTGCACGACCCGATGAACGCCAGCCATTGTCCCCATGGCTGGTGTTCGCGTGTGTGGGCTTGCGGCAGGTGAGGGCGGCCCGCCTAGCTCATGAACAACGGCGTACTTACCTCCATGAGCAGCGGCTCATGCGAGGTGATGAGAGGGCGGCATGTTCAAGTCTGTGTTCCGTAAGGGAAAAATTTGGCTTTTTTCTCAAAAAGGGGGAGACAAGCCGATTCTGGTTCGGTAATATGCCCGCTCCCTCGAACGAGACGCGACGACAGGCTAGCCATCGTCATGTTCTGGTTCATGCGGGGAGATTGCTTGGGGGCGCGCAGCCTCGAGCCTGTTGTCGAGTGGTGATGAGATGTTCAGCATCGAAGCCAAAAAATCGACACAGGGGCTGGACAAAGCCCAATCAAATGAGTAAGATATGCGCCGTACCTGATGAGGAGAGGTGGCCGAGTGGCTGAAGGCGCTCCCCTGCTAAGGGAGTATAGGGTTTATAGCCCTATCGAGGGTTCGAATCCCTCTCTCTCCGCCATTAGGTACAAATGCAGTAAGATGCGCCCTTAGCTCAGCTGGATAGAGTACCTGACTACGAATCAGGCGGTCGGAGGTTCGAATCCTCCAGGGCGCGCCACTGCAACGCAAGACATGAAGTTGGAAAGACGCAGTACTCGCACGATAAAGTCCTGAAGTCATTTGAAATGCTCAGGCCACAGATTTCAAGGTTTATGCGCCCTTAGCTCAGCTGGATAGAGTACCTGACTACGAATCAGGCGGTCGGAGGTTCGAATCCTCCAGGGCGCGCCAATTGAAAAACCCGCTTCAACGAAGCGGGTTTTTCTTCGTCTGAAGAAAAGTCAGGCAATGAAAGAAGCCAGGCTTTGAGGCCAGGTTCTGAAACAAGGTTCTGAAACAAGGCTCTGAAGCAAGTCCATGAGGCAAGGTCAGCGCCGAGTGATCGCTGCCTGCACGGCCCCGATCCCCGCATTGCCGACGATCTTGGTGTTCTACCGCTTTCCTTGACTGTGATGTCACGCCTTCGGGCGGACGATCGCCAGGGCGCCCTTTTCGCGAGGGGCGCCCTTTTTTTGGTTCACTGATCGGGGCAGCGGCCGGATCGGGTGTTGGCCGGTGCTGATGTTCAGGTTTCAGTTCAGGCTCAGACTCAGACTGGGGCGTTCACGGCTTCCGTTTGCGATGCCTGGGGCGATTCCGATGCCTGAGGAGATTCTGGTGCCTGAGCCGGTTCCGGCATGCGAGTCACTGAGGTGAGAAGACTCGGCGCCAGCTCCAGCGCAGTGCCGGCCACCAGGCCGGTGAAGAACTCTGCACGCCCCTTGTGACGCTTGATGGCCTGGAAACGGCTTTCGGCTTCCGCGTTGCCGCTCTGGCGCATCATGTTCATCCACTGCTTGAGCAGCGGCACCATCACCTTGTCAGGGAGGTGAGCGCAGCGCTCGGCGTGAGAGAGCAGCACCTGCGCACGCTGTGTCCAGTCCGTCTCGGGCAGCAGCTCGCCGCTCGCCTGCCAATGCTTGATGCGTGCCGCCAGGAAGGGGTCGGCCAGGGCGGCGCGACCCAGCATGACATCGCGACAGCCGGACAGGGAGCGGGCGCGCCAGTAGCAGTGCATATCCCAGATATCGCCATTGGCGACCACCGGAATGGAGAGCTCGGAGGTGATCTTGCCGATCCACTCCCAGTGCGCCGGTGGGCGATAGCCTTCCTGTTTGGTGCGGCCATGCACCACCAGCTGAGTCGCACCGCCTGCCTCTGCCGCCTGAGCGCAGGCCAGCGCCAGGCGTCGATCATTGAAGCCGAGACGAATCTTGGCGGTGACCGGTACGCCCGTGCCCTCGAGTGCCTTGCGCACGCCTTCCACCGCGCGGAAGACGCGTTCCGGCGAGCGCAGCAGCGCCGCGCCACCATCATGTCGATTGACGGTCTTGGCCGGGCAGCCGAAATTGATATCGACGCTTGGGGCGCCCAGGCGCGCCGCGACGCGCGCATTGATGCCCAGTGCCTCGGGATCGGCCCCCAGCAGCTGCAGGGCGACCGGGGTCGCGTGTCGTGTACGGGCCGTCTGTGTCGGGGAGGCGTCGAGCAGCTCCGGACAGATGCGCTTGAAGACGCGCGGCGGTAACTTGACGTGGGTCACGCGCACGAATTCCGTCACGCACCAGTCGTAGCCGCCAAGGCCAGTGAGACATTCGCGCGTGATGTCATCTATCACGCCTTCCATCGGCGCGATGCCGATGCGGCCGGCCCGCGCGAGGGCCTGTGGGGTCAACGATGGTGTCATTGCAATTGCCGTGGAATCAGGCACTTTAGAGCGACCAACAAGCATTGAATGCAGCTGCATGGGCATACCGACAGAGGCTATCGGCGGCGGAGTCTATCCGTCGTGCCGTGTCCGGCGTGACCGAAGGCATTGGCGTTCAGCGCAGGCGCTGCACCGTAGTGCGGCTCGATAACGAGAAAGACTCGAGGACACTGGCATGCAAGAGAATGATCTGCTCGGTGAAGGCTTGAACCTGATGGTGTTCGGGATGGGGTTCGTGTTCGTGTTTCTAAGTCTGCTGGTGGTCGCCATGATGGCGATGGCCAGGCTGGTGGGTCGCTTTTCGCCCGCACCAGTGCCCGCTGCGCCAGGTGCTGCGCGGGCGCCGGCTGCCCCGGCACCTGCGGCAGAGGGCGACAGTGAACTGACGGCCGTCATGGCCGCGGCGATTCACCGCTTCCGGCAGGACCAGCACAAGCACTGACGCTTTCGCGGCTTCGCCGATGCCATCTGGGCTCTGCCGAGCGTCTGACCACTGCCAAGAGTAGCAGGCGGCGATTCTATCACGAGCAGTACGGTGGGTAGACCTCCCCCCGAGTGCAACATTCTGTGTTGCAGGCTGACGCAACAGGCTGCCTGCAGCGCGCGCAGAACTCGATATCCACAATATAAAGAACAAGGGATCACTCATGGACAAGCAACCGCTGGGCATCACGGATGTGGTACTGCGCGACGCGCATCAGTCACTGTTGGCCACGCGCATGCGCCTCGATGACATGCTGCCGATCGCCGCCAAGCTGGACGACATCGGCTTCTGGTCGCTGGAGAGTTGGGGCGGCGCGACCTTCGACGCCTGCATTCGCTACCTGGGCGAAGACCCCTGGGCGCGCATTCGAGCCTTGAAGGAAGCGATGCCCAAGACCCAGCAGCAGATGCTGCTGCGCGCCCAGAACCTGCTCGGCTATCGTCATTACGCCGATGATGTGGTGGATACCTTCGTCAAGCGTGCCGCGACCAGCGGTGTCGATGTCTTCCGTGTCTTCGATGCCATGAATGACCCGCGCAACCTCGAGCGTCCGCTCAAGGCGGTGCTGGACCAGGGCAAGCATGCCCAGGGCACCATCTCCTACACCGTGAGCCCCGTGCACACCCTGGAGATGTGGGTCGAACTGGCTCAGCAGCTGGAGTCGATGGGCGCCCAGTCACTGGCGATCAAGGACATGGCCGGGCTGTTGACGCCGTACACCGCCTTCGAGCTGGTGTCGCGGCTCAAGGCGAGCCTGTCGATTCCGATCCACATGCAGTCCCATGCCACTACCGGCCTTTCTACCGCCACGGCGCTCAAGGCCATCGAGGCGGGCATCGACAACGTCGATACCTCCATCTCTTCCATGTCGATGACCTACGGCCACAGCCCAACGGAATCGGTGGTCGCGATGCTGGCGGGCACCGAGCGCGATACTGGGCTCGATCTCGAGAAACTCGAGGATATCGCCGGCTACTTCCGCGAAGTGCGCAAGAAGTACGCGGCTTTCGAGGGCAGTCTGCGCGGTATCGACTCGCGCATCCTGGTGGCACAGGTGCCGGGTGGCATGCTCACCAACATGGAAAATCAGCTCAAGGAGCAGGGCGCCGGCGACAAGCTGGATGACGTGCTCGCCGAGATTCCGCGTGTACGCAAGGACCTGGGGTATATCCCGCTGGTGACCCCGACGTCGCAGATCGTCGGCACCCAGTCGGTGATGAACGTGATGATGGGCGAGCGCTACAAGTCGATCTCCAAGGAAGTGCAGGCGTTGCTCAAGGGGGAATATGGTGCGGCTCCGGCTGCCTTCGACAGCGAGCTCCAGTCTCGCGTGCTGGAGGGAGCCGAGCCGATCACCTGCCGTCCGGCAGACAACCTGACGCCGGAGATGGAGCGCCTGCGTGACGAGCTCAAGGGCAAGGCCCGTGAGGAGGGCATCACGCTGGAGAGCGGCGAGCGCGAGACCGATGACGTGCTGACCTACGCGCTCTTCCCGCAGATCGGCCTCAAGTTCCTGCGCAACCGCGGCAACCCGGATGCCTTCGAGCCCTCCCCGCAGGCGGTCGATGGCAAGGCAGCGGCCGCCGGATCGCCGGTCGCCAGTGCTCCAGCCGCGTCCAGCGGTCCGCAGACCTATACCCTGAACGTCAACGGCAAGCAGTATGTGGTCGAGGTCGCCGAAGGCGGAGACATCACCCAGGTGCAGGCCAGCGAGCCAGCGGCGCCTGCTCCTGCAGCAGCACCCGCCGCGCAGGCCGCCTCCGGCGAGCCGGTGAGTGCGCCGCTGGCGGGCAACATCTTCAAGGTCAATGTCAGTGTCGGTGACAGCGTGGCCGAAGGGGATGTGGTCATCATCCTCGAGGCCATGAAGATGGAGACCGAGATCCGTGCCCACCAGGCCGGCACCGTCTCCGCAGTGAAGGTCAAGGAAGGCGACAGTGTCAGTGTCGGCGACGTTCTGATCACCCTCTGAGCCGGTGTATCCGGCCCGTCGTCATGCACGCGGGCCGGTCGGTGATGCTCCTCTGCAAGGCGACACGACATGGACAAGATACTCAACCTCTGGCACGGCTCGGGGCTCTACAACATGAGCTTCGGTCAGCTGGCGATGATCGTCATCGGCCTTGGCCTGCTTTACCTGGCGATCCGCAAGAACTTCGAACCCCTGCTGCTGGTGCCGATCGGCTTCGGCGGCATTCTGGCCAACATCCCGGAAGCCGGGCTGGCGTTGTCTGCCGCCGAGCAGGCGGCCCATCTCGGCAAGCCGGAGCTGTTGGCTTCGATGGCCAATCTGCTCAACGTCAACATCGCCAGCCTGCCGCTGGATGAGGCGCGCCACGCGGTGGAGCAGGCGCTGCATGGCGAGATTCCCGCCGCGCTCAAGCAGCAGGCCAGCAACATGGCGCTGGATGGCGGCTTCTCCAACGGCATGCTCTACAGCTTCTACAGCGTGGCGATCGCCTCGGGCATCGCGCCGCTGGTGATCTTCATGGGCGTGGGCGCGATGACGGACTTCGGCCCGCTACTGGCCAATCCCAAGACGCTGTTCCTCGGGGCAGCGGCGCAGTTCGGCATCTTCGCGACCCTGCTGGGCGCGGTGGCGTTGACCTCGATGGGCCTGATGGACTTCAGCCTGCAGCAGTCGGCGGCCATCGGCATCATCGGTGGTGCGGACGGTCCGACCTCCATCTATGTCGCCAGTCTGCTGGCGCCGGAGCTGCTGGGCGCGATCGCCGTGGCGTCCTACTCCTACATGGCACTGGTGCCGATGATCCAGCCGCCGATCATGCGCGCACTGACCACCGCCAAGGAGCGTAGTCTGGTCATGACCCAGCTGCGGCCGGTGTCCAAGACCGAGAAGATCCTCTTCCCGCTGGTGCTGCTGATCATGGTGGCGATGCTGCTGCCGGACGCTGCACCGCTGCTGGGCATGTTCTGCTTCGGTAACCTGATGCGCGAGTGTGGTGTGGTGGAGCGTCTGTCGGATACCGCTCAGAACGCGCTGATCAACATCACTACCATATTCCTGGGACTGTCGGTGGGCTCCAAGCTGCAGGCCGACAAGTTCCTGGCGGTGGAGACACTGGGCATTCTGGCCCTCGGCGTGGTCGCCTTCGGCATTGGCACGGCCTGCGGGGTACTGATGGCCAAGCTGATGAACAAGATCTCCAAGACACCGATCAATCCGCTGATCGGGTCGGCCGGTGTCTCGGCGGTGCCGATGGCGGCACGTGTCTCCAACAAGGTCGGGCTCGAGTACAACCCGCACAACTTCCTGCTGATGCATGCCATGGGGCCGAACGTGGCCGGTGTGATCGGCTCGGCGGTTGCCGCGGGGGTGATGATCAAGTACCTCGGCTGATCGTCTTTGCAGCACTGATACGACAACGCCCGTCATGGCGACCATGGCGGGCGTTGTCGTATCTCGGGCCTTCATCAGCGGCGCTTTATCGTGTCTCGGCCGAGGGATTTGAGGGCGTGGCAGAGACGGTGCGCTGATTCGGCTGCATGCGTGTCTGTGGGTCATGGACGGCCTGCCAGAGGCTTTGCAGGGCGGCGCGATCGACGCGTCGGCTGGGCAGGCGCTGGCTGTCCTCGAGCCCTTGCCATTCCCCCGCGGCGTTCTGGCGTGCGAGGGCAAAGCGGAAGGGGTGATAGCCGGGTGAGCCCAGGCGTGTATCGGTCACTGCCAGCAGCGTCTCACCCTCTGGGGTCCGCTCGCGGCTCGCACGTAGATAGGGCGCCGCGAACCAGCGCAGGCGCTGGCCGTCCTCCAGCTTCGCGACCTCGGCATCCAGCGTGGGATGGCGCGGATAATCGCGGCGTGCGAGAGACGCCAGCTGCGCGTCGGAGTCGAACACGCTGGCCATCCACTCGTGATCCGCCTGCGGTGTGGTGGCGCTGACACGCCACAGCAGGCTGTTGAAGGGCGTCGGCTGCACCATGCGCGGGGCGTCGGCGAAGCCTTGGCTGGCCAGCAGCGGCGCCACGCGATGTTCGACCCAGCTCTTGGCGGCCAGCCCCCAGCCCAGATAGAGGCTCGAGAGCATGAGGCCCGCGGTCAGAAGGTGCCCGGCGCGACCACGAATCGCCACCCACAGGCCGGTGATCAGCAATGGCAGGGTGTAGAGCGGGTCGATGATGAAGACGCTGGCCAGACTGATGGGCCGACTGGGCCACGGCCACAGCAGCTGGGTGCCGTAGGTGGTGAAGCTGTCCAGCAGCGGGTGGGTGATCAGGCACAGCACGCAGTAGGCGATCAGCCGACCACGGCCAAGACTCGCCAGACGTGGCAGGCGAGCCAGCAGCCAGCCGAGTACGATGCCCAGAAGCGCCAATACCGGCAGGGAATGGCTGAAGCCACGGTGATGGGTGTAATTGGCGACCGCGTCGCCGTAGTCGATCATCACGTCGAGGTCGGGCAGGGTGCCTAGCGCCGCACCGCCGAGCAGCGCATGGCGGATGGCCGCGCCGCGTTTCGGGCTGGGCAGGCGGCGAATGGCCGGTGTCATGACGGCGCCGCCAACGACGGCCCCGAGGCAGATCTGGGTAAGGGAGTCCATGCGTGGGCTACCTGTGAGGAAGAAGAGAGCGGAGGGCGTGGGAGCAGGCGTCAGTCATCTGCGCGGATCGCCGCCAGGGCGCCCGGCTCGGCCCAGCGTGGGCCGGCATCCAGCACGCGCGCCTGCACCGGGCAGTCATCACGATGACAGCCGGGCAGATAGCCGCAGCTCATCAGCAGCTCGTTGACGATCTCGGGGCCGGTGAAGCGGAAGGTCTTCTTGAACAGCTTGATCCAGGCTGACAGCGGTTGAGGATGGTGGGCATCCAGCCAGCCGTTGAAGCTGCCGTGGGAATCCTTGAGCTGCATCACCACGCCTGCGTTGTGGATCACGGCATTGATCTTGAGCCGGTTGCGAATGATGCCGGCATTGCTGAGCAGGCGCGCGCGATCCTCGTCCCCGTAGGCGGCGATGCGCGCGATATCGTAATCCTCGAATGCCTCGCGGAAGGCCGCGCGCTTCTTGAGCACTGTCAGCCAGGAGAGGCCGGCCTGATTGATCTCGAGCACGAAGCGTTCGAACAGCACCCGGTCATCGCTGACCGGAAAGCCGTATTCATGATCATGATATGGGCCATGAATCGGGTGCCGGGGAGCATTCTCGCAATAGGTGCTGGCGGTGACGACGTCGGCCATCAGTCCTCCTGTACCGCGAAGCGGCCGCTGCCGAGAAAGACGATGGCCAGGGCGCTGGCGAGGAAGAAGCCTTGTAGCTCCAGCGCCCAGCCGCCGGAGGGCGACAGGCTCAACAGCTGGCCCATGTGCGCCACGGCAAAGGCGAACAGCATGTTGGCGACCACGATCAGCCCGGCGATGCGCGAGTGCACGCCGAGTACCAGCATGATGGGCGCGATGATCTCGCCGATATAGACGCCATAGGCCACCACGCCCGGGATTCCCATGCTCTCCAGCTCGCCGGCGATCCAGCTCAGCGTGCCACCATCCCCCAGCAGCTTTGAAAGGCCATGAAACAGCAACAGCAGGCCCAGCATCAGGCGCAGTATCAGCTTGCCGAGGTCGTCATTTTCGAGATATTGCACGGTAGAGCTCCTTGCTCAGCGGTCGTCGGGCTTGCTTAGCGGTCGTCCGGATACAAGGCGGCTGCCTCAGGCGTTGGGGTTGTCCACCAGAATACGCGAGAAGCGCACGATCTCGGCATTGCGGTTGGACCAGCCAAGACGCTCCCAGAAGCGATGAGCGTCATGGTTGTCGTGCAGGGTATCCAGATGCACCTTGTCGATGCCTTCACAGGCCAAGGCCGCCAGGCAGCGGTCGACCAGCGTGCTGGCGATGCCCTGGCCACGCATGTCCGGCGCCGTCATCACATGCTGAAGATAGCCGCGCTTGCCGTCATGGCCCGCCATGGCGCAGCCGACCAGGCGCTCATCGATAAAGGCCAGGTGGCTCATGCCGGGGTTGCGCGCCAGATAGCGGGCGACAGGGGCATGGCGGTCGGCATCGCGGATGACCACTCCCGGGGTCGCCTCCATCATGGCGATGAAGGCAGGGTGGTCTTCCGGTGTCATCGGGCGATAGGTCAAGGTTGGCATTGTGTGTCCTGGCAGCAGCGGTCGTCGGGGATGCCTTATCCTATCAGTCCCGCGGGATATCGAAATGTCTCGGCTGCGCCGCGACACGTGCCAGCCACGCCTGAATGGCGGGATAGTCGTCCAGCGCGAAGCCGCCTTCATCGGCGACATGCGTATAAGCATAAAGGGAAATGTCGGCGATCGTGAATCGATCCCCGGCCAGCCAGTCATGCTCGGCGAGATGGTGCTCCATCACGCGCAGGGCGCGCTTGCCGCCTTCCTGCTTGGCGGCGTACTCGGCGCGGCGCTCGTCGGGGAGGCCGAGGTAGCGATTGATGAAGCGGGCAGTGGCGATGTACGGCTCATGGCTGTACTGCTCGAAGAACTGCCACTGCAGCACCTTGGCGCGCAGGAAGGGGTCACTCGGCAGGTAGTCGCTGCCATCGGCGAGATAATTCAGGATGGCGTTCGACTCTGACAGCGTCTCGCCGCGATGCAGCTCCAGCAGCGGAATCTTGCCATTGACGTTGCGGGTCAAAAATTCCGGCGTGCGGGTGTCGCCGGCCAGAATGTCGACCTCGATGTAGTGATGATGACGTTCGAGCAGGTGCAGCAGAAGCTCGACCTTGTAGCAGTTGCCGGAGCGGCGATCACCGTAGAGTGTCAGCATGCAGGGAGCGTCCTGTGCGAGCGTGGAATTGGCGTCTCGACAGTCTAACCAACCTCGCCTGCATGAACAGTGATCATTCGAACAGTGTTCGACGAATCGGTGTCATTCGCGTGCTCCAGACGCAGGCTGTGGGTCAGCCGAGGATCATCACCACGCAGGAAGCGGTCAGTACGCCCATCACGCGATTGAAGATCTTCCAGGCGCGTTCGGTATTCAGCAGGCGCCCGATGGCGGTCCCGAAGCCCGCCCATAGCGAGATGCAGGGCAGCGCGACCAGTTCCGCGAAGCCTGCCAGCAATACGGCGTTGAGCAGTGCCGGGCCTTCCTCGGGCAGAAAGCTAGCCATCAGCGCCATGCCCATCACCCAGGCCTTGGGATTGGCGAACTGGAACAGGCTTGCCGCGAGAAAGGTCATCGGGCGTGCATCCTGCTGGCTGGCGAAGTCAGGTGGCGGGGCGGTGGCGATCTTCCAGGCCAGGTAGAGCAGGTAGGCACTGCCCAGCACCTTCAGCAGCGTCTGCACGATGGGATAACGCTCGAAGACCAGCCCCAGGCCCAGCGCGATGGCGATGAACAGCACCAGGCAGCCGATCAGGATGCCGAAGATATGCGGCAGGGTGCGCCAGTAACCATAGTTGGCCCCCGAGGCCGTCAACATCACGTTGTTGGGGCCGGGTGTCAGGGTCATCGACAGCATGAAAAGCGTGGCGGGGGCCAGAAAGGCGAGGGATTCCATGGGTGTCCTTCAGCGTGGTGGGCGTTGTCGAGGTCGCATATCTGATTGTATGGATTCAATTTGCGAGTGCCGGCACATTCCCGTGTTTTATGGCTTGTTGGCGGCATGTTTTGAGCATAATCTGATGACAATTACCGTCAACAGGTTTTTTGTCACCATGACAATGTGGATTCCGACCCTGGACCCCGCCATGCCGCGTTACCGTGCTCTGGCGGAGGCCATCCGCCTCGATATCGCCTCAGGCCAGCTCAAGGAAGGCGAGCGACTGCCGCCTCAGCGTCGGCTGGCGGATGCGCTGGGCGTGACCATCGGCACGGTGACGCGAGGCTACGCCGAGGCCGAGCGGAGTGGCCTGGTATCGGCGCGTGTCGGGAGCGGCACCTACATCAACGGCGCCACCCGGAGCGCGCATGGATCCTCCAGCAGCTTCGGGCATGCCCTGCGGGCCAGAAAGGCCTATGGATTGGCGTCAGAACAGGAGGGCGTGCTGTCGGCAGCGGCCGGCGTGATCGATCTCACCATGAGCCTGCCACCGCCTCACCCCGCGCGGCAGCAGGGAATGGCAGCGGCGCTGGCCGCGATCAGCCAGTCACCCGAGGCCTTGCTGCGCAGTGTCGAGTATCAGAATGAATTCGGGGACGGCAGCCACCGGCAATTGCTGGCGAGCTGGATGGGTGAGCTCGGCATGCCGGTCGACCCCGAGGAGCTGATGCTGACCCAGGGCGGCCAGAATGGCATCACGCTGGCGTTGTCGGCGCTGCTGGCGCCCGGGGATGCCGTGGTCACCGGCGCGCTGACCTATCCCGGGCTGATCGTCGCCAGCGCCGAACGTGGCCTCAAGCTGTTGCGGGTGCCGCTTGACGAGGACGGCATGGATGTCGAGGCGCTGGCGCGGCTGTGCCGTCAGCAGGCGCCCAGGATGGTCTATGTGATGGCCGAGCAGAACAATCCGGGCGCGGCGCAGTTGTCTCATGCACGGCGCGAGGCCCTGGTCGCCCTCGCGCGCCAGCATGACTTCTGGATTCTGGAAGACGGGGTACAATATCTGCCCGACGAGGAGTGCGGCACGCGGCTCTATCAGATGGCGCCGGAGCGCACCCTGTATGTCTTCAGTACCTCCAAGTTGCTGGCCGGGGGCCTGCGCCTGGGCGTATTGCGGGCGCCGGTGGAGGTGCTGACTCGCATCGGCGCAGTGCTGCGCAGCCATAGCTGGATGGTGGCGCCGCTGTTGATGGAGACGGTCTGCGCCTGGCTGACCAGCGGCAACGCGACACAGCTGGTGGCGTGGCAGACGGAAGAGATGCGCGCGCGCCAGAAACTGGCCCGCACGCTGCTGGCGGAGTGGTCGCCGGCGGCGCGACCGTCTTCGTTCGATCTGTGGCTCGAGCTGCCCGAAGGGCAGCGCAGTCAGGCGATGGTCGCGTCATTGACCGAGCGGGGTGTGCACGTCACCAGCGCCGAGCCCTTCTGTGTCGGCAATGAGCCGCCACCGCAGGCCATCCGGCTGTGCCTGAGCGCCGCCGAGAGCCGTGAGGCGCTGACCCACGCGCTGGAAATCGTGCGCGAGCAGCTGCAGGCGCCGCCTGCGCTGCGTCCCATGACGCTCTAGCGCTTCGCCGCGCTCACTCCCGGCGGTCGCCGGATTCCTGCGCCAATCTGGCCTGCTTGAGCGGCACGCCCCAGCGATAGCCGCCGAGCCCGCCATCACCGCGTACCACACGATGACAAGGCGTCAGCAGAGCCAGCGGGTTGGCACCACAGGCATTGGCGACGGCGCGGCTGGCGGTCGGCCGCTCAAGCGCCTCGGCCAGCTGGCGATAGGTCAGGGTATCGCCACTCACGGTAGCGTTGAGCTGCTGCCAGACGCGCAATTGAAAGGCGGTGCCACGCACATCCAGCGGCAGTTCGAGCAGCAGTGCATGGCTGGTCTCCGGTTGCTCACACAGGGCGAGCAACCGTGCCCCCAGTGAGGCATGCAGCAGACGACTGGCCGTGTGAGCGCTGCCGTCCTGCCCGTCTGTCTCTGTCTCCATCTGCTGCCAACTGGCCTTGGGTAGGCGTGCTTCCAGCGCCTGCTGGCCCGCCTCACGACTGTCGCTGAGCTGAATGACGACCACGCCACGCGCGCTGAGTCCTGCGCTCAGCCAGCAGGACTGTTCCGGGACCCCGAAGCGACACGGCCAATGCAATGCCAGCAGGTCTTCTCCCTGTCCGCCGGAGCGGCGGGCGCTGGGCGTGATGCCGTCCCTGCGTGCATAGGCACGGCTGCTGGAGCGATAGCCGGCGGCGATGATCGCCTCGGTCACGCCATGGCCCTCCTCCAGCAGCGCATGGAACTGCATCTGGCGCAGACCCGCCGAGTACTCGGAAGGTGACAGGCCCAGCAGTGCCGTGAAGCGGCGCTGAAGATGCGAGGCACTTATCCCGTGCTCCGCCGCCAGACTTGCGAGTGGCGGGGTGGGCTCGCCTGCGGCGACGGCCTGCTCCAACTGCCGACACACCGTCAGCGGCCAAGGCGTGGCGGGGGTTGAGGCAGCGTCTTCAGGTGTCGAGCGGGCGGCAGTGGAGGCGCGTGAAAGTGGGGCGTTCGATTCCGGCATCATCGGTGCTCCAGGCGTGGCCCTGACGGGATGGCGAGTCTGCTTGTCGGCCTGAGGGCGATCAGGCTTGTCGGGCTGCTCAGGATGACAGCGCCGGCAGGCGCGCATGCCCGCGGCTCGCGCCGCGTGACAATCGGCAAACAGGCGCAGGTTGTCGCGGCGTGGCGCCGGGGATGGGCAGCCGATGCGACAGAAGATGCCAGTGGTGATCACGCCGTAGCGCAGCGCCTCCCCGGAGATCGGCTGGCGCGCCAGCAGACGCTGCCAGATGGCCTCATCGCACCCTTGAGCGTCGCCAGCGGCAGGTGGTGCCGTCATCCCCGCCGCTGTCTTTTCGCCGGACACTGATGTCATCGTTCATCTCGCTGTGCAAGGTTCACGCTCAGTATCGCTATCCGCTCGGGGCGGTGCACTCCGTATCTTGTGCTGACTGTCAGGATTGCGCTCGCAGCGCTTGCCGGGAGTCGCTCAGAACTCGATGGATTCCTGGCGCTTCTCTTCTTCTTCGGCCTGCTTGCGCAGCTTCTTGCGGATGGCGGCCTTGTGGAAGCGCAGCTTCTGTTCCTGGGTTTCCAGGTTGAGTGGCGGCACCGGCACCGGCTGGCCGTTGGAGTCGACCGCGACCATGGTCAGATAGCAGCTGTTGGTATGGCGAATCAGGCGACCCTGGATGGATTCGGCGACCACCTTGATGCCGATCTCCATCGAGGAGCGGCCGACATGATTGACCGAGGCCAGGAAGGTGACCAGCTCGCCGACGTGGATCGGCTGCTTGAAGCGCACCTGGTCGACCGAGAGGGTGACGACGTAGCTGCCGCTGTAGCGACTGGCACAGGCGTAGGCGACTTCATCCAGCTTCTTGAGGATGGCGCCACCGTGCACCTTGCCACTGAAGTTGGCCATGTCGGGGGTCATCAGCTCGGTCATGATCAACTGATGCTGGCCGGGCAGAGCTTCGTTGAGGGCGGTCTGTTCTGGCTGGTTCTCGCTCATGGGGGCGTCCTTCAGGCACGGGCCTGTCAGGTGAGTGGGAGCTGTCAGGGGCTCTCAGGTGAAGCAATGGCTCTGGCATGCCGCGCAGACAGGGATAATGGCTAGTCTGCGGGATTCGTGACGTCTTGGCACCCCGTGAGCGGCATATCAGCTATCTATAAACGACCTTGCCCCCACAGTCGCCTGTGGGGGCAAGGAGCTTGCGGGGTTATCGGTAAGGCTATCTGAATGGCTGGCTGACGCCGCCGTCAGCCAGGTATCAGAGCAGCGTCAGACCCAGCGAGATGATGATGCCGGTCACCAGCAGCTGCACCAGGCAGAAGCCCATGATGTCCTTGGCCTTGAGGCCGGCGATGGCGAGCACCGGCAATGCCCAGAAGGGCTGCAGCATGTTGGTCCAGGCATCGCCCCAGGCGACGGCCATGGCGACGCGCGGCAGGTCGGCACCCAATGCCTGGGCGGCGGGAATCATGACCGGTGCCTGCACGGCCCACTGACCGCCACCGGAGGGCACGAACAGATTGACGACACCGGCACTGATGAAGGACCAGAACGGCAGGCTGTCGGCGGTGGCAATCGACACGAAGCCTTCGGACAGCGTGGCGGCCAGTCCCGACTGCACCATGATCGCCATGATGCCGGCGTAGAAGGGGAACTGGATGACGATGCCGGCGCCACCCTTGATGGCTTCATTCAGGCTGTCCAGCAGCTTGCGCGGGGTGCCATGCAGCACGATGGCCAGGAACAGGAAGCTGAAGTTGATCACGTTCAGGTTCAGCCCGCCGCCACGGATCACGAAGTGATCCACCAGCCAGGCGAGGCCGAACAGGCCGACAACCCAGGCGAGAATCGGCGAGTTCTCGAGACGCTCGGCGGGACGAGGCTGGTCGCTGATCTCGGTGTGCTTCTCCTCGAGCAGGGCCGGGTCCACGTACACGCTTTCCTTCTCGAAGGGCATCATGGCGCGGTTGACCAGCGGCATGATGATCAAGAGCGCCGCGACGATGGCGATATTGAAGAAGGCGAAGATGGTGTCCGAGGTGGGCACGATGCCGATGCTTTCCTCGGTGAAGTGGCCCGCGGTGGCGATGGTCAGCGGAATCGAGCCCGAGATGCCCGCATGCCAGATCACGAAACCGGAGTAGGCACTGGCGATCAGCAGGCGATAATCGACCTTGATCATCCTGGCTAGCTGTTTGGCGAACAGTGCCCCGATCACCAGTCCGAAGCCCCAGTTGATCCAGCTGGCGATCAGCGATACGAAGGTGACCAGCATGATGGCGCTGCCGGGCGTTCTGGCCAGCGAGGCGATGCTGGCCAGGCCTTTCTTCACCGGCGGGGTGTTGGCGAGCATGAAGCCTGAGATCAACACCAGCAGCATCTGCATCGAGAAGGTCAACAGATTCCAGAAACCATCGCCCCAATAGCGCATCACCTCAGTGGGGGAGCGCTGTTCGATGAGCATGGCGGCTGCTGCTGCAACGACAGTCAGCAACAGGACGAAGATATAGGGGTCAGGCAGATAGCGCTCAACCAGCTTGACGGCTGGCCGTGATAGCGATTGCAGCATGTGGGAGTCCCTGTTGGCTTTTTATCAGTATGGGAAACGGGTTGGCACGCTCACATTAGTCCATTCGCTACCAAGAGAATATCGCGCGATGGTCGAGTGGCACGCCAATGCCAGCGGCAAGCCTTTCAGCGCTGCATCAACCTGCTGGAGGCTTCAGCCAACTGGCATGGCACTAGCGCCAATGATGGCGGCGATGATGCAGGTAGTAGCCGCCGAGCACGGCAGAACGCACGCTGGTGAACAGCAGGAAGGCCAGCCACAGTCCATGATTGCCGAAGCCTTCGAGCAGCGGCCACAGGCCGATGAAGGCCAGCAGGGATATCACCAGCGTATTGCGCATTTCACGCGTCGCCGTGGCACCGATGAAGATGCCGTCCAGCAGGTAGCTCCACACCGCGACCAGGGGCAGGGCGACCATCCAGGGCAGATAGAGGGTGGCCAGGGCGCGCACTTCGGGAATGTCGGTCAGCAGGTGGATCAACGCCGGCCCGCAGAGCCAGAGCAGGCCGCTGGCCGCTGTCGCGGTGATCAAGGAGAAACGGGTTGCCGCCCCCACGCTGCGCGCGAAGCGTTGCCAGTCGTTCTGGCCGACGGCTCGCCCGACCTCTGACTCCGCCGCCTGGGCGAAGCCGTCCAGTGCATGGGACGTCATCATCACGAACTGCAGCAACACCGCATTGGCCGCCAGAACATCATCCCCGAAGCTGGCACCCTGTGAGGTGAAATAGGCCGTCGCGCCCAGCAGGCACAAGGTGCGCACGAACAGATGCTGATTGACGCGGATCAGCGCGCCCCAGGCGGGCAGAGACAGCAGCGCTGCGCGATCACTGCGCCCCGACATGCGTCTGAGCTGGCGGGCGACCAGCCACAGGCCCGTGGCCAGCGCACAGTAGTCGGCGATCACGCTGGCCAGCGCCACGCCATTGCTGGTCATGCCCAGCCCGGGCACGAAGGCAAGATCGAGCAGGATGTTGACGCCATTGGTCAGCACGAGGATGCCGAGCGTGACGCGCGAATTCCCCAGCCCCAGGAACCAGCCCAGAATCACGTAGTTGATCAGCACGGCCGGTGCCGACCACAGCCGGATGCTGGCGTAGTCATGGGCCAGGGCGCGCGTGGTCTCGCTTGCCTCCATCAGCGATAGCCCCAGGGTGATCAGCGGCGAGCCGGCGATGATCAACACCAGCCCGATGGCCAGCGCCAGCCCGATGCCCTGGCCCAGCAGGGTGCGCAGGCCATCGTGGTCTTCACGGCCATGAGCCTGTGCCGTCATGCCGGTCGTGCCCATGCGCAGAAATCCGAAGCCCCAGTACAGGAAGCTGAAGAGGACCGCGCCCAGCGTGACCGCCCCCAGATACACCGCATCCTCGAGATGCCCGACCACGGCGGTATCCACCAGCCCCAGCAACGGCACGGAAATGTTGGAAAGGATGATGGGCCAGGCCAGGCGCCACATATGGCGATCGGCGGAAGGCAGTGTGGCGGTCTTCAGGGAAGGGGTGGGCATGTTGGGTCCGAATGAGGGGAGAAGGTAACGTCAGCCGGGAGCGTTCGCGTTGATCAGGATAAGGCCTGGCAGGGCTGGGCGTAATGGCGCTGGAGCGCTAATCTAGTTCTGGTGACTTGATGGCAAGGCCTGCCATGCGCCAGCCGAGAGATCCACTGGCGCGAAGCCCCATAACAGGGACGCATGGAGCGTCCGTACGCAAGGGAACTGACTATGAAACGCACGATTCTTCAGCGAAGCACGCGATTGCGCACTGGGCTTGCAGCAGCTGGCATGACGCTGATGCTGGCGTCGCCGGTGCAGGCCATCGAGCTGCCCAGCGAGCAGGGTGACGACACACCCAGCGCAGGCATGATGGTGGCCGATGCTCTTATCGGACGTCCACTGTTGCTGGCCACGACCGTCGTCGGTGCTGCCATCTTCGTCGTGTCGGCTCCCTTCGCGGCCATGGGGCAGAATATCGATGAGACGGCGCGCGTACTGGTCGCGACCCCGGCGCAGGCGACCTTCGCTCGCTGCCTGGGGTGCAAGACCACGCGGGTCGATTGGGATTGAATATCTCCTGATCGCGGCTGGTAAGAATGCGCCGCTCAAGTCTGGACACGACAACGCCGACCTCGAGGGTCGGCGTTGTCGTGTCTGAAGGGGCGGTGAGAGCGGCGGTCAATGCGCGGGGTGTCTGGCATGGCTATCGGCTGGGGGCGGCAGTGAGTTGAAGCACAGCACGCGTTTGCGTCCGGCGCGTTTCGCCTCATAGAGCGCATTGTCGGCCATGTTGAACAGCGCATCGGTGGCCTGGCTGTCATGCGGCGCGTTGGCGACCCCCGCGGAGAAGCTCAGGCCGGTCAGCGGCCCCAGCGTCTCATGCTCGAAGACTTCTTCGTGGAAGGCTTCGAGAATGGCCTCGACCCGAGCGCGTGACACCGCTGCGCTGGCACCGGGGATCAGGATCACGAATTCTTCGCCGCCGTAGCGACAGGCTTCATCGGAGCTGCGCAGCGACTCACGTATCAGGTTGGCCAGACGCGTGAGGACCTGATCACCCATCTCGTGGCCGTAGGTATCGTTGACCTGCTTGAAGTGGTCGAGATCCAGCACCACCAGGGACAGTGGGTTGCCGATGCTGGCCTCTGCCAGTTTCTGGGGCAGCACTTCATCGAGGTGACGGCGATTGAAGAGACGCGTCAACGTATCCTTGCGCGCCTCGTGTGCCAGGCCCCGCTTCAGCTGCAGGTCGGCCAGTGCCAGCATCACCAGGTTGCTGACATCTTCCGCCAGGGACTGAAAGCGCTCCAGGCTGTCCTCTTCCGGCGGGATCAGCAGCACGAATTCCCCCGCCTGGCCATCCCCGACCGTCAGCGTCTGCTTGAGGTGACGAGCGTCGGTGGGTGGTGTCCCCCAGTTGATATGCATCGTCTGATGGATGTCGTTTGGGTCATGCAGGGTCACGCTGCCTTCGCAGCCGGCGAACAGGCTGGGCAGACGAACATTGAGCTGGGTGATGACCTCATCGAGCTGGGAGCAGGTCAGCAGGGATTCCGCGAGGTGATGGATCTGGCTGCGGCTCTCTGAAAGTCGCGACAGCTTGAGGTTGGCGATCTGCAGGTCGCGCTGGGCACGCTTGCGATCGGTGATGTCGTGAACGATGGAGAACAGTAGGGTGCGGCCGTTCAGGTCCACCGGGCCGGTAAAGATCTCGACATCACGCAATTCACCGTTGGCAAGCTGGTGGCTGGCCTCGAAGTGGTTGTCGGTACGATTGACGACCGCACGGATGCGTTTGGAGAGCGACTGGCTGGCCAGCACGTTGATACGGCCCAATGGCATACCGCACATTTCGCCGATGCTGTAACCATAGAAGTCGGCGGCGACCGGATTGGCATCGATGATCTCGGCAAGCTCCGGGTCGATCAGCAGCTTGATGGCGTTGCCGGTGCTGAAGACTTCCTGATACAGGGCTGCATTCTCCTCGAGCAGCTCGATGGCGCGACGGCGGTCCTCGATATTGTTGATCAATACCAGGGTGCGCTCTTCGCCCTCCAGCGGGGTGAGGGTGACTTCCGCCCAGAACATCTGCCCCGAGTCAGTCTGCATGTGGTATTCGTCCTGGAAGCTGCCGCCTTCGCGTTGCAGCTGGCCCCAGGCACGTTTCATGCGACTGATCTCATCCAGTGAGAACAGCCCCCACAGCGATTGCTGGAAAAGCTCGGTATCACTCTTGCCCAGCAGGGCATGCATGGTCGAGTTGGCATCCGCGATGGTGCCATCCCCGTTGGCGACGATGATGCCCACTGGGGCGGAATGATAGATGGAGCGCAGACGGGCGCGGCTGCTGATCAGGCGTTGCTGCTGTTCCTTGATCCAGTCGATATCGCTGTGAGTGCCGATCATGCGCAGGGGTCTGCCATCCTCGGCACGTTCCACCACGCGTCCCTGATCGAGAATCCATTTCCATTCACCGTTGCGCGTCAGCATGCGGTGCTCGTTGCGATATTCAGCGCTGTGACCTTCAAAGTGCTGTTTCAGGTCGTCTAGGGTGCGCGGCATGTCATCCGGATGGATGCGTGACTTCCACTCATCGAAACTGCTGCCGATCTCGTGTTCCTGGAAGCCGAGCGTCGCCTTCCACTGCGCAGAGTAGAAGACATGATCGGTATCCTGCTTCCAGTCCCAGACGCCAGCGCCTGAGCCTTCCAGCGCGAACTGCCAGCGTTGTTCGGCCTCGCCCAGGGCGTCACTCATCTTCTGCAGCTGCTGATAGGGGTAGACCATGCGCGATGAGTAGATGGCGTGATAGATCATCGCGTAGGCCACCACCTTGTACAGATGGCCGAGCAGATTGAAGACATCGAAGGCAGTGGCATAGAGCGTGAAGCAAAGCTCGGATATCCCCGTGGCCAGCGCAGCGATCGCCAGCCAGCCGGCATTGGTGCCTTCAGGCAGTCGGCGCGCGCCAAGTAGAAGTACCGCGGCCAGCGCAGCGCTCAGCGCCAGGGCCCATTCATAGCCGATCTTCCAGGCGGTCAGGCCGCTGCCGACGATGAAGGTCTCTGGCAGGAAGTCGAGATGAAAGAGGCCTATCCAGCTCACCATTAGCCCGATGGCGAGTGTCACGCCAAAGGCCACGGGCAGATAGCGACGCGGCACGGGGCGTGCCGTCAGCAGACAGGGAGCCAACAGGGCGATGATGAAGGCGGTCCGTCCTGCCAGCCAGAAGTGGATGGCCTTGCTGACGGAGGCCTCGCTGACGAAGTCCGGCATGCCGTCGTAGCTGAAGATATGCACCATGTCGAAGAAGGCGGAGAGCATGAAGGCGCACCCCATGACCAGAAAGCTGGTCGGCAGTGTCCGACGGTGCCCCTGGAAGATGGAGACGGCAGACATCAGAGCGACCAGTATCGCACCCATTTCCAGCAGTGAATGCGGGACAAGGTACTGTTCGACCGAGCTGAACAGCTGCGGACGCGGCACCACGATCAAGACCACCATGATCGCCAGCATGACAAGCAGCATCCCTGTGCCGGCATTGGGCAGCTGTGTGCGTGTCCCCAAGAAGGAGTGCTTGAGAGCAGTAGAGAGAGAGTGAGAGGACATGGGCAATCCGTGCGCGTGAAAAGGGGATGACCGGTGAATGGATAACTACAGGATAGAACAGTTTGCTTACATTATACTAACAGAAAATAACCTGGTGTAGCGTTTGATATTGATTGAATCGCCGTTTATGCAGGGGACGAGAGCAGGTTGGTAGCCACGATTCTGTCTGGCCATGTCAGCAGTGAGGCCAGCAGCGGGGCCGATGGGAGTAGGCAATGGCGGGCAGCGCACCGGGAAAGGTCCTGATAGTGAGCGAAGTGTATTGCCAGTCGGTGTTAGTGCCAGTCGACTACGTTACCCGTTGGTTTCTTGCAGCAAGAGGCACCGCGTTGGCGAGTCAGGCGCTGAAGCGTCAGTCAGGGCCGTGCCTGAGGGAAGGGCATGAAGAGAGAGCTTGAGGAAAGGGGCTACAGGAAGGTCTATCGGGGTTAGCTTGAGAAGAGGGTTTGCAGTGAGGGCTTGCGGGGAGAGCAGGAGGTGTCAGGCAATAAGCAAGCAGCAGCCGTCACGATGGATGTGGCGCAGTACAGGCCATATCATCGCCATGACGGCTGCCGGAGCAGGCGGTAATCAGTTGCCGAGAGCGGCCGTGATGATGTGGTACTTGTCCATCAGCTCTTCCTGGCTTTCCTTGTTGTCCGGGTCGAGCGGGATGCAGTCGACAGGGCAGACCTGCTGACATTGCGGCTCATCGAAGTGTCCGACGCATTCGGTGCACAGGTCCGGGTCGATGACGTAGATCTCTTCCCCCGGCGAGATGGCCCCATTGGGACATTCCGGCTCGCAGACGTCGCAGTTGATGCACTCATCAGTGATGATCAGGGCCATGATGCTGTCCTCAGCTTGTGGCGGTGTCGTCGTCGGTAGCGGAGAAATGCCGGGCGAGGGTCTCGGCCACCAGCGGATGCACCAGACGCGACACATCACCGCCATGACGCGATATCTCGCGCACGATGGTCGATGAAATGTAGGAGTTCTGTAATTCCGGGGTCAGGAACAGGCTATCGACGTGCGGCGCCTGGGCCCGGTTCATGTTGGCCAGCTGCAGTTCATACTCGAAGTCGGAAACTGCACGCAGGCCGCGCAGAATGATACGCGCATTCTGCTGCTCAAGCAGCTCTGTCAGCAGGCAGCTGAAACCGATGACCTCGACATTGTCGAGATGCGCCAGAATCCGGCGTGCCAGATCGATGCGAATCTCCAGCGGCAGCGCGGGGCGTTTGCTGGGGCTGTAAGCTACCGCGACCACCACCTTGTCGAACAGGCGGGCGCCGCGCTCGATCAGGTCGGTATGGCCATTGGTGATCGGGTCGAAGGTGCCGGGATAGACGGCAATGTTCTTGGGCATGACGAACTCGAGCTCTGTCGGCAGCGGGTCAGCCTGGTGGCCGGCTGCAGTGGACGACGAAGGATGAGGAGCCTTAGAAGGCCGTAACGCAATGGCTGTCGCGCCGACGGCTCCTCCGGTCCGCCGAGTGTAGAACCCCTCGCGCGGCTTGCCAGTCGAGCGAGGGGATTCGTCACCGGATGCACAACCCGGGAGGGGGAGCGAGCCGGTCTTGCAGCGAGCCTGGCTTACAGCGAACCTGGCTTACAGCGAACCAAAGGGGTTATCGACCTTGAGCGAGACGGGCTTCGCATAGCCGGGGATGCGGATCTCGCGATCCGTGATCTCCAGTTCCGGACCTTCGAGCACGCCTTCACCGAAGCGATAGGTCGGCGTGAATTCACCGCGCTGTGCCTTGTCCAGATAGTCAGCACGCCGCTGCTCGCAGAGACCGCTGCGCTCACGCCAGGCAGCCAGTGCCTCCTCACCATGCCGCGCCGCCAGCAACTTCAGGGTGACGTCAGCCGACAGCACCACGCCACTGGCGTTGTTGCCACCGAAGCCCTTGGCATTGATGAAGGCGACGTCTGCGGTGAATTCGCGCGCCTCGCGGCGGATGTCGAGGTTGCTGTGATGCACGTCATCGGCGATGGCATCCAGCGTCGGGATACCTGGCAGGATGCCGGTCGCCATGCTGCCGAGCGCCGATACCGCCTGATCACCCGCTGCGCTGCCCTGGCTGTGGCCGACGAAGGATTTTACCGCCACCACAGGCCAGGCCTGGATGTCGTTGGCGCGAGCCACTTCATTGAGCACGTGTGACTCGGTGGTGCGGTTCTTCGGCGTGGAGGTGGCATGGGCGTGCACGAAGCTGCGCTGGCGCACGCCTTCATCGCCGACGATGTCGCGGGCCAGTGCCACCGCCTTGCTCAGGGTGATGTAGTTGCCGACGCCGGGTGCCGAGATGGAGCGCTTCCAGCCGTCGGCATTGACGAACACGTCCGGCACGCTGCCGATGATGCGAGCGCCGGTGTCCAGCGCCAGATCATCCGCCATCAGGATCACGAACTGGGTCGCTTCCGCGATGGTGAAGCCACAGTTGCGCGCGAACGGGCGACAGGCCTTCTGGTAATCGCTGTCGGTGAGCACTTCCAGCGCGTCGAGGGCCTTGAGGCTCTCGTCATCGGCCAGGGCGCCCATGCTGCGGAAGCCCTCGATGACTTCCGGCGTGATCGGCGCATCGGCGGTGCCGACCATCACCACGCGGCGACGGCCGCTGCGGATGTCGTTCAGGCCCAGCTTCAGGTTGTAGAGGAAGCTGGCACAGGCGCCCATCGCGGCACCGGCGCCGCCGACATTGCCCAGCACATAGGCATTGAGGAAGTCGGCGGGCATCTGGGCATAGCCCAGCGGCATCTGCTTGGAAGTGGCGCGCTCGCCGGCCACGAAGGACTTCATCAACCCGCCCCAGCCTTCAGCATCCATCTGGCCGATGGAGTTGCCGGCGTAGACGGCGATATCGTCCGGATCGAGGCTATCGCGCAGCGCATCCCAGTCCAGGCCACTGTCGCCGAGGCAGTCGCTGGCGCCGAAGATGGTCATCGACAGGCCGCGCGGGTGATGCACGCTGCGATAGAGCTGCTCCGGCGCGAAGCCGCTGGGCAGCTGACCCGCGGCGCGCACCAGCGCCTGACGATGATCGGGCAGCAGGACATCGAATTTACCGGCCGGTACCGTGACTTCGACATGACGGTTGTCCAGCTCGCGGATCTGCCAGTCAGCGGGCGGCTGTTCCGGCAGCTGGCGGCTGCGCAGCGTGAAGGTCAAGTCCTGGTCCAGTGTCAGCTTTGACTGACGATTGGCAGGAATGCCGGTCGCGTTGAAGCGCTCGTCTTCAATGCGACGAATCAGGGTGTGGGACAGCACCTGATATGCCAGACGCTCCGCAAGCGCTTGAGCCTCGGCGGGCTGGCCTTCGGCATCGAACCATTGGCCCTGATCATCGCAGCGGGCGAGGTTCATGAGCGACGCGAGACCCAGCAGGGTCTCTTGACGGTCTGTCTCCGGCAGGGAGTCGAGCACCGTGCGTCTAAACGCCTGATGGCCCGAAGTTCTGCCGGCGGCATTGACGCCGCCCATGCCGACGATCACCGGTAAGTGTGACAAGCCGCTTTCCTCGTAAAAATACTGTGAGTCGTTGGTCTGGGCGATACCTCTGCGGATATTCGTCCAAATGATGAGCGGATGATAACACCCCCTCAATACAGGCGTCATGCACCCCCGCCTATACGCGGGCGCGCCAGCGAGCGCTTGCTGCGAACACTGTGCGATATCTCTGCGCTCAGCGCGAGTCCCACTGGCCTGTTTTATACTTGTCATGACACGATATAATCGTGATTAAACGTTTGTTTGATTTCCGAGAGGCAAGCTGACATTCTGTCTTGGCTGTTTGAGTTGGTGTAGGCGCGTGCCGCGAGGCAGGCGCCTTTTTTTGTGTCCAGGCCTTCCTGCGCCGCCGACCCCAGATGGGCTGTATGCCATATGGCGCAGCCCGATGCAGGCGCATCTGCTAGACTCCGCGCGTGATTTTCCTGCCCGTTGCTATCGGAACTGCTGATGTACGCCAACTCCCGCCAGATCGATTCTCCCCAGACCGGCCCCCACGAGGATATCGAGCGTCGCGTGCGCCGTGCGATGGCGCATCCGCTGCGCAAACCCGTCGCGGAGCATACCCGCGAAGCGTTTCTGCAAGCGCAACAGTGGTTGTCGGCTCAGGGCAGGCCCCTGTGGCTGGACAGCGGCTGCGGCGTCGGGCGATCGACTCGCCAGCTGGCACTGGCGCACCCGGACCATGCCGTCATCGGCGTGGACCGCAGCGAAGACCGTCTCAGCCGCAAGCATGGTGAGTTGCCGGACAACGCCTTGCTGGTCCGCGCGGACCTCGTCGACTTCTGGCGCCTGGCGCTTGCCGCTGGCTGGGCACCTGCGCATCATACCCTGCTGTACCCCAATCCTTATCCCAAGGCGCGTCATCTCAAGATGCGCTGGCAGGGCCACCCGGTATTCCCGATCATCATGGCGCTGGGCGGTCAGCTGGAGCTGCGCACCAACTGGGAGATCTACGCCCGGGAATTTGCTCAGGCCATCGGGCATGCCACCGGTATCGAGGTGACGGCGCACGCCTTCGAACCGCAGGGCGATTATCTGACGCACTTCGAGCGCAAGTATCACGAGTCTGGCCAGGCGCTGTGGCGACTCGAATGCCAGCTTGAACACACGCCCGAGCGCTACTCGCTGCAGGTCTGACGCGAATCACGCTGGTGGCAGGTTCTGGTTGGCGATAGCGGCGTGGCTGTTGTGGAAGGTGTCGCGCAGGGACTGGCGCAGCCAGCTTGCCGCGGGGCCACGAGGGCTGTCGCGACGCGAGATCAGTTCGATATCGATGTCGGCGGTGGCGCCCAGCGCGCTCAAATCCAGAATCTTCAAACGCTGCTGAAAGGGCGGGTAGTGGGCGATATGGCGCGGAACCTGCGCCCAGCCCAGTCCGCGCGTCGTCAGCTCTGCCATCGCATAGAAGCTGTTGAGCTGCCAGAAGCGCTGTGAGCGTGGCCCCTCGTGGCCGGGTTCCAGCTGCTGGCGTTGACCGATCATCAGCTGGCGGTGATCCGCTAGGTCGCTGTGGGTCGGGCTCTCAAGCTGCGCCAGCGGATGGTTGCGTGCCACGATCAGCACCTGCTCCAGTCTCCCCAGCGCCTCGCGCTCCAGCGCTATGACACCCAGTGGCTGATAGAACAGAATGCCGAGATTGGCCTGGTGCTGCTCCACCCAGCGGGCCACCTCATCCTGCGCGCCATTGAGCAGATTCAGCGTCAGCGTCGGGTATTGCACCGCCATCTTTTCCAGTACCGCCATCACCGGCGGCATTTCTACCAGCGCCTCATCGATCGCCAGCGTCAGGCTGGCTTCCAGCCCCTGACTGAGAGTGCGGGCGCGTGCCTCCAGGCGCTGGCATTGCATCAGCACGCTGTTGGCTTCGTGCAGCATTGCCTCGCCCGCGGGCGTCAGCACCGGCGTGCGAGGGCGACGATCGAACAGCTCGCAGCCCAGGTCCAGCTCCAGATTGGCGATGGCGGTGCTGACCGCGGACTGCGCGCGACCCAGACGCCGCGCCGCCGCCGAGAACGAGCCCGTCTCCGCCACGCAGCGCAGTGTCTGCAGTTGCTCCAGTGTCCAGTTCATTGCCTCGCCTCGCGCCTTGATCTATCTGAATAGTAGATGGATACCAACTTTAAACCATCTTGTATCTCTCTAGAATGCCTCCTCCATCCGCGTCATTCAGCCCTATGGCATCACACGCGGTGATCGAGAGGAGGTATGACATGCGTTCCAAGAAAGAACGTCTGGCCCAGGCAGGACTGCTGGAATTGGGCGGTATTCTGCTCGTGGCGCCGCTGTCGGCACTGGTCACGGGGCATGATCTGGCGAGCATGGGCAGCCTGGCGGTGGTGATGTCCACACTGGCGGTGATCTGGAGTACGGTCTGGAACTGGATGTTCGATCGCTGGGTGCCGACCCGCCAGCGCAGCGTGACCCAGCGCATCGCTCAGGCACTCGGCTTCGAACTCGGTCTGGTACTGGTAACCGTCTTCATCGTGGCCGCCTGGCTCGACCTGGGGCTGTGGCAGGCATTGCTGCTGGATCTGGGCTTCGTTGCCTTCTTCCTGGTCTGGGCGATGATATTCAATCCGCTGTTCGATGCCGTGATGCGTCGCCTGCTGGCGCGCAGGGCCGCCCGTGAGCAACACCATGCCGCACCACACAACACAAGGTGATTCGATGAGTTATGTCTTCCTGGCACTTGCCATACTGGCGGAGGTCATCGCGACCAGCGCACTCAAGGCTTCCGAGTCATTTTCGCGACTCGGCCCGAGCCTGATCGTGATAGTGGGTTATGGTATTGCCTTCTATCTGCTGACGCTGGTGTTGCGTGATCTGCCGCTGGGTGTGACCTATGCGGTGTGGTCCGGGCTCGGCATCGTGCTGGTCACCGTGTTCGGTGCGGTGGTCTATCGCGAGATGCCGGACCTGCCGGCCATCCTGGGGTTGGCGATGATCGTGGGCGGTGTCGCCGTCCTGCATCTGTTTTCCAGCGCCAGTCCTCATTAAGCTAGAGGCATCACGGCGCCTCCCGGCTGTGACATGGATGCTCACCGACGACGTCACTGGATGCCTCATGCTTCTATTTCGCACTGCACCGACCTCTGCGCGACCCTCCCGACTGTCTCCCCTGTTGCCTTTGCTGAAGGCGGCGCGCCCCTCAGGAGCGGGCAAGTCGCTGCGTTTCACGCGCTCGCTGCGCCGACTGGCCATGGTGGCCGGAGCGACGCTTGTCGTGGCGGGCCCGGCGCAGGCGGCGGGCTTTGACAACCTGACGCGCCTGACTGACAAGGGCTTCATCGTCAGTGCCCAGGCGCGCATGCTCGATACCGGCGAGACACTGGCCTCGGTCAATCCCGATCAGCAACTGACGCCGGCTTCGCTGTCCAAGCTCTATATCGCCGGTGCGGCGCTGGACCGCTTCGGCCCGCAGTACCGTTTCTCGACGCGTCTGCGCAGCACGGGCACGGTCAGCGGCGGCGTCTTGACCGGTGACCTGGTGCTCGAGGGCAGCGGCGACCCGGCGCTGACCAGTGAAGAGCTGTGGCGGCTGACCGAGGAGCTGCGCTTTCGGGGCATCCGCCGCGTCGAAGGGCGCCTGCTGATCAGCCAGTGGCGTTTCGGGCCGGTGCCTTGCATCAGTACCGATCGCTGCAATGCCTCGCGGCGTTCCAGCAATGCCTATGATGCGCTGCTGTCGTCCGCGGCCAGCAACTATGCCAGCTGGTGCGTGAAGGTGATGCCGGGTGCGGGCAGTCAGGCGCCGGCGCGACTGGCCAGCTGCGACACCACCCAGCCCACCGAGATCTTCGACAATCAGGTCACCACGGTCGGCGCGGGGGGCAAGAGCGCCATCAATGCCCGGCGCACCACCAGCAACGGTCGCGATACGCTGGTCGTCACCGGCACCATCGCCGCCGACAGCCAGCCGCGCAGCATCTACCGCGCCGTCTCCAATCCTGCGCTGTACACCGGTGAGCTGATGCGCGACATCCTGGCGCGCGCCGGGATCACGGTGACCGGTGGGGTGGACATCACCTCGACGGCGCCGCCCGCCAGCGCCGCGCAGCTCGGTAGCGTCGAAGGCAAGCCGATGCAGGAGTTGCTGACGCGCATGCTCAATTACTCCAACAACTTCATGGCGGACCAGCTGACGCTGGCGCTGGTCGGCGGCAGTCAGGCCACCTTGCGCCAGGGCGGCGCCAAGCTCGAGACCTTCGCCAGCGCGATTCCCGGTCACGGCCCGCTGACGATGTACTCCGGCAGCGGCCTGACTTCACAGAACCGCACCAGCGTCAGTGGGCTGATGGCGTTGCTCGACAGCATGTATCACCGCCCGGCGCTGTTCCCCACCTTCGTGGCGGGTCTGCAGGCACCGGTCAATGGCCCGATGCGCTTCATCCGCCGTGGCAGCGAGACCTTCCGCAATCACGTGATGGTCAAGACGGGCACGCTCAACAACCCGGTGCCGGTGCGCGCCATCTCGGGATACTTCCGCACGCAAAGTGGCCGCTGGGGCGCCTTCGCGGTGATGGTCAACGGCCGGGCGGCGGTGCCTTATCTGTCCTGGCCGCAGGTGCTGGATCCGGTCGCCGAGGACCTGACCGCGATGATCGAGCGCAACTGAGCTCCTTGATCGCGAGCGCATGGCACGAAAGCCCCGCCAATCGGCGGGGCTTTCGTGTTCATGGCCTGAGTGACAGACACAAAAAACCCCGCCCGAAGGCGGGGTGGTCCTCCACACGCCCGGCATGGCTGAGGGGAGGGCACTCGGGACGCTCGACAGGGCGCAACGAGATAACAAGAGCATAGCGTTGTGTGACGGCGTTGGCTAACGCCAAAATCGCTATTGCACCGCAACAATCAAGGACTTGAAGCGTTTTTGGCGCTGCGAGGGCAAATTTTCCGTCGCGGGTCGTGCGTCGAGTGTCTTCAGCGCGTCGGGTCGAGCAGCACACGACCGCTGACGCGTCCGTCGATCATCGCCTCGGCGCGTTCGGCGAGGCCTTCCAGGCCGACCGTCTCGAGCTGCATCTGGGCGTGCATCTCGTCCGGCAGGTCGGCCAGACGCTGCCAGACCTTTCGACGGCGTTCGGCGTTGATCATGACGCTATCGACGCCCAGCAACGAGACACCGCGCAGGATGAACGGCATCACGCTGGTGGGCAGGTCGGCGCCCGCCGCGAGGCCCACGGCCGCCACCTTGCCATCGTAATTCATCTGCGCCAGCAGATTGGCCAGCACCTGGCCACCGGCAGTATCCACGGCGCCTGCCCAGCGGCTCTTTTCCAGCGGACGGCCCTTGTCCTCGAAATCACTGCGCAGATGGACCTCGCTCGCGCCCAGTGACTCGAGCCATTCGCGTTGTTCGGCCTTGCCGCTGACCGCGTGAACCTCGAAGCCTTGCCCGGCCAGCATCTGCACGGCCCAGCTGCCGACCCCGCCGGTGGCGCCGGTGATGATCACCGGGCCTTGCTCGGGCGTCAAACCGGCTTCTTCTAAACGCATCACGCACAGCATGGCGGTCAGGCCCGCGGTGCCGAAGGCCATGGCCTGCTCGGCGCTCAGATTGGCAGGGCGCTTGACCAGCCACTCGGGCTTGACGCGCATGCGCTCGGCCAGACCACCCCAATGGCGCTCGCCCACGCCCCAGCCGGTCAGGAGGATCTCATCGCCCGGCTGATAGTCCGGCGAGTCGGAGGCTTCGACGCGACCCGCGAAATCGATGCCCGGCACGAAGGGCAGCTCACGGACGATCTTGCCACGGCCGGTGATGGCCAGTGCGTCCTTGTAGTTGAGTCCGGAACGCTCGATGGCCACCGTGACAGGCAGGTCAGGCAGCTGATCATCGGAGAGTTCGACGACTCGGGCGCGTGGGGTCTCGTCGTGCAGCATCAGTGCGCGGGACATGGCTGTCTCCTTGTGGATGGCGTGGGTGTTGGCGGTCTTCCTGCGTGAAGGTGTCACGGCGTCTGATCGAGACGCGTCACCTCACAGTGCCTGCAAGCGACGCTGTGGGGAAGCCTCGCGCTATCGACATTGGGATGAGACTGACGCAACCGGGGCCAGCCGGGTGTGCGGCTGGCCCCGGTAACAGGAGGCGCTGGTGGAAGGCTCTCGTCAGGCCTCTTGCTAAGGTTCTCGTCAAGACGCTGGCTAGATGAAGCTGCGCACGGTGGCCAGCCCGACCAGCGTCATCAGCACCGTGTAGGGCAATGCCATCCATACCATGCGCCCGTAGGAGAGCCTGACCAGTGGCGCGATGGCGGAGGTGAGCAGAAAGAGAAACGCTGCCTGGCCGTTGGGGGTCGCAACGCTGGGCAGGTTGGTGCCGGTGTTCACCGCGACCGCCAGCGCATGGAAGTGTTCGCGGCTGATATTGCCGGCCACGAACTCGTTCTTGACCTGGGTGATGTACACCGTGGCCACGAAGACATTGTCCGAGATGGCCGAGAGCAGCCCGTTGGCCAGGAACAACGCGCCGGCCTGCTCTTCGATGGGCAGACTGAGTACCCATTGGATGAATGGCTGGAACAGGTGCTGCTCGTGGATGACCGCGACAATGGTGAAGAACACCACCAGCAGCGAGGTGAAGGGCAGTGATTCCTGGAAGGCGCGGCCGATCTGGTGCTCATCGGTGATGCCGTTGCCGGCGGTCAGCAGAATGATCACCGCCAGCCCGATCAGCCCGACCTCTGCCATGTGCAGCGCCAGCGCCAGTACCAGCAGCACGGCCACCACGGCCTGCACGATCAGCGCGGCGCGTTCCCGCGGCGTGCGCCGTGCATCCTGATGATGATCATAATCCTCGAGAATGCGTCGCACGCTGGCGGGCAGTCGCTGGCCGTAGCCGAACCAGCGGCCGCGCTCCAGCAGCACACACAGGGCGAGGCCGGCGAAGAAGGTCGGCACGGTGACCGGCGCCATGGCGAGGAAGAAGTCGATGAAGTCCCATTCAGCGGCCTTGGCGATCACCAGGTTCTGCGGCTCGCCGATCATGGTGCTGACGCCTCCCAGCGCGGTTCCCACCGCGCCATGCATCAGCAGCGAGCGCAGAAAGCCGCGGAAATCCTCAAGGTCTTCACTGTGCACGGCTTCGACGCTGACATCGTTGGCATGGTCATGCTGAGTATCGAAATGCTTGCCCGAGGCCACCTTGTGGTAGACGGAGTAGAAGCCCACCGCGATGCCGATGATGACCGCCGTCACCGTCAAGGCATCGAGAAAGGCGGACAGCAGGGCGCTGGAGAGACAGAACATCAGCGACAGCCATGTCTTGGAGCGCACGCCGAGGATGATCTTGGTGAAGGCATACAGCAGCAGCGGCTTCATGAAGTAGATGCCGGCCACCATGAACATCAGCAGCAGGATCACCGGCAGGTTGCGCTCCATCTCCTGCATGATGGCCTCCGGTGAGGCCATGCCGATGACGACGGCCTCCAGCGCCAGCAGACCGCCCGGCTGGAGGGGATAGCACTTGAGCGCCATCGCCAGCGTGAAGATGAATTCCCCCAGCAGCAGCCAGCCGACGATCACGCCACCTTGCGGGCCGCTGAACCACAGCAGTAGTGGGTTGGTGATCAGAAACAGGCACATCAGCTGCTTGTACCAGCGTGGCGACTGGCCGAGGAAGTTGCGCGCCAGTCCGCGGCTGAGCGTCTGGCGTGTGTCGTGTGATAGCGAAGGCATGGGCAGTTCCCGGCGTTGATTTGTTGTTGTTGGAGGACGGGATCGGCAATGCCGCTTCAGCGCGTGCTTTGCTATCATCGCCGCCGTCATCGAGCGCCTGGCGGTATTAGAGCACGCCCGTCGGTGAGGTCTCGGGTAGCCTTTGGTCGTGAAGATCGCGCAGGCAGCGCTGCGCTGTCGCTGGCCGGTGTGCTGCGAGCTCTCCCGAGGCGCGTTGCTGGCAGACGTCGTCCGATTGAAAGATCGGCCTTTGCAGCCCCCGTGCTGCTTTTGTACGAGACCCGAAGATGAAATCACGGCATACCGGCTTGACCCACCTCAAGCATTCCGCGCGTTACTCGCTCAAGGGCCTCAAGGCCGCCTGGAGCAACGAAGAGGCCTTCCGCCAGGAGATCGTGCTGTGCGCCTTGCTGCTGCCGTTTGCCTGGTGGATCGGTGACTCGCATGTCGAGTGGCTGCTGCTGGTCGGTTCCACGCTGATCGTGCTGATGGTCGAACTGCTCAACTCGGCGGTGGAATCCGCGATTGACCGCATCGGCCCGGAATTCCATGAACTGTCCGGGCGCGCCAAGGACATGGGCTCGGCGGCGGTCATGATCAGCCTGATCTTCGCTGGCCTGACCTGGGGCACCCTGCTCTATGACAAGCTGTTCGGCTGAGTGCCCAAGCCCCGACCACATCAATGAAAGGGTCTGCGGGCAGGGCCGTGTCATGTGCCTGCGGCCTCCGTTATGCTGAGGGCTGGATCGAAGGAGACGACCATGCCCCAGCCATCCCCCGCGCAGCCCCGTCCACTGTTGCCTGCTGATTTCCTTGCACCGTCATCGCTGCTGGCCGAGCAGTCGGCTGACAGCCGTGCCACGCTCGAGAGCGCCCTGCACGCCGCGCAGGAGCGTCTCGAAGAGAGCCTGACCCAGGCTGAGAACCTCAGCGAGATGCGTGGCGATGACAGCTCTCCGCTGGCGACCTTTCTGGCTCTCGATGAGCGTCAGCGCAGCCAGCTGGGACGTCTGATCACGCTGTCCGACTTCGCGCTGGAGACGCTGTGCCGTCGCCCAGAACTGCTGTCCGAGCTGCTCGAGAGCGGCGAGCTGGAGCGCGCCTTGCCGGTCGCGCAGCTCACTGAGCGTCTCGCTGCCGGCCTCGCCAGCGCCGAAGACGAGAAGGCGATGCAGCAGGTGCTGCGGCGCTTCCGCCAGCTGCGCATGCTGGGCATCGTGTGGCGCGACCTCAACGGCGCCCACATGTGGCAGACCGCGGCGGCGGTCTCGCACCTCGCCGAAGTCACTCTCGAGGGCGCGCTTGGCTGGCTGGAAGCCTCGCTTGAGCCGCGTTACGGCCGCCCCGCGCCGGACCGCTTCGGCGAGCCGCAGCGGCTGGTGGTGCTCGGCATGGGCAAGCTGGGCGCCGGCGAGCTCAACCTCTCCTCCGATATCGACCTGATCTTCGCCTTTCCCGACAAGGGCGAGACATCCGGTGGCCGCAAGTCTCTGGATCATCAGGAATATTTCACGCGCCTCGGCCAGAAGCTGATTGCCGCGCTGGACGCGATGACCGCCGATGGCTTCGTGTTCCGCGTCGACATGCGGCTGCGTCCGCTGGGGGACGGCGGGCCTCTGGTCGGCAGTTTCTCGATGCTGGCCAGCTACTATCAGGATCAGGGCCGCGAATGGGAGCGTTACGCGATGCTCAAGGCGCGCCCGGTGGCGGGCAGCGTCGCTGCCGGCGAGCGCCTGATCGCGCACCTGCGCCCCTTCGTCTATCGCAAGTATCTGGATTTCGGTGCCATCGAGTCGCTGCGCGAGATGAAGGCGATGATCAACCGCGAGGTCAAACGGCGCGGGCTGTCCGACAACATCAAGCTCGGCTCCGGCGGCATTCGCGAGGTGGAGTTCGTCGCCCAGGCCTTCCAGCTGATTCGGGGCGGGCGTGAGTCGGAATTGCAGGTTACCTCGCTCAAGCAGGCCTTTGCGCGCCTGCCAGCCCTGGGCTTGCTGCCGCAGGCGGTCGTGGATGAGCTGGTGCCGGATTACGTCTTCCTGCGCGATCTCGAACATGCCCTGCAGGCCCAGGCCGACCGCCAGACCCAGACATTGCCGCTGGATCCGCTGGGCCGCGAGCGTCTCGCGCTGGCCATGAAACTGCCCGATTGGGAGGCACTCACCGCGCGTCTGGAGGAGGTGCGTACGCGCATTCGCCATCACTTCGACAACGTGATCGCCGCGCCGGAAGACGACGAGGCCGAGCAGGGCGAAGGCCAGCAGGCGCTGGATGAGTGGCGAGCGCTGTGGCGCGGCGAGCTGACGGCGGAGGAGGGCGAGGCACTGCTCGCCGAGAGCGGCTTCAAGAGTGCGGCCGAGAGTTTCCGCCGTCTCGATAGCCTGCGGCGGTCGCGTGCGGTGCAGGGCATGCAGCGCATCGGTTTTGATCGCCTCGATGCACTGATGCCGCCATTGCTGCAGGCGCTGTGCTCGGCGGCGGGCGACCCCGAGAAGCCCGCCGAGCACGATGCCAGCCGAGTGCTGGAGCGCGTCTTGCCGCTGATCGAGGCGGTATTGCGGCGGACGGCCTATCTGGCACTGCTGCGCGAGAATCCGGATGCGCTGACGCAGTTGATGCGCCTGTGTGCGGCAAGCCCCTGGATCGCCGAACAGCTGGCGCGTTATCCGGTGTTGCTTGACGAGCTGCTGCATCCCCACAACCTCTATTCACCCGCCGACAAGACGCGCCTCGCCGATGAGCTGCGCACCGCATTGTCTCGCATTCCGGAGGATGATGAAGAAGCGC
This sequence comes from Cobetia sp. Dlab-2-AX, assembly GCF_024124625.1. Lineage (NCBI taxonomy): Bacteria > Pseudomonadati > Pseudomonadota > Gammaproteobacteria > Oceanospirillales > Halomonadaceae > Cobetia > Cobetia sp. Dlab-2-AX. Next base: position 45,072 of record NZ_JAMXRV010000007.1, on the reverse strand, counting down.
TGCTCGAGGCCTTGCGAGTGTTCCGCCATGCCCAGGTGCTGCACGTGGCGGCCTCCGATATCGCCGGTGCCCGTCCACTGATGAAGGTCAGCGACTATCTGACCTTCATCGCCGAAGTGGTGCTGGAACAGGTGCTGGCGATGGCGTGGAAGACCCTGACCCGCAAGCATGGCTTCCCCATCGGGCGCGATGGCCAGCCGATCACCGGCGACAGCCTGAGTGGCAGCTTCGTGATCGTCGGCTACGGCAAGCTGGGCGGCATCGAGCTGGGCTATGGCTCGGACCTGGATCTCGTCTTCCTGCATGATGCGGCCAGCAAGGGCCAGACGGATGGCCCGCGGCCGCTGGACAACCCGCTGTTCTTCACGCGACTGGGGCAGCGCATCATCCACCTGCTGACGGCAGTGACGCCGGCCGGTGCGCTCTACGAGGTCGACATGCGCCTGCGCCCCTCAGGCAATTCGGGGCTGCTGGTCTCGAGTCTGGCGGCCTTCCGGGACTATCAGCTCACGCAAGCCTGGACCTGGGAGCATCAGGCGCTGGTACGCGCGCGAGTCGTGGCGGGGGACCCGGCGCTGGCGCTGGCCTTCGAGGAGGTGCGCCGTGAGGTGCTCGGTCAGCAGCGGGACGAGAAGACGCTGCGTCAGGAGGTGATCACCATGCGCCACAAGATGCGTGATCACCTGGGCAGCAGCGCCAGGGACCGCGAGGCCGGCCAGTTCCACCTCAAGCAGGACGCCGGCGGCATCGTCGACATCGAGTTTCTCGCCCAGTACTGCGTGCTGGCGCTGAGTCATCAGGTGCCTGCTCTGCTCGAGTGGAGCGACAACATGCGGCTGCTGGAAACCCTCGAGTCCTGCGGACGGCTGCCGGGCGAGCAGGCCGGTGAGCTGCGCGAGGCCTATCTGGCCTATCGCGATGTCAGTCATCGCCTGGCGCTGGAAAAGCACGGCAGCCTGATGCGGCTGGAGCAGCACCCGCTGATTGCTGCCCACCGTGAGCGGGTCATCACCCTCTGGCAGTCACTGCTGGGCGAAGATCAGGTCAGTCACGAGGGAGTTTAACGTCAAATCAATGCTCGCAATCCCCTGTCGCTATCCCCAAGAAAGGGGCATCAGACAACGTTGACAGGGGAGGTCAGCATGATGGAGTGGATCGCGAATCACTCGAAAACCATCTCGGCGATAGCCAGTATCGGCTCGTTCTTCATCTGGCTGGTCTATGCGCAGTTGCTGTATCACAACTTCCGTCGCCAGCGTCGCCCGCGCGTGCTGATCAATCGAGGCAAGTCCAAAGGCATCGACAGTCTGTGCATCGTCAGCAACATGAGTGCCGAATCGATCTTCATCGAGCACATCATCGCCAGGTTGGATACCAGTCACGGCAGCCTGCTGATGGATGTCACCGAGTTCGAGCGCAGTTACCAGGTAGGTGACGAGCAGCGCAAGGATGCGCAGAACGATGAGAGTGAGCAGTCCGCGCAGGAGGCTTCCAGCAGCAGTGAATGGCGCATCTCCGATACTACGCGTCAGGGGCCGCTGGGCTCGGGCGACTTCCTGCATATCGGGACTTTCTCTGAAGTCATCGAGCGCATGGCGCGCCGCAATGGCATCTCGCTCGAGGGTCACTGGCCCAGCAATGAGCAACTGAAATTCCAGCGTCTGACACTGCGCATCATTGGCATCTACGGCAGTGAGGACCACCCGATCGGCGTCGAGCGTGCCTTCCGTCTGCACGATGCCGGTGGAGAATGTGCGCTGGTACCGGAGCGCTGGGATTCCAATCGCCTGTCATCACGCAGGCAGCGTCACAAGTTGCGCAAGCTTTTGGAGCGCATCAGTGGGGAAGACATCAGCGAGCAGTCCACCTTCCAGCCCCCGAGTGACGAGGAGTCGCGCAACAAGGCTTCGTGAATGCGGGCGCATGAAGCTAATGCATGAACCATCGGATGCATGAAGTCCCGGTCGCACGAATCACCGGGCGCATGCATCATCGTAAGCATGACAGCGGTGTCTTCACACTGTCAGGGGGTCGAGGATGGGGTAGGCTTTGCAGAGCCCATTCACGGAGAACCCTCGGATGCAGGAACGCGTCACGCCCTTTCAGTTGTTCATCCTGGTGCTGTCGATCTATGTGATCGGCGCCATGGTGGTGGACCTTGTCTTTGAGTTGTCACCGCAGGTCCAGCGGCTGCTGGAGTACATGGACTACGTGGTCTGCCTGTTCTTCTTCATCGATTTCTGCAAGCGCTTCGCCAGTGCCAAGAGCAAGCGCGAGTACATGAAGTGGGGCTGGATCGACCTGCTGGCCTGTATCCCGGCGGGGCTCTTCCAGGGCGCGAGGCTGTTTCGCGTGGTGCAGGTACTGCGGGTGCTGCGCGCCATCAAGTCGATGGAAATGATCTGGAAGCTGCTGTTCCGCAACCGGGCCGAGGGAGTCTTCGCCTCGGCGGCCACCGCCACGGTGCTGCTGGTGGTGTTCGGCGCCCTGACCATGCTGATGGTGGAGACCCCCAATCCTGACAGTCCCATCAATACCGCCGAGGAGGCGCTGTGGTGGGCGGTGGTGACGGTGACCACCGTCGGCTATGGCGACTACTATCCCATCACGACGCTCGGTCGCGTCGTGGCGGTGCTGTTGATGGTCGGGGGCGTGGGGCTGTTCGGGAGTTTCGCCGCCTATATCAGCTCGATCTTCATCGAGGATGACAGCGAGCAGGAGGCTCGGGCGGCGCGTGCCCAGCGCGACATGACGCGGGCGCTCTATCATCAGATCAGCGAGCTGACGACGGAGGTGCGCGAGTTGCGAGAACGGCTGGATCAGGTCGCTCAGGAGCGGGGCGAGTCGCTTGCCGAGCGCGAGCGCCACCGTGAGGCGCTGCAGCGCCAGGTGAATGAGGAGATGGAACAGCGCCTGGGGGATGCCGCCCCGCCAGACGGGGAGGGCCCCGCCGGCGAGCGCTGAGTCGCCAGACAGCCAAGAAGAAGCCCCTGGCACCGTGAGGTGTCAGGGGCTTTTTTCGGACTGTCATCAGGCGTCAGACAAGCAGGGTGCTGCGCCGCGCATGATGTAGATGACGCTCAGCCGAAGTTGCGCGAGTAGAAGATCTCGAGCATTTCACGACGCAGACGACCTTCGATGTTGGTGGCTTCCTCGAAGGTCAGCTCGCGACGCGAGGTGCCGAAGAGGTAGTTGTCCAGCTCGAAGTCCTTGAGCAGCATCTTGGTGTGGAACATGTTCTCTTGATACACGTTCACATCGACCATCTGATAGGCACGCTTGGTGTCTTCCGCCAGGTAATCCTGGATGGAGGTGATGTCGTGATCGATGAACAGTTTCTTGCCATCCACGTCGCGCGTGAAGCCACGTACGCGGTAGTCCATGGTCACGATATCGGAATCGAAGCTGTGGATCAGATAGTTCAGCGCCTTCAGCGGGCTGATCATGCCACAGGTCGAGACATCGATATCCAGACGGAAGGTGCTGATGCCGTTGTCCGGGTGGGACTCGGGATAGGTGTGTACCGTGACGTGAGACTTGTCCAGATGGCCGACGACCGTTTCCGGCAGCGGGCCCGGGCCCGGCGCGGTCTGGGACACGTCCTGCTCTTCCAGCTCGTGCTCGGCGATCAGGATGGTCACGCTGGCACCATGCGGCTCATAATCCTGGCGTGCGATGTTCAGCACGTGGGCACCGATGATGTTGGTGACATCCTTGAGGATCTGGGTAAGACGCTCGGCATTGTAGAGCTCATCGATATAATCGATATACGCCGTGCGCTGCTCTTCGGTCTGCGCGTAGCAGATGTCGTAGATATTGAAGCTCAACGAACTGGTGAGGTTGTTGAACCCGTGAAGGCGGAGTTGATCGCTCACGTCCAGGCCTCCTAGAGATGGGAGGGTGGTATGACATCCGATGCGCCATCGCAATGGGGCAGAGGCAGGCATCGGGCCGAAGAGGACATCTCGAAAGGCCCGTCCCGGCCGCTGGCAGCATGACTCACAGGGAGCATTGCGTGCCATCTTTGCCACGAGACGACCGGTGAGACGACCGGTTTGAGGGGCGTATTATGCACAGGCAGGGCTGACACGCCAGCGTCAATTCCCGCCGATCCTGGCGAGTCGTCGTCAGTGGTGCGCTCCCTCCCGCCGTTGGCGGGGCCTTGAGCGGCGGGAGGGCCAGGCGTGATCAGGCCGCGATGTCGATGACTTCGTAGGAGTGAGTGATCTCGACACCCCCGGCGCTCAGCATCAGGGAGGCGCTGCAGTACTTCTCGGCGGACAGCTCGACGGCACGCTTGACCTGGGATTCCTTGAGGTTGCGACCGCTGACCACGAACTTGACGTGAATCTTCGTGAATACACTCGGCACGCTATCGGCGCGCTCGGCGCTCAGTTCGGCGTGGCAGTCGGTGACCTGCTGGCGGGCCTTTTCCAGAATCTGGATGACATCGAAGCTGGTGCAGCCGCCCAGCCCCATCAACAGCATTTCCATCGGACGCGGACCGGTGTTGCGGCCGCCGTTGTCCGGATTGCCGTCCATGACCACGCTGTGGCCGCTGCCGGATTCGGCGAGGAACTGGCGACCATCGGTCCATTTGATGCTGGCGTTCATTGCCATGTCGGAACTTCTCCTTCTGATAAGTCGTTGATGCGCCACCGGCCCGGAGCTAGTGGCTATATAAGGCCAGGGGCGATAGGCATAAGGGCGCGGTGAGCACGATGGCGCACAGGGTAGCATTGTCATCGGCGTGCCCGGAGGAACGTCCAGCGCTGAGCTTATATCGCGTTGGCTCAGGCCCTGGCATGACTCAGCAGCTCATCCAGCTCGGCCAGACGCTGTGGGGTGCCGACATCGATCCAGGCGCCGCGATGGTGCAGGCCGCGCACCTCGCCATGCTGCATGGCGTCACGCAGCAGCGGCGCCAGCTTGAAGACGCTGTCAGGGCCCTGGTAGGCCGGCGTCTCGGCGATGGCGCGGCGAATCAGGCGGGGTGACAGCCACGACACGCCGGAGAAGGTCAGCTGGCTGCCGGCCTGCTCGTCCTGCTCATCTGTCTCTTCCTTCTCGTCCTGTCCGCCATGTTCGGCGCGGGTTTCACCCTTCACAATCCCCGCCGGAGTCAGCAGGAAGTCGCCCTCGGGATGATGGGGCGGGTTATCCACCAGCACCAGACCCGCCAGCGCCTGCGGCTGGTCGGCGAGCGGGGCCAGTGAATGGCTCGCCAGCGCCTGGATGGTCAGCAGCGTGAGGTCGACATCACACCAGACATCGCCATTGATCAGCAGGAAGGGCGTGTCATCGCCTGCGTCCTGCGTCAACGCACCGGAGAGTGACAGGGCGCGAGCGATGCCGCCGCCGGTTTCCAGTGGCGTCTCCTCGCGCGAGAAGATCAGTGTCAGGGAGCGCTTGCGGCCCTGCCAGCAAGCCTCGAGCTGGCCCTGGGCATTCGGCTTCGCGGCGAAGTGGGTCAGAATCCTGTCGGCCAGGTGGCCGACATTGATGACGACCTTGTCCACATCGATCGCTTCCAGACGCAGTAGATGGTGCTCCAGCAACGGCAGCCCGGCGACTTCCAGCAACGGCTTGGGGGTGTGGTCGGTCAGCGGGCGCATGCGCGTGCCGAAACCGGCCGCCAGAATCATCGCGCGCATCAGTGGCTCCCTGGCTGGTCATCGGCATTTGCAGTGCTTTCCTTGCTTTCCCCACTTGCCGCAGCGCTCTTCGCCGTAGCGGCAGCCGCGTTGCGCTGCAGGCGGGCAGCGCGATCGGCGAGTGCCGCCAGCTCATCGTAATCATCGAGGTTGATCTCGGGGCGCTCGCCATTGGCGAGACGCAGATCGCGCGCCTCGCATTCCTCGGCCAGGCGCAGCGACAGCGCCGGCGTCAGTACCTCATCCAGCCAGTGGGTGAAGGAGATCAGTTCCGGGCAGAAGGCCAGGCCTTCGCGCAGGTGGCCGAGGAAGCGCGGCATCAGCGTCAGGTAGCGGGGTTTGGCGTCCCGCAGCGTCAGGCGCGCGAAGATGCCGAGAATCTTGAGATTGCGCTGCACGCCCATGCGCTCGACGCTCTGGCGGTACTCGAGCGGGCTTGGTGCCGGCAGGCCGGCCGCGTCGTAGCGTGGCAAGGCGGCCAGGCGTGCCTGCTCGATCCAGCGCGCCATGGCGGGTTCCGGCCAGCGCCAGTGACGGTCACGCAGCAGCGAGATCAGGTCGTAGTTCTCGGGGCCGCTGACGGCGTCCTGGAAGTCGATGATCCACAGCCGGGGCTGGTGCTGGGATGCCGACTGATGCAGGAACAGGTTCTGGGCATGGAAGTCGCGATGCACGCTCACCACCGGTTGCGCGCTGGCGGCCGCGAGCAATTGGTCAGTCAGCTTGTCCCAGGCGGCGTAGCGGCGGTCATGTGGCATGTCGAGCAGCTGGCCGAGACACCACTCCGGAAACAGTTCCAGCTCGGCGGACAGCCGGGTGTCGTCATAGGCAGGCAGGTTGCCGGGTGGCAGCTGATGCAGCTGCTCGAGCAGCCCGATGGCTTCGCCATAGTAGTGGTCGGCGTGCTCGGTGCTGGTCAGGGCGGTCATCAGCGGGATGTCGCCGAGGTCTTCCAGCTCCAGGAAGCCAAGTGACTCGTCGAAGGCGAAGACCTCGGGCAGCGGCAGGCCGGCGTCACGCCATTGGCGGGCGATGGCGACGAAGCCGTGGCTGTCTTCCTTCTCGGGCGGGGCATCCATCAGGATGCGCGCCGGCGTGGCCGGGTCGAGTTCCTCGAGATGCAGGCGGAAATAGCGGCGGAAGCTGGCGTCGTCAGCCACGGCACTCATGCGCACGGCCTCTGGCGTGAGGTCGTGGCGGGCGGCGGCCCAGGCGTGCAGCGCCTGGCGTCGGGCGTCGGATGTCATGGGGCTTGGGCTCCTGTCGACGTGTGCGGGGCCGGCTGTCAGTTGACGCCTGTGCCGCGGCCCCGCATGCTGTCGTGTGGTGACGAGAAGGCAGGCGGAACCGGCAAGCAGGAAGGCCGGTTGCTGGGCCTGTATAATACCGATTCCCCCAGCCAAGGACACAGAGCAGCCATGGCCCAGCGCAGCCATTCATCCCATCCGGGCAAGCCGACGACCGCTCCCGGGCGACGTCAGCGTCGCTTCGCGACTCCCTCTCTGTCTGCTCATTCCCGGCAGGCATCGATAGCCCGATCGGGCGATGACCGCCCGGTCTGGCAGCTCAAGCCACTGGTTTTCCGTCTGTTGTGGACCCTGGCGCCACTGGCCGCCGGCGCTCCTCTGATGGCACAGGCCGCGCCGCCCGAGCCCCTGTCAGCCAGTCAGCTCGATTGGCAGCCCTATGATGAGGTGCCGCAGGGCCAGCTGTGCTCCGGGCGCTATGTCACGCCGGCCTACCGTATCGAGGCGGGCGACACGCCGGAGCAGGTCACGACCTCTGCCGACAAGGCCAACTACGGCAACGATGGCGTCGCCACCCTGATGGGGGAGGTGGTGCTGCGGCGCGGCGATTCCCAGCTGGAATCGCCCGAGGTCAGCGTCAACGAGGCGCGTGACACCGCCACCGCCAAGGGCCCTGTCACCTATCGCCAGCCCGGAGTCCTGCTGCGTGGCGACGATGCGCGGGTCTCGCTCAACAGCGATGCGGCCAGTGTCGACAACGGCCACTACGTCTTTCACGAGCAGCATGTGCGCGGCGATGCGGTGCAGCTGGCGCGTCTCGAGGATGGCCGCTACCGCCTGAAGGATGCCAGCTTCACCTCCTGCGAGCCGGGCAACAGCCTGTGGCGCCTGGTCGGCAGCGACATCACCATCGATCAGGACTCCGGCTGGGGGACGGCCAAGCATGCGCGCATGGAAATGGGCGGGGTGCCGGTCTTCTACTGGCCCTACGTGCGCTTCCCGGTCGATGACCGGCGCCACACGGGCCTGCTGTGGCCGCAGTTCAGCTACACCAGCTCCAGCGGCTTCGATTATGCCCAGCCGATCTACCTGAATCTGGCCCCCAATTACGATGCCACCCTCACGCCGCGTTACATCTCCGAGCGTGGCGAGATGCTGGAAGGCGAGTTCCGCTATCTATTGCCGCGTGGCGATGAAGGCAGCATCGAAGGCGCCTGGCTCGCCGATGACGACGGCGGAAGCGACCCCGACGATGACGAGGAAGACCTGATCGGCGAGGACCGCTGGTACATCAACTACCAGCATGCTGGCCGCTATGACGCCCGTACCGACTACCAGTTGAAGTACGGTGCCGCCTCCGATGGCAATTATTTCGACGACTTCGGGCGCAACTTCGGGGAAACGGAAACCGATAGCCTCGAGCGTCTGGCACAGCTCGATTACCACGGCGATGCCTGGGACCTGCAGTTCAAGGCGCAGGGCTACCAGCGCATGGACTACCCGCTGGATAACGATGACAAGCCGTTCTACCGTCTGCCGAGCCTGACCGCGAATGGTCGCTGGAGTCAGTCCAACGGCTTCTACGAAGAGTGGAATTCCAACGCGACCTACTTCTGGCGTGATGTCGATGAGACGGATACCGATATCGACGAAGACCAGGCTGCCAATGGTTCGCGCCTGCGTCTGGCGCCGGCACTGGGCTGGCGTAGTGATCAGAGCTGGAGCTTCATCGAGCCGCGCGCGCAGCTGGTCAGCCTGTCATACAGCCTGGACTATGGTGACCGCGAGACGGACCGCAGCACCAGCCCGTCCGCCACCATCCCGGTACTGTCGCTGGACAGCGGCCTGATCTTCGATCGCGAGACCGAATGGTTCGGCGACGGCTATACCCAGACGCTGGAACCGCGCCTCTATTACGCCTACGTGCCGGAGGTCGACCAGTCCGATCTGCCCGACTTCGACACCTCCGAAGACGCCTTCAGCTGGAATCAGCTGTGGTCTCCGTACCGCTTCAGCGGGGGTGACCGCGTCGGCGATACCAACAAGGTCTCCTACGGCGTGTCGTCACGCTTCATCAGCGATGAAAGCGGCCGTGAACGCCTCAAGCTGGGCGTCGGCCAGTCGAGCTACCTGTCGGACCGCAACATCGACATGGACGGTGATCCGGACAAGACCTCACGCTCCGACTTCGACAGCTACTCCGACTACTATCGTGCGACGCGTGACCGCTCGCCGGTGGTCTTCCAGGCCGATGTGGTGCTCAACGACCAGTGGACCGCCTCCCAGGCCGTGTTCCAGGATTTCGATCGTGGCGTGACCGAAAGTGCCCAGACCTCGCTGCGTTATCGCGCGGAACAAGGCACGGTACTGAACTTTGGCTTCAATCGTGAGATCGAAGGCTTCGTGCCTTACGACGATGAGGACGCGGATGACGTGCTGGGCTATACCCGCAACGAGTGGGATTTCTCCTTCGCGACGCCGATGAGCGAGAGCTGGTCGCTGCTGGGCCGCTACATGTATGACAGCACCAATTCCCGTTCACTGGAGAAGGTGTTGGGCGTGCAGTACAACGATTGCTGCTACGGCGTGCAGGTCACCTGGCGTGAATGGCAGGATGACAACGACACCGCCAACACCATCTCGGATGACGAAGAGAAGAATGGCATCTTCCTGACCTTTGAATTCAAGGGTTTGGGAGGCGTTGGCCAGAGTGCTGACAGCTACCTGGAGCAGGCCGTACCGGGCTATCGCAACGCGGGCTTCTGAGTCGCCGCGCCAGGCCGTGAATGACGCCAAGGCGCCGCCGCAGGGCGGCGCCATCCACATTTTTACGCCGAGAGAACATGTGATGCGCAAGACCCTGATTGCCCCGCTGGGGCTGGCATTTGTGCTGGCGAGTCTGCCGGCTGGTGCCACCGAGTTGCTCGACCGCGTGGTTGCCGTGGTCAACAAGGACGCCATCATGCAAAGCGACATGGAGCAGCGCGTCACCCAGGCGAGTCAGCAGTTGCAGAGCCGTGGCATCAACCTGCCGCCGCGTGACGTGCTGGAGCGCCAGGTTCTTGATCGTATGGTCAACGAGCAGATTCAGCTCCAGCTGGCGGAGCAGGCCAACCTCAGCATCGACGATACCCAGCTCAACGCCACCCTGCGCGGCATCGCCAAGGACAACGGCATGAGCCTGGAAGCCTTCGCGGACAAGCTCGAGCAGGACGGCATGTCACTGGCCCAGGTGCGTGATCAGGTGCGTCGTGAGCTGCTGGTGCAGCAGATCCAGCAGCGCAGCGTCGCCAGTCGGGTGCGGATCTCCGATCGTGAGATAGACCGCTATCTCAATCAGCAGAATGTCGGCAGCGACGTCCAGTACCATCTGGCCCACCTGCTGGTGGCACTGCCCCAGGAGCCGACGCCGGACCAGGTCAAGGCCGCGCGCGCCAAGGCCGACAGCCTGCGCCAGCAGATCGAGCAGGGCACCGATTTCGCCCAGCTGGCCGCCGCCGAATCGGCCGGCAGTCAGGCATTGAGCGGCGGTGACCTGGGCTGGCGTTCCGGCGGCGAGCTGCCGACGGTGTTCGCCGATGTCATCCCGAGCATGCAGGCCGGTCAGGTCTCCGAGCCGCTGCGCAGTGCCAGCGGTTATCACCTCGTCAAGCTGATCGAGAAGCGTGGCGCGGGCAAGGCGTTGATTTCCCAGACGCGCGCACGCCACATCCTGATCCAGCCCAACCCGAACCTCAGCGATCAGCAGGCGCTTGAGCGTGCCGAGTCCATTCGCCGCCGTCTGCTGGGGGGCGAGGACTTCGCCGCGCTGGCTCAGGAATTCAGCGATGACAAGGGTAGCTCTCTCAAGGGCGGCGAGCTGGGTTGGGTCAGCCCGGGCCAGACGGTCTCCTCCTTCGAGACGGCCATGAATGGTCTGGACGTGGGCGAGATCAGCCAGCCGGTCAAGAGCCGCTTCGGCTACCACATCATCGAAGTCGAGGAGCGTCGCCAGCAGGATGTGACCAACTCCAGCCAGCGTGACAAGGTGCGCAAGACCCTGTTCCAGCGCAAGCTCAATGATGAGCTCGAAGCCTGGCAGCAGCAGGTGCGTGCCGAGGCCTACGTCGACAACCGTCTCGATGAACGGTAAGTCCGAGTGGAGCAGCGAGACACCGCCATGAATCGTCGCGAAGAGACTGCGCCCGACATCATCGCCCTGACCGCCGGCGAGCCAGCGGGCATCGGCCCGGAACTGCTGGTCATGCTGGCCGGTCAGGCGGAAGCGTTCCCCGCGCAGCTGGTCGCCGTGGCAGACCCCGCCTTGCTGGTCAGTCGTGCTCGCCTGCTGGGCTTGCCGCTGGTGGTGCATGAGTTGTCGCCAGGCGACCCGCTGCCGCCGGCCCGCAGTGGTGAACTGGCCGTGTGGCCGGTGCCGCTGGCAGTGCCCAGCGAGCCGGGCGTGATCGATGCGCGCAACGGCGATCATGTGCTGGCAATGCTGGATGTCGCCATCGCCGCCTGCCAGGCGGGGCATGCCAGCGCGATGGTGACGGCGCCGCTGTCCAAGGCCGCCGTGATCGAGGCCGGGCATGCGGGCTTCACCGGCCACACCGAATACCTGCGCGATGTCTGCGGGGTCGAGGAAGTGGTCATGATGCTGGCGTGCCCCGGGCTGCGGGTGGCGCTGGCCACCACGCACCTGCCGCTGCGCGAGGTGGCCGATGCCATCACGCCCGAGGGCCTGACGCGAGTGATGAAGATCCTCGCCAAGGACCTGACGCGCTACTTCGGCTGTGCCGTACCGCGCATCGCGGTATGCGGGCTCAACCCGCATGCCGGCGAGGGCGGGCACCTGGGGCATGAGGAGATCGAGGTGATCTCCCCGACGCTCGATGCCCTGCGCGCGACCGGCATGCAACTGGATGGCCCGCTGCCGGCCGACACCCTGTTCACGCCGCGGCATCTCGATGGCGTGGATGCGGTACTGGCGATGTACCACGACCAGGGCCTGCCGGTGCTCAAGTATGCCGGCTTCGGTGAGGCTGCCAACATCACGCTGGGCCTGCCGATCGTGCGTACCTCCGTGGATCACGGCACGGCGCTGGACCTCGCCGGCAGCGGGCGCGCCGACGTCGGCAGCCTGCTGCAGGCCGTGCGTGTCGCCATCGAGATGGCAGCCGCCGCGCGAGCCTGAGATAATCCCCGCATCACTCGGGCGTGTCCGCATGGCGGCACGTCAGGCGTGCGCCACCGCGTGGCGTCTCGCTACCCCAGTCATTCGACCATCGAGGATGGTCTCGCCGCCCCGGTCTGCCTGTGTCCCTGCAGGCCATGGCGGCGTCTTGTTGTCGGGAATCCCGACGGATTCCCCGGAGGAAGGTCAGTCCCATGTCCCAGCATTTCCCCGCGCATCGCGCTCGCAAGCGTTTCGGTCAGAACTTTCTGCAGGACCTTGGCGTCATCTCTCGCATCGTGAATGCCATTCGTCCCGCGGAAGGCGAGCGCCTGGTCGAGATCGGTCCGGGGCAGGGTGCCTTGACCGGCCCGCTGCTGGAAGCGGCAGGCAAGCTGGAAGTCATCGAGCTGGACCGTGACCTCATCCCGGGTCTGCGCGTGCAGTTCTTCAACTACCCGGACTTCGTGATCCATGAAGGCGATGCCCTGCGCTTCGACTTTCCGGAGCTGGTCGGTGACGGCCCGGCGCTGCGTGTGGTCGGCAACCTGCCATACAACATCTCCACCCCGCTGATCTTCCACCTGCTGGAAGCACGCGGCGCGATCTCCGATATGCATTTCATGCTGCAGAAGGAAGTCGTCGAGCGCCTGGCCGCCGAGCCGGGTGGCACCGACTGGGGCCGCCTGTCGGTGATGACCCAGTATTACTGCGCAGTGGAAAATCTGTTCCTGGTGCCGCCGAGCGCCTTCTTCCCGGCGCCGAAGGTGGATTCCGCCATCGTGCGTCTGGTGCCGCACCGTGAATTGCCCCATCCGGCCAAGGACGAGAAGCTGCTCGCCGTCATCGTGCGCGAAGCCTTCTCCCAGCGCCGCAAGACGCTACGCAACAACTTCAAGGGCCGCATCGATGCCGACCAGCTGACCGCGCTGGGCATCGATCCCTCGCGTCGCCCGCAGACGCTGACCGTCGCTGAGCTGGTGATGATCAGCAACCACCTCAGTGAGCAGGGCATGACGGTGGACAAGGCCGACAAGGCACCGAAGAAGCGTCCGCGCAGCAATGTCGGCCACGGTGCGTCGGCAGCCGACAGCGGCAGTGATAGTCATCGTGATAGCGACAGTGGCGAGCGTCTCGATGCCGTGAGCGATGCCAAGGGCGACGCCCGCAACGCCAGCGACCACGACGCATGAGTAGCGTGGCGGACATCCGTATCGACGCCGTACCCGAGTACTGCGCCGACGAGAGTCGTCCGAGCGAGAACCGACACGTGTTCCGCTACACCATCACCGTGCACAACGGAACGGATGAGACCGTGCAGCTGCTGGCGCGCTATTGGAAGATCACACAGGGCAGCGGCGACGAGCAGGAAGTGCGTGGCAAGGGCGTGGTCGGCAAGCAGCCACTGATCGCGCCCGGCGAGAGCTTCCGCTATACCTCACGCGCCGTGCTCGACATGCCGGTCGGCGTGATGCAGGGGGCCTATACCTTCTGTGACGCGACCCATGCGCGCACCTTCGAGGTCGCCATCGCACCGTTCCGTCTCGCCGGTCCGCATCAGGTTCACTAGGGTGGCCGCGTGGCGCAGCGTTTCGTATTCAAGACAGCAAGTCAGGCCGCCACGGCGGTCAGGGAGTGGGCATGACGCAGTGGGCGATTGGCGATTTGCAGGGCTGCCATCAAGAGTTTGAACTTCTGTTGCAGCGCCTCGATTTCACGCCGGGGCGCGATGTGCTGTGGCTGGCGGGAGATCTGGTCAATCGCGGGCCGGGCTCGCTGGAGTGCCTGCGTCTGGTCAAGTCGCTGGGCGATGATGTGCGGGTGGTGCTGGGCAACCATGACCTCCACCTGCTGGCGGTGGCCGAAGGCTTCAGCCGCCACAAGCGCTCCGATACGCTGACGCCGATTCTCGAGGCGCCGGACCGTGAGGAGCTACTGGACTGGCTGCGTCGTCAGCCGCTGATGGTGGATGCGCTGGTCGGCAATCGCCGCACGGTGATGAGCCATGCCGGCGTGTTGCCGAGCTGGACGCTGGACCAGGCGGCCGGTTATGCGCGTGAAGCGCACGCCGTGCTGGCGGGCGACGACTATCGAGGCTTTCTCGGCGAGATGTACGGCAATACGCCGGACCGCTGGCAGGAGAATCTCGAAGGCACGCCGCGCCTGCGCTGCATCGTCAATGTCTTCACGCGCATGCGCTTTCTGCACAGTGATGGTCGACTGGATTTCGCGGCCAAGGAAGGGCTGGACAGCGCGCCGGAGGGATGTCGCCCCTGGTTCCAGTACCCGCGTCCCGAAGGGGCCTGGGATGATTCGCCGCGCCTGCTGTTCGGTCACTGGGCTGCTCTGGAAGGCGAGACACCGGCGGCGCGTCAGGATGTCGAGGCGCTGGACACCGGCTGCGTGTGGGGCGGTGGCCTGACGGCGCTCAATCTCGAGACGGAAGAGCGCGTCTTCGAGCCGGCGCTGTCCTCGCGCTGAGCGCCCTCCCGTCGCCAGTGGCAGCAGGTCTGCCGTCGCTGGCGAATGCCTTTCCCTTACTCAACAAGCGGAGTCCGCATGAGTTTCGAACATCTTGATCTCGCAACCCTCAGTGACTGGCGCCAACGCGACCCGTCACTCGTGGTACTCGATATCCGCGATCCGCTCAGCTTCACGCAGGGGCGTATCCCGGGCAGCCGTCATCTGGACAACGCCAGTGCCGGTGCCATTCTGGAAGACACCCCGCGCGACAAGCCGCTGGTGGTGGTCTGCTATCACGGCCATTCCAGTCAGCAGGCCGCCGCCTGGCTGGCGGGGCAGGGCTTCGAGAAGGTCTATTCCCTCGATGGTGGCTTTACCCAGTACCAATTGACGCATGGTGATGACGTCGAGAGCGGTAGCTGACTCCGCCCGCACGTGACTGCCATCACTGGCCTTACTTCCTCGCTTTCCTCATTCAGCTTTGTATCTCGTGCCGCAGGGCAAGGACATTCGCATGACTCAGACGACGCCTTCTTCACTGACCGATTCGCGTGACCGCCTGTTGAGCGGGCTTGAGGTCTATCGCGTGGGCGGCGCGGTGCGTGATGCGCGCCTGGGTTGGCCGTGGCACGAGTGCGACTTCGTGGTGGTGGGCGCGACGGTGGAAGACATGCAGGCGCGGGGCTTTCGGCCGGTCGGGCGGGACTTCCCGGTCTTCCTGCATCCGCAGACCCAGGAGGAGTACGCGCTGGCGCGTACCGAGCGCAAGTCCGGCCACGGGTATGTCGGCTTCAGCGTGCATGCCAGCCCCGATGTGACGCTGGAAGACGACCTCATTCGTCGCGACTTGACCATCAATGCCATGGCCGAACCGCTCGACAGCACGCCGGGGCAGGGCGAGGTGATCGACCCTTACGGTGGCCTGACGGATCTCGAGGCGCGCGTGTTGCGTCACGTCTCGAGCGCCTTCAGCGAAGACCCGCTGCGCGTATTGCGCGTGGCACGCTTTCTGGCGCGCTATCAGGGGCTCGGCTTCACGGTCGCGGATGAGACACGGCAGATGATGGTCGCCATGGTCGAGAGCGGCGAGGTCTCGCATCTGGTGGCCGAGCGGGTCTGGAAGGAGACCGAGAAGGCGCTGGGCGAGGCCAGTCCCGAAGCCTACTTCCAGCTGCTCGATGAACTGGGGGCGCTGGCGGTGCTGATGCCGCCACTGACCCGCGATGCCGAACAGCTCACAGCGGCGCTGGCGCGTCTGGATCGCCTGCCGTGTCAGCTGGTTGATGAGGCGGAGATGGTCTGCTGGCGCATGGCGCGCCTGGTGGAGCACCTGTCACGCGACGAGATCGATGCCCTGGCGCAGGACCTGCGCCTGCCCAGCGCCGTGCGTGACGCCGCCCAGCAGGCACATCTGTGCCGGGAATTGAACGAGGCCTCGCGGTGGGAAGGTGGCGTGAGCGCAGCCGATCTCAAGGCCTGGCTGGATGGTGTCGATGCCTGGCGGCGTGGTGAGCGCCAGTCGGTGCTGGTGGCCCTGCTGGCCGTCGAGGACAAGGGGGTGGCACGGTTGGGCAATGCCGTCTGGCAAGCCGCGACGGCGGTGTCGCCGCAATCTCTGGTCGAACAGGGCCTGAAAGGGGCGGAGATCGGGCGTGCGCTCAGTGAACAGCGCCAGCAGGCCATCGAGCAGGCGCTGAGCGAATGGCGGGCCATGCCGGAAGTGCACGCGCCTCATTGCGGCTGCGGACACAGTCACTGATCGCCTGCCCGCTGCTGAGCATATGACCCCGAAAGCCCCGGCCCTGCGCCGGGGCTTTTGCGTCCTGGCCGCAGGAAGGGGGCTTTTGTGAGGCGGAGTGTGCGTTTGAGCAGAGCGTGTTTTTCATGAGCAGTGCGCTGCGTGTGAGCAAAGCATGCTTACAGGCGCGGCTCGCTACCATCGCTCAGGCGGCGCAGATTCAGTGCATGACGAATCACGATCAGGCTGGCGAAGACCAGAATCACACCGCTCATCTGCGGCGCCAGCCACAGGCTGAACAGGGGTGCCGCCAGTCCGGCCACCAGCGAGGCGATGGCTGCCGTGCGCAGTCGCCAGGCCAGCCCGACCCATAATGCGGCGCAGCTCAATGCGACCCCTGGCGCCAGCATCAGCAGCACGCCAAAGGCGGCGGCCACGGCCTTGCCACCGCGATGGCCACGGTGCCACAGCGGCAGGCTGTGGCCGACCAGCACGGCCAGCCCGATCAATCCCAGAGCCCAGGGCGGCAGCGAGAGCGCCAGCCCCAGCCAGAGTGCCGGCATGCTCTTGGCGGCATCGAAGGTCAGCACCAGGGCGGCGGGCAGTGCGCCATGCAGCCGCAGCACATTGGAGAAGCCCGGATTGAAGGAGCCCGCCAGGCGTGGGTCGGGCAGCCCCAGTCGCTGACAGATCCACACCGCGCCCAGCACCGAACCACTGGCGTAGGCCACGGCGATCAGCAGGCTCAACTGTTGCCAGGTGGCCAGTTGCGCACCCCACTCTATCAGGCCCGTCAACATGATGCCGACTCGCTGAGTGTCCGAGGTGTCGCACACAGGCAGGGAGAGAGGGGCAGGCGGCTTGGCCAAGCAGGGGCCGGGTGCAGTAGAATCAGTCGCATGATGGCGGGGCCTTGGGCGTCGTTTTTATTCGTTCATTCGACAAGCATAGAGGTAACGCCGTGGATCGTGTGCTGATCGAGGCTCTGGTCGTGGAAACCGTGATTGGTGTCTATGACTGGGAGCGTACCATTCGCCAGCGTCTGGTGATGGATCTGGAAATGGCCACGGATATTCGTGCCGCAGCTGCCGACGATGACCTGACGCACACCCTGGACTATGCCGCCATCAGCGCGCGCATCCAGACCTTTGCCGAAGATAGCCGTTTCGAGCTGGTGGAAACCTTCGCCGAGCGCCTGGCAGCCCTGCTGCGTGAAGAGTTCGGCATCCCCTGGCTGACCATGACGGTGCGCAAGCCGGGCGCCGTGCCGGAAGCCGCCGCCGTTGGCGTGCGCATCGTGCGCGGTAGCCTCGATGCCGCCTCGGATGCGCCAGCATGAGTCTGGTACTGATCTCCATCGGTAGCAATATCGAGCGTGAGCATCATGTGCGGGTCTGCCTGGATGCGCTGCAAGCGACCTTCGGCAATTTGACGCTGTCCTCCGTCTACGAGAGCGAACCGGTGGGCTTCGTCGACGGGCGCAACTTCCTCAATCTGGTCGCAGGTTTCGAGAGCGACTGGAGCGTCGGCGAATTGCAGGCCTGGTGCAAGCAGCTCGAGCTGGCCAATGGTCGCCTCAAGAACAGTGCCAAGTTCAGTCCGCGCACCCTGGATCTGGACCTGCTGACCGTCGGTACCCTGACCGGGGAGGTCGATGGCGTGATGCTGCCGCGCGATGAGGTCGATCGCAATGCCTTCGTGCTGCTGCCGCTGGCCGAGTCGTTCGGCGAAGAGCGCCACCCCGTCACCGGCGAGGATTACGCTTCGCTTTGGAAGGCGTTCGTGACCGCCGGGCGCGCCGAACAGCAGCCGTTGTGGCCGGTGGACTTCAGCTGGCGTTGTCGCATCATCTCTCGCGCTGATGCCACGGTCTGACACTGCTCTTGATGCCCCAGCCTGACGCTATCAGGCGCCATATTGCTGGTGTCAGTGTCCGGCGGTGAGTGTGACCGGCCCCTCAACGACAACGCCCTGCCGATTCTCATCGGCAGGGCGTTGTCGTCTGGCAGGCCGTTGTCGCCTGGCAGGGCGCTGGCGTCTGGCAGGTCTGAGCCTCAGTCCTGCGCTGTGCTCGGGGCCGCCAGGCTGTCCAGCGGCCAGCGCGGCACGGCCTTCATCGGGCCGGTGTCCTGCTCGCCGGCATTCAGGCGCTGCGCGCCCACGTAGGCGATCATCGCGCCGTTGTCGGTGCAGAAGCGGCCGCGCGGATAGTAGGCGCGGGCGTTGCGCTTGGTCAGCTCATGGCTCAGTCGCTCACGCAGGCGGGTGTTGGCACTCACGCCACCGGCGACGACCAGGCGCTTGAGGCCGGTCTGGTCCAGCGCGCGACGACACTTGATGACCAGGGTGTCGACCACGGCTTCCTCGAAGGCGCGCGCGATATCGGCGCAGTGCTGCTCATCCAGGTCATCCGCGGCCTTGGCCTTCTTGAGCGTGACCATGGTGTGGGTCTTGAGGCCGGAGAAGCTGAAGTCGAGGCCCGGGCGGTCTGTCATCGGGCGCGGGAAGCGATAGCGTTTGGGGTCGCCCTGTTCGGCCAGCTTCGCGACCTGTGGGCCACCGGGGTAGGGCAGTTCCAGCATCTTGGCGGCCTTGTCGAAGGCTTCGCCGGCGGCGTCATCCACGGACTCGCCGAGCAGCTCGTATTCACCCAGTCCGCGCACCGCGACCAGCTGGGTGTGCCCGCCGGAGACCAGCAGCGCCACGAAGGGGAATTCGGGCGCATCGTCTTCCAGCATCGGGGCCAGCAGGTGGCCTTCCATGTGGTGGACGCCGAGCACCGGCACTCCCCATGCCTTGGCGAGCCCATGTGCGGTGGACGCGCCGACCATCAGCGCACCGACCAGGCCCGGGCCTGCGGTATAGGTGATGGCATTGATGTCGGCAGCCTTCAGCTGCGCCTCATCCATTACCTGCTGGATCAGCGGCAACAGCTTGCGAGTGTGATCACGCGACGCCAGTTCCGGCACCACGCCGCCGAATTCGGCGTGCATGGCGATCTGGCTGTAGAGGGCATCTGCAAGCAGGCCCTGGTCCGTGTCGTAGATGGCGACGCCGGTCTCGTCGCAGGAAGTCTCGATGCCGAGCACACGCATGGCTGACTCTCAGGAAATATCAGAAGTAGAGGGCGGCACGGCCAGCGAGGCTGCCTGAGCGAGCCCGAGAGGCGTGTGTGCCGTGAATGCGCGACATTCTACTGGCTGTGGGCACGGGTGTCGCGCCAGCTGGTGTTGAGGCAGAGAGGATTTCCGGCTTCCGCGTTTGCAAAGCCGGGGGCGGGTGTCTAGAATATGGCACTCTGCAAGACTGGGTCGTGCATCCGACCACCCCGCAAAAGCTCCCCGAATCATGATTCCAGCCAGCGACGGCTACCCTCACCGGTGGTGTCGCAGGCGACTGATTGATGCTGGATCGACCTGCAGGTGGCGGTTTACCGTCGCTGGCTGGTGGCTCCTGAGGAGTGGCTGCACCGGATGTGCGTTCAAACCGAACTCATGATCTCAAGGTAGGTGAGTGTTTAATGCCTTCAGTTAAAGTACGTGACAACGAGCCGTTCGACGTCGCCCTGCGCCGTTTCAAGCGCTCCTGCGAAAAAGCCGGTGTTCTTTCCGAAGTGCGTCGTCGTGAGCACTACGAGAAGCCGACAGCTGTTCGCAAGCGTCAGCAGGCGGCCGCTGTAAAGCGCCACGCCAAGAAGGTTCAGCGTGAGCGCAAGCGTTTCGAGCGTCTCTACTGATCCGTACTTTTGGGGAGTGATATTCTGCTCTCTGGAAGGACACCAAGCGGCTGCCTCACGGTGGCCGCTTGTTTTTGTCTCTAGTGGTCCGTTCGTTCTCGAGCCATGTGCCGCCACTGGCACATGTCGCTAACTCGAGGAATGGCCTGACCCGAAGGTAGCCGCTCACTTTGCTGAGCCGGCACTATCTTGCGGTCAGTCCGTTTTTCCACGACTTCTGGCGAATCATGGCTGGTCTCATCCCCCAAGGCTTCATTGACGATCTGCTGGCCCGCACCGACGTGGTCGAGGTAGTGGGTGAGCGCGTCCAGCTGAAGAAGGCCGGCAAGAGCTATGTCGGCCTCTGCCCGTTCCATCAGGAAAACTCTCCCTCGTTCAACGTCATCCCGGACAAGCAGTTCTATCACTGCTTCGGGTGCGGGGCGAGCGGCAGTGCCCTCAAGTTCCTGATGGAGTTCGATCGCCTGCCGTTCCCCGAGGCCGTGGAGCAGCTGGCCTCGCGGTTGGCGCTTGAAGTGCCGCGCGAAGGCGGCAACCAGAGTCCGCACGAGCGCCGTGAGCGCCAGCGTCGCGAGCAGGCCCGCGAAGAGGGCGTCAATCTGCTCGAGGCGGCCGCGGACTTCTATCGTCAGCGCCTGACGGAACCGGCCGCGCAGCCGGCGCGTGAATACCTGGAAGGGCGGGGTCTGTCGCGCGAGATCATGCGTGATTTCGGCATCGGCTTCGCGCCGGAAGGCTGGGAGCACCTCAAGCATCACCTGAGCAAGCTGGGTGTCAGCGAGGATGTGCAGATTGAATACGGTCTGCTGATCCACCACGAGGAAAGCGGCCGCCGCTATGACCGCTTCCGTGATCGCGTGATGTTCCCGATCCGTGACTGGAAAGGCCGCACCATCGCCTTCGGCGGTCGCGTGATGGGCGACGCCAAGCCCAAATACCTGAATTCTCCCGAGACTCCCGTCTTCCACAAGGGGCGCGAGCTCTACGGGCTGTTTGAAGCCCGTGAGGCGAATCGCAAGCTGGAACGCATGCTGATCGTCGAAGGCTACATGGATGTGGTGGCGCTGGCGCAGTACGGCATTCGCAATGCCTGCGCGACCCTGGGCACCGCGACCAGTGAGGATCACCTCAAGCGCCTCTATCGCCTGGTCGATGAGGTGGTGTT
This sequence comes from Cobetia sp. Dlab-2-AX, assembly GCF_024124625.1. Lineage (NCBI taxonomy): Bacteria > Pseudomonadati > Pseudomonadota > Gammaproteobacteria > Oceanospirillales > Halomonadaceae > Cobetia > Cobetia sp. Dlab-2-AX. Next base: position 23,914 of record NZ_JAMXRV010000007.1, on the reverse strand, counting down.
CTGCTTCGACGGCGACAAGGCAGGTCGGCAGGCGGCGCGCCGCGCACTGGAAACCGTGCTCGAGGTCATGATCGATGGCCGTCAGGCGCGCTTCCTGTTCCTGCCGGAAGGTGAGGACCCGGACTCCCTGGTGCGCAGCGAGGGTCAGGAGGCGTTCGAGAAGCGTGTCACCTGCGCCTCCGGGCTCTCCGAGTTCCTGTTCGAGCAGGCCGCGGAAGGACGCGACCTCAAGCGCATGGAGCAGCTCGAGCGGTTCGTGACCCAAGCGCTGGAGTGGATCTCGCGCGTGCCCGAAGGGGTGCTGCGCTCGCTGCTGCTCAAGGAGCTGGAGCGGCGCAGTGGTCTTGAGCGTGAGCGGCTGGATGCCATGCTGGTGGAGCGCGCCGCGGCGCGTGAAGCCCAGCAGGCACGGCTGCGTCAGCACCAGCAACTACGTCAGCAACCGCAGCAGCGTTCGCAACAGCAACAACGTCAGCCCGGCGCGCCACACTCGGCACCGCGCTCAACGCCCGCTGCCAGTCCTCAGGACGGTGCGACGCTGAGTGACGCCCAGGACGAGTGGTCGTCGCTGGAGGCGATGGCAGATGCCGGCTTCGGCGATGGCGAGCCCGATGGCTGGCAGCCGGATGACTGGCAGTCGCATGGCGAGATGCCTGTGGGCCAGGGCGCTCAAGCCGCGCGTGCGACGCCGGCCAGGCCTCAGAAGCGCACCTCGGTCAGCATGCTGACGCGCCTGTTGCATCTTCTGGTGCACGAGCCTCAGCTGGTCGCTGAGCTGCCTGACTCCAATGAGTGGATAGAGGGGGCGGGTGAGCCGGCCGACAGCGAGGATGCGCAACTGTTGAAGGATGTGGTGCGTCTCCTGAAGGCGGGGCAGTATCGTTCGCCTCAGGTGCTGTTGGCGCACTTCCTCGGTACCGCACAGGGTCCGAGACTTGAGCAGCTGGCAGCCCGTGAATTGCTGATTCCGCGTGACGTGCGCAGCGAAGAACTGAAGGGGCTGGTGGAGCATTGCCAGCATCAGCAGGCGCGCACCACGCCGGAAGCGGAATATCAGGCCTTGCTGGCCAAGGAAAAGCGTGGCGAGAAGTTGTCAGCAGAAGAGAAGCAGCGGCTGATGGCCCTGCTGATGGAGCTGGCAACACGGCGCTGACGCAGTCTCGGTGCCAGGAAGGCCGACAATGGTGGAAATGCCGTGAGAGCTGAAGCGATGGCGCAGGAAAATACGCCCCATGGCCTTGAAAGACGCACTCATGCCCACTATTTAATGAGGTAGCTCCCGATGCGGACTGCCGCAACGTAACCGATAACGCTAACACACCTGGATGGTCCGGCAAATACGCCGCTGGCAGCATCTCCTGATGGCACGCTATACTGGTGCGCTTGATGCTCTCTTCGTCCCTATACCGGCGCCATGCTCACTCGCTGAGCCGCGTCGCGTCCAGGTGTTTCATTCTTCTTCGTCGAGATAGGGGTTCTATGGCTGGTAATGCGCAGCAGCAGTCGCGTCTCAAGGAGTTGATCGCGCGCGGCAAGGAACAGGGGTACCTGACCTATGCCGAGGTCAACGATCACCTGCCCGAGGATATCGCTGATCCCGAACAGGTGGAAGACATCATCAGCATGATCAACGATATGGGCATCAAGGTCGCGGAAGAAGCGCCCGATGCCGATACCTTGATGATGTCTGATTCCTCCACTGACGAGTCTGCCGCCGAAGAGGCCGTTGCCGCCCTCGCCGCGGTGGAAAGCGATGTGGGACGCACCACCGACCCCGTGCGCATGTACATGCGTGAGATGGGCACCGTGGAACTCCTGACCCGCGAAGGCGAAATCAAGATCGCCAAGCGGATCGAGGAGGGCACGCGTGAGGTGATGTCGTCGCTGGCATTCTTGCCGGGGGCAGTCGACTCCATTCTGGAAGCTTACGACGGCACTCTGGGCGAAGACGGTGGACGTCTGTCCGATCTCTTCTCCGGTTTCATCGACCCTGACGAAGGCGTTCCGGGTGTCGCGGAAGTCGAAGTCGAGGAAGTCGAGGAGATTCCCGAGGGCGAAGAGTCCGAGGGCGACGACGAAGACGAAGATGACGACACCGCTTCCGAAGGCGGTCCGGACCCCGAGCTGGCTCGTGTCCGTTTTGAGCAGATCCGAGAGCAGAACGATGCGACCAAGGCCGCCATCGAGAAGTACGGCTCCGGCTCTGCCGAGGCGAAGGCCGAGCAGGAGCGTCTTGCCGAGCTGTTCTCGCCGATCAAGCTGGTGCCCAAGCACTTCGAGCGTCTGGTCGGTCAGGTTCGCGTGTCTGTCGAACAGGTGCGCGAGCAGGAAAAGGTCATCCTGCAGATCTTCGTCAAGCGCGGCAAGGTGCCTCGCAAGAGCTTCATCAAGGCCTTCCCGGGGCATGAGTCCGACATGGACTGGTTCGACAGCTTCATCGGTGGCAGCAAGAAGTACGCCGACAAGCTCGAGCCGTTCCGTGCCGACGTGCTGCGTGCCCAGCGCAAGATCGCCTTCGAGCAGGACATGGTCCAGCTGCCGGTCAGCGAGCTGAAGGAAGTGAACCGTCGCCTTTCGATCGGTGAAGCCAAGGCGCGTCGTGCCAAGAAGGAAATGGTCGAGGCCAACCTGCGTCTGGTCATCTCCATCGCCAAGAAGTACACCAACCGTGGTCTGCAGTTCCTGGATCTCATCCAGGAAGGCAACATCGGTCTGATGAAGGCCGTGGACAAGTTCGAGTACCGTCGTGGTTACAAGTTCTCGACCTACGCCACCTGGTGGATCCGTCAGGCGATCACTCGCTCCATCGCGGACCAGGCACGCACCATCCGTATTCCGGTGCACATGATCGAGACCATCAACAAGCTGAACCGTGTCTCGCGTCAGATGCTGCAGGAAATGGGGCGCGAGCCGACGCCGGAAGAGCTGGGCGAGCGTCTCGAAATGCCGGAAGACAAGGTGCGTCGCGTACTCAAGATCGCCAAGGAGCCCATCTCCATGGAGACGCCGATCGGTGACGATGATGATTCGCACCTGGGTGACTTCATCGAGGACGGCACCATGGTCTCGCCTATCGACTCCGCCACAGGCGAAGGTCTGATCGAAGCGACCCGCGGTATCCTGTCTGGCCTGACCGCACGTGAAGCCAAGGTGCTGCGCATGCGCTTCGGTATCGACATGAACACCGACCATACCCTCGAGGAAGTCGGCAAGCAGTTCGATGTCACCCGTGAGCGTATCCGTCAGATCGAAGCGAAGGCGCTGCGCAAGCTGCGTCACCCGTCACGCTCCGAGTCACTGCGTTCCTTCATGGAAGAGTGATCTGAAGCGCTCGGGGCCACGCCTCGACTGCTGGCTCCGCTGACAAGACAACGCCCGCCCCCATGTGAATGGGAGGCGGGCGTTGTCGTTTGCGGGCTTTACGTTACGGGTCTTTCTATGTGGGCTGTGCCGCCTTCAGGCTTGTCTTTATGGATCTTGCCACCTTCGAACTGTGTCGTTCCAGAGCTGCGTGATGTGCCCTGGGGGGGGGCTATCAGGCGCCGTGGCGCAACTGGTGAGACGAAGGCGTTGCCGCCACGCTGAAGATGACACGGCCCTTGATGCACTGACGGGAGACTGGCCCCATCTGCTCGCTGCTCAAGCCGTCGGGGTGCTCGCCACGTAGCCACAGGCGACCATTGTCATCGATGCGATGCAGGCGCTTGACCAGCTGGCCGAGCCTGGGATGTTCCACCACGACGGTGGCGCCGGGCGTCAATCGCCAGCGGCTGGGCCAGCGCATGCTGATGATGAGGCTGTGCTGCGGGAGACTGGGGGCAAGACTATGACCGTGCAAGCGGTAGCTACTGAACCAGCGCATGTGAGGCTCCTTGAGAATGAGGGCATGACACGGTCAAGATCCTGTCGGTGCTTTCCTGTGGCAGTGGCGATAGTTGAATTGTATCCACTGCTTAGTAAAATATAATCATTCTCATTTGGTGTCCAGCCGTTTCCGGTCACTGCCTCGCGCAATGGCTATCGAGAGACGGCTGTCTAGCGCAGCCTGTCGAGAGAAGGCTGTCGAGCAGAGACTGTCTCGCGAAGCCTGTTGAGAGTAGAAACGAAAAAAGCCGCGGCTCAGGTGAGCAGCGGCTTTTGGGAGAGTCACGGGTCTGTCTCCTGTGCTTCACGCTGTGCTTCATGTCACGTCACTTCGCGTTGTTTCATGGGGCAGGGCGAAGTGACGGTCGTGCGACAGGTCTTGCGTGCAGCTCGGCAAGAAGGTTTTGTTGCCGGGCTCAGTCGTTGGCCTTGAGCTCACGCAGCAGGGCGCGGCGCTGGCGGCCCATGCGGATCGCCAGCAGCACGATCTCGATTACGGCGATGGCCATCAGGGTGTAGCCGAACAGTTCGGTGACTTCCTCGGCGGCATTCTTGACCGAACGCAGGTAGGAGTCCCCCATCAGGGTTTCCCAGAATTCCGAGCGACCGTAGAGGCGTGAGAAGACGTAGGTCGCCAGGAAGCCGGCGCCGAACAGGCCGAACGCGAAGCTGCGTCCGAAGTGCTCGAACTCGGCGATGAAGCGGCTGCGGTTGCGCCATACGCCGATGATGACCGGGATCGCGACCACGCTGACCAGGAACTGCCAACTGCCATCGCCGATCATGTCGTCGAGCAGGGCATCCTGTTCACGGATCAGGGACGCCGCGAACAGGCCGAACAGCAGCAGGCTGATGGTGCGCAGGTCCGGCAGGCGTGAATGCACCAACCACATGGTGGCTGCGCTCAACGCCAGCAGAGTGCTCTGCATGTGTTCTGTCCAGCTGGCTTCGCTGAAGCCGACATCACCGAAGTGGTAGGCATCATGCATGACCAGCGACATCATCGCAGCCACCAGCGGCGCATAGATGGCCAGGCGCAGGCAGGCCTGCATGAAGAGCGAGGTGGGCTTGCCACCATACAGCGGTTGTTCGGCGCTGATGGGGAGTGGGACAGTCTGGTGATGTCGGGTATGCGAAGTCAGGCGGGACATGGGGCTCTCCGGACAGTCCATGGACTGCCTGTCAGGATGGAAATCTTGTTTGCCTGCTCATTATAACGGTGCAAAGGTGGCCAGTTAATATTCTGGTAAGAAAACTGTGAGATTCCAATTCAGCATCGATGTTGCGTAAAGCGCAAATCTACGTCAGCCCTTACGTAACCGATCACGCTCGGCCTCCTCGACGATCCAGTCATGCACGGCCTGGATACGGCCATCATCCAGGGTGCCGTGGGGGTGGACGATGACGTAGCGCTTGCCGGTCAGTACCCGCTGCGTGAAGGGCGCGATCAGTGTGCCGCGGGACAGCTCGTCGGTGATCAGCGTGCGCCTTGCCATCGCGACTCCCATGCCGGCGATGGCAGCTTCCATCGACAGATGGTTGCGGTTGAAGGTATAGCCACGCTGAACGTTGATCTCGGGGGCGCCGATACTGGCCAGATAGAATTCCCACTCGGCGTGATCGTGACTGCCGCGCCAGGCGGTGATGTCATGCAGCAGCGGATACCAGGCGAGATCCTCTGCGCTGCGCAGTGGCGGGCGGCCGCGCATCAGGCCGGGATGGCAGACGGGGAAGATCTCCTCTTCCATCAGGTCGGTGACCTGCATCCCCGGGTAGTGGCCGTCGTTGAGGTCGACTGCCAGCTCGAAATCGCCCTCGCGCAGCGGCGAGTCACTGTCCTCGGCGCGCACGTGCAGCTCGATATCCGGAAAGCGTGCCTGCAGGCGTGGCAGTCGGGGCGCCAGCCATTTGGAGAGAAATGACGGCACCGAACGCAACCTGAGCACACCGCTCATCAAGCCGCTGCGCAGCCGTTTGACCTCCAGTCCCACCGCGCTATAGGACTGCTCCACCACGCGCGCCAGTCGCGCACCTTCCCCTGTCAACTCGAGTCCGCGTGAACGACGCAGAAACAGCTTGAAGCCCAGCCGCTCCTCCAGCTGCTTGATCTGCTGACTCACCGCGCCGGTGGTGACGTGCAGTTCTTCTGCCGCACGCGTGAAGGAGCCATGACGTGCGGCGCAGGCGAATACCTGCAGCCAGGCATGGGTCTGACCATTCAGGTGGCGCAGGCTCGGTGTGGTTGCGGGCGTGCCGATCGCCGTCGGCGGCACGACGGGGCCAGTACCAGGCGTGTTGTCGAGGGAAGACGTCATGGGCGGGTCTCATGCAAGCGCTGGAGGCAGATAGTAAGGGAAAAGCCGCGATGGCCAGACGCAGATGGCGGTGGTAGCTAAAGGCATCACGGCACAAGGTGGCGCGAAGCGCATAGTTTACGCCGTTTTTGATGCATAGGGTTTAGTCAGGCTAAACCCACGACCAATTTTTATGGTTTGTCGCGTCCCGCCCCCATCCATCATCATTGCCTCATCCACTGGCAGGCGCTCAGGCGCGGCGAGTTTCCGAGATGAGGTGTTGTCATGTCCATCAGTGTATTTGATCTCTTCAAGGTCGGTGTCGGCCCCTCCAGCTCGCACACCGTCGGCCCGATGCGTGCTGCCGCGCAGTTCGTCGAGACCCTGCGCTCGCGCGACCAGCTGGAGCGCGTGGCGCGCATCGAGGTGCAATTGCATGGTTCGCTGTCTGCCACCGGCGTAGGCCACGGTACCGACAAGGCGACCATCCTCGGCCTGATGGGCGAGCTGCCGGAAACGATCGACCCTGCGATCATCGACCCCTGCATCGAAGAGCTGCTGGAGTCCCAGACACTGCTGCTCGACAACCGCATCGCGGTGCCCTTCGTATGGGTGCGTGATATGCAGTGGCACGATGCGCCGCTGCCGTATCACCCCAATGCCATGCGTCTGATCGCCTACGGCCACTGCGATGAGCTGTATCGCAATGTCTATTACTCGGTGGGTGGCGGTTTCGTGGTCGACGAAGTCGAGGCCGCGCGTGACCCGCTGCTGGAAGACGAAAGCCTGCGTCTGCCGTATGAATTCAACACCGCCAATGAACTGCTGGCGCTGTGTCGCATGCACAAGATGCGCATCAGCGAGCTGATGATGGCCAACGAATGTGCGCTGCGCAGTGAGACTCAGGTGCGGCGTGGGCTCTGGCGCATCTGGGAAGTGATGAACGAGTGCATCGACAACGGCCTGACGCACGAAGGCGTGCTGCCCGGCGGTCTCAACGTCAAGCGCCGTGCCAAGCGTCTGCATGCGCGTCTGCTGGATGTGGAATCCAGCAAGTCGATCATCACCTCGACCTTCTCGGCGATGGACTGGGTCAACCTGTTTGCGCTGGCGGTCAATGAGGAGAACGCGGCCGGTGGTCGCATGGTGACGGCGCCGACCAATGGCGCGGCCGGCATCATTCCGGCGGTGCTCAGCTATTACATGAAATTCCAGGAGGATGCTCGCGAGGAGGACGTGGTCGACTTCCTGCTCACGGCAGCCTCGGTGGGCATCCTGTGCAAGAAGAACGCCTCCATCTCCGGCGCGGAAGTCGGCTGTCAGGGCGAGGTGGGATCCGCCTGTGCCATGGCGGCCGCCGGGCTTGCCGAGCTGATGGGCGCGACGCCGGAGCAGGTCGAGAACGCGGCGGAAATCGGTCTCGAGCACAATCTGGGGCTGACCTGTGACCCGATTGGCGGCCTGGTGCAGATTCCCTGCATCGAGCGCAATGCGATTGCCTCGGTCAAGGCGATCAATGCCGCCCAGATGGCGATGTGTGGCGATGGCGATCACTTCGTCTCGCTGGACAAGGCGATCCGCACCATGCGCGACACCGGCCGTGACATGCAGGAAAAATACAAGGAGACCTCCAAGGGCGGTCTCGCGGTCAATGCCATCGAATGCTGATTCGACCGGTCGCCACTCCAATATGAGCTGATATGACTTTCCGCCGGAGGCCTGCCGCCTCCGGCCAAACCCGTTGTCTCTTGTCAGGTACGTGATCTCCGGCCAGAGGTCATGATCTCGGCAACCCTCGTTGACGCCTCTTCGGCGCGGTATTCCGCGACGGACAGGCGTCTTTTTTATGGCGGGAATTGCGCTCATCTCGACTGTTCGGCTCGGGCTGGTGGGGTATCTGCCGGCCTTGAGATGTCTCGGGATGGCTGCCTTGTGAAGAAGTCGCTGATATATCGGCTATTGGTCGAGTGAGCGCGCTTGCCGCTGGCAGCGCGCCTCTTGCTATTCTAGTTTACGTTAACGTCAGTTGCGCTGATCGTAACGATGGATCGTATCGAAGGCCTGGCAGAGCTGTCTGTAGATTGCGCCTTGACCAGGGCCAGTGAACAGGGTCTGTGACCAAGGCCTGTGGATAGCGCCTCCTGTTGATACTGCGTGTCGACGACGAGCCGTGATGTTGCGGGCAGACATTGCGGGCGGACGTTGCGGGCATCAGCGCTGACGAACAGCCCCCATGTCTCTTGGAAGACACAGACCACCGGCTTGCCGGTCAGGACGGAGTACTGACATGCCATCACCGCCCATTCAGGGGCCGCGTGCCAGCGGGGGCGCATCCGCGACAGCCCCGATTCTCGAGACGCGTGGCTTGAGCAAGGACTTTCGAGGTTTCACGGCCGTCGATGACGTCAATCTCCAGGTGCAGGAAGGGCATATCCACGCCCTGATCGGCCCCAATGGCGCCGGCAAGACGACAGTCTTCAATCTACTGACACGTTTTCTGCCGGCCACTCGCGGCGAGATTCTCTACCGCGGCAAATCCATCACCCGCATGAAGTCGCATGAGATCGCGCGCCTGGGCTTGGTGCGCTCCTTCCAGATATCGGCGGTGTTTTCCCAGATGACGGTGCTCGAGAACGTGCGGGTCGCCCTGCAACGCCCCCAAGGCACCTCGTTTCATTTCTGGAAGCCGGAACGCAGCCTCGACAGCTTGAACGAGCAGGCATTGCATCTGCTGGAGCAGGTAGGGCTACGCGATGACGCCCACCGTGTGACCGCCAGTCTGCCCTATGGCCGCAAGCGGGCGCTGGAGCTGGCGACCACGCTGGCGCTTGAGCCCACGCTGATGCTGCTGGACGAGCCGACCCAAGGCATGGGCGCCGAGGATGTGGACCGTGTGGTCGAGCTGATTCGTGTCGCGGCGCGGGGCCGTACGGTGCTGATGGTCGAGCACAATCTGAGCGTGGTCAGCCGTCTGTGCGATCGCATCAGCGTGCTGGCGCGCGGGCGGGTGCTGGCGGAAGGCGATTACGCCAGCGTGTCGGCCAACCCCGAGGTGCGCGAGGCGTATCTGGGCAGTGAAGCGCCCGAGTCCACGGCGGATGCGCACAAGGAGGTTTCATGACGGGGGTTATGGAGCAGGCGACGGACAGGCAAGCCTCGGCGGCCGACTCGCCGCTGGGGGAAGAGCAGCTCTGCCTGCGCGAGCTGAACGCCTGGTACGGCGAGTCCCATGTGCTGCATGGCGTCAACATGATGGTGCGGCGCGGTGAACTGGTGACCTTGCTGGGGCGCAACGGGGCCGGACGCAGCAGCACGCTGCGCGCGATCATGAACATGGTCGGCCGGCGCAGCGGCGAGATCCTCATCAAGGGGCAGGACAGCATGGGGCTGGCACCGCATCGCATCGCTCATCTCGGTGTCGGTTTCTGCCCAGAGGAGCGCGGCATCTTCGCCAGTCTGAGCGTCGAGGAGAATCTGCTGCTGCCACCGCTGGTCAAGAGCACAGGACATGACCAGGGCCGGAGCCAGGATCAGAGCCGGGGCATGTCGCTGGATGAGCTCTATGCCCTGTTCCCCAATCTGCATGAGCGGCGCACCAGTCAGGGCACGCGCCTTTCCGGTGGCGAGCAGCAGATGCTGGCGTTGGCGCGCATCCTGCGCACCGGGGCGGACCTGCTGCTGCTGGATGAGATCACCGAGGGGCTGGCGCCGGTCATCAACCAGAAGCTGGCCGAAGTGCTGATGATGCTGAAGGCGCGCGGCATGACCATCGTGCTGGTGGAGCAGAATTTCCGCTTTGCCGCCCCGCTGGCCGACCGTCATTACCTGATGGAGCACGGCACCATTCTGGAAGAGATCAGCGCGGCTGAATTGCCGGCCCGCCACGAATATCTGCACAAGGTACTGGGGGTCTGAGCTCCCGCTCGGGATGAGCTGCACAGGCTGGCCGCCATGCACGGCCTTTGCACTCGCCAATCTGAAGTCCGCACGTCTCGCCACAACAATCACAATATTGCCGGGTAATCCGGCTTGGAGATGTCATGCACGCCACCGCTTCATCCAACGCCACTGCTACATCCAGCGCCACCGCTTCATCCAACGCCACTGCTACATCCAGCGCCACCGTTTCATCCAGTGCCACCGTTTCATCCAGTGCCATCCCCGTCGCGTTACCGTTGTCACGCCGCATCACGGCGGCAACACGCCGGCGCCTGTTGCCGCTGTCCGCGCTCATGGTGGGATCACTGCTGTCGGCGGGAATCGCGCAGGCCGATATCAGCGACGGCGTGATCAAGATCGGTTACCTGGCCGACATGTCAGGCACCTATCGTGACCTGGCAGGCCCGGGCGGCCTCGATGCACTCAAGATGGCGGTCGAGGACTTCGGCGGCAGCGTCAACGGCATGCCGATCGAGGTATTGAGTGCCGATGACCGCAACAGCGCCGATGTCGGTGCCAATACGGTGCGCGGCTGGATCGATCAGCAGAATGTCGACATGGTCGCCGGGCTGGTGGCCTCATCGGTGAGCATCGCGGTGACGCGGATTCTCGCCGAACAGGACACGCTGGGAATCGTTTCCGGCTCGGCGGCTTCCAGCATCACCAATGAGCATTGCACGCCCAATCATGTCCACTGGGTGTACGACACCTATCCGCTGGCGCATGGCACGGCCAAGGCGATCGTCGATGAAGGCGGCGACAGCTGGTTCCTGCTGACCGCGGACTACGCCTTCGGTCATGCCCTGGAAGGCGATGTGGAAAAGGTGGTGAACGAGAACGGCGGCACCATCGTCGGCAAGGTACGTCATCCATTCCCGACCAGTGATTTCTCCTCCTACATCCTGCAGGCGCAGGGCTCCGGGGCCAAGATCGTCGGGCTGGCCAATGCCGGGTCGGACACCGTCAATGCGTTGACCACGGCGAGTCAGTTCGGCGTGGTGCAGGCCGGGCAGTCGCTGGCGGGGCTGCTGATCTTCCTCAACGACGTGCATGCCCTGGGGCTTGAGGTGGCGCAGGGGCTGCAGCTCACCACCGGCTGGTACTGGGACCTCAATGACGAGACACGTGCCTGGTCCCAGCGCTATCACGAGCGCAATGAGCGCATGCCGACCATGGTGCAGGCCGGTATCTACTCCAGCACCCTGCATTACCTGAATGCGGTCGCGGCCGCAGGTAGCGATGACACCGCCACCGTGCGCGCCAGAATGGGCGAGACGCCGGTCAACGACATGTTCGCCAGCAACGGCACCATCCGTGCCGATGGGCGCATGGTGCACGACATGTATCTGGTCAAGGTCAAGGCGCCCTCCGAGTCTCAAGGCGAGTGGGATGTCTATGACGTGATCCGCACCATCCCCGGCGCTGAGGCCTACCGACCGCTGGCGGACAGCCAGTGCGAGCTGGTCAAGGGCTGAAGCCGAACATCAGTCGAGTCGCTGAGGCGTATGACATGGCGCTGCCGGCCGGATGATCGGCAGCGCCGAGCAGCTGACGCGAATGGGCGCTGAAAAGGAATGGGCGGATGACCATGATTTTTGGAATACCCCTGATGGTGCTGTTCGGCCAGTTGATGCTGGGGCTGATCAACGGTGCCTTCTATGCATTGCTGAGCCTTGGGCTGGCGGTGATCTTCGGTCTGTTGCGCATCATCAACTTCGCGCATGGTGCCCAGTACATGCTGGGCGCCTTCGCGGCGCTGCTGGGAGCGCAATATCTGGGGCTCAACTACTGGACGGCGCTGATCGTGGTGCCGCTGGTGGTGGGCGCCCTGGGCATCGTGGTCGAGCGTCTGCTGCTGCGGCGCATCCAGCATCTTGATCACCTCTATGGCCTGTTGCTGACCTTCGGGCTGGCGCTGATCTTCGAGGGCACGCTGGTGAATCTGTTCGGCGTCTCGGGGTCGAGCTATCCGATCCCCGAGGCGCTGAGTGGCGGCTTCAAGCTGAGCTTCATGTTCCTGCCCACCTACCGCGCCTGGGTGCTGGTGGCGGCGTTGGTGGTCTGCTTCGGAGTCTGGTTCCTGATCGAGCGCACGCGTCTCGGTGCCTATCTGCGCGCGGGAACCGAGAATCCCGAGCTGGTGCAGGCCTTCGGCATCAATGTGCCCTTGATGGTGTCGCTGATCTACGGGCTCGGCGTGGCGCTTGCCGCCTTCGCCGGCGTGCTGGCCGCGCCCTTGTATCCCGTCTCGCCGACCATGGGCTCGAGCCTGCTGATCGTGGTGTTCGCGGTGGTGGTCATCGGCGGGATGGGCTCGATTCTCGGCGCCATTCTCACCGGACTCGCGATGGGGCTGATCGAGGGGCTGACCAAGGTGTTCTATCCCGAAGCTGCCAATACCGTGATCTTCGTGGTGATGGTGATGGTGTTGATGCTTCGCCCTGCCGGGCTGTTCGGAAAGGAGGCCTGACATGGCCGTACTGCAACAGGATCACCAGGCCGCGCGTGCAGGCAGCGCGCCGCGCAGAATCACCCCGCTGGGCACGCTGTATCTCGTGCTGTTCCTGCTCGGGTTGCTGGCACCCTGGGTCGCCTATCCCGTCTTTCTGATGAAGATTCTGTGCTTTGCGCTGTTCGCCAGCGCCTTCAATCTGCTGCTCGGCTTCGTGGGGCTGCTGTCCTTCGGGCATGCCGCCTTCCTGGCCACGGGCGCCTATATCACCGGCTTCCTGCTCGCGGAATACCCGGGCCTGAGTCCGACGCTGGGCATCGTGGCCGGTACGCTCGGCGCGGTAGTGCTGGGGACGCTGTTCGGGGCGCTGGCCATCCGGCGGCAGGGCATCTACTTCGCGATGATCACGCTGGCCCTGGCCCAGATGATGTTCTTCTTCTTCATCCAGGCGCCGTTCACCCACGGCGAGGATGGCCTGCATGGCGTGCCGCGCGGTGAGCTGTTCGGCATGTTCGATCTGGCGAACAACCACACCCTCTATTACTTCGTGTTCGCGATCTTCGTGGCGGCCTTTGCCCTGATCCGGCGCGTGGTGCATTCCCCCTTCGGTCAGGTGCTGAAAGCCATCCGCGAGAACGAGCCGCGAGCCATCTCGCTGGGCTATCACACCGATGCCTACAAGCTGGTGGCCTTCGTGCTGTCGGCGGGGCTGGCAGGCCTGGCGGGGGCGACCAAGACGCTGGTATTCCAGCTCGCCTCGCTGGGCGATGCCAGCTGGCACATGTCGGGAGAGGTGATCCTGATGACGTTGCTGGGCGGCGTCGGCACGCTGCTCGGGCCACTGGTAGGCTCCGGGCTGGTCATCGGGCTGCAACATCAGTTGGCGCAATCCGCGCTGGGCGATTGGGTCAGCGTGATTCTGGGCGCCATCTTCGTGGTCTGCGTGCTCAGCTTCCGCAGCGGCATCATCGGGGAATGTCAGCGCTGGATCGCGCGTCGTCAGCAGCGGGAAGAAAAATGAGCGGCGAGGGGGCGAGGGGCAAGAAGGAAAAGCGAGAAGCAAGATGGGAGGTCAGCAAGAAGAAGTGAGCGGCCCATCCTGTTCTAAATCAAAGAAATCAATGGCTTGTCGCTGTCTACAGGCATAAAAAAAGTCCACCCCAGATAGGGTGGACTTAAATGCCATTGTATATCGAGGGGGATACGCCGGTCCCGGATCCTCGACTCAGCAATGAGCACGCCATGCGAGATAGCCGCCATTTGCCATCTCGCTGTATAGATTGCATGCCCGATGCCAGTTTTTCAGTATCCTCAATAAAAACAGTGGCTTGAGATATTGATACCTGTTTTTGGGCTGCCAGCTGGCGGTCAGATGACTCGAGGCGTGCGCGCTGCTGGACGATTCATGGTGCGTTGCAGCATGGTTGTGCACCAAATATGTGCCGTTTTTCGAGCATATGCGTACGTCATCAATCACTTATGTGGCTTGCAGATGTGGTTTGCGGGTGTGGATAGCGCGTGTGGCTAGCAGGCATCGTCTGCCCGCTGGCACTGTATCTGTACCTCGCCGCCTGCCAGACACACAGGCCACACCGTCAAGGCAAGAGTGTCGTCGTCCAGGCATTGGCCATCACTGAGTCGATAGCGCTGCTTGTAGAGTGGCGAGATCACCAGTGGCTCTCCGGCGTGATCGCCCAGCAGGCCGCGGGCAATCACGTTGGCGCCTGACACCGGGTCATGATGGTCGATGGCGAACAGCGTGAGGTCATCGCTGTCGGCGGTGGCCGGCAGCGTGAACAGGGCGATCTGGCAGGCCTGGCCGTCCGCCTCAAGCCAGGCGGCGACGCCGGAGCCCGGTACCAGGTCCTCGCGCTGACAGAGTGTCACCCAGCGATGGGATGATGTCGCCGTGGCGGAGTGGGGCGATGCAGTGTTCCGTGTCGTGGCAAGTGCAGGCGATGTCATGAGCGTACCTCCGTGGCCAGGTGGGTCGTTGACTGAGGCTGATGTTCTGCCACTGCTTCGCGTGCGCCACCGTCGCTGATGATCAGATTGCCACTGGCCAGTTCATCGCGGCTGGCGGGGCGGATCTGGTCGCGCTCGACGATGTTGACCACGGCCGGGTCGGGGCGCTGGTCATTCACGTAATTGCGGAAGCGCTTGAGTTTCTCGGGACTCTTGAGGGCATTGGCCCATTCGCACTCGTAGCGGTCCACCACCTGCTGCATCTGCTCTTCCAGGGTCTCGCCGAGCCCCAGGCTGTCCTCGAGAATCACCTCTTTCAGATAGTCGAGGCCGCCTTCGAGGCCCTCGCGCCAGACGGAGGTGCGCTGCAGGCGGTCGGCGGTGCGGATGTAGAACATCAGGAAGCGGTCGATGGTGCGGACCAGGCTCTCTTCGTCTAGGTCGGTCGCGAACAGCTCGGCATGACGCGGGCGCATGCCGCCGTTGCCGCACACGTAGAGGTTCCAGCCGTTCTCGGTGGCGATCACACCGACATCCTTGCTCTGGGCCTCGGCGCACTCACGGGTACAGCCGGAGACGGCGAACTTGAGCTTGTGCGGTGAACGCAGGCCCTTGTAGCGGTCTTCCAGCGTCAGCGCCATCGCCATGCTGTCCTGCACGCCATAGCGACACCAGGTGCTGCCGATACAGGATTTCACCGTCCGGGTGGACTTGCCGTAGGCGTGGCCGGTCTCGAAGCCGGCGGTGATCAGCTCGCTCCAGATGTCCGGCAATTCATGCAGCTGGGCACCGAAGAGGTCGATGCGCTGACCGCCAGTGATCTTGGTATAGAGGTTGTAGCGCTTGCCGATCTCGCCGATGGCGATCAGCTTGTCCGGCGTGATCTCGCCGCCGGGGATGCGCGGCACCACGGAATAGGTGCCGTTCTTCTGCATGTTGGCCATGAAGGTGTCATTGGTGTCCTGCAGCGGGATGTGCGAGGACTCGGTGATCGGCGCGCTCCAGCACGAGGCCAGAATCGAGCCCACCGCCGGCTTGCAGACCTCGCAGCCCAGAGCATCGGGATGGCGGCCGTGGTTGGCCATCAGCTCGGCGAAGGTCTCGATGCCTTCGACGCGCACCAGCGAGTAGAGCTCCTGACGCGTGTGGGCGAAGTGCTCGCACAGTGAGCGGTCGACCTCGACGCCACGACTTTCCAGCTCGGCGTCCACCACCTTCTTGAGCAGCGCCGCACAGCCCCCGCAGCCGGTGCTGGCCTTGGTGCAGGCCTTGATGGCGCCCAGATCACTGTTGCCAGCATCGATGGCGCTGCAGACATCGCCCTTGGAGACGTTGTGGCAGGAGCACAGAGTGGCGCTGTCGGGCAGGGCATCCGCGCCCAGCGTGATGGCCTCGCCACTGGCATCCGGCAGGATGAGTGCCGCCGGGTCCTTGGGCGCCGCGATGCCATTGGTGACGTACTGCAGCAGGGTGTCGTAGCGCGAGTTGTCGCCGATCAGCACCGCGCCCAGCACCTGCTTGCGGTCCTGCGAGACGATCAGGCGGCGATAGACGCCATCGGCCTCGTCACAGTAGCGATAGCTGATCGCGCCCTCGGTCTTGCCGTGGGCGTCACCGATGGAGCCGACATCCACGCCCAGCAGCTTGAGCTTGGTGGACATGTCGGCGCCCTGGAAGCGGAAGCTCTCCTGAGAGGCGCTTGCCGCATCGCCAGCGCTGGCGGCCAGCAGGGACGCCACGCCGCGGGCCATCTGATAGCCCGGCGCGACCAGCCCGAAGATGCGCGATTGCCACAGGGCGCACTCGCCGATGGCGAAGATTTCCGGGTCCGAGGTGCGGCATTCGTCATCGATGATGATGCCGCCGCGCTCGCCGATCTCGAGGCTGGCGCTGCGTGCCAGCGCATCCTGAGGACGGATGCCGGCGGAGAACACGATCAGGTCGGTCTCCAGATATTCGCCATCGGAGAAGTTCATCCGCCACTGATGGTGCTCGCCGGGCACGATGTCGGTGGTGGCGCGATTGAGATGCACCCCCACGCCCAGCGCGGTGATGTGTTGCTTGAGCGCAAGGCCGCCATCCTCATCCAGCTGGACCGGCATCAGGCGTGGCGCGAATTCGACGACATGCGCTTCCAGGCCGAGTGACTTGAGGGCATTGGCGGCTTCCAGCCCCAGCAGGCCACCGCCGACCACCACACCGTGTGTCTTGCCATCGGCGGCAGCGCGAATCTGATCAAGATCCTCCAGGGTGCGGTAGACCAAACGATTGCTGGCAGCGGCCTCGCTTCCCGGCTCACCGAGGCCCTGGATGGGCGGCACGAAGGGGGTCGAGCCGGTCGCCAGCACCAGGCTGTCGTAGGGATAGCGCCCGCGCGGAGTGATGACATGGCCACCATCGCGATCGATCGCCGTCACGCATTCGTCCAGATGAAGCGTGATACCGGCGCTGGCGTAATCCTCGACGCTACCGAGCGCGAGAGATTCGGCATCACGCCCGGTGAAATATTCCGAGAGGTGCACGCGGTCGTAGGCGATATGGCGTTCTTCGCCGAAGACATGAATCTGGTAGTGCGCGGTGGCACCCAGTGCGATCAGCTGTTCGACGCAGTGATGGCCAACCATGCCATTGCCGATGATGATCAGGTGTTTCATGCGGCCTCCTCGAAGGTGTCAGGGGTGTTGTCGGTCTTGTCAGAATAAGTGTCTTGAGTGCCCGGCTTGCCGCTGGGGTCATCGGGCGCCGTCGGTGGGCCGTCCTGAGTCAGACGTGCGAGGGCTTCTGCCGGCATCAGCAGGAGGTCTTCGCGAATTCTGGTCAGTGGTATGCCGGCCTTGAGCGCTTCGAACAGGGCATTGCCGGCACTGACGTCGCCGTAGAGCACCACGCCGACCAGGCGCTCCTCGCGCAGCAGCAGTCGGCGGTAGTCGCCCAGGGCGTGGTCCTGATAGACCAGCACCTCGTCATTCGGCCGGGGGGCAAGCTCGCCGCAGCTATAGAGGTCGATGCCGCTGACCTTGAGTCGCGTCGCCAGTGGCGCATTGCGATAGGGAGGAGTCGGTTGCGCGAGAAGCTGGCGGGCGAGCACTTCGATCTGTGCCCAGATGGGCTCAATCAGGCCGAAGGTCTCGCCATCCACCTCACAGCATTCGCCCAGCGCATGAATGTGCGGATCACTCGTGAGCAGGTGGCCATCGACCTGGATGGCGCGCTGACAGGCCAGCCCCGCAGCATGCGCAAGCTCGATTTCGGGACGAATGCCGGTGGCGGCGATGGTCAATCCGGCGTGAAGTTCGCGGCCATCCTTGAGGCGCACGCCGGTGATGCGGCCCGCCGGGGTCTCGAGCCACTCTTCGAGATGCGCGCCAGTGATGATGTCGAGGCCACGCTCGCGAAGTTCCTGCTCCAGAAGTCCGGCCGCGACCTCATCCAGCTGACGGTTCATCAGGCGCTCGCTGCGCTGCAGCAGCGTCACCTCAAGACCCCCCTTGCGCAGGCCCTCGGCGGCCTCGAGCCCGAGCAGCCCGCCACCGATGACCAGTGCGCCGGCGCCCTCCCGCCGTCCGGCAAGGCAGGCGGCCTGCATCTGCTCGACATCCTTCAGATCGCGAAAGCCCATCAGCCCCGGCGGCCAGTCATTGGCGGACGACGACTCTGGCAGGTGAGCGGGTAGTGGCAGAGGCAGCGCCGGACGTGAACCGGTCGCGATCACCAGCCGCTGATAGGGGATGCGGCCACCGCTGGCGGTCTCGACACAGCGGGCGGCGCGATCGATCTGGCTGACGGGGTCGCCGCTGATCCGTGTGATGCCGTGCCGCGAGAACCAGTCGGCCTGCTGGCTGATCAGGCCTTCGGTTCGTGTCTCGCCGGCCAATAGCGGCGAGAGCTGAATGCGGTTGTAGGGGAGGTGGGGCTCCTCGCCGATCACCGTGACCGGCCAGGGCAGCTGCTGATCAGGGCTCAGCGAGACCAGCTGCTCCAGCAGCTTCTGCGCCGCCATGCCGTGGCCGATGATGACCAGTGCTGGCGTAGGCTCGCGGGTGAGAGGTGGTGCGTGCATGCTGCCTCCTTGCGCTGATGTTCTGACGCATGAAAAAGATGCATAAAAAAAGCGCCTGCTTGCCGCCGTGATGTTCACGACGTCAAGCAGGCGCCTTTGCCTGGAAGATGAGGGCTAATCATTGGATAGCGAGTTGCAGCGTCAGGTGACGATGTCGCTGTCACCCGCAACTGCGGCAGGTCTGGCGGACCGTTGGCTGCGGTATGTCACTCATTGGAGTGATGCGCTGCGAGACCTGCGATTCGGGGTCGTCATTGACCCAACCTGCCGATACTCAGGCGAATTCGGTGCCGCTTCAGAGAAAGTCGCTATTTTTCATTCACTTGCAGTTGCAGATGCTTGAGGCACTGTCCTGCCATGGCAGAGTCGGTCGCGGTTGTGGGAGGCATCAAGGCAGGGATTGGTGCAGTCGCATGCGCTGATGCACATGGCTGGTGCGTCAGCGGTGCCTGGCGCTGGCCGTCTCGCGCTGTTCGCCTCCTGCTTCGGTAGCTTATGACGGCCAAGTGATTGTTATTTCTGATGATTGGTCAGGGTTGGTCTGTTAAGTGCGTCTGTCAGGTCATTGGTGTGATACCTGATTGAAGGTTCGTGACTCCGCAAGCTTCACTGTTGCGAGACTCGCGAACCGGCCAACGGCGGCTCTTCAATCATGCATGCACGCCATGTCGACGTCTCGAAGACGAGATTGCGCACCCATCGGCATGACGAGACCGTATCCACCGTCAGTTTCCATTGTCAGTCTGCAGGGTAGACCAGGACTGACCACGACAGGCAAAGGCGCCTGATGACCGCACATTACGTGGCGGGTCATCAGGCGCTTTTTTCATGCTTACTGCACTAGGGAGTGATGTCGATGCAGGCCAGCAAGCCCCAGAGCACAAGTGAGTCTTTCCCCTGCAGCGCCTCGACGACCTGCCCGTATTGCGGTGTCGGGTGTGGCGTGTCACTTGAGCTGGAAACCCGGGTGCAGGAGGGCGGTGAGCTCAAGCGCCGGATCACCGCCGTCAGCGGCGACAACGACCATCCGGCCAATTACGGGCGTCTGTGCGTCAAGGGGTCTGCGCTTGCCGAGACGCTGTCACCCAGCGGCCGTCTGACGCAGCCTCAGATACGCGACGCCGCAGGCGTGCTGCGAGAGGTGAGCTGGGATACGGCGCTGGATCTGATCGCCGCTCGCTTCGGTGAGCTGCGCAGCACCCATGGTGGGGACAGCATCGCCGCCTATCTGTCGGGGCAGCTGTTGACCGAGGACTATTACCTCGCCAACAAGCTGTTCAAGGGCTTCATCGGCACGCCGCACCTGGATACCAATTCGCGGCTGTGCATGGCCTCGGCGGTCGTGGCGCACAAGCGTGCCTTCGGGGCAGACGCCGTGCCTTGCAGCTATGAGGATCTCGAGCGTGCCGAGCTGGTGGTGCTGGTCGGCAGCAATCTGGCATGGAACCACCCGGTGCTGTTCCAGCGTCTCAAGCAGGCACGTATCGACAATCCCTTGCTGCGTATCGTGGTGATCGACCCGCGGCTGACCGACAGCTGCGAGATCGCGGACCTGTATCTGGGTATTCGCCCCGGCAGCGACGCGCGCCTCTTCAATGGCTTGCTGGCCTATATGGCCGAGCGCGGACGCACCGACCGCCTCTATCTGAAGGCCCACACCCAGGGGTTCGATGCGGCGCTCAAGCAGGCGAAGCGTGACGACTGCTCGCTTTCCGCGATTGCGCGGGATTGCGATATCGATGTGGAGCGTCTCGAGACCTTCTATTACTGGTTCGCCACCCAGCTGCACGTGGTCACGCTGTTCTCCCAGGGCGTGAATCAATCGACCAGTGGCACCGACAAGGGCAATGCGATCATCAATTGCCATCTGGCGGGTGGCAAGATCGGGCTGCCGGGGGCGGGGCCGTTCTCCATCACCGGGCAGCCCAATGCGATGGGTGGTCGCGAAGTCGGTGGCCTGGCGAACCAGCTGGCGGCACATATGGATTACGACACGCCGGGTGCACGGGCGCTGGTCAGCGAGTTCTGGCAGGCGCCGAACTTGCCCGAGGGGCCTGGTCACAAGGCGGTCGAGCTGTTCGCGGCGCTGGGGCGGGGCGAGATCAAGGCGCTATGGATCATGGCGACCAACCCGGCGGTGAGCCTGCCGGATAGTGCACGAGTGCGTGCGGCGTTGGCGGCCTGCCCGCTGGTGATCGTCTCCGAGTGCATGGCCGACAGTGACACCCTGGCCTACGCCGACGTGGTGCTGCCGGCCAGCAGCTGGAGCGAGAAGGATGGCACCGTCACCAACTCCGAGCGCTGCATCTCGCGTCAGCGTGGCCTGCTGACTCCGCCGGGTGAGGCGCGTCATGACTGGTGGCAGCTGGCGGAGGTCGGCAAGCGCATGGGCTATCAGGAGGCTTTCGACTACTCGGGGCCCCATGCGATCTTCCGTGAACACGCTCGCCTCTCGGGGTTTCGCAATGCTGCGCCGCGTCTCAAGGCCGGTCGCAAGCCATCGGCGACTTCCTCGGTCAAGCGGCTGTTCAACATCGCGCCGCTGGCGGAGCTGGATCGCGCGGGGTACGACGCGCTCAAGCCGATCCAGTGGCCGGTACGCCGCGGGGACAAGGGCGAGCTGATCGGCACGTCGCGCCTGTTCGAGGATGCCACCTTCAATACCCCCAATGGGCGCGCACGGCTGGTGCCCGTGGTACCGCAGTTGCCGCAACAGGCGCTGAGCGATGCGGCGCCTCTGCGTCTCAATACCGGACGTATCCGTGATCAGTGGCACACCATGACGCGTACCGCGCGCAGTGCTCGCCTGATGAATCACCGGGCCGAGCCTTTCGTGGAGCTTCATCCGCAGGATGCGGCGGTTCGTGATTTGCAGGATGGCGATCTCGCGCAACTCAAGGGGCGTGATGAGCAGGGCGGGCTACGTGGGGATTATCGGGCTCGCGTGCGCATCAGCAGTGCTCAGCGTCGCGGAGAGGTGTTCATTCCGATGCACTGGAGTGACCACTTCGCGAGTCATGCCCGGGCCGGTGCGCTGCTGGCGGGTCTCGTTGATCCCTTCTCCGGTCAGCCGGAATCCAAGCATGGCGCGGTCGAAGTCGCGCCATTGCCATGCGAGTGGCAGGCCACCTTGTTGATCGCCCCCGCCATCCTGGCCGGGCGTGAGGATCTGGCGGATGCCGTGGCCCAGCTCGATGGGCGCTACTGGGCACGTATTCCGCAATCGGCATTGGTGCGCTACCAGCTGGCAGGTCAGGGTCAGCCGGATTGGCAGCATTGGTGCGAAAGCCATCTGGGTGTCCCGGCGGGGCTCTGGGCACAGGACGCCGCCCAGGGCGGCATCAGTGCAGCGGGCTTTCGTGACGAGCGCCTTGTCTGGTGGCTGAAGGTGATGCCGGGCGACGCACACCTCGATCGCCAACCCAATATTGCCTGGCTGGGCGAATGCTTCGCATCAGAGCAGCTCTCCGCGCATGAGCGGCGCAGCCTGCTGGCCGGCCGTCTCTCCGGGCAGGCGGACGTCGGGGCGATGATCTGCGCCTGCCATCAGGTCGGCGAGCTGACCATCCGTCAGGCCATCCAGTCCGGTGACGGTTCCGTGGAAGTCCTGGGCGCACGACTGGCCTGCGGCACTCGCTGCGGTTCCTGCCTGCCTGAACTTAAGCGTCTTGTGGAAGAGGAGCGATCCGATGAGCGGACTGATTCGTTGGAAATGGCGTGATCTGATGTCGGTATCCAGCAGTGCAGAGTCTCTCGTGATTCTCATGGCACGGCTGACCGACGGCCTGATGTCGCGGCGCGAGTGGCGTGGCGAGAATCGGCATGCGCCGACGCGCAGCGATGCCAACGGGATTTCTCCCGCCTGGGAGGCGTTTCTTCCGGGGCAGGTCGCGCTGGTGGGCGCGGGGCCGGGGGACCCGGACCTGATGACGCTCAAGGCATGGCGAATGCTGAATGCTGCGGATGCGGTGGTCTATGACCGTCTGGTCGGCGATGAGGTTCTCGCTCAGCTGCCGGTTCACTGTGAGCGCTATTACGTCGGCAAGGCCTGCGGCAATCATAGTGTGCCGCAGGATGAGATCGGCGCGCTGATGGTGCGCCTGGCGGGGGAGGGCATGCGAGTCGTGCGCCTCAAGGGCGGTGACCCCGGTGTCTTCGGCCGCATGGGGGAAGAGCTCGTGGCCCTCGATGATGCCGCCATCACGCGGCATATCGTGCCGGGCATCACCGCGGCTTCCGGTGCGGCCGCTGCCCTGGGAATGCCATTGACGGACAGGGCGCATGCGCAGCGTCTGCGCTTCGTGACCGCTCAGCTCTGCAGTAAGAGCGAGCAGCCTGAATGGCAGCAGTTGGCGCGTCGTGATGAAACGATTCTCTTCTACATGGGGCTCAATCGTCTCGAGGTGATCTGCGATGAGTTGCAGCGTCATGGACTGCCGGCGGACTGGCCGATGATGCTGGTCGCCAATGCCAGCCTTCCCGAGCAGCAGACCCTGCATGGCTCGCTCGGCAATATGGTGAGTCGTCTGGCCGAGCATCCATTGCCGACACCGTGCCTGATCATCGTGGGCAGTGTCTGCCAGATGGCGGCGGGGAGAGAGAGTGCATTGGCCGATGCCGTCGCACATGCAACGACTCACATGTCTTGCAGGGGCCCTGTAGAAGAGAAGCATGTTGAGAGGGTTGCATAGTGGAGGGCGTTTGATGGGGCAGTGCTGACAGCGTTTGTCGAGGAAGTGGGTATATAGTGGGCTCTCGTGTGATGTCTTTCGAGATGTCATCCTGATTGGTGCTAGAGAAACGCATGGACTCGCTTTGCACTCTTTTGGGCATTACTGCCAAAAAGCCCTTGCCATCACGCCGGTTCGTGCGTAAAGTACCCATCCGCTGCCGGGGACGCATGGCGTTACCAGCGGCGAAAGAGGTTTGCAGGTGATTGTTTTGTTTGATGTTTTTGAAGTCCGCTTCGAGATCATCGATTGACAATTCCGGGCGATTCGCTAGAATGTGCCGCACTCCTTACGGAACAGGTGATCGAGCAACGCTCCTCACCGCTTGATGATGCTTAGAGGCAGTCGACTGACTCATCATCAAGTGCTTGACTTCTCAAGCGTTCCGAGTAGAATATGCCTCCTCGCTTCACAGCGACGCTCTTTAAAAATTTGATCAGGTAATTCGTGTGAGCGCTTGCCGATGAGTGGTGACAAGGTCATCAAATATCGGAGCAAGCCTCTCACGAGAAGTTTGACTCTGAACCAAGTTTGGTCTGCTTAACAGACTATCAAGCTTTCAACTGAAGAGTTTGATCATGGCTCAGATTGAACGCTGGCGGCAGGCTTA